>JAQENU010000004.1 GCA_027676805.1 Coprobacillaceae bacterium UN01-12pH3A | reverse complement strand
CGTGGCGGGACTTTACTGCGGTCAATCATACTGTACCAAGGATCCTCACAAGCGTATGGCGGATGTGGAAAAAAAAGAGAACAATAAAGAAAGAATGGTTTAGAATCTTTTTCTTTGCTTTTTCTTTCAATATAATCAATCGCAATTTTCACACGGTTCCAGTCTAATTGACCGGTCAGATCAAGTTTTTCTAATTTACCGATATAAAAAGAATACAGACTGCCGTCATCGATCATTTCTTTCGTCACTTTCGGCTGATGATCCGCTAGTCCGCCAAAAGTCTTATCGCTGATGACATCCCGTGAATCGCTAAAGTCAATACCTTCATAATAAGCGTCACAGTACGCTGTTTTAACTCTATCTCTGGGAACAATATCATTTCCGCCGATCCAAATGACTTCATAGCCATTGTTTTTCATTTCTCTTAAAATATTAGGTTCGTTTTCTCTCTGTAAGAAATGCATTGTACGATGTCCCATGGTATGCGGATACAGTCCCGTTAAAAAGCTGCAGCGAGACGGTACACATACCGGATTTTGACAATAAGCATTTTCAAAAGAGACTCCCTCATTTAAAAGCGCATCAATGTTCGGCGTGATCGATGCTTCATTTCCTAAATGGTGCAGGGAATCCGCACGCATCTGATCTGCCGCAAAAAATAATATATTTGGTTTTTTTGCCATAATTACACCTCCTTTTATAGCTTTACTTTCCTTTTTATTCATGGTTGTTTAATATTCCCACTTCCTTTATAGCATGTTTTGGAACTTATTTCAAATATAATTGGTAATTTTATCATAAAAATGGAAAAAGTTCCAAAATAATAGATTTTATTTTCAATCATGCTATAATGGAGACGGAGGGATAAGCATGAATCCAATAGATAAATTAAACTTATACAAAGACTCGTTCACTAAATCTGAACGACTCGTTTATGACTATATTATGAAAAATCCCAATACCATCATTCGTAATACGATCGATAGCTTGGCAGATCGAACAGATACCTCAAAATCAGCAATAATGCGTTTATGTAAAAAGATGGGCTATCAGGGATTTTCTGAATTTAAATTTGAATTGTCACGCTATATTATTTCTATGGAAAAAGATTATGAGACGGATAAGCCTGATCCGATCACAAAGATTGCCGATGAATATTCAAAGCATATTCTAGCATTAAGACAGCATGTTGAACCCAATCAACTAAAGAAAATCGTTCAAATATTTAAAAAGGCAAAACGAGTAAAAGTAATGGGGAATAATCGTACCGGTTTATCTGCCCAGCAATTTCGTTATCGTGTCGCTCAGTTAGGTTTTGACTGTGAAGCCATTATCGACAGTGTGCTGATGATTAATCAAGAGGATATTTTAACTAAAGGGGATCTGTGTATTATTTTCACTATTACAGGATTATCGCATGTCTATGAGCAAATCGCTTCCAGCTGTAAAGAAAAAGGCTGTGATGTGATCATCTTTACAATGAATCCGCACTGCCCGCTTTTACCTTATGCAACAGAAATTATATATCTGCCTTATATCTCCCGCTCATCGTATGATTCTTTTCTCGATGATCAGGCCATCTTCTTTATCTTTATCGAATTATTCCTAAGTGAACTGGCGACTCAATCCAAATAGCGCTTCCTTGAAGCGCTTTTTTATATGAAAAAACAGAGAACTGGATATTCTCTGTCTGATTATTAATATTCGTCTTCTTCAGAAGCAACTTCTTCCTCTTCACTGTCTTCTTCTGTTTCTTCAATAGCGTCTGCTTCTTCAGTTTCATCATCATTGTAGATGTCATTCATATCGATATGCACATTTTCAAATTTATGTCTGCTTCTTAAATCCCATTGATTTTCTCCTACGGTGATGAAACGACCATCTAATGTGATATTCGTATAAAATAATGATTGATGTTCACTAGCATCCTCACTGTTAAATCCTTTGATTTCACTTACTTCTTCGTAAAGTTTATAAAAATCTACCGGTTTCTTCTTTTTAGACATTAAATCATAAGCAATGTCTAACATCGAATTTTGACTCATTTCTTGCATAACCTTATCTCCTTACATTTTGTCAGGTGCTTCAACACCAATTAAATTCAAAGCATTCTTTAAAGTGATTTTCGTCGCTTCCACTAACGCTAAACGCTGAGCACTTAACGCTTTATTTTCGCTGTCCAATACTTTGCATTCTCCATAGAAGCTATGGAAAAGCTGTGCTAGTTTCTGAATATAGTTAGCGATTTTATGGGGCGTGCGATTCTTTGCACTATCGATGATTTCATTTCTAAACTCATTGATATGTTTCACTAGTTCAATTTCTTTTTCTTCTACTATTAAATCATATTGAGACGACTTGTCAATATGAAGTTTCTCAGCCTGTGTCATAATCGAACACATTCTGGCATGAGCATACTGTGCATAAAAGACAGGATTATCATTTGACTGACTCTTTGCAAGATCCAAATCAAAATCAAAACGGCTGCTGGCTGCTTTGCACACAAAGAAATAACGTGTGGCATCTACTCCGATTTCTTCTACCAGATCACGAATCGTAACTGCGTTTCCTGTACGTTTTGACATTTTCACTTCCTGACCGTCCTGAATCATTCTGACCATTTGAATAATATCGATTTCTAACTGATCGGCATTATACCCTAACGCCTGAACCGCTGCTTTCATACGGGCAATATAGCCATGATGGTCTGCTCCCAATAAATCGACTAAATAATCGTATCCGCGATTGAACTTATCTAAATGATACGCAATATCCGGTGTCAAATAAGTGTAGCTTCCGTCGCTTTTGATTAATACACGGTCTTTATCATCACCGAAAGCTGTTGATCTTAACCATAAAGCGCCTTCTTCTTTATAGGTATAGCCTTTTTCATTTAATTTATCCAATGCCGGCTGAATACGTTCTTCTTCATAAAGACGTGTTTCCGGATACCATACATCATAAGATACTCTGAATTCTTGTAAAATATCCTTAATTTTCTGCAATTCATATTTTACTCCGATATCTCTGAACTGCTGACGTACCTCTTCATATTCACTATTTACAAAACGATCGCCAAATTCTTCTTTCATTTTTTCAGCAATATCAATAATATCTTTGCCATGATATCCGTCTGATGGCAATTCTGCGTCTTTGCCAAAAGCCTGCAGGTAACGAGCAAATAATGAAGCTGCCAGATTATTGATCTGATTTCCCGCATCATTAATATAATATTCTCTTGTTACCTCATAACCGGCAGCATCTAAGATACGGCAAATACTGTCACCTACCGCTGCCCCCTTAGCATGACCTAAATGAAGATCCCCGGTTGGATTAGCCGAAACAAATTCGACATCATATTTAATGCCTTTCCCAAAATCCGTGCGGCCATACTGGTCTCCTTCACTGATAACTTCACCGATGATTGATGTCATCGATGCTTTATGTACAAATAAATTAATGAATCCCGGACCGGCAATTTCCACTTTTGTGATTAAATCTTTATCCGTTTCCAAACCATTGACGATAGCTAGCGCAATTTCACGCGGATTTCTTTTCAATTGTTTCGTAAGCTGCATCGCAATATTTGAAGAATAATCCCCATGAGTCGTGTCTCTAGGAATTTCAATAACGATATTATCTGCTTCGATTGTATCTAATAAACCACTTTTAATGACGCTGTCCGCCAATAACTGTTTAAGGGCTGTTTCTATTTTATTAATAGCCATTATCTGACCTCCTATCAAAATACACACAAATATACACTATAATAAAACAAAATGATCTCATAGTCAAAGAAAAAATAAATTTTCTTCTATTTATCAATAAAAAAGATCAACTGGCAGGCAGCCAGTGGATCTGCATATAGATATTTGAAATGCACTCCTCTTCTTGAAATAAACGATATTTTATTTTTAAACGATCTTCATTTAACTCTAAAACATCTAAATGTGTAATTAGCCCCAACATGCCATAAGGCGTCTGATAGCTGTTTTCAATCATTTTTTTTATTTCTAAATGGAGTCTGCTTTCTCCTTGTTTTAAATCAAGGCATTCATTTTCAACATCAATCTCAAATACTGTTTTTTCTTTTGATTCAAAATAAATGTTCGTATGACCGTTTCGTTCATGAATTGTTCCATTCGCACTGATCTCAACACTGTTCTTATCATCACCATTGACCATAATACTTTTATATTTTATCCTAACAAACTTATACATTTTTATCACCAGTGAATATTATACACGAAATTATCCAAAATAAAAACAGGTGATAAAATGAAAAAGTTTACGAAAATCATGATTTGTATTGTTCTTACGCTTGTCGCTTTATTAATCAGTGCATATATCATTGCTTTTTTATCAAGCAAACCCTCTATTGGAAAGAGTTCCTATTTGGAAATGTATGACAATAAAGGAGAAATCTTTTATCAAGCTAACCATGAGAACAGTGGCAGTTATGTCAGTTTAGAAGAAATTTCCCCATTATTTATTGACAGTATCATTGCGATCGAGGATCGTAATTTTTATCAGCATCATGGTTTTGATCTGACAGGGATTATTCGTGCCATCACAAATAATGTGACATCCGATACAACCCAAGGGGCAAGTACCATTACTCAGCAGTATGCTCGTAATCTTTTTTTGACAAATGAAGTCACATATAAAAGAAAAATCGAAGAAGCCATCTATGCGATGCAGATCGAAACGCATTATTCTAAAGATCAGATATTAGAAGGCTATGTAAATACGATTTATTTTGGACACGGTGTTTACGGCATTGAAAACGCCGCAAAATTCTATTTCAACAAATCTGCCAGTGAGCTCAACCTGTTAGAAAGCTCGATGCTGGCCGGGGTAATCAACGGACCTAATATTTATTCTCCCCTTATTTCTCCCGAAGATGCGAAAGAAAGACAAGGGATTGTTTTAGCGGCTTTATTAAAACAAGGAAAAATTGATCAAGAAACCTATGATCAAAGCATTCAGCAAGAAACCCCATTAAATACAGATAATAATCCTTTTATGGACACTACCCTCTACTATTATAAAGATACCGTCATTAATGAATTAAAGGAGCTTGGTTTCTATGAAAAGGATTATATCAATCAAGGCTTAAAAATCTATACGACGATGGATGCTGCCGCTCAAAATGAAATGAGCAGCAGTGTCAACAATCGCATGACTAATGAACAGCTTCAGTGTTCTGCGATTGCGATTGAACCTTATACCTTTAAAATTCTCGCATTAACCGGTGGAAAAGACTATCAGGATTCACAGTTTAACCGTGCAACCGATGCTTCTCGTCAGGTAGCTTCTACCATTAAGCCGCTCCTTTATTATATAGCCTTAAAGCAGGGGTTTGATCCAACAACCAGTTTCATCAGTGAACCGACTAAATTCAAATTAGCTAGCGGAAAAGAATATGCGCCGACAAACTTTGGCAATCTCTATGCCTTTGATAAGATTACACTCGCCTGTGCCGTTGGTTTATCAGATAATATTTATGCGATGAAAACACATCTTTTCTTAGGGGAAGATGTCTTAACGAATCAGTTGAAACAGTTTGGGTATACCCATATTTCCCCCGATGCCTCTTTAGCGTTGGGAACATTTACCGGATCTGTGTACGATATTGCACAAATTTATGCTGCTTTTGCTTCCGAAGGACTCTATGATAAACCCTATAGTATCGAACGAATCGAAGATCAGGAAGGAAATGTGCTGTATCAGCATTCCAGCAAGCCGACTCAATTATTGGATAAAACAACCTGTCTTGTATTAAGCCAGTTATTAACAGCTCCTTTTGATGATAAGTGTATTCTTTACAGTAACCCTACTCTATTAAACTACAAGCGTGCTCAGGTTTTTGCCGGAAAAAGCGGAACCAGTGACTATGACAGCTTGGTCGTTGGCTATAATCAAAAAGTCGTCTGTGCCACCTGGGTTGGCTTTGATGACAATACAAACCTAGACAATTATGATGATCGTGTGGTCGCAAAGGATATTTGGTATGATCTTACGAATCTCTATGTGACGGATTCTTGGTATAAGCCAAACGGCGATATCGAGGAAAGAATCATCGATCCAATCACCGGAAAATCTACCCCTAACGGCAGTCTCTACTGGTTTAAGCGTGAATCTTCCACCAAAATTGTAAATGCTGCGCCAAATGAAGAACAACCTCTTGGTGAATAAAGGCTATTATGCGCAAATAGCCTTTTATTTCAGTCAAAACAAATCATATATATGATTGTTTGATAAATATTTTAATGTTTTTTGACTGTTTTTGATTGACTTATTGATTGAACAGTCATACAATATGACTGAAAGTGGTGATTATACATGATAACAGATAAAAGACATGAATATATCTTAAAAGAATTACAGAAAAACAAAAGTGTCAGTGTCGTCGATTTAGTAGAACAGATTGGCGCTTCCGAATCAACGATCCGACGTGATTTATTGGAGTTAGACCAGCAAGGCTTATTAAAAAGAGTACACGGCGGTGCTGTTATTCTTGATAAAAGAAATGTTTTAGTAGAAAACTCATTGAGTGAAAGACAGCTTCAGCACGAACAAGAAAAACAGGAAATTGCTTATCGCGCCTGTCAGTATATAGAAAAAAACGATATTGTTTATATCGATTCCGGTTCAACAACTTTAAAATTATTGGATTATCTGCAGGAAAAAAACGCAACCTATATAACAAACGGGCTGCTGCATGCTCATATCTTAGCTATTCATGGCTTTAAGGTTATTTGCATCGGCGGAGAAATACGTGGAATCACCGGCGGATGCGTAGGAAGCCAAGCGATCAAAGAAGTATCTCGCTATCATTTCACCAAAGGTTTTTTTGGCACCAATGGTGCAGACAGCGAATACGGCTTTACAACTCCTGACAGTGAAGAAGCTGCCATGAAAGAAACCGCTTTTTGCCGCTGTGAAAAAAGGTATGTCCTTTGCGATCACAGCAAATTCAACAAAATTAGTCCCGTTCATTTTGCCAATATTGAAGATGCGACTATTATCACCGATTACTGTGAGCACTCAGAGTTAAAAAATCTAACCCTTATTGAGGAGGTTTCAAAATGATATATACCATAACCTTTAATGCTTCATTAGACTATATCATGCAGGTTCCCGATTTCAAAGAAGGAGAAACCAACCGTTCTGTCAAAGAAGAAATGTATCCTGGCGGAAAAGGCTTCAATGTTTCAACGATCCTGCAGCGTTTAGGCTATCCGAATACTGCTTTAGGCTTCATTGCCGGCTTTACCGGTCAGCAAATCAAAAAAGAATTAGCACAGCGTGGTTTCATCTGTGACTTATGTGAACTAGAAGATGGGATGACACGTATTAATATTAAAATGAAAGGTAATAAAGAGACGGAAATAAACGGCAATGGACCGTTCATTTCACAAAAGAAACTAGACGAACTAATGAGTAAGATCGATACCTTAGAAAAAGGAGACACCTTAATCCTAGCTGGAAGCATTCCTTCTTCATTGCCGGACGATATTTACGAAAAAATCATGAATCGTTTAAAAGATAAAGAAATTCGTATTTTAGTCGATGCAACAAAACAGCTGCTGTTGAATGCTCTGCCTTATAAGCCCTTCCTGATTAAGCCGAATCATCGTGAATTAGAAGAAATTTTTCAAACAAAAATCAGCAGTCAAAAAGATTTGATCGGCTACGCAAAAAAACTGCAGGAACAAGGTGCCATGAATGTTTTAGTCTCTCTTGGCAAAGACGGAGCGCTCCTTGTTGCTAACGACAAGCAAGTCTATTACTGTCCTGGGGCAAAAGGAACTCTCATCAATTCGGTTGGCAGCGGCGATTCAATGGTTGCCGGTTTCTTAGCAGGATATTTAAAGCATCATGATTACAGTGAAGCACTGCGGCTTGGGAGTGCCTGCGGCGGAGCTACAGCTTTCAGCAAAGACTTAGCACAAAAAGAAACAATCGATGATGTCTATCAACAACTAAAAACGGAGGTAATACAATAATGAAAATCCTAGATTTATTAAAAAGTGAATCCGTTGATGTTCATGCACAAGCTGATAATAAGGATCAAGCAATTAACCACTTGGTCGATTTAATGAATAATCAAGGGAATTTAAAAGATAAAGAAATCTACAAGCAAGGCATTTATGCTCGTGAAGAATTAAGTACAACCGGAATCGGTGAAGGCATTGCTATTCCGCATGCTCAAAGTGAAACGGTTACAGCTCCCGGACTAGCAGCAATGGTCGTTAAAAATGGGGTGGATTACCAGTCATTAGATCAGCAGCCGGCGTATCTGTTCTTTATGATTGCAGTTCCTAAAACCGGGGGAAATGAGCATCTTCAAATTCTAGCGATGCTTTCTCAAATGTTGATGGATACTGAATTTAAAGATAAGCTGATTAATGCTAAGGATAAAGAAGAATTCTTAAATCTGATCAATGAAAAAGAAGCCAGTCAAAGACAAAAGGAAGAAACAAAAAAAGAAGAACAGAACACTTTTAGCGGAACCTATCGCTTATTAGCGGTTACTGCTTGTCCGACCGGAATTGCTCATACCTATATGGCTGCCGAAGCCCTGGAAGAAAAAGCAAAACAGATGGGAATTTCCATTAAAGTTGAAACAGATGGAAGCGGTGGAGTTAAAAATGCTCCTACTGCTAAGGAAATAGCGGAATGTGAAGCCGTTATTATCGCAGCTGATAAAAATGTTGAGATGGCTCGATTTGACGGCAAACCCGTTATTCAAGTTAAAGTCGCTGATGGTATCAATAAAGCAGAAGAATTGATTAATAAAGCAATCAGCGGCAATGCTCCGATCTATCACAGTGACCATTCTGTACAATCCGCTGAAGAAACTTCTTCTGAAGGGATAGGCCGTACTATTTATAAACACTTAATGAATGGCGTATCCCATATGCTGCCATTTGTTATTGGCGGGGGAATCCTCATTGCTTTAGCTTTCTTATTTGATGACTTCTCAATTAATCCAGCGAATTTCGGTTCCAATACAGAGTTAGCTGCCTTCTTTAAAAAAGCCGGTGATACTGCCTTTGGTTTCATGCTGCCGATTCTATCCGGCTACATTGCCATGTCGATTGCCGATCGTCCCGGTTTAGCTGTCGGTTTTGTTGGCGGAGCATTAGCGAATGCCGGCGGTTCCGGATTCTTAGGAGCTTTAGTTGCCGGATTTGCTGCCGGATATTTAATAAACGGTCTGCGCCGCTTGTTCGATCATCTGCCGGATGCGTTTGAAGGATTGAAACCTGTCCTGCTTTATCCCTTCTTTGGAATTTTACTCATGGCACTGGGAATGACCTTCCTCATCAATCCGCCAATGTCCGCGATTAATAACGGGATTACCGGATTATTAAATTCAATGGGCGGTTCAAGTAAAATCTTGCTTGGTATTGTATTAGGAGGAATGATGGCTGCCGACATGGGAGGACCTATCAACAAAGCCGCTTATGTTTTTGGTACCGCATCGATTGCGACCGGAAATTACGATATTATGGCAGCAGTTATGATTGGTGGAATGGTTCCTCCATTAGCTATTGCATTAGCTACGTTCTTCTTCAAAAACCGTTTCACAAAAAAAGAACAGCAGACAACTTTAACGAATATTATCATGGGATTCTCTTTTATAACCGAAGGGGCAATTCCATTTGCAGCTGCCGATCCACTGCATATCTTACCTTCTTGTGTGGTAGGTTCAGCCGTAGCTGGTGGTCTGTCGATGGCATTAGGCTGTACACTGATGGCTCCTCATGGCGGAATCTTTGTTATTGGTGTTATCGGTAATCCTATCGGTTATATCATTGCTTTAGCTGTCGGATCAATCATCGGTATGCTCATGCTTGCTTTATTAAAAAGACCACTTAAAAACGCTTCGTAATTGAAGCGTTATTTTATTTCTTTGGGATAATATACTTTCTGATCTGTTTTATTGCGCTTGCTGCGGACAATAGCGTCAACAATCTCCGATACTTCGGGAAGATCCTTCAATGTCTTTTGATCGTCCATCAATATTTTAATATCCTCGATAGCTCCGTCGGTTCCATAATGCTTATAAGGAATCTGACGCTGATTATCGGTAATAATGTAATACTTCGGATCAAATCCATTTTCTAAAGCAATCCTAGATAACTCTTCTACTTCTTTAGGATCATGATAATCCTGATGCTTCAAAAGATGACGATCTAAGAAACGGCGGGATAAATCAGATAATATCGGATCTTTGCTGTCACTGAAACATCTGAAATAATATTGTACGACAGATTCATCTAAATTAAGATAATCACGATAGTCCCAATGATTCTTTAAAAACGGCAGCAGATAACGGATATCAGTATCAAAATCAAAGCCATCTTGATAAAGATCCTTGATACGTTTAAATACCTGTGATAAAAGCTGTTCAAACGAACGAGCAGTTGGATGATAATACACCTGCCAGTACATATGATAACGGGCTAAAATATAGTTTTCGATCGCCTGCACTCCCGAATTTTTATAAACGATCTGATGATCGACTAAACGCAAGGTTCTTAATATGCGAGCCAAATCGAATTGCCCATAGGTCGTACCGCTAAAATAAGAATCACGCAGTAAATAATCCATGCGATCCGCATCAATCTGACTGGATACCATCTGTACCAGCACTTTGTTAGGATGCTTTTTTTCGATGACTTTAGCCACATCCTCCGGCAAATCAGGATGATAGCGCGTCAGTACCTGATTTACTTCTGTATCTCCCAATATAATATCCACCGTAATCGTTTCATGATGTGTTTGAAACACTTGTTCAAAGGAATGGGAATAGGGACCATGTCCCAAGTCATGACATAAGCCTGCACACAGTACCGTTGCCATATCATAATCACTCAAATACTGTTTGATTTCTGTTTCTTCAATCATGCGCCGAACAATCTCATAAACCCCTAAAGAATGGGTGAAGCGTGAATGCTCTGCACTTTGATATACCTGAAAGGTTCCGCCTAATTGTTTAATGCGGCGCAGACGTTGAATTTCTCTGGTATTAATCAGCTGCCAAAACAGTAAATGATTGATATGAATATAGTTATGAATCGGATCCCGAAACACACGGCTGTCATGCAGCTGCAGTTTATCTAGTTTAAAATGTTCTTTATTCATTTTCCCACCTCACTCTTAATTCTTATTATACATGAAAGTTTCTCTTTCTTCTTTATATTTGTTTGACTTTTTCTTATTTTATTTACGATATCCCGGCAAATTTTTCTTTTTTATCGAGCTGCTTTAAAAATAGACAAAGAACATGATATAATACTTAAAAACAATAAAGGAGAAAAATCGATGATGAATAAAATTAATGAAGCTTCTTGCTACATCCAGCAATACTTGCCATGGCAGCCGGAAATCGCTATTATCCTAGGATCAGGATTAGGACCATTGGCAGATATCGTAGAAAATCCAATTACTCTTGATTATAAAGATATCCCCCATTTTCCGACTCCAACGATTGCATCTCATGCAGGTAAATTAGTGATCGGAACGATCCGCAACAAAAAAGTAGTTATTCTAAACGGACGTTTCCATTATTATGAAGGACATGATATCTATACAAATACTTTGCCTGTTCGTGTATTTAGAAAACTGGGCATTGAAACATTGATCGTAACCAATGCCTGCGGAGGCTTAAAAGATGATATGGATGCCGGAACGATCTCAATCATTGAAGATCACATCAGTTTCTTTGCTCCAAGTCCGCTGCGTGGTCCAAACTTAGATGAATTTGGTCCTCGTTTCAAAGATATGACCGAAGTCTACAATAAAAATTATCAGGCTTTAGCTAGAAAAGTCGCAGATGAGCTTTCAATCCCGGTAACAAGTGGCATCTACTGTTTCTTTCAAGGACCGATGTTTGAAACACCGGCTGAAATTCGTATGCTGAGAATGTTAGGAGTCGGTATGGTTGGAATGTCTACTGTTCCCGAAGCCATTGTCGCTCGTCACAGCGGTATGAAAACCTTAGGCATTTCTTTGGTAACCAATAAAGCTGCTGGTTTATCTCAAAATCAATTATCACATGAAGAAGTGATGGAAGCTGCCAATAAAGCAGAAAAGAATATGGTTGCCTTAGTATCTGGCATTATTGAAAAAATAGAGATCTAATTTGATTTTGTCATACATTAAGCTAATAGATCCTTATAAAAAAAGAAAGTCTGTTATCCTTTAGACTTTCTTTTTCTTATTATCTTTTTTTATATTGTAGGCTATAGCTCCCGCAGATATCAGCAATATTCCGATGTTGAATCCAATCGGATTCATATCTCCTGTTGGCGGTACTTCATGAGGAACTGCGGCTTGTACTACATTTTCATTTACTTGTTCTGCAATCTCAAATTCCTTCACTATCTCTGCTGAATGATAGAACTCATCTTCCTCTACACTGATCTTTACTCTATACATCCCTACTTCTCGTGGTGCTTTGTTCAATTTCACCCAGCTATCTTCTCTTTTTTCTTCATAGAGGATTGTGATAGGTTTTGATGAACCCATAACTGTAAAATCTGTTTCACTTAATTCTATTGGCTGACCATCATACGTCTTGCTTAACTCCTTATTAAGAGTAATGGTGCTATCTCCCTTTTTCACATTTAAATGAAGTGTCACCTGCATCGTTTCTTCTCCATTGCCTGATGTTCCACAATCATACTTATATACAATAGGTGTTCCCATCTGATAGTGACTCACGATCCCTGTTCCCTTATCCAAGTCTCCTCCACTTATCATCGTCATGTTATTTGGATCAATTCCTTTGAAGGCTTCCTTTATATTAAAGCTGCTTCCTACGACATCCAAATTGACTGTAGAATCTGTTTTATATAATTCAGTCAGCTTATCATTATTCCCAATGTTCAGATAGGCTAATGGACTGTTCTCACACCACAGGCGATTTAAATTCTTATGCTGACTTACATCCAGTATATTTATATTGGTGTTATTACAATATAACAATATTAAATCTCTATTTGCACTGATATCCAGTTCTTTGATATCAGTATTACTAATATTTAGCTGCATTAATGCTTTATTTTGAGTTAAATCCAGTTCTGTAATCTTTGTACCTAAACACTGCAAATCAAATAATTCTAAATTATTACTAACATCTAGCTGATTAATCTCTGTATTCCACATATACAGTTCCTTTAATCTCTTGTTGCTTTTGAGATTTAAATCTTTAATGCCTGTATTACTTAAATACAAGGATTCCAATTCTTCAAGCCCCATTATATTTAATGAGGTAAGATTTTGATTATCCGCACAGTTGATCAATGTGAGTCTCTTATTGCTCGTTAAATCAAGACTCTCTATGCTTGTTCCCCAGCATTTTAACTCCAGAAGCGATGTAAAATACTCGATTCCTTTTACACTTTTTATCTGTGTATTTCTACTAATATTTATACTTGTTGCTGCTTTAAGTTCATCTACAGACAGTACATCATTTTTATCTGTATCAAATTTCGTTTTAACATATTCTCTGAATGCTGAATCTGGGAAGTTTTCTACATTAATTGATATCCCTTGTTCCTTTGGCAGTTGTGGAATAGGAACGGATATGGAACGTTCTATCCCAGTAAAGTATAAATGCACCCCCAACTCGCCACTGCTGTTTTCTGTGGCTTTTTGTATACTAGTAATTGTTATATTGAGAAGCTCATATTCCTGTATACTATCTGTAATGGTTTTCCCCTCAAGAGCTTCCTTTGCAATTTCATATATTTCCTGTTCTGTAATCTCATTGCTTACCTTTCCATCAAGTGCTTTCCTTATGAGCTCAGCAGCTTCATAATCTGTAATAGTGCTTTGCCCTGTTGCCTTGACACTGGTCAATGGCATTGTGCCTAATAGGATTGCTAATGTAAATAGACATATCCCTATTTTCTTTATCAGTCTTTTCATCATTCTCTTCATCTCCTTTTCCCACTTCTTTTGAATTTGCTGATTTTACTTTGATTTGAATGCCGAGCTACAATCAGACTTTCAAAACTTAGATAGCTTCGCCTATTAAGGAAAGACCTTTATTCCGCATCGCTTTCTATAATGTGACATCCAACGACAATCATTCCCTATTCGCTCTCCCGTCTGTACACAGAACTTCCTACTCTTACCCTATCAAAAATAAGGATCGTTTCAATAGGTTGGCTGCAAATTGCAGATTTTGGCATAAATTTGCATGGAATTGATCCACTATTTATATAAAGCAGAGTTGACAAATTCTTTACAGATGTTCCAAAAACCGAGAGAATGGTATGATCTTTTTTCTGACTTTATTGTATCATAGAAATCTTCATAGCGACATTAAATCTATTTTTAAACTATTTATCTAAAATAAAAAACAGATATCATTTATGAAATCTGCATACTTTTCACGAAAATTCACGATTTTATACATAAGTGTACACATCCTATATATGAATAAAAACATGGAATCTATGGTGTTTTTTAATTTTATGACTATTGTACATAGGTTTTATGAGGTTCTCCTTATTTTTTATAATTAGGCTAATCATAACTCCTCCACTTAATCCAAGTCCAATGCCTAATGCCAGATTATCCATCAGTATGCCAAAAACTACACCAAAACATATACCTAAAGAAATGTCTAAAGAACTATAGTTTTTTTCAGACGATCTCTCTTATTTTTCAATATCATTATTTACTCAGTGACTTCTTGATAATTAAGTGGTGAAAAAAAGCTATATCTCTAAACTGCGGTATCTGATCTGCTTTTCTTTCTAGGGCAAACATTTCCTCCTGCCAGCCGGGCTTTACTTTTAATTCATTATTCTGTAAAGCAAAGAAAATTCTTACCCCATAATAATCCACAATCTTCAACAACCCTTTAGAATAGGCTTCTATCTCTTCATTTTCATAGAGACGAATCAATCCAAAATTTGACGATTTCACATCCTCATTATCCAGTAATATCATTGCTTCATCGACTTTATATTCAAGTACCGCTTTCTGCATAATTTTCCCTAACTTATTATGCTTCACAACCGATATAAACCCATCCTTTTTTAATATTCGATGAAACTCCGCTAATAATGCTTGACGATCTTCCACATATTCTAAAACATTATGACAGATAATCACATCATACTTTTCATCCGGTTCCTGCTTTAACTTTTCGAGTGTTCCGACGAATTGTGTATAATCATGTTCATGATATCTTAAGTTCAGCATATCTTCATTAGGTTCAATCGCTATCACTTCATTTTGAGCGGCTAGATAATTTGCCGTAACGCCAAATCCACTGCCATAATCCATGATTTTTTTATTATTTAGGTTTCCCAGCTGATCCCATATAATCTTATAAAACAGTAATCCCCAAGGAGCTTCTACATTTCTTTTATAGCCTTTGAGTCCTTCTATCCCCTGATCGATTTTATTTACATTCTGTGTTTCTTCCATAACTCGTTCTCCTTATTTAATATCTTGTGTTTACTTAAACATGTGCATGCCACTGACACTCCATTACTTTCAGATCACTAAAAACCGCTTTGAAAGAAGAATCTTCCGGACTACAGGCATAGATTCCAAAAGAAATCGCCTTGCTTCCTTCCCATAAATGACATATTCTCATCTGTTTAAAATGAATGCCGTCTTCACTACATTCAATACAGTAGTCACTTTCTCTTCTGCTAAGACGATACCACATTTCTTTGATCGAAGCGGAAATATCCGTTGTTGCCCAATCAGAATATCCGTGATTTGTCACGACACTGCCTAACCGCTGATAAGTTTCATTTTCATATTCAATAGATGCTTTTAGCCAGTTTTCACTATCTAAATATAAGACAATTCCACATTGATCGAAGCGATGCTTGCTTTCAAACGTTGTCTTAACCACAAATGAGAAGTACAGCTCCTCCGTTTTAATTTGCAGTAGTGGCGCATTGTCATTTTGAAAGCTATAATAAGTACGCTGCCACAAATCCGTTTTTGGCAGTGTTGTGATTTCGATTGTTTCACCTTCTATTTTGACATGCTCTGGTTTTCTAATCCAAAACAATTCCTCATCTAAAAAACACTTCATTTTTAATCCTCCGTATCTTTACTTTCATTATATTTTTTCTATTTGTTTTCCTTATAAATTATTATTCTTTTATAGTTTTATTTCAAAACCATATTCCCATAAGGTCAGTTCATCATCAATTTTTTCTTCTAAAACACCCTCTGCTTGTATAAATCCATTTTTCTTATAAAGGTGAATAGCTGGTATATTGATATCGACTACAAAAAGGCGCAGATATTCCGCTTCTTTTTCTTTTGCGAGAGCGATAGCTTCTTTCAGCATTAAACTTCCCAGTCCCCTTTTTAAATAATCCGCATTCACACCAAATCGGTCGATATAAAACGCTTTTGCCTGCTTATTTTCCCATTGCATTGCATACTCTCCCGGATTTGTATCACTCAACGCAAAAGCTCCGGCAATTGTTTCTTGATCGATCAAAACATAAAGACGCTTTTGATTGATGTCTTCACTTAAAAACTCACTTGGATAAATCTCATCCCAAATCTCAATATTGTTGGCATTCATTTGTGCCACTATTTTTTTATACATGATTTTAAGCTGAGATAAATCCCCTTCATTCGCTAATCTTAATTCCATATCCGTTTCTCCTTATTTTTCATTTATCTATTTCCCATTTTTCAAAGCCGGATCACATATAATGATCTCCTTTGCCATCTGTAAATTCAATGACCTGATCTGCTATCTTTTGATCTATATCATAAAGATAAATGCGATGTGCTTGAACAGAAGCAAGATCGATGTCTGTTTTCATTAAATGCTCTCGAATTTCGTTCACATTCATATTTAAATTGTAAGAATAGGGTGTCGTCTTTTTTATCTCATCGTTGGTAATGCTCGGATCAGTTGCATGATTAGCAAAAATCAAATAGCCATAGCAATCATTCGAATAAGAAAAATTACAGCAGTATAACTCTTGATCAGGATACAATGTCTTTAAATCGTAGTCGACACACTCAATCTTCGTAAAAGTGTCATCTTGCCAGACGGGCTGGTCGATATCTCCTGTTTCATTTTTTACCCACATCGCTAAAAATTTCTGAATGCTGGAATGGTGAAAATAATCATATGCTAGAGAATCCTGACCAAGATAATAAGAAGCCGTTAGGATATTCGTCAATAAAGCGGTGTCCTCTTCTTCAATCGGACTAGGAACAGGTGCATTTTTAAAACATGCCGTTAATAAAAAATAACAATTACACAAAAAAACAGCTTAGCAATGCTTTTTATCATATCTGTTCCCCCATTTTTAATATGTATTGCTTTGTTCATTCTTTATCCATTATAGCAAAGCCCCAAAGCAAAAACAGCTTTAATAAAATTAATTTCAAACATCTTGTACTTTTCATTGTATTTTTTTTGATACATACTATAATGATAAAGGAATTTACATAAGGGAGAATTTAAAAACATGGTTTATGCAAAATCCAAAGAACAAAAGCTTTGGAAGAAACATCTTATTTCGATTATTTGTGTCGTTATTGCATCATTCATTATGTCTTGCAATATCAAGTCCTTTGTACGTGCAGGAAACTTATTGCCCGGCGGATTTACCGGATTATCCTTGCTGATTCAAAGAATTGCCTCGGAATTATTTGGTATCTCTTTGCCTTATTCAATCATCAATATTGCTTTAAATGCTGTACCGGCATATATAGGCTTTAAAACGATTGGGAAGAAGTTTACCGGTTATTCAATTTTAATGATTGTTCTGAACTCATTTTTAGTTGATCTTATTCCGGCAATGCCGATTACATCGGATCCATTGTTAGTCTCAGTGTTCGGGGGAATCTTTAACGGCTTAGCCATTTCTATCGCTTTACATGGCAAAGCTTCAAGCGGGGGAACAGATTTTATTGCCGTATATTTATCTGATCGCTGGAATACTTCTTCATGGAATTTTGTATTTGGCTTAAATACAATTATACTCATGATCTCCGGTGTTTTATTTGGCTGGGAAGCCGCTTTATATTCAATTATCTTCCAGTTCGTATCAACTCAGATTATCGGACAGCTTTATCAGCGTGACCAGCGTACCACCTTATTTATCATTACCGCTGATCCCAATAGTTTAGAAAAAGCATTGCTTACCTATACGCATCACGGAATTACGCGCTTTGAAGGAAAAGGCTGCTATAAAGATGAACCGCGTACGTTGCTTTATACGGTTGTTTCAGCCCATGAAGTAAAAGACGTCGTACAGTTTGTAAGAACCTATGATCCAAAAGCCTTTGTCAATATTACTAAATCAATTAAAATAGATGGACGTTTCTATAAAGAGCCAATGGAATAATTGGTTCTTTTCTCTTTATTTATGGGTTGACTTTTTTATTTCGGTACCTTACAATAAAACAATATAGGAGGAATTATATGGAAAAAAATGAAATGGGTACGGGAAAAATTTCCCAGTTATTAATTAAATTCTCTGTTCCGGCTATTATCGGAATGTTAGTAAACGCTATATATAATATCGTCGATCGTATGTTTATCGGAAATGCACCGCATTTGGGGTCATTGGGAATTGCCGGCATTACTGTCAGCTATCCGGTTACGTTGATCTTAATGGCAGTCAGTTTAATGTGTGCTGTCGGAGGTGCTACATGCTTCTCTATCAGTTTAGGAGCAAAGCGAAATAAAGATGCCAGTATATACATAGGGAACGCTTTAACCTTAGCGATCATTTTCGGAGCCATCATCATGATTTTTGGTAATTTATTTATTAATCAGGTGTTGGGAATATTGGGAGCCAGCAGCAATGTATTGCCTTATGCCCGCTCATATTTAAGTATTATTTTATACGGAGCTGTTTTCTCATGTATCACAATGTGCGGAAACAACTTTTCAAGAGCACAGGGGAATCCTAAAAATGCCATGGTATCTCAATTGATCGGAGCAGGCTTTAATATCGTCTTTGATTACATTCTTATCTTTAAATTCAATATGGGAATGGAAGGCGCTGCTTTAGCGACTATTGGCGGACAATTTCTAAGCATGGTTTGGCAGCTGGCATTCTTATTCTCAAAACGTTGTTTAATTCCAATTCAATTTAATTCTATGATTTTAAAATTTGAACATACTAAAAAGATTATTACGACAGGAATCCCTGCTTTCTTAATGCAGTTTTCTAATAGTATCTTAAATATTATCTTAAATGGTACATTAGTCAGCTATGGAGGCGATATCGCAATCTCAACAGTCGGAATTATTACCAGTGTACAAACCATCTTATTCATGCCGATTACCGGTTTAACACAAGGACAACAGCCTTTAATCAGCTATAACTTCGGGGCAAAGCAAATGAGTCGTGTCAAAGAAACATTGAAATATGCGATTATTGCAGCAACTTCCATTGCAGTGATCGGTTTTGCGGTGATCCAGCTTTTACCGGGATTTATTATTACAGCTTTCAATAAAGAAGCCGATATTATTCAGCTGGGAACCAACGCTTTACGAATTTGGTTTTTATGCCTGCCGCTGATCGGAGCACAAATTTGCTGTGCCAACTATTTTCAAGCGATTGGAAAAGTGCGTGAAGCCAGTATTCTGACCTTATTAAGACAGATCATTATTTTAATTCCAATGATCCTGATCTTATCCAACCTATTTGGTTTATACGGAATTTTCTTTGCTGTGCCAATTGCCGATGCCGCTTCATTCTTAATCACTACTTTACTAACCTATCATCAAATGAAGCAGATCCGCATAGAACCGACAGAAGAACCGGCAGTAACCAAAGAAATCATCGAAGAGGCACAATAAGCCTCTTTTTTCTTGGCGTGACTTTAAGGATCATGGTATGATAATGAAAATGAGGTGATAAAATGCGGGTGATTAAAGCGAAATCTATTCTTCAAAAAGCCGGAGGAAATTCAAATCAGTGGTTTGGCATCGATTATAATATCAATCTTTATAAAGGCTGTCCTCATGGGTGTATCTATTGTGACAGCCGCAGCAGCTGCTATCAGATTGACCGTTTTGATGAAGTACGCATCAAAGAAAATGAGATCGCTATTTTAAACAAGGAACTTCAGTCAAAAAAGAAAAAAGGGGTAGTGGGAATCGGAGCCATGAGTGATACCTATAACCCCTTTGAAAAAAATCTGGAGATTACCCGTCAAGCTTTAAAGCTGCTGCAATTTTATCATTTTGGCGTATCGATCGATACAAAGAGTGATCTCGTTGTTCGAGATATAGATATATTAAAGCAAATGAAGAATGTTGTTATTAAATTTACGGTTACCACTGCCGATGATGAGCTTTGCAGAAAAATCGAGCCGCATGTCTGTGCTTCTTCTGAGCGTTTCAAAGCGATGAAAGCATTAAGCGACGAAGGAATCTTTACAGGAGTACTATTTACCCCGATCCTGCCCTTTATCACCGATCAGGAGGACAATATCAAAAACGTCATTCGTCTTTCCTATGAGCATGGGGCTAAATTTATTTATTCTATGTTTGGTGTAACATTAAGGGAAAACCAAAGGGACTATTACTATCAGCAGCTTGATCAGTTATTCCCCGGATTAAAAGAAAAATATCAGCAGTTTTTTGGAAACAGTTATATGTGTGGAATCAAAAATTATTCCCATTTAAAGCAGGTTTTTACACAAGAGTGCTTAAAGTACGGACTTCTTTATAGGATGGAAGATATTATTGCTGCCTATAAATTAGAGAATGAACAGATTCAGTTAACATTTGATTTATAGTGTGCTAGAATAAATACGGAGGTATAAGATAATGATGAGGATAATGTTAGCATGTGCTGGTGGAATGTCAACGAGCTTACTTGTAACAAAAATGCAAGAAGAAGCTAAAAAACAAGGTATTGATTGCAAGATCTGGGCGATAGGGGAATCTGGCATCGAAAATTATCTTGGTGACTTTGATGTTTTGCTGCTGGGACCGCAGATTCGCTACAAACTAGAGTCGGTCAAAAAAATCTTGAATGGTAAATATCCTGTTGAAGTAATCGACATGCGTAACTACGGAACGATGAACGGAAGTGCCGTATTTACAACTGCGGCTAATCTTTACAATGAATTTTACCAAAAATAATTGTAAAAAAGTACGGAAATTATATCCGTACTTTTTTATTGTGCCTCGATTTCTTCATTAACGGCATCAATAATTCCTTGTCGATCATATCCTAAGCCATTCATTTCACTGACAAATGTATGCACTTTTTCATGACTGATCTCATAACGCAGACGATCGATCAATTCAAGATCTTCTGTCACAAAACGCCCGACGGTTCGTTCGCTGTGCAGTAAACCAGCTCTTTCAAGCTCACTGAGTGCTTTTTGAATCGTATTAGGATTAACACTATACTGTAAAGCTAATTCACGTACAGAGGCAATTTTATGCCCTGGCAAGTAGTGATGAGTGAAGACATCTTTTTTGATTTCGTCCATGACTTGCAGATAGATTGGTAAATTTGGATCGAAACTGTTCTTCATATTCCCACCTCGCTATTCAATTTGTAATTTTTTATCAATTAAATATGTTGTTCCAACAAAGAATCCGACAATAAACACTACATTGATAAAGATATTAAAGATATAAAGTGATGTTCCATTTAATGAACCGATAAATCCATAGAACAATGATGAATCCATAATAAATCCTAAAGCTAAAAGTCCAAGAATATATCCGCCTACTCCAATTAATACTCTGTTTTTAGTAACATACTTCGTATGCACAAAGGTAATCGTAAAATAGAATGAAGCAATCATCGCTAAAGTAGAAGTTAAGGCAGCAAGAAGTGACTGCAGTACTTCTCCCGGATAAAGTGAAATTCCATAACATAGCTGATTAATAAAATTAAAGATATCCCCGAATGAAAAGTCAGCGATCAGCATCATTAAGATCATCAGTCCTAATCCTAAAATGAAGAAAGCTACAAAAGTCCAAATCATTGCCCCAATCATTTTAGAAAAAACAAGTTCTTTAGAAGATACAGGCAAGG
The DNA here is from genome assembly GCA_027676805.1 of Coprobacillaceae bacterium UN01-12pH3A. Classification (GTDB taxonomy): domain Bacteria; phylum Bacillota_I; class Bacilli_A; order Erysipelotrichales; family Coprobacillaceae; genus Beduini. Next base: position 245,207 of record JAQENU010000004.1, on the reverse strand, counting down.
TTAAGGTCAGATAACCCGGACGACTAAACATTGAGCGTGAAAAATGCTGAACAATATTAACAAAGATTGAGATGACGATCCCAAATAAAGCAACCATTAATAATCCGCTCAAAAATTGATTAATAACTGTCGGCAAGAACGGCGTCGCACAGCAAAGCAACAAATAAACAGCAAACGTCAGTAAGTACTGGCGATAAGAACCAATCAACTCATATTTTAATAATTTTAGCATTTGAATACCTCCCTAAATAATTCATCGATAGACATATGACGGTCATTTCTCAATGTCTCCGTATTTTCGTGCATAATTAATTTCCCCTCTTTGATAAAGACTACTTCATCAAAGATCGTTTCCAAATCACTGATTAAATGGGTAGAGATAATAACTAAGGCATCTTCAGCATAGTTATTTAATATTACATCTAAGATAACTTCTCTGGCAGCCGGATCCACCCCTGCAATCGGTTCATCCAAAATGTAAATCTTTGCCTTACGTGACATCACCAAGCATAATTGAAATTTTTCTCGCATCCCTTTTGACATTGATTTAATCTTCATTTCCGGTGTTAAATTGAAACGTGTCATCAGCTCGATGCAATGGGCATATTGAAAATCTGAATACAGTTCCCTAAACATATTTAAGGCATCTTTAGCGTGCATCCAATCTAAGAAATAAGATTCATCCGGCAAATAAGAGATAATTTCTCTTGAATGCACCCCGATTGGCTGTCCATCAATCAATATATTCCCATGATACGCTTTTAATAAACCATTCAATATTTTAATCAACGTTGTTTTCCCAGAACCATTTGGTCCTAATAATCCGATGATCTTTCCAGATTTAAGACTTAAAGAGATATTCGTTAAAGCAATCTTCTTTCCATAAGTCATTGAAAGATCCTCTATTTTAATTAATTCGTTTTCCATAGTTTCCCTCCTGCTGTATTAATACACTAATACAATAACACGCACTATATTATTTGTCAACAAGATAAACAAAAAAAGTTAGAAATTAATCTAACTTTATAATCGGTAATACATGACGAGGATCACCAATTCTTTTTTCCATCCAAATCATATCACACCAATGGTTGAATTTATAGCCGCACGCCTCAAAATAGGCAATCTGCTTAAACCCAAAGCGTTCATGAAAACGAACGCTTTTTTCATTAGGATACGCAATACAAGCATAAACAACCTGATAGTGCATTGCTTTCAACTGATTCAGCAGTTGTGTATAAAGAGCTTTGCCTGCGCCTTTAGACTGATATGCTGTATCCAAATAAATGGACAGCTCACATCCCCAGTCATAGGCATGTCGTTCTTTATAGCGTCCTGCGTAGGCATAACCGATAATTTTATGATCTTCGACAGCAACATAATAAGGAAAATCTTGAGTAATCTTTTTTATGCGGTCTTGAAATTCTGACAACGAGGGGACCTCATATTCAAAAGTAACGGTGGTCTCTAATACATAGGGTGCATAAATGCGTAGCAGCGCATTGGCATCTTCAAGACGTACTGGTCGTATTTCCATTATTGTTTATTTAATGCTTCGTCTATCGCTTTCGCTGCGTTTTTTCCAGCCCCCATCGCTAAAATAACGGTAGCCGCTCCGGTCACAACATCCCCGCCGGCATAAACACCGTCTTTACTGGTTGCCATGGTTTCTTCTTCCACAATGATTCCGCCCCATTTTTGTGTTTCCAATCCCGGGGTTGTCTGACGAATCAAAGGATTCGGACTTTGACCGATCGCTTCAATAACAGTTCCTACTTCCAGCAAGAATTCACTGCCTTCTTTTTCAACTGGACGTCTTCTTCCAGAAGCATCAGGCTCTCCTAATGTCATTTCCACACATTCCATCGATTTTACCCATCCGTCTTCACCATGAATCGCAATTGGGTTATTCAATAGTTTAAAGATGATCCCTTCTTCTTTAGCGTGATGGATCTCTTCTTTTCTGGCAGGCAGTTCTTCTTCACCACGGCGATAAACAATATACACTTCTTTTGCGCCAAGGCGTTTCGCCGTTCTGGCTGCATCCATCGCTACGTTTCCGCCCCCGATAACGGCTACTTTTTCACTGATTTTAACCGGTGTTGGATGCTCAGGGAATTGATAAGCCTTCATTAAATTGACACGGGTCAAGAATTCATTGGCAGCATAAACTCCATTTAAATTTTCTCCAGGAATCCCCATAAAACGAGGCAGTCCGGCACCGGAACCGACAAAGATTGCTTCATAGCCTTCTTCTTTTAATTCATCGATCGTGATTGAACGTCCTACAATCACATTCGTTTCAACATGAACACCTAATTTTTTAACGTTATCTACTTCTTTTGCGACAAGTGCTTTAGGCAAACGGAATTCAGGGATTCCATAAACTAATACCCCACCTGTCTCATGCAATGCTTCAAATACAGTCACATCATAGCCACGTTTGGCCAATTCTCCCGCACAGGTAATTCCTGCCGGACCGGAACCGACGATTGCTACTTTATGATGATTCTTTTCGATTTCAACTTTTTCTTCTTTATTTAAAGCCATGTGGTAATCGGCAACGAAACGTTCCAAGCGACCGATTCCAACCGCTTCTCCCTTGATTGCACGCACACATTTTCCTTCACATTGATTTTCCTGCGGACAAACACGTCCGCAAATAGCGGGCAGTGCATTCTCACGCTTGATGGTTTGATATGCCGCTTCGATATCTCCCTTCGCCACATGCTGGATAAATTCCGGGATCGGAACCCCTACCGGGCATCCATTCATGCAGGGCTTATGACGACAGTTTAAACAACGAGTGGCTTCCTCTTGTGCCTGTTCTAAAGTGTATCCCAAAGCAACTTCCTTAAAGTTTTTATTACGTACATCTGCCTCTTGTTCAGGCATCTTGACTTTTTCTAATGACATGTTTGGCATTTTATCTATCCTCCATAGTGAGGTGACAGATATGCTGTTCCTCAGATTTAAACATACGCTGACGATTGATTAATTCATCAAAATCCACTAACATTCCATCAAAATCAGGTCCGTCTACACAGGCAAACTTGATCTTTCCATCCACACTGACACGACAGCATCCGCACATTCCGGTTCCATCGATCATAATCGGATTTAAAGAAACCGAAGTCTTGATCTGATAAGGACGGGTCACATTGACTACAGCCTTCATCATTGGTACAGGTCCAATCGCAATGACTTCATCAAATGTTTCTTTCTTATCTAACAGATCCTGCAATACTGTTGTGACAAATCCCTTTGTTCCCAATGTTCCATCATCTGTCGCAATGTAGACATGTTCACAGATCGGTTCAAACTTTTCTTTCCATAAAATATATTCTTTGCTTCTTCCCCCAATAATGACATCGACTTTCACCCCCATGTCATGCAGTGCTTTTAACTGCGGATACAGTGGTGCAGCGCCAACCCCTCCGGCAACTCCAATCACATGCTGATGTTTAGATAAAACGGTTGGAACGCCCAATGGTCCGGCAAAATCCTGAAGTTCATCTCCTTCATTCAGCTTTGCTAATTGTGCAGTAGAATATCCCACGATCTGATAAATGATCGTCACGGTTTCTTTTTCACGATCAAAATCAGCAATCGTTAACGGGATCCTTTCGCCATCTTCATTTACTCTTAATATAATAAACTGCCCAGCAAGACATTTACGTGATACATGAGGTGCTTTAATTTCCATCAATTCAACGACATCGTTTAATTTCTCTTTTTTTATGATTTTATACATTTTTCAACCCTCTTTCCACTTTTTCCTTATTATATATAAATTTTATTTTAAAATCAATCAATCTTTGTTACTATTGTTACGGAGGTAACAGCATGAAAATATTAATTATCGGCGGTACCGGTACGATCAGTACGCCTATCACAACCGCCTTAGCTCAAAACACCCAAAACGAAGTCTATGTTTTAAACCGCGGCAATCATAATGACCGCCTGCATTCCAACATTATCTCGTTAGTTGGAGACATCAATGATAAAGAAGCAATCGCTTCTTTAATCAAAGAAATGACATTTGACACTGTCATTAATTTCATTTTATTCACACCCGCACAAGCCTATGATAATATTGCATTATTTAAAGGGAAAACAAAGCAGTTTATTTTCATTTCGACAGTTGTAACGTATAACCATGACGGAGCTGTCTGTTTTAATGAAGATCATCCGCTGGGAAACCGTTATTCTCGCTATGGGCAAGGGAAACAGGCTTGTGAAGAAATTTTCAGAAAAGCCTATCAGGAAGAAGGATTTCCCATCACTATCGTTCGTCCTTCCCAAACCTATTCCAATGATCGGATTCCTTTGAGTATTAAGGGAAAAAACTGCTACAGTGTCATTAAAAGAATGCTGGAAGGAAAAGAAGTAATCATTCACGGTGACGGAAACAGCTTATGGACATGCACACATGCCGATGATTTTGCCAAAGGCTTTGTGCCCTTAGTGGGAAATCCCGCTGCAATCAATGAAGCCTATCAGATCGTTTCTGATGAACACGTCAGCTGGAACATGATTTATCGCTATTTGGCTAAATTATTGAACGTTCCTTTTCAACCGATCTATATGACCACAGATTTGCTGTCAAAAAGCAAAACCTACTCATTAAGCGAAAGCATTCAGGGAGATAAACAGTTTTCACATTTATTTGACACAACAAAGATCAAACAGATTGTTCCTGACTTTGAATGTGCCATTACCATTGAAAAAGGCTTGGCGATGTATCTTGATTATTTGGAAAAACACCCCAAAGCAAAACAAACAGATGAAGAATTCGATCACTGGTGTGATCAAGTTATCACTGCTTATAAATCAGCAATGAAGGCAGTAGAAGAGGTTTTATAATCATGAAGAAGCTTCTATTCTTTGATATTGATGGAACCTTATTAAGCGATACTACACACCAAGTGCCTCAAAGTGCCAAAGAGGCATTAAAACAGGCACAGGTGAACGGACATCTAATCTTTATTAATACCGGTCGTCCCTATGCTTCCATCTCTTTGGAAATTAAAGATTTGGACTATGACGGAATATTGTGCGGCTGCGGCACTTACATCGAGTATCATCAGCAGATTTTGTTTCATCAGGAAATTTCCCCGGAAATAATCAAACTCGTTATAACCTCTTTAAGAAAATATAAAGTCGCTGCCTTATTAGAAGGAAAAAAGGCCGTTTATTATGATCCAAACAACCAGCATCCCCATGTAGCCCAAATTAAAAACAATTATACATCAATTGGGATGGATACTCAGCACACTTGGGATGATGTCGATATTCATTTTGATAAGTTTACTATTTGGCATGACGAACACAGTGATTTCCCCGCATTAAAAAAAGAGATGGACCCATATTTCGATTATATCGAACGTGCCCATGACTTCGGTGAATTTGTACCGCATGGCTTTACCAAAGCAACCAGCATTCAGTTTCTGATGAATCATCTGCAAGTAGACCATGAGCATACCTACTGCTTTGGTGACAGCACAAATGATCTTTCGATGCTTGAATATTGTCAGCATAGTGTCGCTATGAAAAACAGTGATCCGCGAATTTTTAATCATGTTGAATATATCACGACAGATGTCGATGATGACGGCATTGCCAATGCTTTAAAGCATTATCAGCTAATATAAAAGGACGATGACATTATCATCGCCCTTTTCTTGTGATAAAGCTGCCATAAACTTCATCGATGGGAAGGATCATCAATACGCCCGAATTAGGCTGATCCAAACCACCGGTCACATCGTTTACGATCTGTTTAAACTTTGCCACCTTTTCTTCTTCCATACAAAAAAGCATTGTTTTGTTGGCATCCCGAGGAATAATAAATAACTGTTTTAATACGGATACTAAATCCTCATTTTGATAATCTGTTTGCTTCTTTGCCATCCCCATACTATCCAAAATTGTACCACCGCGAATCCCGGCATTATAAAGCTTGCCTAAAAACGTTTCCTGTAAATCCGGATTGTTGAGAATAAAAATGACTAATTTCATTTTTCTCACCCCATTATTTATAAACTGTACGTGTTACCACGAAACTGCCCTCTTTCTTGAACTCACGTTCAAAGTAATCATAATATGTCCCCGGTGTGATCATCCCGTTGATATTCAATAAATCTGTCCCTGCTTTTCCTAGTACGCTGTCTGCCAGCAAGACACAGTTTGTACTCATGACAAAGTAGGTCTTAAAGCGGCTGTATTTAAACTTGTAAAGCAACGCATCGCAATCTTTGACTAACAGACTTCCATAATCCTGATATTTCTCCGGATGCTCCGGATCTTTCATAATCGGTGGTTCCCAAGGCACTAATCGTGACTTTAATTCATCAATCTTTGCTTTGACATTTTTATATTGTTCTTCATCTAATTTCAAGCCATAGCTGAATAATGTTTTTTTACTGTGTTCTATGCAAAAAGGAATATATTTTTCTTTAGTTGTGATAAATAAAATACCATCTCCGATTGATTCCATCAGTTTAAATGAATCCTGATCATAATTACCATAAGAAATAATCTCATTGTCAAAATATAAATCAACATGTCCTAAGGCCCCATAGCCATTTTGAGTGACATGAATAAAAACTTCAATATCCGGAACAACTTCTTCTTTCTTTTCTACAAATTCGGTAACTTCGCCGTCATCATCGTATTCCCCTAAATATTTATTGATTGCCTGTAAGGCACGGTACGGCAGCAATGCCACTAAAAAGATCGGTAAATTAATACGGATCATTCTTTTATACTTTGTTTTCGTTGCTTTTGGAATGATGAGTTCAAAGCCATCACGTACATAGGTATATCCCAAACATACCGCATACAGTCCCAATAGTAAAAACAGCTGTCCTACTCTGGCAAACGGGGTTAATACCAAAAACAACCCTAAACCAATAAACAAGAGCGCATCCAGTAATAAGATTAAACGTCCTTTCACATGGTCTTTGCGATAAATAAAATAAGTAATAAGCTTTAATACTCCCGTCATAATGCCATACAGTCCAAATAAGATGACAATCAAAGAAACCGGCACTTCGGGAAATAACTGTATCAGTTCTCCTGCCACAATACTCACTAAAGCTGTCGTCAAAGAGATTGATTTCTTAATATCATTTGAACCAATCACTAATGCTACTAATTGAAAAACTCCGGCGATAATCAATAGGGAAGCAATCAGTTCGATCATCGTAATCGCAAATGTTGCCCGCATAATCATGACACTGATGCCTAAAACAACAAGACACGTTCCCCCGATGACCATTGAAGAGGATTCCCAACGTTTATCCTTCATCGCTCTCCCCCCTTACATTTATTATATAATAATAATTAATCCCGATAAAGCAAATGTTTCCATGCTTTCTTCACAAATGGAATCTTATAAATGAGAAAGACAATCATGACCCCGGTAAAATTTAAAATAAAATCATCAATGTCCCCGACCCCTACACTAAAGTACACTTGTGCACATTCACTTAAAATGATAGTTGTTGCCATAAAAAGCGGAAAGCGAAAGAAAGAATCCATCGTTTCCGATAAGGTCGGCAACAAAATCCCCATTGGAGCAAAGACGATTAAATTCCCAACAACATTAAGCAATAAATGTGACAGGTAGATATTGCCATTTTGATAAGCCAGCATATAGTCCTTCATCATTTTAAACGGCTCCAAATTAATGCCTTCAACCATATGCGATAAAAGTTTATTACTTTGTACTGTGATATTTCTGCCAAAATCGCCATCAAAGAATAATAAATAAACGAGATTAACCAGATAAATAATAAAAACAAGGAAAATAAAGGCGGTCATCAGCTTACGTTTTTGTGAGCGTTCCTTTAATTCTTTTAATAGCTGCCATACACTGAGGCTCAGCCATAAAATCCCCAGTGTCACAATTCCGATTTTTTCTTTTACCCCAAATGTGATAACGGGACTCACAGCTACAAAGACTTGGTAAAGAAGGGTAGATAAAAATAAAATAAAGTATATAATGAATGATTTATTTATTTTCATACGCGCCTCCTTCTTAGCCCTTATAGTATATCATAATGTGTGTCTATTCCAAATAAAAAACAAAAAAATAATCTGAGGTTTGATCCCCAGATTATTTCATTTTCAGACATTATTTTTTAGTTGTTTTTCTTTCATAGCTATAAGTTAATCTTAAGATTTGTTCCATATCCTTAACCATAGGCATTCTAGGGTTAGCTGGTGAACATTGATCTTCATAAGCGTTCATAGCGATTCTGTGAACGGCTTCTTCCCAATCTTCTTTGCTGATTCCCTGAGATGCGAAGTTAGAAGGAATTCCAACTTTTCCTGATAATTCATCACAAGCCTGTGCAAACATTTCTACACCTTCAGCTGGAGTTTTAGGGTTTAATCCGATTAATTGAGCTAATTCCATGTATTTAACATCAGCTTTATAGTTTTCGATCTTAGGCCAAATGTTTAATTTAGTAGGCACTGTTCCGTTATAACGGATAACATGTGGTAATAAAATAGCGTTTGTACGTCCATGAGGTACATGGAATTCTCCACCGATCTTATGTGCTAATGAGTGGTTCATACCCAAGAAAGCATTGGCGAATGCCATACCGGCGATAGTCGCAGCATTATGCATTTTTTCTCTTGCTTCCGGATCGTTTTTACCATTTTTAACTGATCTTTCTAAGTAGTCGAATACTAATTTAACCGCTTGTTTAGCCCATCCGTCTGTAAAGTCAGATGCTAAGATTGAAACATAAGCTTCAACGGCATGAGTTAATACGTCAACCCCTGTATCAGCAGCGATAGAAGCAGGCATACTCATTGCAAATTCCGGATCTACGATAGCTACTGTTGGTGTCAATGCATAGTCAGTTAATGGATATTTTTTATTTTCTTTACGATCAGTAATAACCGCAAATGGTGTTACTTCTGAACCTGTACCTGAAGTTGTTGGGATACAGATTAATCTTGTTTTCTTTCCTAATTCAGGGAATTTGAATGCACGTTTTCTAATGTCCATGAATTTTTGTTTAATATCATCGAAGTTTACTTCTGGATGTTCATGTAATAACCACATAACTTTAGCGGCATCCATTGAAGAACCTCCACCTAATGCGATAATAACATCAGGATTGAATTTGTTCATTAATTCAACACCTTTTTGTACTGTATCTACACTTGGATCTGGTTCAACATCAAAGAATAATTCGATATCTACTTTATTTCTTCTTCTCTTGATCGCATCTTCAATTTTAGCTACATAACCTAAATTATACATACCACGGTCAGTGACGATCATAGCTTTTTCCATTTCTTTCATATCAATCAAGTATTTGATTGAGTTCTTTTCGAAATAGATTTTTGGTGGAAGTTTAACCCATTGCATATTGTTGTTACGTCTCCCTACTCTCTTAATATTTAATAAGTTGATGGCACTTACGTTGTTAGAAACTGAGTTTCTACCATAAGATCCACATCCTAATGTTAATGAAGGAATGAAAGCATTATAAACTGAACCGATTCCTCCGAATGTAGATGGAGCATTTTCGATGATACGGATTGCTTTACAAGCTTTACCGAATTCGATTGTTACATCATGATTTTGAGTATGGATTGCTGCAGAGTGTCCTAAACCGTTGAATTCAACCATTGCTGCCGCTTTAGCAATACCATCTTCTGTAGAATCAGCTTTTAAAATAGCTAATACCGGAGATAATTTTTCTCTTGTTAAAGGTTCTTTTGGTCCTACTTCACTACATACTGCACAAAGGATTTGAGTATCTTCCGGTACTTTGATTCCAGCTTCTAAAGCGATTGAATAAGCTGAATGTCCAACGATATTTGGATTTAATTTAGCGTTTTCAACACCTTCAGAGTTAGAAGCAAATCCGAACATATATTTTTCTAAAGCTTCTTTTTCTTTATCATTTACAAAATAAACTTTAAAGCGTTTCATTTCATTGATCACTTCATCATAGATTTCATGATCGATGATAGCTGCCTGTTCAGAAGCACAAATCATCCCGTTATCGAAAGATTTTGATAAGATAACGTCATTCACTGCACGTTTGATGTTACAAGTTTTTTCTAAGTATGTAGGCACGTTTCCGGCTCCTACACCTAATGCTGGCTTACCGCAAGAATATGCAGCTTTTACCATTGCGTTACCACCTGTTGCCAAGATTGTAGCGATACCATCATTATTCATTAATGAAGTCGTTGCATACATTGATGGAGTTGGTAAGTCCAACCATTGAATACAATCTTCCGGAGCTCCGGCTGCAACCGCTGCATCTCTCATACAAATAGCTGCTAGCTTAGAACATTGCTGAGCAGATGGATGGAATGAGAAGATGATTGGGTTTCTTGTTTTTAAAGCGATTAATGATTTAAAGATAACTGTAGAAGTTGGGTTTGTTGTAGGGATAATTCCACATACTACCCCAACTGGTTCAGCGATTTCAGTGATTCCAGTTAGTGGATCTTCATTGATGATTCCTACTGTTTTTAAGTGACGTAAGTTAGAGTTTACGTATTCGCAGGCAAATAAGTTTTTAACGGCTTTGTCTTCAAATACCCCTCTGCCTGTTTCTTTGATAGCAGCTTCTGCTAAAACACCATGCTGATCTAATCCAGCAACTGAACATTTTGCAACGATATAATCTACTGCATCTTGATCTAAACGTCTAAATTTTTCTAATGAAACTAAGGCTTTGCTTACTAGACCATCTACATAAGCATCCACTTGTTCATTTGTCATTTCTTCTACTTTGGCAACTTTTTTTTCTGCCATGATCACACCTCCGTATGTTTTTTGTGAAATATTTAATTTGATTTACACACGTAGTTTATCATCTTGTGAAAAAAAATACAATAGCTTTTTTACCTCCTTTTTGACATTAAGCGCTTACACTTAAAAAATTTTTTTAAACCCCGTGAAATGCAAATCAAACTAGCTCTTATTTATATTGATTTTATCATACTTTTTCTTATTTTTAAAGCGAATCGCCAAAAGAACATTTTTTTCAAAATTTTACACTTTTTTTATGATTAAAACCGCTTGATTTTCATCCCTTCACAAGCGAAAACCCTTTCATAAAACCAACGCTTATAAATAAAAAAAGATTGCCCTTCTGCAATCCTTATCGGTCGATGTCATAGGGCCAATCTAAAATCCCGCCAAAGTTATACACATTCTGATAGCCCATCTTTTCGAGCTGTTCACATGCTGCCGCACTTCTTTTTCCGCTGCGGCAATAGACCAAAATCTTTTCATTGGGATCTTTCAATGATGCCGTTGCAGTTTGCGTAATCATTCCTAATGGCAGCAGGATTGAACCCGGGATATGCATTACTGCATACTCCTCCTCTTCACGAACATCCACTATCGTCACTTTTTCGTGATCGATCATTTCTTTTGCGGTCTGCGGTGTAATTGTTTTATACTCCATTCGATTTTCTCCTTTTCTCTATTATAACAAGATATTGAGCGGTATATTCGCACAAAATGCTTCCAGCATCGGTGTCATCTTTTTATTCTTATTCATCACCATCGTGATTGGGTTACTCAGATTTAAATCGGTAATCTCCAATTCGATCAATGTATTTTCTTTTAGCTCCTGCTGAACCAATACTTTAGGTAAGATTGCAATGCCCAATCCCCTTTTTGCTGCTTCAATCAAGGTTTGTGAATCAACACTGACCCATTCAGCGAATAGCTGATAACCTGCCAATGTCACAGCTGATTCAAACGTTTCCCGGACTGCACTTCCGCGTTCTCTTAACAGCAAACGCTGCTCCAGCAATGCTTTTAGTGATAATTTACTTTGAATCGTTGTATTAGGTGACACATAAGCCCCAATGTCATAATTTAGAATCGGCGTCATTAAAAAAGACTGTGACGGCAAAGCGCCTTCGATAAAGGCAACATCCGCTCTTCCCTCTAATAATGCCTTTAACGCTAAAGCAGCACTGTTAATCTCTACCTGTACCTTGGCAGGATGAACACTTTGAAACTGCTGAATATAGCGAGGCAGCCAGATTTGAGCAAAGGTAATACAACTGGAAATAGAAAGCGGAGCCGCTTCCTTCAATTCCCCTAAACGAGACTCTAAGCGTTCCATCTCTTCAAGCAGAGGGAGGACTTCTTTTAATAGTAATTCTCCGCTTTTTGTCAGCTTCACACTTTTATGCATTCTTTCAAATAAAGGAGTATTGACTTTGCTTTCCAATTCTTTCATTGCGTGAGAAACGGCAGACTGTGTTAAAAAGAGATTTTCTGCGGCACGGGTAAAGTTTTCCGTTTTAGCGACTTCTCTAAAAATAATGTAGTGTTTAAGGTTCATATAAGTCTCCTTTTGTCATGAATTTCATTCATGCCTCTCCCTGTATATTATCATTTCACAAATGGCAAAGCAACTTTTATAATAAACCTTGCATACAGAGAAAGGAGTTCTATGAAAGAGAAAATTCGTTTTTATTTATGGCTTTGCTATGTCTTTCTATTTATCAGCACATTTACTTTTGGCGGTGGCTATGTGGTCATCCCGATGATCAGAAAATACTTTGTCGAGCAAAAAAAATTATTCAGTGAGGAAGAACTGATGGAGATGGCTGCCATTGCTCAATCTTCGCCGGGAGCCATCGCAATTAATTTAAGTATCTTAGCAGGAAAACGTACTGCCGGCTGGATTGGTATCCTCATCAGCAGTCTTTGTTCGATTCTGCCTCCCATCATCATTCTCAGCTTTATATCTAATTGGTATGCTGCATTTTCCAATAATTCCTATATTGCCGCAATCTTAAAAGGGATGCAGGCTGGCGTTGCCGCTCTGATCGTCGATTTAATTATAGATATGTATAAAATGATCTTAGAAGAAAAATCGGTATTATTAAATCTATTGGTTCCCGCTGCTTTTATTGCCAATGCTTTTTTTAATGTCAATGTCATGCTGATCCTAGTTATCAGCTCTTTAATCAGTATTTTCTTCTTATTTATGCAGTCGGTTGTCAAAAGGAGGCAAGAGCATGTTTAATCTTTTTATCACTTTCTTAAAAATCGGTCTTTGCAGCATCGGCGGCGGTTATGCGATTATTCCAATGATTCAACAGCAGGTTGTTTTAACACAGGGATGGATCAGTGAAAAAGTATTTACCGATATTATTACTATTTCACAAATGACTCCGGGTCCCTTAGCAGTGAACACCTCTACTTTTGTCGGCATTCAGATTGCAGGCATTCCCGGCGCTATCGTTGCCACTGTGGGATGTATCCTGTGTGGTATACTTATTTCCACTTTACTTTATGAGTTCTTCAAGAAATATAAACATTCCAAATATATTTTTGAAATCCTTAAATCATTGAAAGCCACCTCTTTAGGCTTGATCGTCTCTGCCGCCTTCACGATTCTGCTGCTGACTTTTTTTGGTACTTCCACTTTAAACAGCTCTGTTCATGGCGATCTGCTAGCCATGCTGATGTTTGGGGCCGCTTTATTTTTATTAAGAAAATATAAGGTGAATCCGATTGTCATGATGAGTTTATGCGGTGTCATCGGTTTATTTATCTACATGTAAAAAGGTTGGAATTTTCAACCTTTTTAGATAAACTGATAATGCTTCAAAGCTTTAGCTACACCGTCGGATACCACATCATCGCTGACGTATTCGGCAATTTCTTTCAATGCTTCCACAGCATTTCCCATCGCAATGCCGTGTCCAACAACACTTAGCATTTCAAGGTCATTATTTCCATCACCAAAAGCATAGGTATCTTGAATATCCATAGCTAACGCTTTAGTCAGTTCAATGATCCCCACTCCTTTATTAATCCCTTTAATATTAAGATCAAAAGAAAGCTGATTAGGATGCTGAGCAATATCAAAATGATCTCCCAGCAAATCATAGATTAACTTAAATTCTTTGGGATCTTGAACCTTCACCATGGCGATATACGCTTCAATATCCTCTTCATCGAAGCTATCCACCATCGTCTCCGCATCCATTTCCCAGCGTCTGCAAAAATCCTGGATGCTTTTTCTATTTTTATCATTTACATAAATATGATCATATCCTTCAATGTAGTAATCAAAGCCATATTGATCACATACCTGTATCAACGAATGAATAGCTGACTGAGGGATTTTTTGTTTAAAAATACATTTTCCTTTATATTCCACATAAGCTCCATTGCATGTCACAAAACCGCTAAAAGGGAAATCCCGAATCGGCTTTACAATAAAACATTTTGTTCTCCCTGTTGCAATGAATGCCAAATGCTCTTGCTGAAGTTTTAAGATAGCGGCTTTATTCACCGGTGAAATATCAATGAGTCCATGCGGAGTATCTAACAATGTCCCATCGATATCAAAAAAGAAAGCTTTACTCATAACCTACCTCCTACCTTGTTTATCATACCAAGAATTCTCCTGAATTACTATGAATTCCTAAAGAAAAACCGCTGGCTTCACCAGCAGTCATTCTATTTTTTAAGGAAACCAAAGAGTCCCTTTTTCTTATTTTTTTCTTGTTCTGCTTTTTCTTTTTTAACTTTTTCCAATTTCTCGACAGCTTCCTCGTAACCATCATCTACAGCTTCCTGATACCAGCGAATCGCTTCGTCTAAATCCTTTTTAACACCAATGCCTTTTTCATAACAGTGACCTAAATTACTTTTAGCGATGCGATTTCCCTGACGGGCTGCTTTGGCATAAAGCTCTACTGCTTTTGCCTCATCTTTTTGAACACCGGTACCATTTTCATAGTTGACACCTAAATTATTAATCGCTGTAATATGCCCTAAATCAGCGGCTTCTTGATAAAGCTCAACAGCTTTTGCTTCATCCTTTTGCACACCGGTTCCAAAATCATAGCAGCAAGCTAAGTTATAGATACCTTGTGGGAATTTTGCCTCTGCGGAGCTTTGATAAAGCTCGATAGCTTTTTTAAGATCGACTTCGACACCGATCCCTGTTTCATAACAATACCCTAAGAAGCAAGTGGCTCTGGCATAACCAAGCTCGGAAGCTCGACGATATAGTTCTACAGCTTTATCCGGATTTTTATCAACCCCATAGCCGTTTTCATACATAACGCCTAAGTTGGTCATTCCTCTGCTCGAATTCATATCAGCCGCTTTCTGATAGTATTCCACTGCTTTTTCATAAGATTGTTCTACACCTTTTCCAAATTCAAAGAAAACTCCTAGATTACAACAGGCATTAATATCATCCTGATCCGCTGCTTTTTGATACCATTCAGCAGCCTTTTTGATGTCCGCCTCGACACCATCACCCACTTCATAGCAATAGCCTAAATTGCATTGGGCACGTGGATACCCTTGCTGAGCAGAAGCCTGATACCATTTAAATGCCAAATCAATATCTTTTTCTGTTCCGATTCCGTAATCGTACATATAACCTAAGTTACATTGTCCCACTGCATCCTCATTTTCAGCCGATAAAGTATAGTAATGGAGTGCCTGAGCAAGGTCTTTTGCCGTTCCTTCTCCCATTTCATAGCAGTATCCTGCTACACACTGAGCTCTGGCAAATCCTGCGTCCGCAGCTTTTTTATACCAAACAAACGCTTCTTCCATATTGGCTTCTACACCATCCCCGTTTTCTAAACAGCAGGCATAATTATACATCGCACGCGGATAATTCTGATGAGATGCGGCAATATACCATTTTACCGCTTCTTCCATATTCTTTTGAGTACCGCGCCCCACTTCATAGCAAAGTCCTAAATTACATTGAGCACGCGGATAGCCTTGTTCTGCTGCCAATTGATAGAAGTGAACGGCCTGCTGTGCATCTTGTTCAACCCCAATCCCGACTTCATAGCAATACCCTAAATTGCATTGCGCTACCGGATATCCAAAGTCAGATGCTTTTCGATAGTAATCGGTTGCTTTTTTCTCGTCTTGCTCGCACCCCTGACCCGCTTCATAACAATAGCCAATACAAGAAATTGCGCGCGGATAATCTTGTTGAGCAGCCATATCATAATATTTGAAGGCTTCATCATAATTGATTTCAACCCCGATTCCCACTTCATAACAATAGCCTAAGTTACATTGAGCTACAGCATAGCCCTGTTCTGCCGCCTGACGATATAAGGAAACAGCAATCTGCGGATCTGCCTTACAGCCCAATCCCACTTCATAGAAATAACCTAAATTTGCCAAACCGCGTGGATAGCCTTCTTTAGCAGACTGTTCATAATATTTAAATGCTTCATCTGCATTTCTTTCTACACCAATGCCGCTTTCATAGCAGTATCCTAAATTGCATGCCCCGATCGGATCTCCTTGCTCTGCCGCACGACGGTAGTATTCACATGCCAACGCTTCGTCTTTTTCAACCCCAAAGCCCACTTCTAAGCAATAGCCGTATTTACACTGTGCCTGCGGATAATTTGCTTCCGCGGCCTGACGGTATAGGACAACTGCACGTTCAATATTTTCTTCTAAACCAATGGCATTTTCATAGTTGTAAGCAAGATTATACATCGCTCTTGGATACCCTTGATAAGCAGCACGTTCATAAAGCTCATTTGCTTTTTTAATATCCTTTTCAACGCCATTGCCATTTTCATAACAATACGCTAAATTACATAATGCCGGTGCATAATCCTGATTGCTGGCAGCCACATACCATTCGATAGCCGCATCCATGTTCTGTTCAATACCATCCCCGAATTCATAACAGTACGCAACATTGAACTGTGCTCTTTCATAGCCATCTTCAGCAGCTTTTAAATACCATTCAAATGATTTTTCCGGATCCGGATTCACATGAATTCCAAATTCATAGCAAGCACCAATGCACCATTTAGCCGGAGTAAAATTCTTTTCCGCCGCTTTTGTATAATATTCAAACGCTTTTTGATGATCCTTTTCGATCCCGATCCCATATTCATAGCAATGCCCTAAATTGCATAAGGCTCGTGCATAGCCCTGTTCTGCCGAAGCCTGATACCACTTCACAGCTTCCTCAAAGTTTTTTTCTACTCCACGTCCCATTTCATAGCAATACGCTAAATTGCATTGTCCGACATCATCGCCATTATTAGCTGATACGGTATACCAGTGGATCGCTTCTGACAGGTCTTCACCTACTCCCTGTCCCATTTCATAACAGTATCCTAAAATACATTGGGCAGGAGGGAATCCTAAGATTGCCGCTTGCTTAAACAGCTCAGCAGCTTTAATTTCATCATGCAGCTTTCCATTTCCATAAAAATATTTCAATCCTAATTCATAGATGCCTTCCGGCGTAGAAGGCATTTCTTCTGCTTCTTCAATGATCTCATCCTCCTTCATTAAAAAGCAGATATCCATTCCTAAAATGCAGTCATCTTCTTCTATATAATAATGCTCTTCATTGATATAGGGCGTATTCGTAAAATCCAAGTCCTCTATTTCATAATTGCTTAGCACCTGTTTATACGCTTTATCAAGCTCATTCATCTTCTGATCATTATCATCACTCTTAGCTGCCATTAGTGTTTTTACTTTTAATAATTTAGTCTGTGTTTCACTAAATCCTTCAATTTTCACTTTACACCAAGTAATGTCACCTTCACATGTTATAATCTCGTCGACGTTCCATTGATTAAATAATGGTTCATAAAATTTTAGCCTTTCTAATATATCCATATTATTCTCCCCGTATTTATAATTTATATATATCTTTATCATACCATATTCGTTATATTTGAACAAAAAAATTATAAAAATTTCAATTCTTAAAAGTAACTTTATAATTTTGAACCATAATAAGACTGTACCAATAAACTATTTAGTGTTAATATTAGTTTGGTGTATGCTATTGTTTCCAAATAGCTAACAGAAAATATGATAATAAAGGAAAAAGAGAAACAAATAATTTATTTTCATACAAGTTTAGAGATTTTATCGTATTTTCTATATGAATCGTATATAATATGATTAAAGTTTTTAAAAAAATGAGGGTATAAAATGAAGAAATTAGGGTCAAGAATCGTTGGATTACGACAAGAATTAAACATTACGCAAATTTCTTTAGCGAAGTCTGTAGGTATAACAAAGTCAATGTTATCTAAATATGAAAATGATATCAATGTTCCAAAAGCTGATGTGCTTGGAGAAATTGCTACTCGTTTAGATACTTCAACTGACTATTTGCTTGGTAAAACGGATAATCCGGCACCAATTATAAAGAATGATACATGGATTCAACTTCGCGAAGATGAATATGAAATTCTTCAAGGCTTCAGAACGCTTAATGAAGAAAATAAAGTGCGTATTAAAGAGCGTATGGATTGTTTGTCGTCTTTCCAAGAAAAGTAAAAAAACGTAAATAACGAAATTATCTGTCATTAGGTAATTTCGTTATTTTTGTTTAACTCGCCGGAGCGTTGGTTGTATAAAGAAAGGAATTTGCTACAATGATAGAGGAGGTGTTGTTATGAACAGTTTAAAAGTAGGACAGTTAATTTTAGCTTTACGCAAGGAAAAGAAGATGACCCAAAAAGAATTGGCAGATCAGCTGTTAATCAGTGACCGCACCGTTTCTAAATGGGAACGCGGAATCGGGTGCCCCGATATTAGTCTGCTTCCTTCATTAGCCAGTCTGTTTGGCGTAAGTGTTGAGGATATTCTATCCGGAGAACTTTCATGCAACGTCCTAGACGGAGGAAATATGAAACGAATTAAATTTTATGTATGTCCCATCTGCGGCAATATTATCTATTCGATGAATACCATTGACATTGCCTGCTGCGGACGTAAGCTTGAACCCCTAGAAATCAATAAGCCCGATGACTTACACCATTTAAATATCACTGAAAGCGATGGGGAGGACTATATTACGTTTGAACATCCGATGAACAAAGATCATTACCTCTCTTTTGTCGCTCAGGTGATGTATGACCGAGTGATGCTTGTCAAACTCTATCCCGAACAATCAGGGGCATTGCGCATGCCAAGAAAAAGAGGAAGCAAACTTTATTATTACTGTACTCAAGACGGTTTATTTATGATTTAAGATCCTGCGGGATCTTTTTCTATATCTAAAAAAGATAGGTCTCCCTATCCTTTTTGGTATTATTAAGCCGTCAGCTTCCACATCAGCGAGTTCATTGACTTACTCAAATGCTGAACAATAATCTTAAATCCTTCATCTAAATCATGGACTTCCAATAAGTCTTCTTCCATCGAACAGATACAGTCTTTACAAATATTTTCAATATATTCCACTTCATGATCATAGGTATAGCAGATGTGATAACGATCCAAAATTTCTTTAGCCGGACGGCTGATCACATGAGCATGTAAATATTGAATGTGGCTTCTAGCCAATAAGATTGCCGTTGCTTTACCAACTCGGCATTCTAAAATAACGGCATCTTTAAAATAATAACGATGTTTAACGGCTTTATATAAGATCGGCGTCGTTCCACTGTCATTCGCCGTATAAAGATAATCTTGTGAACTCGCTACAAAAGAGTAGTGATTTTTTCTTTGCATTTCTTTTAATTCTTCAATGGTCATATAAATCCCTCCAATCGCATGTCTATTGAATGAACATCTATAGCTTAACACTTGGAGTTAACTCTAAGTCAAGGCTTTTTTGAACTTTTATAAAAAAAGTAAAAGCTTTGCGCTCCTACTCTTTTTTCCATTCTTCTTTTAAGAGAGCATACTTAAATGTATCCTGCCAAATTGGACTCCCATTTTCATCTTTAAAAAACCAAACATTTTTGATATGATGTGCCTCTCTGCGCATGTTTAATCGTTCCATCAGCTTCCATGAAGCTGTATTCTCCGGATTGCACATCGCTACTACACGGTGGGCCCCCTGATTAATAAACGTATCATGAATCAAAGCTCGAGCAGCTTCTGTCGCATATCCCTTGCCCTGAAAATTCTGATTAAAGACATAGCCTAATTCCCATGTATCAAAGTCTTGCTTTTCAAAATATATATTACCAATTAGTTTTCCGCTTTCTTGCAGGCAAACCGCCCAGAAAGCCGGGTTAACTGATCGTTTAATCGCTTCTTTTTTTGCCTTTTCTAAAGTAAAGACATCATAAGGTTCATATTTCACAACCTCTGCCTGTGATAAATATTCATATAAATCCTGATAGTCTTCTGGGGTAAACTTTCTTAAAATTAATCTTTCTGTTTTCATATCATTCCTCTTTCTTTCAACTCTTTCCATTATAGCATATACTACATAGCGCTTACAAATCTAAAAAAAGACCGGTTTAGTGGTCTTTTAATAATCTGATTTTGAACTGATCTCTTTATAGCTTTCGATTTCCTTGATTCTTTCCTGTAATGCTTCTGAAACGATTCTGACTGCATCACTCCCCAATAATAACCTAAAGGGATAGTCTTCACGTTCAATTGCTTCAACGATAACTTCTCCGCCTTTAATCGGATCTCCCGGCTGATTTTTTAGATTAACGACATTTTCTTTACGTGTTTTTCCGGCTGTTTCAGCGTAATCCTCAATCTTCTTTTCTGTTCCTTTCAAGGATGTATCATAGAAATGGGTTCTGAATGATCCCGGCTGAACAATCATGACTTTAATGCCCAATGGTTTCAGTTCTTTTGCCAATCCATCCGTCATCAATTCCAGAGCTGCTTTACTTGCGGCATAATACCCTGAGCCAACACCTGAGCGAACCGCAGCAATAGAAGAAACATTGACAATGGCTCCGCTTTTATTAGCTCTCAAAGTTGGCAGTACTTCTTTAATTAATTCGATAGGTCCAAAAAAGTTTGTATTGAATAACTGATCGACTCCTTCGATTTCTCCTTCTTCTACGGAAGAACGATAACCATACCCGGCATTATTGATTAAAACATCAATCGTTCCAAACTTAGCCAGGGCTTCTTTAACGGCGTTTGTAATGCTTTCTTTATCCGTCACATCCAAAGCGACTGCATAAGCTGTCTTGGGATATTCTTTTACCAAGTCTGATAATTTTTCAGGGTTTCGAGCTGTAACCACTGCCTGATCTCCTTTTTTTAGTACCGCTTTAGCGATTCCTTCTCCAATTCCACTTGAACAGCCCGTAATTAACCATGTTTTCATATTTTTTCCTCCTCTATCTATTTCTTTCAATAATAGTATAGCGTTTGGAGTGTACTCCAAGGCAATAGGCAAAACATATTTTAATAAAAACAGTGGTTATGTTACATATTTAACTCATAAACACGATCACAAAAGCTGTCATAATCACGATGATTGGCAAACGCTGAGCAGCTTTATTACTTGATGGCGGTGTCTCTTTTACTCTCAGTTTTAAAATAACCTGATAACAAAAGAATCCAAGCAAAGCCCCAAAGGTATTGGCAATCAGATCATTAATATCCGTTGCCCTGTACAGGGTAAACAACTGGCTTAATTCGATTGCCAGGGATAAACCAAATCCCAATGCAACCACATTCTTCATTTTATTAAAAGACTGACTGATTAATGGGCAAAGGAATCCCAAAGGAATAAAACAAAAGATATTCAAAATAAATTCCAGACTGACACCTCCCACTAAAGGAATCAAACTGATATTTGGGTTAAACAAAGATTCTCCTAAACCAGTGACACGCATGATTTCACTGATCGTTGGTATTCCCACCACATTATATAAAACGATACATACATAATAATACAATAAAAATGAAGTGATAATGATTTGACCTTTTGGTAACTTATTATCTTTCTTAAACAATATAAACAATACTGCAATCAGTAATACAAATCCGATCATAAATATTGGTTTTAAACACAGCATATCAATAATTGCATCAAAAACACTCAATTGGCTTTCCATAGTTTTTATTCCCTCCTGCCTTGTATACAGGATACAATAAAAGCCTTAAATTAAAGTCAAATTATATGAAAACATTTCTAAAGATTCTAGGGATTTTTTTAAGCAATTACCAAGTTTTGCATAAGAAAAGCAGCAATAGGAACAATCCTGTGGCTAAGGTGATCCAGCTCATGATTTTATTTGTGCGATTATGATCTAACTGATACAAGTAATAGAATTTAAAAGATAAAAAGAACATTAAAATACTAATAATATCGTAAAAATAAATATCTTTAACCACTTTATAGATAATAAAAAACAGATATGCAAATAAAAATCCATTTACACCAAAGGCTTTTGATTTCATCTCATTCATGTAAGCAATATCTGCAATGCTTTCTTCATACCGTTCATTCCTTTTTGATTCAGGAACGATCTCGCCTGATAAAAGATCGATAACACTAACATTCAGTAATGAACTTAAAGGTTTTAAAAGTGAGATATCCATTAAGCAAACGCCTCTTTCCCATTTACTGACAGCACGATCCGAAACATTCAGCTTCTCAGCCAATTGTTTTTGAGTTAATTTTTCTTTATGTCGCTGTTCTGCAATGAACTTTCCGATTTTAATCTGATCCATAGCTTTCACCTCCAAGACTATTTTAGAATAATAAAGTTAAATTGAAAACAAACCGGTGGTTGAATTAATCCCTAAAGTAAAAAAATCTGCTGTATCGCAGATTTATTACTTATTTAAATCTTCATCTGTAAAGGTTTCCGCAATAGCGCCTCCCGGTGCTACCATCGGCCATACTTTATCATCTTGATCGATGATACATTCAATTAAAACAGGAGCGTTTAAAGCCATCGCTTCTTTGATCACACCTTCCAGTTCGTCTTTCTTTGTCACACGGTATGCTTTTGCCCCAAAGGCTTCTGCTAGTTTTACAAAGTCCACCCCGTCATTTAAGATCGTATGTGAATAACGCTGATCATAGAATAACGTCTGCCACTGACGTACCATTCCTAATACTTGATTATTCAAAACTACCTGAATCAGAGGAATATGGTTGCGGCATACGGTTGCCATCTCGTTTAAATTCATTCTAAAGCATCCATCACCGGCAATATTAAACACAGTTTTTTCTTTGTTTCCTAACTTTGTCCCAATGGCTGCACCTAAACCGAAGCCCATTGTTCCTAAACCGCCTGAAGTAATCAGCTGACGAGGGTGTTTATATTTAAAATACTGTGCTGCCCACATCTGATGCTGACCGACTTCGGTTACCATCAAGGCTTCTCCGTTTGTCACGCGGTCAATCGTTTCGATAATATAGGGACCGGTCAAAACAGATTCATCATAAGTTAACGGATATTTCTCTTTTAATTCCTGAATCGTATTCATCCATGATGAGTGGTCTTGTTTTTCTAAACGACTGTTCAACACTTTCAGAATTTCTTTGGCATCACCGACGATGGCATGATCCACTTTAATATTCTTATCGATTTCTGCTTCATCAATATCAATGTGAATGATCTTCGCCTGACTGGCAAAGGTTTCTGTATTTCCGGTCACACGGTCACTGAATCTAGCACCGATTACGATCAGTAAATCCGATTGACTAACCCCAAAGTTAGTCGGCTTTGTTCCATGCATTCCAATCATGCCGGTGTAACGTGTACAGGTATTCGGATAGCTTCCTTTCCCCATTAATGTATCGCAGACAGGGGCATCGACTAGATCAACAAAAGTTTTCAGTTCATCGGCTGCTTCGCTGATGATCACACCGCCTCCGCTCATAACAAACGGCTGCTTAGATGCTCTGATCATCTCGATAGCCTGATCGATTTGATCTAAAGTAAATGTATCCTTCGCTATTTCTTTTTCTTGTTTTGGCATTTTCTCATATTCATATTTAGCGGCTGTTACATCCTTCGTAATATCAACAAGGACCGGTCCCGGTCTTCCGGATGCGGCAATTTTAAAGGCTTTTCTGATTGCCGGTGCCAAATCACGAATATCTTTGATCATATAATTATGTTTAGTAATGGGCATTGTCATTCCCATAATATCCACTTCTTGAAAACTGTCTTTACCGATCAGATCGGTGATCTGGTTGCATGTAATCGCAACAACGGGCACAGAATCCATATAAGCGGTTGCCAGTCCGGTGACTAAATTGGTAGCTCCCGGACCGGAGGTTGCCATGCATACCCCTACTTTCCCGGTTGAACGGGCATACCCATCGGCTGCATGGGAAGCCCCTTGTTCATGTGAGGTCAAAATATGCGTCAGCTTATCTCGATATTGGTATAAGGCGTCATAGACATTTAAAATAGTTCCTCCCGGATATCCGAAAATAGTGTCTACGCCTTGTTCCAAAAGACATTCAATGACGATCTGTGATCCTGTCATCAACATATTTATTCCCCCTTACTTTTCTTCTGGTACTTTTAATACAGCTCCTGTATTAGCTGAAGTGACTAAAGCGGCATAACGTTTCAAGTAACCCGTTGTAATCGATGGTGTTTTTGGTTTCCATCCCACTTTACGTGCTTCTAGTTCTTCATCACTGATTTGTACTTCTAAAATATGATTTGGAATATCGATATGAATCATATCCCCCTCTTCAACAAAAGCAATTGTTCCGCCAACTGCAGCTTCTGGTGAGATGTGTCCGATGGATGCTCCGCGGGTTGCCCCAGAGAAACGTCCGTCTGTAATTAAAGCAACATCTTTATCTAAGCCCATTCCGGCGATCTCAGATGTTGGTGAAAGCATTTCACGCATTCCCGGTCCGCCTTTAGGTCCTTCATAGCGGATCACCACCACATCACCTTTGACAATTTTATTTGAACGAATGGCTTCGATCGCTTCTTCTTCAGAGTTAAACACTCTGGCTGGTCCTGTATGCACAAGCATTTCTTTAGCGACAGCAGATTGTTTCACTACTGCTCCGTCTTTTGCCAGATTTCCTTTTAAAACAGCGATACCACCAGTTTTTGAATAAGGCTGATCTACCGGACGAATAATCGTTGGATCCAGGTTAATGCATCCCTCGATATTTTCCGCTACTGTTTTTGTAGTGCAGGTGATGATATCCGTATTCAAAACACCGATCTTATTTAATTCATTCATGACTGCGTAGATTCCGCCGGCATCATTTAAATCTTCAATAAAAGTGTCTCCTGCCGGTGCTAAATGACATAGATTAGGTACCCTTAAACTAACTTGATTCGCTACTTCCAAATCCAGTTCTACCCCTGCCTCATAAGCGATGGCAGGAAGATGCAGCATAGAGTTCGTTGAACATCCTAAAGCCATATCCACAGCTAATGCATTCATGAAGGCTTTTTCATTCATAATATCTTTTGGCTTGATATCTTTTTTCACAAGCTCCATGATCTGCATTCCGGCATGTTTAGCTAAACGGATTCTTTCAGAGTAAACCGCCGGGATTGTTCCGTTTCCTTTTAATCCCATCCCTAACACTTCTGTCAGGCAGTTCATTGAGTTAGCGGTGTACATCCCAGAACAAGAACCGCAGGTAGGACAGGCTTTGTTTTCAAATTCTTTTAATTTTTCCGCTGTCATTTTTCCGGCATTAAACTGTCCGACTGCTTCAAACAAGGATGATAAGCAAGTACGTTTACCGTCCAAGGCTTTCCCCGCTAACATTGGTCCGCCGCTGACAAAGATTGTCGGAATATTGACACGAGCTGCCGCCATCAATAATCCCGGAACATTCTTATCACAGTTAGGAATCATAACCAATCCGTCAAATTGATGGGCAATCGCCATCGCTTCTGTGGAATCGGCAATTAATTCTCGAGTCGCTAATGAATATTTCATTCCCACATGTCCCATTGAAATTCCATCACAAACTGCGATAGCGGGAATTTCTACCGGTGTTCCTCCGGCTAAATAGATCCCTTTTTTAACGGCTTCCGCAATTTTATCAAGATTCATATGTCCGGGTACAATTTCATTATAAGAATTGACAACACCGATTAATGGACGTGCTAATTCTTCTTCGGTATACCCTAAAGCATTATATAATGAACGGTGTGGTGCACGCTCTACACCGCTTTTTGCGTTATCACTTTTCATCCTTGTTCCCCCTCTTATACTCTCTGGGCAATCAATGTACCCATTTGGCTTGTTGTTACTTTCTTTGTTCCTTCTTCGTAAATATCGCTTGTACGATAACCTTCTTTTAATACTTGTCCGACAGCTGCTTCGATCTTTGCTGCTTCTTCATCTAAATCAAAAGAATAGCGAAGCATCATTGCTGCAGATAAGATGGTCGCAATTGGATTGGCTTTTCCGGTTCCGGCAATATCCGGTGCAGACCCATGGCTTGGTTCATATAAACCGAATTTTCCTTCCGCTAACGAAGCACTTGACAGCATGCCGATGGATCCTGTTACCATGCTGGCTTCATCAGACAAAATATCACCAAACATGTTTTCTGTTAAGATGACATCAAACTGCTTTGGATCACGAACCAGCTGCATAGCACAGTTGTCTACCAGCATATGTTCTAATTTGACTTCCGGATAATCCTTTGCCACTTCTTCCACTACTTTACGCCATAATCTTGATGAATCCAAAACGTTCGCTTTATCTACACTGATAACTGATTTTCTGCGCTTCATAGCGATATCAAATCCCCATTTTGCGATTCTGCGAATCTCATTTTCATCATAAGTCAAGATGTCGGTAGCTTTCATAACTCCGTTCACTTCTTCTGTTTTACGATCTCCAAAATAGATACCACCGGTTAATTCACGCATAATCATCATATCGAAGCCACCCTTTGTGATGTCTTCTTTTAACGGGCATGCCCCTTTTAACTCTTCATAAAGATAAGCCGGTCTTAAGTTTGCGAATAAACCAAGCTCTTTTCTTATTTTTAAAAGTCCGGCTTCCGGGCGAAGATTAGGTGCTAACTGATACCAAGGTGATGTTGTCGTATCACCGCCAATCGCCCCTAAAAGAACAGCATCACTTTTTTTAGCGATGGCAATCGCTTCATCGGTGATAGGGACACCATAGGCATCAATGGATTCTCCCCCCATCAAGACACGTTCATAATTAAATTGATGTCCGTACTTTTCACCAACTGCATCTAAAACCTTGATTGTTTCATCTACGATTTCGGGACCAATCCCGTCCCCTTTAATCACTGTAATCTGATAAGTCATTATTGCGCCTCCTTCTTTTTTGAGTTCACATAATTTACTAATCCGTCCAGTTCAATCATCTTTTGTAAGAAAGGCGGGAAAGGCTGAGCCTGATAATGTTTATCTTTTGTTTTATTATAAATAATTCCTGTTGCATAGTCGATTTCAACTTCATTTCCTTCATCAATATCATCAGCTGCTTCCTCGCATTCTAAGATTGGAAATCCAATATTGATTGAATTACGATAGAAAATACGGGCAAATGATTTGGCGATAACACAGCTTACGCCACACGTTTTGATTGCCAGTGGTGCATGTTCACGGGAAGAACCGCAGCCAAAGTTTTTTCCGCCGACAATAATGTCTCCGGGCTTCACTTTATTCACAAATTCTTTATCAATATCTTCCATGCAGTGGGCAGCCAGATCTCGAGGATCAAATGAATTTAAATAACGTGCCGGGATAATGACATCTGTATCTACGTTATCCCCATATTTGAATACTTTTCCTAATGCTTTCATAATGTTCCTCCTTTAAATGTCTTCCACGCATGCTATGACACCTTTAATAGCGCTGGCAGCGGCTACTGCTGGTGAAGCAAGGTATACTTTTGAATCCACATGTCCCATACGTCCTACAAAGTTACGATTTGTCGTTGAGACACATTTTTCTCCGGCGGCTAATACTCCCATATGTCCGCCCATGCAAGGTCCGCAGCTTGGTGTATTAAATGTACATCCGCTTTCGACAAAGATTTCTGCCAAGCCTTCGGTGATACATTGCAGATAAATTTTTTGTGTTGCCGGAATCACCATTACTCTGACATGATCCGCAACTTTATGCCCCTTTAAGATAGCGGCCGCTTCACGCATATCGTTCATACGTCCGTTTGTACAAGAACCAATGACAACCTGATCAATCTTGATGGGTTCCATCGCATGTACTTCATCAATCGTTTTAGCGTTTCCTGGTAAATGCGGGAATGCAATCGTTGGACGAATCTCTGATAGATCGATGGTATATTCTTCATCATACACAGCATCTTCATCCGGTGCGTATTCGGTATAGGTTTTTGTGGAATGTTCTGCCATGTAGTCTCTCGATTGATCATCAACGATAAAGATTCCGTTTTTGCCCCCAGCTTCGATTGCCATGTTGGAAATCGTAAAACGATCATCCATAGTAAGTGAAGAAACCCCTTCTCCGACAAATTCCATTGATTTATATAACGCTCCATCTACTCCGATCATCCCGATAATATGCAAAATAACATCTTTCCCACTGACATGAGGCGGAAGCTTGCCTACTAAATTAAATTTAATGGCAGATGGAACCTTGAACCATAATTCTCCGATCGCCATCCCTGTCGCTATATCCGTACTGCCAACCCCGGTAGAAAAAGCTCCCAAAGCACCATAAGTACATGTATGACTGTCAGCGCCGATGACGCATTCCCCAGCGACAACCAATCCTTTTTCCGGCAGTAAGGCATGTTCGATTCCCATGCGTCCGATTTCATAGTAATGGGTTAAGCACTGTTCACAGGCAAATTCTCTCATTACTTTTGCATTTTCGGCAGATTTAATATCTTTAGCCGGTGTAAAATGGTCCGGTACAATTACCACCTTATCCTTATCAAAAACCTTTGATCCCATTTCTTCAAAGATCGGTTTAGCCATTGGACCGGTAATATCATTTGCCATTACGATATCCAGTTTTGCTTCAATCAGCTGTCCGGCTGTTACTTCTTTTAATCCGGCATGTGCTGCCAAGATCTTTTGTGTCATTGTCATTGCCATTGTTGTATCCTCCCTATTGTTTAAATGACGAAGCTACTAATGAGTAACGGCTACTCATTACTAGCATCGCATTAAATGCGATGTATTTCGTTTAGTTGTCTAATAATTTATTGTCATCATTCCAGCTATATAATTTACGCAATTCTTCTCCGGTTTTTTCTGACTGATGGTTCGCTTCATTTTTTCTCATAGCTAAGAAATGAGGACATCCTACTTCATTTTCCACTAACCAATCTCTGGCAAATGTTCCGTCTTGAATATCAGACAAGATCTTTTTCATAGCTTTTTTAGTATCTTCTGTGATGATCTTAGGTCCTGTAATGTAATCTCCGTATTCTGCTGTGTTTGAAATTGAATATCGCATTCCTTTAAATCCGCTTTGGAAGATTAAGTCAACGATTAGTTTCATTTCGTGAATACATTCAAAATATGCACTTTCAGGTTCATAACCGGCTTCTACCAATGTTTCAAATCCGGCTTTCATTAAAGCGACAACCCCACCGCATAATACAGCTTGTTCTCCAAATAAGTCTGTTTCTGTTTCTTCTCTGAATGTTGTTTCCAATACCCCAGCTCTGGCACCACCGATCGCTAATGCATAAGCTAAGCCGATGTCATATGCTTTTCCAGTTGCATCTTGATGAACAGCGATCAGACAAGGAACGCCTTTTCCTTCTTGATATTGACTTCTTACTGTATGACCAGGTCCTTTAGGTGCGATCATGAATACATCGATATCTTTAGCCGGTGTAATACATCCGTAATGGATATTGAATCCATGAGCAAACGCTAAAGCTGCTCCTGATTTTAAGTTTGGTTCAATATCATTTTTATATAATTTAGCTTGTTTTTCATCATTAATTAAGATCATGACGATATCTGCTCTTTTTGCTGCTTCGGCAGATGTATACACTTGGAAACCTTGTTCTTCCGCTTTTTTCCAAGATCTTGATCCTTCATATAATCCAATAATGACATTCACTCCTGATTCCTTCATGTTTAAAGCATGTGCATGTCCTTGTGAACCATAACCGATCACCGCTACTGTCTTTCCGTCTAATACTGATAAATCACAATCACTTTCGTAGTAAATCTTTGCCATTTTCTTTTCCCCCTTGGTTATTGATTGTTTATGTTTCCATCACTGATGCCACGGCTAAGTCCGGTTAAGCCGGTTCTTGCCATTTCAATAATGTTGAAACCTTTCATCATGGCGAGCAATCCATTAATCTTCGATTGATCCCCTGTTACTTCGATGGTTAAGGATGCCGGTGCGACATCAATGACCTTCGCTCTAAATAAATCTACGATTGAGACAACTTTCTGGCGGCTGTCATCATCGACTTCCACTTTTAATAAGACGAGTTCTCTGAATACCGATCCTTCTTCCGGCAATTCGTAGAGCTCTACCACGTCGACTAATTTACTAAGCTGTTTTTTGAGCTGTTCGATCACATCTCTTTCTCCGCGCGCCACTACTGTCATGCGGGAAATTCCCGGGATCTGTGTTGTTCCGGCGGTCAGTGTATCGATGCTGTACCCACGGCGGGCAAACAGACCGGTCACACGGCTGAGCACTCCAAATGAATTTTCTGCCAAGATTGAAATTACAAATCGTTTCATTGTTTCACCTACTTTTTCATTTTTTCATCTATACGATTCATTGCTGAGAAGATGGCTTTGATCGAAGCGATATTAATATTCGGATCAACCCCTGCACCAAATTCACAGATGCCGCTTGCGGATTCTTTTAACTGAACGTACGCTGCCGCTTTGGCACTTGAACCGGAAGCTAAAGCATGTTCTTGATAATCGATCAATTCTGTTTCAATATAACCATTTTGATCTAAGGCATTTTTAACCGAATCGATGGGTCCGTTTCCATGCCCGACAATTGTTTTTTCATGTCCATGATCCATCAAGGTGATTTCTACTTTAATAGGATTTTCATTTGTTGTATCATGATGATCTTCAATGCGGTATCTTACAAAAGCATACGGTGTCTCTTTCTTTAAATATTCGTCATCGAATGCCTGATAGATTCTTTCCGGTGTGATTTCCCCCTCTGCTTCGGTAATCTTTTGAATGCATTTAGAGAAATCCTGCTGCATTGCCTTTGGCAGTCTAAAGCCGTAGGTCGTATCCATCACAAAGGCAACTCCGCCTTTTCCGGATTGAGAGTTAATACGCACGATCGGTTCATACTGACGATTCAGATCCGCCGGATCAATCGGCAGATAAGGCACTTCCCAAGTACCGGTATTTCTTTCATGGTAAGCCCGCATTCCCTTATTAATGGCGTCTTGATGGCTGCCTGAGAAAGCGGTAAAGACAAGCTGTCCGGCATAGGGATGTCTTGGTTCGACTTCCATTTTAGTTACACGTTCGTAAACACCTTTAATCGCATTCATGTCTGACATATTTAATTTAGGATCAATGCCATGAGTAAACATATTCATTGCGACATTGATAATATCCACATTACCGGTTCTTTCTCCGTTTCCAAACAAAGTCCCTTCCACACGATCGGCTCCGGCTAAGAGTGCCAATTCGGCAGAAGCAACGCCGCATCCGCGGTCATTGTGCGGATGAACACTGACGATCACACGATTACGATTTTTGAAGTTTCTGCAGCAATATTCAATTTGATCGGCATAGACATTTGGTGTATTCATTTCTACTGTTGAAGGAAGATTGATGATCACCTTTTTATTGTCTGTTGCTTCCCATTCATCCATAACCGCATCACAGATTTCGACTGCATAATCCATTTCTGTTCCTGTAAAGCTTTCCGGCGAATATTCCAAGATGACTTCACCGTCAAACTCTGACGTTAAGCTTTTAACTAAGCGAGTTCCTTCTACTGCAATCTGCTTGATCTGCTCCTTATCCATTCCAAACACAACGTCACGCTGCAATACTGAAGTCGAATTGTAGATATGCACGATTGCTTTTTTCAATCCCTTCAAGGATTCAAAGGTACGTCTGATCAAATGTTCTCTTGCCTGTGTCAAGACTTGAACAATCACGTCATCCGGGATCAGCTGGCGATCGATCAAAGCTCTCAAGAAGTCATATTCAATCTGTGATGAAGAAGGAAATCCCACTTCAATTTCTTTAAATCCCATATCCACCAACATTTGAAACATCTCAATTTTTTCTTCAATGTTCATTGGGGTAATTAATGCCTGATTGCCATCTCTTAGATCGACACTGCACCAGATCGGTGCTTTGGTGATTTCATTATCCGGCCATGTACGGTCTGTCAATTTCACGGTTTCAAATTTTTTGTATTTTTTATAGTTCATCATTGTTTCGCCCTTCCTCCATATAAAATAAAAACTCTCGCACTAATCTTAAAGATTAGAGGACGAGAGTTGTATGCTTCCGTGGTTCCACCTCAATTTATTAATATGTCACCATATTAACCTTATCAAGTACGCTGAATAAATCAGGATATACTCTAGCACGATAACGGGTGCAGGGACCGTAGCAGCTTACTTGCCTATGGCGTTTAGTGCTCTACTCGTGGACGAGTTCGATTAATCACATAGGATTCTTTACACCAACCAGAATCTCTCTATGCTATGTTCATCATCTACTATTTCCATTCATCGCATTTGTTTTGTTGACATGATATTACCTGTTTTTCGTTGAAAAGTCAACCCCTTTCATTATATTATTTAAAAAAATTTTTTATTAATTTAGTAATAATATAAAATTGCATAAATTTGTTTAATAAAGGGGATTATCTTTCATGAGATTGTCGTCTTTTTACCATCACATAATTTTTCATCTGAACTCCAGCTTTTTCTACAATTTGTGCATGATCGGCCACATATCCCATTCTTATAAAAAACGGTTTAGCCGTAATCGATGCATGCGTCACAATATCCTGATCTTCTGCTACATAAGCCTCCAATGCTTCTAATAGAAGTCTGCCGGCACCTTTCCCCTGAAAGGACGCATGTATATAAAATCGATCGAGATAACCCGAAGCATCAATATCGCCAAATCCGATCACCTGCCCCTCTTCTTCAACAATTAAACTGTAGTGTTCAAGAAAAGATGCGTTCCATTGAATCGAATCTCTTTCTTTAGGTGCCCATACATCGAGCTGTTCCTTTGTATAATCACGGCAGTTGACTGTATGAACCGTATCATAAAATAACTGCAGGGTCGTAAAAGTATCTGATGGCTGATAGTTTCTTATTTTCATAGGCATCCCTCCTTTCTTAAGTATACACGATAAAATAAAAAGAAGATGATCAAAGATCACCTATTTTCGATAATAAACACAAGATTCATAAGGACGAAGCGTAAATTCTTTATTTAGCTGCTGCACAGGATAATTGCTTAACAATAGCTGATAGCCGTCGATATCCTCTAAATGTATCCTCGCTTCCTTGTCATAAAAATTATTCATTACCAGCATAGATTCCGTTCCAAGGCGGCGTTGGTAAGCAAAGACCTGCTCAGATTCTTCTAACATTGGCTCATACAATCCGTCTTGAATCACAGGATAGTGTTTTCTTAGCTGAATTAATTTAGCGTAATGGTAAAAGATGGAATCTTGATCCTGCAAAGCTGCTTCTGCATTAATATGCAGATAATTGGGATTTACTTGAATCCATGGTGTCTGATCACTAAATCCTGCGTTCAACGTATTATCCCATTGCATGGGGGTTCTTGCATTATCGCGGGATTTTGATTGCAGTATAGCATAAATCTCTTCCTCTTTTAATCCTTGATTTTTAAGGATATGAAAATGATTAATGCTTTCAATATCGCGGTATTGTGTTAAATCTGTGAAATAAGCATTTGTCATGCCAAGCTCTTCTCCCTGATAGATATAAGGTGTTCCACGCATCATATGCATAGCTGTTGCCAACATCTTTGCAGATTCACGATGATACTCCTGATCGTTGCCAAAACGAGAGACAATGCGCGGCTGATCATGACAGCACCAAAACAAAGCGTTCCATCCGCCTCCATCCTGCATGCCAGTCTGCCATTTATTAAACAGCTGCTTTAATTCCATGAAATCAAATGGCATTAACGTCCATTTCTCTTTATTTAAATAATCCACTTTTAAATGATGAAAGTTAAAGGTCATATCTAACTCATGATTTTCAGGTTTACTGTAGCGTATGCAGTTTTCGATTGTAGTTGCTGACATTTCCCCGACGGTAATCGTATCCTCACAGCGGCCAAATGAGCGTTCATTCAATTCCCTTAAATAATCGTTAACTTTCTTACAATCGGTATAAAAACGTTTTCCTACGCCTTCAAAATCATCTTCAAAGCTTTCCTTGCTGATGAGATTAATAACGTCAAAGCGGAATCCGGTAATCCCCATATCCAGCCAGTAATTCACAATCTTTGCCATTTCTTTTACCACATTCGGATTTTCCCAGTTAAGATCCGCCTGTGTGACATCATACAAATGCAAATAATATTCATCGAATGCTTCTACATATTCCCAAGCATTTCCGCCAAATTTTGACTCCCAATTTGTGGGTGGCTGATGATTTCGTCCTTTTTTGAAAAAATAAAAATCTTTATAGTAAGGATCTCCCTCCATCGCTTTTCTAAACCACTCATGATGGGTAGATGTATGATTAAAGACCATATCCAACATAAGTCCGATCTCTCTTTTTTCAGCTTCTTTAATCAATCGTTTTAAATCATCGAGGGTACCGTAAATCGGATCAATCTCATAATAATTAGCGACGTCATAACCGTTATCATTCTGTGGTGAGACAAAGAAAGGCGTCAGCCACAGCATATCTACTCCCAGCTTCTTTAAATAGTCTAATTTTTCAGTCACCCCATTTAGATCCCCGATACCATCATGATTCGTATCATTAAATGATTTAGGATAAATCTGATAGATCACTTTATCTTTAAAGTTCTTCATTCTCTTCTCCTTTCAATTCAATAATCGCTTCTTGCAATGCCTTTATTTTTCCGCTTTGTTTCAATGCAATTTCCTGTCCATTGGTAAAGATTATCGGTGAAACCAATGATTTTCCCTGGTGCAGAATATAAGCCCGATCAACTTCTACCAGCTTGTCCCCTTGTTTAATCCTATCTCCTGCTTTTACTAAAGGAGTAAATCCTTTCCCCTGTAAGGCGACCGTATCCATGCCAATATGAATTAAAACTTCTTGTCCATCCTGACTTTTAATACCGTAAGCATGACCGGTCGGGTAAGTCATCACTACTTCACCATCAAAGGGCGCATACACTGCGTTTCCATCTAATTCAATCGCAAAGCCATCTCCCATTAAACGCTGAGAAAAGACTTGATCTTCTACCTTCTCTAAAGGTATTAGCTTCCCCTCCATCGGCGAAACAAAGAAAGCGGAAGCAACTGATTTTAAACAGACTTTTCCTGTAATTAAGGTGAGCATAAACGAAATCCCCATAGCGATGAACAGTGCAATCAGGTAAGAAGGAATAAAACGAGGCAGAATAGAAAAAATCCCCGGTAATCCGCCTACCCCAATAGAGGCTGCCATGATCTGTCGATGTACAGCAAACAAAGCCGCACAGCTGCTCCCAATCACTGCACAAATAAATGGAAAGCCATATTTTTTATTCACTCCAAACAAAGCCGGCTCAGTCACACCAAGCATACAGGAAATACAGGCAGGTACATTCACAGCCTGATGCTTCTTTTCATTTCTTTGCAGCCAGATCATGCCTAATACAGCAGAACCTTGGGCAACATTCGCTAAAGCGATCAATGGCCAAAGCATTGTTCCGCCAAAGCTGCTGATAAACTGTAAATCCAGCAATGTCGTGATATGATGCATGCCTGTCATCACTAAAAACATATAGCCTCCGCCAAATAGAACAGCTGTCAGATAAGAGAGTGGTGAAGTAAAAAGGAAATAAAGTAGATCAGCCAGACCGCCACCAATCAGACTGCCTAAAGGCGCTAAAA
Organism: Coprobacillaceae bacterium UN01-12pH3A; assembly: GCA_027676805.1. Classification (GTDB taxonomy): domain Bacteria; phylum Bacillota_I; class Bacilli_A; order Erysipelotrichales; family Coprobacillaceae; genus Beduini. The sequence goes on along the minus strand of JAQENU010000004.1, from coordinate 209,459 downwards.
TAAACTGACTAAGTACAACTGCACCGATCAGCGATCCAAAAGGAACCACCAGCATACTGATCGATTCCGGCGATAGCTTTCTAAATAAACGTTCTAAATAAACAAGGGCAAACCCCGCTAAAATAGCCGGAATAACTTCAGAGGGATACCCCTTCATGCTTCCAAACTGATAAGATGTAAGCAAAGCCGGGGAGACCAAAGTAATCCCTAAAACAATGCCTAATATCTCGCTACCTTTCATTTTCTTCATAATAGACCAGACGATCGCAATCGGCATGAAATAAAAAACCGCATTGCCTATCATTTTCAATAGTTCTGCCAATGAAAGAAAGAATGGAGAAATCTGAGCCAAGGTATGCGTTCCTTGATCAAAGAAATAAATACTGTCGATGATATTTTCTAAACCAATCACCAAACCGCCGCAAATAATCGCCGGAATGATAGGTGAAAAAATCGCTCCCAAATTAGCCATCATTTTTTTAAAAGGAGGCACCTTTTCTTCTGACCTTAGCTGAGGGGAGGTGACAGGCTGATAAAGCTCCATTAAATCTTGGTAAAGCAAAGAGACATCGTTTCCGATAATAATCTGAAACTGTCCCGACTGCCAAACAACCCCTTTTACCACGTCTATCGCTTCAATCGTTTCTTGATTCACCTTAGATGAATCCCTTAATTCAAAACGTAAACGGGTCACACAATGACTTAATGCTTCAATATTTTCGCTTGCTCCCACTGCCGCAAACAGCAGCTCCGCTTCTTTTTTATATTTTCCCATCTTGCTTCTCCCCTCTTTTGTCAGTTGCATTATAACTTGTACGTACATGTATGTCAATAGTCAAAATAAAAACTATCCGAAGATAGTTATCCAAGACGTCTGGCAAAGTCTACAAAGCGGAATTTATCGGGACGATGACGTGATTCAGTAAACTGAAACAGGCGGGTATCTTCCAAATAAACCAATGATTTTACAACGACAACTAAATTATAATTCAGCATATCCAAATACTCCTGATCCGTCGCTGTGCATGACTGCACCGTTATTTCCTTTTGAGCATAGCTGATGGGTAAATGCAATGTATTTTCAATATATTCGTACAATGAATCACCGGCAATGCGTTCATCCATGAAAGGGACAATATCTTTAATCAAGTAATCAATATCATAGATAATTTTCTCATCATCATACTGACGAACTCGTTCTATTTTATACAGCTCTGTATCTGGAGGTATCGACATTTCTTTACTTAACGTTTGATCGGCTTTGATGCTGCATACCTTTTTCACATGCGTTTTAATGCTATCAGGGCGTTCCTTTGCCAGTTCTTTAAAACTGATAACACCGGATACCGGAAAGCTGATACGATCTGTTTGCAGAACAATCGATCCTTTTCCTTTATTTTTTTGAATAAATCCATTTTGAGCCAATAGAGTCAGAGCTTTGCGAATCGTATCCCGACTTGCCTCATAGGTTTTCATCAATTCATTTTCACTGGGAAGCAGTTCCCCTTTTTGGAATTCTCCTTGTTCAATGGCTTCTTTTAATTTTAGATAGATTGCATAGTATTTGCTCATATTCCCACCTCTTTCCTATTCTATAATAATTCGAATATCTCTACAAGCCAACAAAAGAAAAAGATGGTTCCCCATCTTATCTTTCAAATGCCAATTCAATTAAGCGATCTAATAATTTTTGATAGTTCAGCCCACTTGCTTCCCATAATTTGGGATACATACTGATACTTGTAAAACCGGGCATTGTATTGATTTCATTTAAATACACCTCTCCGGTATCCTTATCTAAAAAGAAATCCACACGTGCTAATCCATGCCCATCAACAGCTTTAAATACTTTGACTGCTGTTTCCCGAATATATTGTGTCACCTCATCACTAACCAATGCCGGTGCCCTTGTTTTTGAATTTTCATCTTCATATTTAGATTCAAAAGTATAGAAGTCTCCGGCTGGCAGAATCTCTCCTACGATTGTTGCCTGAGGATCATCATTCCCCAAGACCGCACATTCTAATTCTGTAGCGTTAATACCTTCTTCTACAACTATTTTACGATCATACTGAGCGGCTTCCTCTAGTTTTGCCATTAATTCATGACGATCATTCACCTTATAGCAGCCCACCGAAGACCCACTGTTAGATGCTTTAACAAAACATGGGTAACCCAGCTTTGTTGTGATAAGGTCTTCAATGTTCGTATGTTCACTAAAATCCTGATCGACGATGACTAGTGTTCCGTCGTAGCGTTTTTTCACATAGACTGATTTCACTTGCTTCACGCCTGCCTGTTCAAGGATCATCTTTGTATAAATTTTATCCATCGACACGCTAGATCCCAGTACTCGGCAGCCTACATAAGGCACTTTAGCCAATTCCAGCAGCCCTTGAATCGTTCCATCTTCTCCATACATTCCATGAAGAACCGGAAACACAACATCAAAAGATTTAATGAGTCCATAAAGATCTTCCACCTTTTGGCTTCCTTCCAGCCAGGAAGGCAAGGTTAAATCGGTTTGCTCAGGTGATAAAATATGCCATTGTCCCATTTGATCGATTCCCGCTAGTGTAAGCTCATATTTATTTTTATCTAATTCTCTATATACGGATGTACATGACATTCTTGATACGGAATGTTCAGTTGACTGTCCTCCGCAAATGACAAGTAATTTTCGTTTATTCATCTCTCTCGTCCTCTTCTTTTTTTAATCCTTCCCTATTATATCATTGAACTAAAAAAAATCACTAAAAAATAAAAGAAATTCATCTCACAAACGAATGAACTATCTTCAGACCATTAAGCCACTTTTCAATTTCCACTTGATCGGCAAAGGACAGCCCTTTTAAAAACTGAATAAACTGCCGCTGCCATTCCATTGAGCTCTCTAACTCCTCAAATAAGGAATGGCTTAAACATTGCGTTTGATGAAAAGCATCGCCATTAGGATCAAGCAGTTTAATGATAACCGCAGCCTCTTTTAAATCCATAGTAGAAAAGAACTGCTGATATTCATTTCCATAAAAAATATCATTTTCTAATAAATCCAGCACATCATAAAGCGATACATCAGAGAGATACTGAATCTTTTGCTCTGTTTTGGTCATCGCTTTTAAATCAACAAACGCCTTATCAAAGACAGATACTGTCATAGGTTCTAAATAGACCATCGTTTTTTCACTAGCGACAGGCTGATATATGAAAGCTTCGTAGTTTTCATGGATAAAATATTTAAATGTACGAAGGATATTTTCTTTATAACAAAGAAGATAGTTTCTAACCTCCTGATCGGTGATATGGGATAAAGCTGATGTTATTTCATGGGTTATATCTTTGTCCGATAAGCTGTTTTTCAATTCATCGAGGTCTGTTTTTTCCAAAAATAATCCGATGGAAGGATGCAGTAAGCTGTACGCTGTCATCTGATTCACCACTAATTCAAAAAGATTAATACTTAAATAGTCGATTGAAATGCCTTTGAGGATTTCATACTGATGAATAAGCTCAGGCAAATCATGACGAAAATACCAGCAGAAATGATTTTCTAAAGCAAAATGTCGGATATAGTACATAACTAAGTCTGTTCCCGATAAGCCATACATATCATGATCCAACGGCAATCCATCAATGAGTGGATAATCTAAATCTCCTTCTATATAGCAGTAATTAAAAACAGCACGATATTCTTGTAAAGTCTTTAGAAAATTAGGAATCTGTTCATGGATAATGCTAAGGTAGCGATCATTTTGAACAGGGAGTATCTGTGTTTTTAAAGCTTCGTAAATGTCTTGTATTTTTTGAGTGTCTCTTTTTAGAATATGAAGTCCTTCCTCAAAAAAGAACATAATCGAATGATTGTTTAATGCTTTAGGATCCTTGCAGCTATGCTTAAACATATAATTAATGGTATCAATAATTCTTAAAAACTGACTTTGACTGACCGAGCTGCTGTTTTGATGCTGGTAATGCAGCGCTAAATGCAACGCAAGCTCCTCTATTTCCTGATACAGACCATCGGCTTTTTCATCGCTGATAAAATGCCGGTCTAATGCCATCCGAATTGTCTGAAAAAGAGAATAATGAGGTAAAGCGATCTCATTGATCCCCATCCATGCTTACCTCCTGGTCTAATAAAATAAGAAGTTCATCCATGATGGAAGTATACTGACCCTTTGTTTGTTTAAAAGCAATAGCAACAAGTTCACTCAAACGAGTATCGGACAATCGCCAGTCATTTTGTGAACGAACCATATAATAAGAACGAATAATCATTCTTAGGGTATCTATATAGTTTTGAGCATGCAGATAGCCGCTTTCAATAATGGGGATGATAATTTTTCTTAGTTTAGAAGGATCGAGTTCAACCCATTCCAATTGTTTGCAGACCTGTCTTTGATAGGTAAGCAGATTTTGATAATCTTCCAAAGATAAGGTGACTTTGATCGCTAAGAAATCCTGCTTTAATTTCAGCCATTCATTATCTTTTTCTACTTGATTTTTTATGAGCATATGTTGTCTCCTTTCTAAAGACTACATACTTAATACCATATCCCTGCTTACATATCAATTCTTGAAAAAACAGTGATTTTGTGGTAATATAAACGTAGAGAAAAAGAAAAAAACGTGTTTTGCGACACGTTTTTATTGTTTCAGCTGTTTTTTTGCTTCACGCATGGCTTCACGCATTTCCTCAGATACCTCAGGATACTGAGGATTGATTTTCTCAAGAGCATCCAGCATAATTTCCGATACTAAATAACGGGTATACCATTTTTGATCGGCAGGAATGACATACCATGGTGCTTCCTTTGTCGCCGTTTTGGTAATTGCCGTATTGAAGGCTTCCATATAATCATCCCAAAGCGCTCTTTCTTTCAGATCACTTTCAGAGAATTTCCAGTTCTTTTCGGGAATCTCGATGCGTTCTAAGAAGCGCTTTTTTTGTTCCTCCGCTGAGACATTTAAAAATATCTTAACAATACGGTAGCTGTTGTCATAAAGGTATTCCTCATAATGCCGAATATGTTTATAGCGTTTTTCAAAGAAATCTTTTTTCAGGCAGCGCTCTGCCATCTGGTAAGTCTTTTGCAGCTCATGAACCTTTACAACCAAAACATCTTCATAATAAGAACGATTAAAGATCGCCATCTTTCCCCGTCTTGGCATCGCCTTGTTGGCACGCCATAAAAAGTCATGTGCTAATTCTTCACTGGTGGGCTGTTTAAAGCTGTAGACATCAATCCCTTGGGGATTAATGCCGCTCATCACATGCTTGATTGTACTGTCCTTACCGGCTGCATCTAATGCTTGAATAATAATGATTAATGATTCTTTGGAATCTGCATATAATCGATCCTGCAAAGCATCGATCTTCATTTGATTTTCATTTGTTTTACGAACGATTTCTTCCCGCCTTGATTTATCCAATTTACTGTTGGTTGGCATCTTTTGAATATCACATTCCTTATCTCCATCAAATCGATATTCTTTTATTTCCATACTTTCGTCCTCCTCATTGGTTTCATTATACCCCTATTTATATAAAAATACCAAAAAGATAGACCCTAACTTTTTGGTTTTTGCTTTCTTACAAAAATATAACGTGATTCATCTGACAACCCTTCATCAAAATGATAGCCTAACTCACAAAATGCTTTTACTCCTTCAAAGTCTAAAATGTTATGCTCACTTAAATAGCGTACCATTGCCCCTCGCGCCATCTTCACATAAACCCCTTTTTCTTTTAACTCAATTCCATCATCTTCCATGAAATAGCATTTCACATACTTCACATCCGGAGTCACAAATTTTTGTATAATGCGGCTATGCTGGGCACTCGCTAAATCTAAGATTTCTTTATCTTCCTTAATAAGAGCTTGGTAAATTTTATCTTTCCAAAAATCATACAGGCTATTACAAAAAGAGGTATGAAACGGATTATTGATTTCCAAACGATAGGGAACCACTCCATCAAATGCACGCAGCAAGCCATAAAATCCAGATAGGATATAGAGATGTTCATCTGCATAATCAAACCACTCTGTTTCAAAGATATGGGGTGCCATATAGGTATATTGAATCCCATCAAACGCTAATAAAGCCGGAGTAAAAGATTCTTGAAGATTCATCTTTTGATACATCTGATATGCCTGCATGGCAATCGCCTCACTGCATCCTAATATCTTTTTTAAGGCTGGAATATCCAGTGTTTTCATATAGTGTCCAAGCTGCTCGCTTTCTTGAATAAATATAGGTGTTGTTTTGGCTTCCATATAATCGACTGCCGCTCGCATCTTTTTAGCTGGGGCAATAATAATCTTCATGATCTCACCTCCGATTAAAAGAGACTGTCATTTGACAGTCTCTAATTTGCTTTATAACGTTCCATCAAATAACGTGTAATCTCAACTAAATTCATGCCCTGTGATCCTTTCACCAACAAAATATCTTCCGGTTTTAATAAGGTATCTAACTGACGGATAGCCGCCTCATTATCTTTAAAATGGTAAGTTTCCTTAATCCCATTTCGTTTTGCACTATCTTCAATAAACTTAGATTCCTTCCCAATACAGATCACAAGATCAATCTTCTTTTTAGCTAGAGTGCTTCCCACCTGACGATGCAGATCTTCACTAAATTCACCCAGCTCCAGCATATCCGCCAGAATCGCTACTTTTCTTTCTTTATATTTAGATAACACATCAATGCTTGACATCATGGAATCTAAATTCGCATTATAAGTACCATCAATCAAAGTCATGTTTTGTGATAATGTATAAAAATCCATTCTTTTCTTTGTCAGCTCAAAAGACTCAATCCCTTTAATCATCAATTCCGGTTCTATCTTTAACTGATCTCCGACCGCAATCGCCGCCAAAGCATTGGATACAAAATGACTGCCCGGAACATTTACCGTTACTAAGCGATTTTTCCATTTAAATGTACTTAAATGTGGAATAGATACGATATCAGACGCCTGATAAAGAGAAGGCTGTTCCATTCCAAATGTAATCACCTCGTGATTCAAAGCATATTCATGCAGCTTATCATTATCATTATTAATAATTAATTTGCCATCTTCTTTCAAACCGTCAATAATTTCTAGCTTTGCTTTTAAGATATTGTCACGTGATCCCAAATTGCCGATATGTGCCGTTCCAACATTCGTAATAACTGCAATATCCGGTTCAGCAATCAGGCTTAATTCATGAATTTCACCTAAGTTATTCATTCCCATTTCCAGCACCATGACTTCTTCATCCTGCAATCTTAAAATAGTGAGAGGTAACCCGATCTGATTATTATAGTTTCCTAATGTTTTTAAGGTTTTATATTTCGTTTCAATGACACTGGCTATCATATCTTTCGTACTGGTCTTGCCAACGCTTCCGGTAATCGCCACTACTTTTACGTTTTGATGCATACGATGATAATGTGCCATGTCCTGCAATGCTTTTAAGGTATCTGCTACTAAAATGACAATTTTATCCGAAGGATAATCACCTTCTTTTGCCGTGATAATCGATCCTGCTCCGTTTTCAAAAGCTTTCTCAATAAAAGCATGACCATCAAACACTTCTCCCACTAATGGAATATACATATCTCCGGGCTGTATTTTACGTGTATCCTGATTAAATGATCGAATGTCTGCATTTATATCTCCTTGAAGCAATTTCCCATTTGTAGCCGCTAAGATATCTTTTACTTTCATGTTATCCCCACTTTCGTTGTAATTTTATTATACTATAAAAATAAACTGGTGCAAGTTAACGGCACCACAAATGTCATATTGTTACACGCTGATTTGTATTGTTTAATAGGAAAATCAAGCATATATCCGGGTTATGTACCGATATATGCTTTTTTAATTGTGTCTGAGAATGTGTCAAAAAAAGTGTCGAGTTTCAAAGAGTGTTATATCAAGCTAAAATAAAAAGTGATCTATGGTTTATGATCGCTTTTGTTTTTATTATTAATATAAGGCAGGGCTGGTGTGTCTGTTCCAGCATCTCTTTTTTTAACCACTTGGGTGTGTAGCGACACAATCTCTACCTCCTGCCTATTTTTATAATAACTCCATTACAGAATAAAATCAATTATGCACTTTTGATAGTAGTTTGAATTTTAAGTTTTTTAAGTTTTTTTGTTAATGTCTCTGTATAGAATTCTTAACAATTCACACGCACGTGTAACGATGTCAGGTTATCTAATCCGATATAGGTTATATACCATATAAAGCTAGGTTTTGTTAGGTTATATATGGAATAGTTAAGCATTATAACGATATCATCATATTTTCCTATATACGTTTTAACCTCAGCATTTCTAAGCAATCTAATGGGTTTCAATCATAACAAAATCTAACAAAAGACGCGCATTTCGTTCGTTTTGTAAAGGCTAAAAGGGGTGCACCCTCCAATGTAAGGAAACCCCTATATTTAATGCTACCTAATAGCGATAATCACGCTTAAATCACGCTTTATTGTCGTTTTGTACGCACACAAAGGGTGCACCTTTATGTTGTTTTGTTCAAAGGGCAGGGGTGACCGATTTGGTACTCCCTTAATATCGTTGATTCGTCGTTTTGTAAATCTTAAAACGTTCGCATACAAAAAAGAGGTTTTACTTAACCTCTTTCATTGTGATATACGCCTTTTTATAAGCGCCCTCTCGGTTGTTTGATAACTTCAAGTGTTTTATATTCGATACTCCTATTAAACTCACTAGCTGGTCTAATTCTGCCTTGTTTTGATATGATACCTTAATCTTTATCATAGCTTTACCTAAACTTTGACATGACGTCTAATGATGATCGGAATAGTTTCTAGTGCTTTGATTGATGTCAACTTAGGAATAAGCCATATGATTTGATCTTGATACTCTTTAATCAATGTTTTATTATCTTTCATCACTAAAGTCCTCATAATCAAGCCAGTAACGTTGTACACAACTATTTATTTTATCTAATGATTTCCTGTTTTTTATTTTGCTTAGTAAAATCATTATCCATACTCTTTGCCGATCATCTTCATTTACTTTTATTTTCGGCTTAGTCTCTAGGCAGTTTTCAATAAATGTTTCTAATACCTGCAGCTTAACTATATTTTCAGTATTCAGGATCATATCAATTATTTGTGCTTTATAATCTGTAGAAGTGATTTCTTCTTTTTTCTTAGCCATTATTCACATACCTCCACAAAGAACAAGAATTCTAAAACTGCGTTTAGTTCTTCTTTTGTGAAACTCTTTATTTCTTCTTCAATTTCATTTAATACTTCATCGCTCATTATATTATACCTCTTTCCTTTTAAGTGCTGTATAAGGACCTATGAGGTCCCTAGTTAATAGAGAACCTCATTGAATTACTTACTCGAATGAATTGATTATATAAATCTAAGTATTTATCTTTAAAGGTCTTGGTATCAAATCTATTTGTTTCCACCTTTGTATACTTAACTTTGTACTGATCTGTGATAATTTCGCTTACTTGCTTTGCTTCCATGTCTGCTTTGATTTCATCTTGCATTGCCTTAATAGCCGCTTCGGCTTCCTCTTTAATTCTCTGCATTTCCTTGATCTCTTTGATTTTCATTTCTAATTCTTTGTTTGTCATGATAATTTACCTCTTTCTTTTTATATTTATTTAAGGTAAAATAGTTATGGGTTATTAATGCTGGGTGGCGTTGATACCCTTTTTTGTTTGCTCTATTTACCTTACAACTACAGTATAAACCTTTAAGGTTTACTTGTCAACTCTAAAAGTAAATATTTAGCAATTATTTTTAATCCTTAAAAGTAATATTATTAACTCGTAGCGTTTACCTTTATTTCATGATATAATATCTATGAGGTGAATATGATGATTAAAGAAAAAATTAAAGCATTATTAAATTTAAAAGGTAAAAGTCAAATTGAACTATCTGAATATTTCAAAGTATCAAAGCAATCAATAAATAGAAAAATTTCAAATAGCGAGACTGCTTTTAATACTGCAGATTTAATTAAATTAGCAGAACTAACTAACACAACATTAGCATTCAATGATAAAGAAACTGGTAAAACACTAATTGAATTTGATAAAAATGATTTATCTAGCAAAGAATAGGAAGTGATCAGCAATGGATAATATATTATATTTTTTTATAGGAGGTATGAATTTTTGGTTCGTAGCTTTCTTTTTTATATCACGAGAAAAAAAACTTATAGTTCAATTAAAAAAAGAGGGCATAAAGAATAAAAAAACTTTATCCATGATATTGTATTTTTATTTGTTAGTAGTAATCTTATTGATCATACTTTTAGGTATGCTCTTTAATCTATCTGCTTTAGTATTGTTCATTATGTGGCTTTCTACAATTATGTATAATGTTATGAATAATTTATATACTCCCGGATTGATTGAATACAAAGACTTTTTAGGCATCTTCGTACAAATCACTTCACTTTTTGGTACTGTTGGCATTGCGGTGGCAGCTTATCTATTTAAAAAGAAGTCATAAGGAATAGCGAATATATCGTTATTCTTTTCTTTTTGACTGCAATTACTTTATAATTTGCACCATTCGGTCTAAAATAACGTCTTTTCTCATTGCTACAGTACGTTCCATGCCTAACTCATAAACTTATACCAGTTAGAACAAACAACGATTAAACGCTAAATATGAAGCGTTTTAGGAAAACGGCATTTTTCTCTATCTGTTCATCAAATTGATGAATAGTTGCAAATCGTAAAATTTACGAAACGCCAAATTGACTTTTTTCATTTACTGCAACATAAAAGGGTATCGTCAATTAGACTAACACCCTTTAAATTTAAATATCTTTCTTTGTAATCTCACTAAACCAGCTATGCGGTTTATCGAAAGCTAATTTAAGTGATCCAATACTTCCATCACGACACTTCACTACATCAATATTGATATTGCTGATATCGCTACTTTGAAAATTCTGATAATCCTCTCGCCAAAGCATCATAATTACATCTGCGTCTTGTTCCACGCTTCCGCTATCTCTTAAATCGGACATTCTTGGTCGTTTATCTTCCCTCTGTTCAATGTTTCTTGATAACTGGGATAAGACTATAACCGGCACATCTAACTCTCTAGCAAGCAATTTTAAGTCCCTTGATATTTCGCTTACTTCTTCGTTTTTATTAACGAATTTTCTACTTCCCTTCAGTAATTGGAGGTAATCAATAACGATCGCTTGAATTGGGTGGTCTTTCATAAATTTAATTAAAGCTGCTTTCATCTGATAAACCTTGATTGCACTTTTATCATTCACATATACATTATATTTTTTTGATAATTCTGCAATCGCATAAACCTTTTTGGATTCATTTTCAAAAGCTGCTCCTGATTTAAAAGAATTGTTGTCAATTCCACTGATTCCTGCCATCATGCGGTAGCAAATCGAATCGCTTCGCATTTCAACCGAGAACACTGGAACAGCTTTATGACTGCCTTTCCCCATCTTTAAAGCTAAGTTAAGCGCAAAAGCTGTTTTCCCTACACTTGGTCTTGCACCGATAATAATCAGGTCTCCGCCCTTAAATCCTCCGGTTAGTTTATCCAATGAAGGAAATAAGGTCTTAATCCTATTCGTTTTCCCTGTTCTAGCGATGTTTTCCTGTTCCTTGATATTTTCCTTAGCTAAGTCGTAAAAGCTCTTAAATTCGCTCTCTTGACCGTTTTCTGATAATTCGGAAAGTGCCTTCATATTCCTCATTAACAGATCGTTGATATCTTGAACATCACCGGTAAGGATTTGTTTATAAGTTGTCTGACATAATTCTGCCATTTTTCTAAGTGTACTTAATTTAGTTAATTGCTCGCAATAGTATTTTGCATGTGCTGCGGTGGGTGTTTCTTCGGCTAAATGAAGTAAATAATCTACAGTTACTTTGTTATTCGTGTTTTTTATTAATTTACCATAGACGGTGGTAATGTCTATAGGACTGCCATTGTTAGATAGCTCAATCATTGATTTATAAATTTCTTTATGAGTATCAATATAGAAAATAGATTCATCTATATCTACCAATTCATTCATTGTATTCTTATAATCGATTAATACACTACCTAACAAGGCTCTTTCCATTTCTTCGTTAAAGGGTATCTTCAAAGAAGGGATCATTCTCTCTCATTTCTTCATAAGTAACTGTTTGTATAACTTCTTTACCAGATATTTCATCCATCCATCTTTCACCATTTAGCCATGTAGTAGGATGTGGGATATATTGACCATTCTCTTTTAACCAATTTTTCGATTTAATTTGAATATTTAAACCATTCATAAGTTGTTTGAATATTTCTTCATTCTTACAAACTTTACAAAATTTATCTTTTGCTTTTTTCTTGTTTACTTTCTTAGGATATAGATTCCAAAATTCTTCAAAGTGCATTTTAGGATCAAATGGAGTTGCATTTGCACATATATTTTTTAATAAATCTTTTTTAATTCTTTTTTCTTCTTTTTTACAGGTGACACTTTGACACCTATTTGATGACATGTTGTCACCTAGTTGGTGACATTCTGACACCTTATATAGTGACGTTTCATCACCTAGTATAGTGACATTTTGACACCCTATTATCACTCTTGTTTTATCACTTAAAAAGTAATTAGTTTTAGCTATATAACCAGTACCGTTTTTTAACTCTCGATCTTTGGTTATATAACCTTGATCGACTAAGTTATTAATACATCTTTGTATTGTTCTTTTAGGTAATCTTAATTTATTTTCTAAATGTTTTAAAGAGGGATAGGCTACTTTATAATCACTGTTTTTACTTAAATAGATCATTTCGCTAAGCAAAATTTTTTCATTTCCTGATATAGTTTCTTGTAATATGCTATCACGAATATAGACTCCATTATCTTTATTTATATAACCCACCTCCTAAAAAGGACATTATTAAAACGTACTCTCAATATTTTCATTAATGTCCTAATGTATAGCTAATTCAAGCCGTTAACAATGTTATAACTTTCAATAGCCTTTACTCTATTACTTACATCTAACCCTTTGTAAGTCTCTTGAAAATGCTTTATTTCTGCCTGTGAGAACATATAGCATTTACCTATTTTAGTGGCTCTTAGTATGCCGACTTCTCTAAGCATGGTGATGGTGTCTCTATGACTATTTAAGAGATCAGCCACCTCATCTTGTGTCAGCATTTGTAAATCACTCATGACTTTCTACTCCTTTCTTACACACTGTATTTAATCCTATTTGTGCAGTTCATCACCAATCAAATCGGATAATGTATCAAGTGCAATAAATAAGCTATCTTGTAATTCTTTATTTTTTACCTGTTCAATTAACTTACAAATCGCTTTGCTATTTTCACGAAACGAATTTGAAAAATTACTTTCTACATCACCGTTTATATTTTCATTGAGTTTTTTTCTGCTACACTCCTCACAATAGAATGATGTCCCCGTCATATCTCCCTCTTGTAGTACGTGTATCAACATTTCACGATCTAAATTTACTTCTTTTCCACAGATTGGACATGCACTATAAAATTCATCTTCATAAACTTCTGAATTAACTTCTATACCATTATCATATTTTTTCTTTATATAAATCATTTTCTATTCCTCCGTTTTGTTATATTTTGTCTCTCTAATTAATCTACTACATTAAATCATCAACTTTAACATTTAGTGCTTTAGCAATCTTTAACCCGATATCTTCACGACATGACTTACCACATTTGATATTGCTTAGCGTTCCTCGTGTCACTCCTGACTTTTCAGATAATTCCATTAAGGTCATATCTTGCCTAACAAGTTCAGAAACAAACTTCACTTTATCAATTCTCATAACTTCACCTCCTTTAACAATCTTTTGATTGTATATCCACATGATATTACAGTCTTTTTATTGTGTCAATACAAAAATACAACTATTTGATTGTTTTATTGATTATCTAATGTTAAAATTAATTTGACAAGGAGGCATTTTGATGAACACATGTGAGAAAATTGCTTTTGTAAGAAAAAAGAAAAACCTAACCCAAAAAGAGTTAGGTAATAAATTAGGAGTAACACAGCAAACAGTCGCTCAATATGAAAATGGTGCAAGGATACCAAAATTAGAGACACTAAAAAAGATTGCAAGTGCTTTAGATGTTCCAGTGGAGGATATCTTAGGACTAAACGATGATGAATACTCCCATAGTATCTCCATATCACTTCCCCCAATCAAAAATGGAGAAATTGTTTATACAAAAGAAATGAAAGAAAAACAAGATACTAAACTTAAATTGCTGATAGATAGCGGAGTATATGAAGCTTATCATACTTATCCAGATATTTTTCATAGTTGGAATAAAACTTATAGACATACCATTAATATGGTTATAGAAAAATGCAATGAGTCTATTCAGCTATTAAGATCCCTGGATACTAGATATATAGATTTCAATAAATTAGAATATATTAATTCGTTTGAAGAGATATTATCTAGTTTAAAATATGATGAATACACAGCAGATGATCTCATTTCAGACTTAGATAGTATTACACAAAATAACATCGACATAGGAGTAGACTACAAATTAAAAATATTACAGCAAAAATATCCAAATAAAGATTTTAACAACATGACAAATGATGAAATCGAAGTTATATATAATTTTCTAATTGATGACATTCAAAATAAATAGTCAATTTATTTGAAAAAGCAAAATAACAAAAAAACGCCCCTACTGGCAATAGGGAGCGTTAAGCGAAAAATAAACATATTGAGAGTACGTTTTATTTTCGCTCCTATTATAACAGATTTTTAAGCGTGTAACAAGGTTATATGTAAGGAGGATAAACACTATGAGTTTAAGAAAACGCCCCAGTAAGAAAGCTAAAAAAGGCTATACATGGGAAGTCTATTTCAATTACAAGCAAAATGGAATAACCCGAAGATATTCAAAGAGTGGCTTTGAGACAAAACCTATGGCCCAAGATCACGAAACAGAAATGAAAAAGCAGCTATTAGATACCGGGATCATAAAAAAAATAAATGTTAAAACGTTTAGTGATGTATACATAGAGTTCCTTGAACTAGGCAGCGATCAATTTCAAGAAAACTCTATGAATCAAACAAAATCTAAATACAATAAATACTTAAAGAACTCAATCGGTAATATCTTGATTAGTAAGTTTGATTATCCTATGCTGCAGAAATTCTTTAACAGTTTAAGCAGCAACGGGATAGCAACAAACAGAATTATAAAAGTGACCATTAACCGCATTTTGAACTATGCTTTGAAAGTGGGATACATTACCTATAATCCTATAAGTTTAGTAACGGTTAAAGGGATTGATACATCAAGGAAAGAGGATAAAATAATATCCTATGATGATATATACACTATCATTGATGATCTGAAAGCAAGTGGATCATTCAGATATAAAGCCTATGCTATCGCTATAGAGATTGGTTGCTATACAGGTTTAAGGATTAGTGAAGCATTCGCACTAGAAAAGAATGACATTGATTTTGATAATAACTTAATTAACGTAAATAAGAAACTGGTGTACAATGCTTTACCAAAAAATGAACTCTATACCACGCACCAAATGAAGTCAGCCAAATCAGAGGCCGTTATACCGTTAGCTGATCCATTAAAGAAATCTTTGATTGAATGGTTTAAAATCAATCCATATCAAGAAATTGTGTGTGATGAAGAAAACTACTACATACACCCTACAATCTTTACACAGTACGTGAAAAGGGTAGCTGCCGGCTATGGGATAAATTTCTATTTTCATAAGCTACGCCATACCTTTGCTACCATTCTAGTCACTAATGATGTTGATTTAAAAACTGCACAAGAACTAATGAGGCATAGTAATATTAATACCACTATGAGCATTTATACTCATATCAATGACGGACATAAAAAACAGGTAATAGACACTATATTTAATACAGAAAGTGTCGAAAAAGTGTCAAAAGTAAATTAATAGAATAATGAAATCTAAAAAGCATTGATTAAATCAACATATTTATTAAGTCAATTACTTATAATAAAAACTGGTGCAAGTTATAAGCCATTTTCTCGACCTAAAATAAAAACCCCTCTTTCTCTCATTGTAATCTCAGCACAGATTGCTTATAATTAAATTACCATAAAGAAACGGAGATAAAAATTATGATCAAAATATTAATTAGTTGCGGAGCCGGGATGTCATCAAGCTTTTTAGCCCAAAAATTGCAGAATGCCTGCGTTGAAAAAGGTTTAGATCAGGAATACAGTTTTGATTTTTACCCTATTCATATGGCAGGAGACGAAGCTGTTACTAAATTAAAGGAATATGATATTTGCATGGTATGCCCTCATTTACGTCTTTTTGTAGATGCTTTATGTAAAAAACATAATGTCACAACCCCTATCTATGTTCTGCCTCCAAGAATGTACGGTACTATGTTTTTAGATCAAGTCATCACTGACGCAAAGGACATCGTAGAAGGATTCAAACAGGATCATATGAATCCATGGCATTTCCCTGGTGAAGATAATCCATTAAAGATAAGAAGAAGATTTGCTTACCGCAATCAAGATCAAGATAAAGGATAAAACAGCCAAGACAAAACATCGTTTTGTCTTTTTTAATAAAAGGAGTTTATCGTGTATACATTAATCAAACAGATAAAAGACAACGAACCATTGCGAAAAAGCTTTAATTCCTTGGCTCAAAAGACTTTCGGCATTACCTTTGAAGAATGGTATCAACATGGGTTTTGGACAGATCGCTATATTCCCTATGTTTTTGTGAAAGAATCAAGGGTGATCGCTAATGTATCCGTCAATCTGATTCATATAATGGATCAGGGCAAATGTAGAAGATATATTCAGCTTGGCACCGTGATGACCGATAAAGATTATCGCCGCCTTGGTTTAGCCAAACTATTAATGAACGAAGTCATTAAGGATTGGAAAGACCAGTGTGACGGTATCTATTTATTTGCCAATGAAACTGCATTGGAATTCTACCCTAAATTCTCTTTTATAAAGACAATGGAGTATCAATACAGTTTTTCTGTTCAGCCAAAAACTGGTGATTTTTATAAGCTGGATATGACTCAGCATAAAAATCATGCTTTGCTTCAACATTATTATAGCCTTGGGAATCCATTGTCTGATTTTACTTTGAAAGATAACTTTGAACTGCTGATGTTTTACTGTCTTAATGATCTAAAAGACTGTGTTTACTATTCTAAACAGCTTGATCTTATCATGATTGTCCAAGAAGAAGAAAACACCTTGCTGTGCTATGATATTTTGGGCAGAACAGACGCATCATTAGAGGAAATAATAGCTTCCTTTAGCATCCTTAATTCTCCCCATGTCACACTCGGATTTACACCAAAAGATACAAAAGGCTATACTATTATGCCTTTAGAAGAAAATCATTTATTTATCACAAAAGATATGCTCACTCATTTTGATAAGCAGAAAATGTTTCCCTTGTTATCCCATGCTTAGATCAGCCCTTTTATAAACACAAGTATAAAAAAGATGGCATATGATATGCACATCTTTTTTCAATGTAACCTGTTATTTTCTCAGGTCATTAAATTTTTGAATAAATGTGATTATAAATTTACATAATTCAATGACTAACGTGCCTACTGCCAGCATTAGAAAAAATAATGCAATCCAAGTCAGCCACAATATAATCTGTGTACTATCCATATAATGAACATCTTTTAAAGTCCAACAGACACCATACAGTAATAAAGCGTTGGATAAAATTAATCCAGATATTATTAAGTATTGTCGTGTATTTTTAAAACGGCTCTTATCAGCTTCAGGCATCATTTTTCTCCTTTCCAAATAATATCTATTTACTAAATAGGCTGATCTAATTGATCTCTCTATTATTAAGTTAACATATTCATTTTATCCTGTAAATACTGATATAAATACAAATTATTTCAGTATAAAAAGTGCAATCATCGCTGCTTTTAGATTATCTTTCATCCAAATCATCAAACAAATGGTGCTGCAGGCTTTCAGGATCATCTAAAACCAATTTATAGGTCTGGTAAATCTCAGTATCTTTGAGACAGACTTTCTGAAAATTATGGTTGAGATCATAAATAATGCCCTCTCGATAAGAAAGCAGGATCGGTGAATGGGTACTGATAATAAACTGCGATCCCCCTTTAGCAAGATCATGAATCAAGACCAGTAAAGCCAACTGCCTTGAAGGCGAAAGTGCTGCCTCCGGTTCATCTAATAAGTATAATCCATTTTTAGAAAAGCGATGGGTCATCAGCTGCATAAACGATTCCCCATGTGAGCTTTGATGAAGACTTTTTCCGCCGTAGCTATTGAAAGCTCCGGACTGAACTTTATCTAACTCTTCTAATTCAGTAGCCACATTGTAAAAACTTTCTGCGCGTAAAAAGAATTTAGTTTGAGGTCGACGATAGCCTTTCATTATTTTTAGATATTGGTATAAATCGGAATGCGTGTTTGCTGTTTGAAATAAGAAGTTTTGAGTACCACCTTCGGCATTCAGCCCTAAGCCGACTGCCAAGGCTTCAATAAATGTGCTCTTTCCTACACCGTTTTCGCCAATAAAAAATGAAACCGGACTTTCAAACACCAGTTTATCAAAGTTCCTAATGAGCGCTATATTGAAGGGATAGGCTTCCATTGGAGCTGCCTCTTTTTCTAAACGCACTTGTTTGACAAATAATCCATCCATAACAGTCACCCCTTTTTATCATTATAGCAAACTCCATTAAGATTGAGTATGTCTGTCTAAAAAGACTTCTAAGAAATGATGCTATTTTACATATAATAGAGGCTAATCATCTGTTTTCAGATCGTGATGATGATTGTTTCCCTCTATTATTTGAATTACTTCTCCAACAAACATGTCATGGTCTTCCTTAGGGGCAAATTCCGGAGCATCTTCTTTCAGCATAGCTGTTTTATATATCTTTTTGCATAGCAGCGTTAATTCTGCCTGTTCATAAGAAATAAAATGTTGATCTATAAGCTGTGGTTTAAGTTTAGTTAAATTCAATTTATCAATTTTTCTTCCAGAATTACTTCCCAATATTGTTAAGTCTTTTTTATAATTATTTTTAAAAAAGCAAATTGTAAAATATGGCTCATTATCAAGAAATTCATAAGTATAACGTTTTGTTTGAATAAAAATTATAGCCACCGGTCTGCTCCATAGAGTTCCCATTGTTCCCCAACTAATTGTCATTGTGTTAAAATGTGTTGCAGATCCTGCAGTTACTAATGCCCACTGCTTATGAAATGCATTGAATATATCAAATGATTTACTTTCCATTTTTCTCCTCCTAGATAATTATTCCTATCTTTAAAAATACCAGAAAATAAGGAACTTATTCCAAAGTTTTAGAAAATGTATATGCTTCCTTTAAATAAGGGGTATCATCAATATGTCGTTTTGTCGGTGAACCGCCGCATCCCCCAGCCAGCACCATGCCCTTATCGTTCCATCCAAGATAATTAATACAGTTAAAGCGATAATAGGACACAGCATGTTCAAATGTCCAAAAAAAGTCATCTGCTGCAGTCATTAAAAGTGCACAGTCTTTATTAGCATGACGCTCATATCTTCCTTTAGGCGGATGATCATCTTTACATGCAACTGCATATAAACGTTCCAAAAACGCTTTTAAACGAGAGGAAATTGTCCAAAAATATAATGGTGAGGCTAAGACCACCATATCACATTGTTCATATAGTTCATATATTTCCTGCATGTCATCTTTTTGAACACAGGGTTTATTCCATCTACACGCATTGCATCCATTACACCCATTAATCATCTTGTTTCCCAAAAATACTTTAGTGACTTCGTGTCTGGACTCAATTGCTCCTTTAATAAATGCATTAGCTAATTTATCTGTATTCCCATTTTTAAGTCCACTTCCAACAATTACTAATATTTTTTTCATACTGTCATCTCCTTTACTTTTCTTTATTTGTATTATATGATAATAGATATATTTTGAACAAGTATGCACTTTTTTGACATATACTATCATGGAGGAAAGTACTTTATGGGAATGAAGCAATATGAAGGTAAAATTAAAATATTATCAGATACTCCTTTTGGCTATACATTAATGATGATCGGGGGAAAATGGAGACTTGTCATTTTATATTTACTTATTGAATATGAAACAATACGATTTAATGAACTTAAAAGAAAAATCGGAAGCATTACCTACAAAACACTTAGTGTACAATTAAAAGAAATGGAGGCCGATGGATTGATTATGAGAAAAGAATATCCTCAAATTCCGCCTAAAGTGGAATACAGCCTATCAGAGAAAGGAAAATCGTTATTTCCTATAATGGAGGCAATGTGTGAGTGGGGCTTTACATACACACAAGAATAATATCGGTAAAAAATCAAATTAAAAACTAGATGATCAAGAGCTTCTGTGTCTTGTTCAGCAAAAGTGTAGTATAAACTGTGTGAGTTGAAAGCGTACGGCTTAACTTATACAGTTTTTTTAACGCTTACTATAGAATAAAAGAAATTAGACAATAATAATCAAGTATAATTTTAATTGTTTTTCATTTGTAATTATCTAAGACAAAAAAGCCTGAAAACAGATCTTATTTCAGGCTAAAATTGGTCTGCAATTTAATTTTTTTTATTCGTACACTGTACCCGTCTTGTTGTTTTTCTTGATGTAGTCATATATACCTCTTCTTGTAAATTAAGCTCCTTTAACTCTATATAACTATTAGATTTTTTAAAGTGGATAGGAAAAGTATATTATGTTGGATGGCTAACTCATTATAGGATTCTCACTAACAAGATCGGCATTGACAACTATGTTTTCAAATTCTTTTGAAAGAAAGCTAATTTTCACTATGGGTATCATAAATATTCACCCGTTTATATAAATCATTACAAATCTGTATGCAGGTTCTTTTCCCATTCTTACAATCATGTACTGCATTCAATTTTTCAACTATCATATATTTACTTTTTTCTCGTAATAAAAGAAAGGATACCTCCTTAATGTTCAGTGTTTTATCTATTTACACTGTCTATCCTAGAGATATCATATCAAACTAGATTCATCTGTTATTTTCACTGTAAATCTAATCTAAGATACTTATTTAAACATACTAAAGAAATGAATCAGCCATGATGGAAGCTGACTGTTCCATTGACGAATAAATTCAAAAATCTGAGAGGATGTCGTACTCTCTACCACCTTGAGCACATGGATTCCCTGCGCTTCGGCACCGACAGCAACATAGCCTCTGGCAAAACCGCCCACTGCAAGCTGAGCCCCTAAAGCCACACCGCCGAAACTGTACACTCCCAACGCAAAACCGCCAAGGGCAAAGATTCCAAATGCAACACCGCCAAGAGCTGCAAACCCAGCTGCTAATCCAGCTAAAACAAAGAGTCCCAGGCCAAGTCCGCCTAAGGCAATCCCGCCGCAGCTTAATCCTCCAATCGCAAAAGCCCCAATCGCGATATTACCAAAAGCAAAGATTCCTTTTGCTACACGGTAGCCATAGCCAAAATTAATATGCACCAAAGGGATTTTCCCAATATGCAGCTTACTCTTATATTCATATCCCATCGCCTGACGAATGGTATGGCGTAAAACAATTGGATCAAGCACATTTGTTGAAACAGTGGTCTGTCCTCTGATTAACTCATCTAAACTGACATGGAATAAATCAGCCATTTCAATAAGTCTTTCTAATTCTGGTGTCGATTGCCCCGCTTCCCATTTACTGACGGATTGTCTGGAAACACCAAGTTGATTTGCCAGTTCTTCTTGAGAATAGCCTTGTTTTTTTCTTAATTCAATGATCTTATCTGCAAGTTCCATGTTTCTTCCTCCTCATTGCCCTTCCATCATAGCATGACCTCAATAAAAGGCAATAAACCACCACTTATCAATCTGTCAACCAATGGTTGCATTGCTTATAAAGCCACATAACCGCTCTCTTCAATCAACGTTTGTCCCTGCTCTGACAGCATAAATTCCAGCATTTTATTCACATTTTCATTTTTGTTTCCTTTTACCGTGATACAGTACAAATTCACAGTAAGGGGGTAAGTCCCATCTCGAATGGTCTCTTTATCAGGTGCAATGCCGTCAACACTTAACATTTCAACTTCCGGACGTTCGGTCATTCCCGTTAGAAAGAAACGGAAAGAATAACCGATGGCACCGGAAAGATTGCGATAATCGGCTACCTTTTCCGCAACGCCTGCCATAGCCGCCTGATATTCCTCTTTCAGAGGTGTTTTTAATGGTGTATCTCCCATAAACTTTACCATCATCGACTGACTGCCGGAACGTTCCGGTCTTTGGAATGCCATGATCTTTTCATTTTGTCCGCCTAGCTGTTTCCAATTCGTGTATTCCCCAGAATAAATCTTACGAATCTGCTCACTGCTCAATTCTTTAATCACTTGATTTTCCGGAACAAAAAAGACAAACGCTTCTTTTCCTATCGGTGTATACTCCAGTTCTACCCCTAAGTCTTTAGCTAATTGAAGCTGTGAGGCAGACGGATAGGCGCCAAAGAACATATCCGCCTTTCCATTGACTAGGCGTTCAAAACCTACCGCTGTATTATAGAAAGAAACAATGCGCTGATCTGTTTTTTCTGCTTCACTCTTTGTATCTTTATCATTAATTTCCTGATTCATTCCTAAGCGATCACGTTCTATCTCATCAATATTCACATATACTGCATTTGCTAAGGCACTGTATACCGGATAGGCGGCTTCTGCTCCATCTAATATCGGCATCTTATCAGGATCCGTGATAGTAAAGGAAGCCGGTTCATCAAGCTTGGCTAGCTTGTTATCCTTATTGATGACATCATATTCTTCTAAATTGACACTCGAATAGCCGCCGCTGTAATCAAAGCCATGTCCTGGCAGTACGACCTGCTGACGCTGATAGATGATCACACTACTCACACCTAATCCAATAACTAAACTCACAGCCAGCTTAATATGATGTTTCCACTGATAATCCCTATTGATGATAACCATCCCCAAATAAACCGTAATCTGCCAAACCAATGGGATTAGATAGTAGACCATTGTTTCATTATAAAGAGCAGCAAATAGACGTGTCGGCAACGACGGAAGCAATGCATAATTATAAAAGCTCCATATTGAATGACTTATCGAGCCCTTAGAAATAAATAAGCAAAGCATGAGAACCATGACGGTATACATTATATAATAGCTGAAATATTTTTGAAGCTTAGGCTCAATTTTCTTCCGTTTAAACCAAACGAAAAAGAAAGCAAAAAATAGCATGCCTAAAATCATAATCCAAGTAGTAGTAAAACGAGAGAATAATCCGATAAATAATCCCATTATTATTAAGGAACTTAAAAATTCATAAAGCAGCCAAATAAACATAATCATCTCCTCCTGTCACTTTTATCTTACCATAATTAAATGCAGTGATAAATCTTAAGATTTTCTTCCAAATTTTACCCACAATTATTTTAAAATTATAAAGTACACTGTACACGAAAGTGAGTGAGTAAAATGAGGCATCGCCGACTATCAAATAAATTTTTAACCGTTGTTTTTTTCCCTATCATTATCCTGCTTTTGATGTTCGCTAATTTTTTAATTGACCAACCCAGTCATCAGGCTTTTAGTCAGCAGCGAATGACACAGACCCCAACCGGATTAGGGTTTGATGTCAGTGAACATCAACAAACAATACATTGGCAAGAAATTGATACCAGCACATATAGTTTTGTTTTAATACGTACTGGATATGGAGATGCTTTAACGGGAGCAATCGATCAATATTTTTATGAAAATATAAAACAGGCAAAAGAACACGGACTCAAAGTGGGAGTATATCACTACAGTTATGCAATGAGTGCTCAGGAAGCGAAGCAGGAAGCAGAATTTGTATTATCTATCTTAGAAGGCATCGATCTTGATCTTCCGGTTTATTTTGATTTTGAAGATTCTTGTCATGATATATTAAGCAGCAATGAAATGAATAAGATAGCCCATACATTTTTAGCAACAATAGAAAACAGCCATTATTCAACCGGTCTTTATGCCAACAGTGATCGTTTAAGCTATCTTTCATCGGATCTCTTAGATCAGCATGATATTTGGATTGCCAGCTATGGACAAGAACCGATTTATTACGAAACTATCAAACTTTGGCAATATACCAACCAAGGAAAAATTGCCGGAATCTCGACAGATGTGGATATCAATTATGGTTATTATTAGCCGATGATGACTTACATAAGACAAATTAAAGACATCATGGTAAAATAATAGATATACAACTACGGGAGGAATAATATGGCGACAGACATTGAACAGATCTTATCACACCGCTATGATAATGGGGAGGATTATTGGACAACCCCTGATCATAAGCTGCTTAAAGGTGCTCCGTTTACTACTTTAGAAAGTGTGCTTTATCTTGTAGAGCTAGGATTTGATCCCAGTGATCCAATTATGAAAGAAACCGCAGCTTTGATCTTTAGCTGTCAAAAGGAAGACGGACGTTTTAAAATATCTCCCAGCGGTGGTATTTATCCTTGTCATACCGCCATTGCCTTAAACAGTTTATGTCATATGGGGTACAGTCAAGATGAACGCCTGCAGCGAAGTTTTCGCTACTTTTTAGATACCCAGCAAGTAGACGGCGGCTGGAAATGTAATAAATATAGTTTTGGCAGAGGTGAAGAAACCCAATACTCTACTCCTAATACTACTTTATATATCCTAGATTCTTTCCGCTTTACTGTCGGCTTTGAGCAAAACAAGCAGTTAGAAAAAGCAGTAGAATTCTTACTTTGGCATTGGGAAGTCCGTAAGCCAATCAGTCCCTGCCATTATGGCATCGGCACCCTTTTCATGCAGGTGGAATATCCATTCCGGGGCTATAATCTCTTTTATTATCTTTATGTTCTTTCCTTTTATCCGCATGCAAGAACGGATCCCCGTTTCTTAGATGCCTTAAAAACACTCAAGCAAAAGACTGTTGAGGGTCAGATCATCGTTGAAAGAGTTGTTCCTAAATTAAATAAATTGGAATTCTGTCGAAAAGGAAAACCAAGCGTATTTGCCACTAAACGTTATCAGGAAATATTAACCAACCTAAAAAAATAGCCATCAGGCTATTTTTTCATTTGATGATGCCGGAAGCATCTTTTTCATTTTAGAATGATAAGCAAAGAATAAGATAAATACAGCTCCGCACCATGCAGTTACTTCAGCAAAATAGATTCCATCTGACCCTAAGAATTGTGGTAGGATCAAAGCTGTACCCACACGCATGATTAATTCCGCAATACCGGAAACCATTGGCATAAAGGTATCGCCCATCCCCTGCAAAGCAGAACGATAGATATGAAGCATATATAAAACCCAAAGCAGACAGCTCATGACGAATAAATAATGATACGCAATGCCTAATACCTGTGATGTGACATCCGGTGTCCCTGAAACAAATAACTGAAGGAACACTTTTCCAAATGGAATAAGGATTGCCGTTAATACAAAGGAAATCAGTAACCCCATGATTAAAGCGGCTTTCACACCGGATTTAATACGGTCATATCGTTTCGCTCCCAAATTCTGTCCGGCATAGGTTGCCATCGAGAACCCTAATGAAGTCGCCGCTAACTCTAATAATCCATACAGCTTGTTGGTCGCGGTAAAGCCAGCTACATAAATGAATCCAAAGCCATTTACCACACTTTGCACAACCATTCCGCCGATTGAAATCACGACATTTTGAAACGCTGTCAGTGTTCCCAGCTGAATCAGTCTTTTGATGACTGAAAAGTCTATCTTAAAATCTTCTTTA
This sequence comes from Coprobacillaceae bacterium UN01-12pH3A, assembly GCA_027676805.1. Lineage (GTDB taxonomy): Bacteria > Bacillota_I > Bacilli_A > Erysipelotrichales > Coprobacillaceae > Beduini. The sequence goes on along the minus strand of JAQENU010000004.1, from coordinate 183,583 downwards.
TGAATCTCAATAATCGAGATTCGTCTGATGGCGAAAAAGCAGAAGACACTAGAGAAGAACTGAGCTATGACCGTTGCGATAGCCGCTCCGGCAACCCCCATTTTAAACACCATAACAAACAGCAAATCCAATACGATATTAATTATAGCCGCAACAATCATCGCATACAGCGGTGTCTTGCTGTCTCCTAAAGCACGCAAAATCGATGAGAACGTGTTATATAAAGTGATAACGATAATACCTGAAAAGACAATATATAAATAGGTCAGCGATTGTCCGATGATATTCGATGGGGTATTTAATAAATGCAGGATTGGCTTTGCCATTAATAAGGCAAGAACCGTCAATGTGACTGCCATAATCATGCCTAATACAAAAGACATAGCAATCGATTTTCTTAGCTTAGTCTCATCATTGGCTCCAAAATTATGTGATATCAGAATAGAGAACCCCTGAGTAAATCCTAATACAATTCCTAAAACCATCCAGTTCAGCCAGTCTGCGGCTCCTAAAGCTGCCAAAGCTTCAACGCCTACGCCGCGACCTACAACCATGGTATCGACCATCGCATAAAATTGCTGGCAGGCATTTCCTAACATTAGCGGAATTGCAAAGCTGAATATCAGTTTAGTAGGTGATCCGCTTGTCATATCTTTAACGCGTGTTGCCATTATTTTCCCCTCCGTTCATTCCTTGTTCAATTAATTGAGTTAATTGTTCATTGATGCGTGTAAAATCCTCACGATCCTTTTGACTTAATTGATTAAATGCCTCAAACTCTATTTTATCTAAATCGGCAATAATCTTTTCGCAAAGCACACATCCGGATTCAGTAAGATAATAGAGACGCAGACGTTTATCCATGACAGAATCCTTTTTATATACAAATCCCTTTTTTTCTAAGTTGCTCATTACACTCGAAACGGTTTGTTTAGGTATATTTAATACCTGACAGATCTCTTTTTGACTGCACCCGTCTTTATGATGATAGATTTCATCCAATGCGGTCATGGTAGCTCGTGTTAAATGATAGCGCCCGGCATATTTACTATATAAGGATTCAATATAAAGCCACTGGACATACCAGCTTTTAATATGTTCATCAATTTCCATTATCCCGCCCCCTTTTTAGTCCGATATGGGACTATATTAGCATAATCCCTATAAAATGGCAATAAAAAAAGAAGTGATCTTTCTCACTTCTTACTCCAACCCTTTGATTAGGTTTAATTCCTTAACTGCATCCTCTTTTAATTTTTTAAAATGTTCTCTATCAAAATTTGCACCCTGATCAATTAAATCTAATAATTGATCATATTTTTCAATCGCCAGTTCCATGGATGCAGCTTTAATCGTATAATCCAATTCTTCATGTGCTGATTGCATAATCCCATTCAAAACTGTATATTTTTTCTTGAATACATCATCTAAATCCACTGTTTTTTTCTTACTGAATAATCCCATAGGCATCCTCCTTAACTTTGAGTATACCACTGTTCACCATTATAAACAATCCCTGCGCTTTCTCTCTTTAACTATCCCGATTATCATCAAACTGATCGCTGTAATATATAACGCAATCGCAATAAAATGCGGAATAAAATCATCACATAAGATACAAAATGAATTCAGCAATAAACCAAAGCCAATATAGTAATTCGCTTCTCTGCGATTTCTATACATAATAACTCCTTCTTTCTAATATTTTTTAGAGTAGTACACTTTTAATATACATAGGATAATCCCCATACCATAAATAACACTGATCAGTGTAAACGCAACAGTTTGATTTATATAAACGGCAATCATGGTCGCCACCCCTAAAAGTCCGATGCTGATAAACAGTGTTCCCATTGCCATTTTGCTTTTAATCAGCACTTTTCTTTCATCATGCTCCTTAATGTACAGTATTTTCAAGCGATCTTCATTGCGATAGCTGCGTTCATACATATAAAGATTGATGGATAAAAGGATCATTAGTCCGATCAATACACCGGTCTGATAACCTAAGGCATAATCTGAAACATTGCTGAACTGATCCCTAAATACATTCAGCAGTACATCAATTACAATTATCCCCGCTAACAGAAATCTTCTAAGCAAAATTCGTTTATGCACTTCTGCTTTAAAATTCTTCATTAAAACTCCTCCAATTCTGAAAAATCAAATACTTCTTCAATCGTTTGACCAAAGTAATGCGAAATCCGATAAGCCAATGGAAGAGAGGCAAGATATTTTTCTTTTTCTAAAGAAATGATCGTTTGCCGTGTAACGCCTACAGCCAAGGCTAATTCATCTTGAGATATTCGTCTTGCTTTTCTTAATTCCTTAATTTTTGTTTTCAATGACAGCCCTCCTGTCTCCTCACAAATAGTATAGTCTACTTTACATTTTTTGTAAAGTATATTTTACATTGTTTATTAAAAAAACCTATATAAAAGTTTTGAACTGCCTCCCCAAGAAGTTAGACCAAAAATCTAACGGATTGGAGGCAGTTTTATTATGGCAAAATATACATTTGAATTTTAAAAGAAAGGAGTTCAAGAATATCTTGACAAAAAAAGTGGGTATGAAGTTTATTAACAATCGGACAAAAGCGAACAGATTTCACAGTTTGAGTTGACACTTTGTAAAGATGGAGACTGGAAGATTGCAAATAGAAACATGTATGTTTTCTTGAATTTGTTTTTATTGACAAAAGTAAGTCTCAAGGCTATAATCAGAATAACATACATGCGTATGTATAGGAGGTGATGATATGCCACGTCACGACCCAGATCAAAAAACAAAGCAGAATATATTAGAAACTGCTATGCGTCTTTTTGCTGAAAAGGGGCTGGAAAATGTGAACGTCGAAGATGTTGTAAAAGAAGTAGGTGTAACACGAGGTGCATTTTACCATTATTTCAAATCCCGTGAAGAATTGATTGGGAGTGTTATGTATAAGTCTTTTGAAAATGATAACCCATATCTTCTCGCTGATAAACAAGAGGGGCTTAACGCCCTTGAAAAACTTCGTTTTGTAGCCAAACTTAGTCTACGTGAACATATGAATATAAGCGATAGTATGAGGGCAGAGATGGAGAAGTTAGCAAACAACCCTGTTGTTTTTAAGAACGAGATGCTTTTTCAAATGAATGTCATGGCTCCATATATGGAGAAACTATTGAATGAGGGAAATAAAGACGGCTCCATGAATGTGTTTTTTCCTAAACAGGCGTCACAAACTATTTTGTGGCTCACTGCCTCATGGCTTACACCCTATGCATTTGAAGTGTCTTATGAAGAATATGTCGATAAAGTTTTATTCTTTGAACAACTCTCCATATCGCTTGGTGTTCCTGTAATGGATGAGGAAATGAAAGAGATTTATTTGACAATCGGTAAACATGAATTTAAAAAAGAATAGATTTCAATTTAACTGCCTATAAAAAGGCAGTTAAATTTACAACAATAACATACATGCGTATGTATATAACGAGGAGGACAAACATGTCAGAAAAAATAATTGAAGTATCCGGACTACAAAAATCTTATAAGGAAAAGCATATTTTGAAAGATGTCAATTTTACGATTGATAAAGGGAGTATCTTTGCCCTTCTTGGTTCAAATGGTGCAGGAAAAACAACCATTATCAAAATTCTCTCCACCCTACTTAAACCAGATGGTGGCAGTGCTATTATTAATGGATTTGATGTAGCAACAGAGGGCAACAATGTACGAGAATGTATCAGCCTAACAGGACAATTTGTGGCGGTAGATGAAGTTTTGACAGGCAGAGAAAATTTAACGCTTATCGGACAACTAAAACGTCTGCCGAACTTGAAAAGCACTGTAAACGAATGGCTGTCTTTTTCAAGATTAGAGGATGAAGCGAATAGAAAAGTGTCTACCTATTCAGGAGGTATGCGACGCAGGCTTGATATAGCAATGAGCCTTATGGGAAAACCCGATGTACTTTTCCTTGACGAACCGACAACAGGGCTTGATCCACAAAACCGTATTGCCATGTGGGATTTGGTAAAAGATTTAGCAAAGACAGGAACAACTGTGTTTCTCACAACACAATATTTAGAAGAAGCTGAATATCTCGCAGATAATATTGCCATTTTACATGGCGGTAAAATTATTGCCGAGGGCACACCGAAGGATCTAAAAGAAATAATGCCAGAAAGAGGGGTACGACTTATTTTTGACAGTGAGCTAAAAGCCAATTCAGCCATAAAACTTTTAACAGAAAATGGTGTTTCTGCCGACCGTATAGAACAAAACTTGCCATCATTAGAGGATGTATTTTTAACACTAATTGATGAAAAAAAGGAGAGAAATCAACATGAAAAAATCTAATAAAAATATATGTCTTGATACATGGGTTATGTTCAAACGCTGTTTAACTATCTCTTTGCGAAATCCCGAAACACTCTTGACAGCAACACTAATTCCATTCTGCTTAATTCTTTTATTTGGAACTGTATTTGGCAGCATATCCGATGTAGGTGATTATAATTACATTGATTTTATAGTTCCGGGTATTATTTTGCAAAGTGTTGCCCAAGCCTCCCAATACTCAGCGATGAATGTTACTGCCGACATGACAAAGGGTATCATAGACCGTTTTCGCTGTATGTCTATTTCAAAATCTGCTGTACTGATTGGTCATACAGGTGCGGGAGTGATACGAGGTATCATATCAAACGCCGTCATTGTGGTAACGGCTCCACTTCTTGGCTTCAGACCAGAAGCGGGGCTTGTTGGTTGGCTTTTGATTATAGCACTTCTTTTGCTAATTAATATCACATTTACACTCATCGCTGTACTTTGCGGAACAATTTCAAAATCAGTAGAAGGAGCAACTGGACTACTATTTCCCCTTTTTATTCTACCTTTTATGAGTTCAGGATTTGCACCCGTTGATACTATGCCAAGCGGTATTAGTTGGTTTGCTTCGATACAACCTATGACGCCCATGATTGATAGTTTGAGAGCCCTGACACTAAATTTGCCTTTGGGAAATAGTTTATGGCTGGCACTTGCATGGTGTCTGTTATTAAGTATTGTGAGTTTTACTGTATCAATGTGGACATATAATCGCAAATAAACATGAAGGTGCATTTATTAACCAATTTATGCCAAGTAAACAAGAAGTCTATAATTATGACACTCAATCTCTGACATACAATACACTGTTCTAATAGGTAGACCTGCTTGTGGTTCAGCTCTGTGTGGCTTGTCCCGTACTGCTTGACGTATTCTAACGAAAGCGTAACGCCGGCTATCTGTTCGTCGCTCATGGGTGCGCTTGCGTCGGAACGGGTTTTATAGCCGGATTGGAAAGCAGTGTTGATGTCAATACAACATACCATTTCCCCCTCGACCTGCATAATGCCCTCATGGAATATAGAACCTATACTGCCGTCATTCATAACCTGTTCTACATCCCCCGCCTTTTCCTGTGCGTCTGCCCAATATTGTGTGCCGGACGCATGAACCTATGAAGTGGGTAAGACTGTAAAAACGGTTTCAAGAGTAAAGACACCCATACACAATTGCTTCAATATCTTTTTCATAATTTTAATACTCCTTTCATTTTGCGTATAAAAATAGCCGTTTATTTATGAACAGCTAGAAATAGAAAAGGAACGTCTTATCGAGGCGTTCCAAGTATATAAGCTTAATTTAATTATGATGTTTCAATATGGATGTACGATACTGTATCTTTGCAAATCCAGGATTTTCGGAGATAATCAAGAATTTACATAGTTTTTTAAAATAAAAACCACTGTAGAAGTGGTTAATGCTTACTGCTAAGATCGATCATATCACCATATAATGGGGTCGCTAAACCAAAACCACCGGATACTGCGATAATCTGTCCTGTGGTAAACTGTGACTCATCACTGGCAAAATAAACGACTGCATGCGCGATTTCTTCTGGTTTTGCCATTCTTTGAATGGGACTGTGCTTTAAGAAAAACTGGGTAAAGCCATCACTCATATTACCAGTCACTGCCTCAGTTGCAGTCATTCCCGGCATCACTGCATTGCAGCGAATCTGATCTCTTGCTGTTTGTACCGCAATGTTTTTTGTCAGATAGTTAATGGCATCTTTAGAAATAGCATAGCCGATTCTTGAAATATCCGGAATCATCCCGCCAACAGAGGAAATATTGATGATACTTCCACCTTTGTTTTCTCGCATATAAGGGATAACCGCTTGAACAGGTAAAAAGACACTTGCCAAATTCATTTGGATTGTATCGATAAAATGTTGATAGTCGGTATGTTCGATATCAAGATCAGTCTTTGGATCAGATGTTCCAAAGTTGTTGACTAAAACATCAATATGACCGGATTGATCAATTACCGTTTCTATCATTTGCTTATAGCTGTCTAAAACACTTGCATCATTATAAACTGTTCGTACTTGATAGCCTAAAGCATTAAATTCGTCTGCCCGCTCTTTTGCCCGTTCCATGTTTCTAGCTCCCATGTAGACAATAGCGCCTTCTTTTGCACATGCTTCTACAATTGCCAGCCCGATTCCACGTGTTGATGCTGTGACTAAAACAACTTTATCTTTAAGTCTCATTATGTATGACCTCCTCTTTCTTATACATTCATTATTGCTGAAATGGATAAAAATATGCAGAGAATGTAATCCCTTAAAGGGATCTTAAAAAAACTATGGTATAGTAGTGATGAGGTGAAACATATGAAACATGTATATTATTATGATTTTCCTATAGGGAAGCTGGCGATTGCAGATAATAGCGAGGCCATCACTCATATTACCACTCATGATGGATTCAATAAAGAAGAGTATCAATTCATGGAGACTCCCCTTATTAAAAAAGCCTGCTTACAGCTGTCAGAATATTTCGAGGGAAAAAGAAAAATCTTTGAGCTTCCGTTAAATCCAAGTGGTACCGAGTTTCAGGAACGATGCTGGAAAGCCTTGCAGACAATTCCTTACAAAGAGACATGGTCTTATAAGCAATTAGCAAAAGTGGTTGGCAATGAAAAAGCCTGTCATGCAGTCGGAGGTGCTAATAATAAAAATCCGATCACCATCGTTATTCCTTGCCATCGTGTGATTGGAGCGAACGGACAATTAGTAGGCTATGGCGGCGGATTGCCTATAAAAGAAGCCCTTCTCACTTTAGAGTATGAGCACCGTTAACCCAGTTATTTTCCTTATACGATCCACCAAGTTCAAAAATTAACCCATAAAATGATAACCCATTGCTTTTGTTTAGACACCTTATATACAATGAATGATCAAGGGGCATTCGATTATCTATATCAGGAAAAGGGCATTGGTCTTGGAGTGCCAAGATGGTCCCGCTTGATGATATGCAGCGCACTGATATTATCAGTTATGAAGATATCACTATTCGCAAAGGAATGTGTAAAGTCTACCAAATGGAACGACTGACTAAAAAAGAATTTGATGAGATCGTTGAGCATTATCCCCCTATGCTTCTATTGCCTCCATTTATCTATGGCATATCGGCGCCCAATAATAAAAAAGATATTTAAGTTAAAACTCAAATACCTTCTCTTGATAATCTTGTGTTAAAGACTGTGTGTCCTTTAAAAATTGTTTGGCTTCCTCAAATTCTTCCTTTTCAACATCTTCAATAATCCCATCATGATAAAGTTTACAGACATCATACATACTAAACCAAATACCGTCAAAAGGATATTCCATTTCTTTTTCATCTGCTTTTTCTGATGATTCATAAACGTACATCGCGTGTGCTGCTTTTGTTGCTGAATCGATTGTATATTCCATAATACTTCCTTTCATATAAAAAGTCGGTTTTCCCGACTTTTTATTTTACCTGATCCTTATGATCAAAATAGTTCCCCAATCTTACTTTGATTAACAGCTTAACATCATGTCGCATTTCTTTTTCTTTATGCTCTAAGAGTGGGACAGGTGTAGAATCCACAATATTTTTTTCCAATTCCGGATAAAAGGCATCCATTAAAGACCCGTTAATCCAATCAATCATCCCCATTTGAATGGTTAAACGTGTTGAAACATTATGCCTAAAGATAACAGTACAAGATTTCGTCGCTGTTTTGCTTCTTCTGATTTGGCAGGCATAGCGAGCCCCGTCTTCTTCACTTTGGAACTCATATCCCTTAATCTCAGCATAGAATCTTAAATCCTGTTTTAACTGCTCCATTTCTTTTTCATTAAACTTATAATAGTAGCGTTTCATTGAATTCTCCCTCCTTAATTAAAATATAACGCACAACCCTAATTTTGACAATCTTTTAATTGATAAAGTGCCATAAATTTATCTTTTAAATAGTCCACATAGTAATGAGCATTGAATTTCTCTTTCGTCAGCATCACTAAAAGCTCATTCGTATCATAAATAGCACCATACTGATGGATATGTTCTTTCAAATAGGCTTTGATTGAAGCAAAATCACCTTCACTGATCCATTGATCAATCGCCGTATTTTTCTGCATATAGGCATAAATTTGACTGGCGATCGCACTTCCTAAAGCATAGCTTGGAAAATACCCCAACATTCCCCCTGCCCAGTGAACATCCTGCAAAATACCGGCTGTATCGTTTGGCGGTATAACGCCCAAGTATTCCTGATACATCTGATTCCATAATGCCGGTAAAGCATCATAGTCGATTTCTTCACTGAACAATTTCTTTTCTATTTCATAACGGATCATGATATGCAATGAATACGTTAATTCATCTGCCTCCGTACGAATCAAACTGGCTTCTGCTTTATTGATTGCCTCCATAAAATGATCGAAGGTAATATCGTCTAACTGCTTAGGAAATAATCCCTTCAATTTAGGATATAAAGGCTTCCAGAAGTTCTCGCTGCGTCCGATCACATTTTCATAGAATCGTGACTGTGACTCGTGTCTCCCCATTGACACTTGATTCGCCGGTGTTAATGTGATGTCATCTGCAATATTGAATTCATAAGTGGCATGTCCGGTTTCATGGATTGTAGAAAAGATAGCACTTTCCAAATTATTTAAATAATAATGTGTCGTCAAACGGACATCATGATTATGGAAATTGGTAGTAAACGGATGTTCACTTTCCTTAATCACTCCACGATCAAAATCAAACCCAATATATTTAGCCAGCTGCAAGTTAAATGTCTTTTGCAAATCGATCGGATATTCACGAGTCATGAAAGATTTATCGATCTTTTTGGGTGATGCCTGAATCCTTTTTAATAGCGGTACAATCTCTTTTCGCAGCAAGGCAAAGAATTCATCTAATTCCTTTGTAGTAAATCCCGGTTCAAAATCGTCCAACAATACATCATATAAGCAGGCTTCATCTTCCTGACGATAGCTTGCAAAGCGTTTTTGATCTTCCACGATCTTTTTTAAATAAGGTTTGAACAGTGGATAATCATTGGTAACTTTCGCCTGCTGCCAAACACGCTGAGCCTTCATGACTAATTCCTGATGCGCCTGATACTCTTCTGCCGGAATTTTTTCAAGCTGTTTAAGGTCTTTCAGCCATTTTTTCACAACCGCTTTTTGTGCTAACGGCAGATCTTGCTGTGATAAATCCAATAAAATCCTTTTTGCTTCCGGATTGGTCACAGCCTCAAAATAATCATTGGTCAGTACCCCGACAAATTTAGCCGTGTTATCAACCGATTGACTTGGTGCCTCCGTATCCTGATCCCATGCAAATAATGTCAATGCGGCATTCAATGCCTGACATCTCAATATATGTGGTTTTAAATCTTCATATGTCATTCAATTCTCCCCCCTTCATGTGTTTAATCATATCACAAACCATAAAAAAATGGGGGAATAATACAAAAAAAGCGTATTTCTACGCTATGATTGAGTCAGCATTTTACGTTTACGCCACATTCCGCTAAAAAAGTAAACGGCAGCGGGAATGGTTGTTCCATATGCAGCCAGAGAATATCCCAAGAAAAAGCCAAATAGCCCCAGATTTAAGAAGATTCCCAAAAACCAGCTTAGTGTAATACGAATCACGATGCCATCTAATAAAGCAGTTACAAAAGAGAAAGTAGCAAAGCCGATTCCCTGAATAAAAGCATTGATTGGCGACATAAACGCCATTGCCGGGAAGCCTAAAAGCATCGATGTTACAAACATTCTTGACAAGTCAATAACTTCCTGTTCATTTGTAAAGATTGAAAAGATTTGACTAGGGAAAAGGAAAAAGATAATTCCCATTAAGGTATAAATGCAAGTGGTAAACATCAGTCCGACATGCACTGTATGTTTGGCACGCTCCGGTTTTCCGGCTCCCATATTCTGTCCAACCATCGAAGATACCGCCATTCCGATTGACTGTCCCATGATTCCGGGAATTTGAGAAACCTTCGTTCCAACGCCAAAGGTTGCTGAAGCAAAGACACCAAACGTATTGACCAGTCCGCTTACAAACACCATCGATAATGAGATAGCACTTGACTGTAATGCGAAGGGAACCCCTAATTTAACTAGCACTTTTAAAGTAGGACTATCAATTTTAAAGCTTTCTTTCTTGAAGTCTAAAGAAAATGAAGCTTTGTTTTTATATAAGAAATATAATGCCCATAAAAAGGAAACCGCCTGACCGATGATCGTTGCTAAAGCAGCACCGGCTACTCCCATTTTAAGGGGTCCGACAAAAAGCAAATCAAGAACAAGGTTTATGACAGACGCTATTGCTACGAACATGAAAGGACGTTTAGAATCTCCCATGCCTCTTAATACTGCCGAAACCATGTTGTAGCCAAAGGTAAAAATAATCCCACCGCTGCAAATATACATATAAGTATTCGCCTGAGCAATCGATTCAGATGGTGTATTTAAAAGCTGCAGAAAAGTATTTGAGCCGATGATTCCAATGATACTCATGATCACTGCTCCAATCATCAATGTAGAAAACAATGTCCCTACTGCTTTTTTAATTCCTTCTTTATTGCCAGCTCCGGTCAGCTGCGATATATATACTTGTCCGCTGGTGGAAAAGCCCATACATAAAGTCGTCATCAGCATCACAATCTGAGCCGAAATAGAAACAGCGGAAAGTCCTGAGCTTCCTACAAATTTCCCCACAACAACCATATCAACCATATTATAGATCATCTGCAAAGCATTGGATAACATAAAAGGCAAAGCAAAAACTAACAGTTTTTTACCGACATGCCCTTTAGTAAGATCGTTTGTTAATTTTCTATCATTCGACATGATTTTCCTCCTTATAATATATCTTTTTTACAATATCACACCTAATTAGTATATCGATATATTTTTCAAGTTTTGAAAACCATAAAAAAAGAAGCAATCAAATAAGATGCTTCTTTCGCTTTATTCTCGGATTCCAGCAAGGGTTTTTTCATTATAAAACCATTTTGGTTCCTTAGAAAAGTCTGCTTTCACATAAGCTTTAACGATATTAAAATAACCCCTTGATTTACTTGATTGATCTATCTTTTCAAGAATACGGTTTAAACACAGCAGCAAAGGTTTGAATAAACGTTCGTTATTTTCCGGTTTTACTTCTATTGCCGGATCAATAAATGCCTTCAACGCCGGATTGAGATACGGATCACTGCAATACAAGATATTCTTAGCTAAGAAATGCAGATCTTCTTCGACATAGTCTTCAAAATGATGCACCTCTTGATTTATTTCATCAAAGATGGTTTGAATCACAACATGAAGAATCTTTTTAGCGTCACTTTCATTAATATCAAAAAGCAAGTATGCCATATATAAAGATTCTTCTATCGCAATCAGTTCATCTAAATACTGACGTTCATTTTTTCTTAGATCACCATATTCTTTTTTTATTCGTTTACTGTTGCTTCTTGCATCACGTTCATCAAAGGATTCAGCGTCTTCATTGGGTATTGTATAATGGACATCGTTTAAATAGGATTTCCATTCAAACTCACTGAATGGCTGGTTTGATCCAATAATCGCTTTCGTATAGGTTTCTAATACATAAGCCATCAGCTGTACAATTCGTTCTTCATGATAGCCCGCTTTCAGCAGCTTTTCATAATATTCCACCGTTGTTTTAGGCTCTTTCGTATTCAGCTGATGACGGATAATACTTTGGTATTGTCTTCTTTGTTCTGTTCTCCCCATAAAGTCCTCCTAATATAATGAATCAATACGATTATATTAGCGCATTTATCATTTTATCGGTTCATTTTTTCAAATTTAGACAACCTCCGCTATTTGAGATGTTCCGCAAAGTTTAAAGCATATGCCTTGATTTCTTCAATCTGCTGGGTACTTGGCTTAAATTTAACACGATAGCCTTCATCCACAATTTTATGCTTCTGCTGTTTTAAACGAGTCATCATATTGCCTACTGCTTCCCCTGTCCAGCCATAATCGCCAAAGGCGGAAACAACTTTTACCCCATCATATGCTGTTATGATACTGTTCATTACATCATAAATCGGCGGCAAGGCATCATTCAGCAAGGTTGGACAGCCATACATAATACCATCTGCCTGTTTCATTTCTGTAACCACATGATCACGGTCTGCTTCTGTCAAATCATAGATTGCCACTTCAATGCCATTATCCTTCAATACTTCTGCAATCGTTTCTGCCATTGTCTGTGTGTAGCCATAAGCAGAAACAAACGGAATGACTACTTTAGGCTGATGATCCGGTTTAGGCTGGCAAAGCTGATCATAATGCTCCTGAATTTCTTTAATATCCTGATCTAACACTGGTCCATGTCCAGGTGCAATCATCTCAATGGTTAATCCTTCAATCTTTTTTAATGCCTTCAGCATGAACGGTTTAAACGGTCCTAAAATCATATTAAAGTAATAATCCAAGGCCTCCTGATAATCCGCTTTGTTTTCCACCGTTGAAAGAAGAACACCATCATGAGCATAATGAGCTCCAAACGAGTCGCACGTTACTAGTGTGTTTAGTTCCTTAATATATGTATACATCGTATCTGGCCAGTGCAGGTTCGGTACCGACAAAAATTTAAATGAATATTCTCCGATTGTCATTTCTTCATTGTCTTTAACGATCTTAGAATTAAATTCTTTATTTGTGATTTCCTTTAAGTAGTTTGCTGCGATCATCGTTGAAACGATCGTAATATTAGGATTTAATTCTAAAAGCCTTTCGATTGAACCGCTGTGATCCGGTTCAGTATGTTCCACAATGATATAGCTGATTTCTTCTATATGGCAGTATTCTTGGATCTTTTCTAAATAATCATCAAAAAACTTAGCTTTAGCTGTTTCAAATAGAACTACTCCTTCATTTGTCTTTAATAAATATGAGTTATAAGTAGTTCCGAATTTGGTTTCCATGATAATGTCAAACACTCTTAGCTGTGCATCTTGGATACCGATCCAATAAAAATTATCTTTTAATTTCAAGCAATTCATTTATACATCCCCCGTTTCCATTAATGATTATAGTCGTTTGCTTTGTTTTTTTCCATTAATATGATTGATAAATTGATTGCCTTTTCTTCTCTGTTTTACAATAGAATGATATTCTTTTTTAATTCATAGCATAAAGTCAAAAATTTGCTATAATAATAGAGATGAATAAGGAGGATACATATTATGAAAGATGGCTTTATTCGTGTAGGTGCCGCTTCCATTCATACTAAGATAGCGGACTGCATTTCCAATACAGAACAGATCATCAAGATGATGAGAACTGCTTCAAAGAACCAAACTAAGATTTTAGTATTTCCGGAGCTTGCCATTACGGGATATACATGTGAGGATTTATTTTTTCAGGATCGCCTTTTAAACGAAGCCTTGCAGCAGTTAAAAAATATTATTGCTGCTTCTGAATCTTTAGATCTGCTTACTGTCGTTGGGCTGCCTTATATTTTTAATCATAAATTATATAATGTGGCAGCTGTCATCTATGAAGGACAGTTACTGGGATTAGTACCTAAAACACATATTCCTAATTACAGTGAGTTTTATGAGGCAAGACATTTTGAATCCGGTAAAGATATTTTAACCGAAGTGATTTTTGATGATCAGATTGTGCCTTTTGGCAGCCATATCTTATTTGAAAATGCTTATATGCCAGCTATGAGTATCGGGGTTGAAATCTGTGAAGACCTGTGGGCACCTAATCCCCCAAGCGGTTCTCACGCTCTTGCCGGAGCGACAATCATTGCCAATGCTTCTGCCAGCAATGAATTAACCGGAAAAAGTGATTATCGCCGTTTGCTCGTACAATCTCAATCTGCCCGCCTGGTAACGGCATATATTTACGCCAATGCCGGAGCGGGGGAATCCACAACTGATGTTGTTTTCAGCGGACATAATTTAATCGGAGAAAACGGTACTATTCTGAATGAGTCGGATTGCTATTCAATAGGAATTACCTATGCTGATATTGATGTTTCAAAATTAACGGCGGAAAGAAGAAAAATGACTACGTTCAAAACGAATGATGAATATGATCGAGTTTATTTCAATATGCCGATTAAAGAGTTCAAGCTTGATCGCGGTTATGATCCAACACCGTTTGTTCCCAGTGACCCTCAGCTCAGACAAAAACGCTGTGAAGAAGTGTTTAATATCCAGATCATGGGATTGAAACAAAGATTAGAAGCAACACAAACTAAGAAAGCTGTGATTGGTATTTCAGGTGGATTAGACTCTACCTTAGCTTTGTTAGTTACGCACATGACGTTTAAAAAGTTAGGCCTGCCTAGTGAGAACATTTACGCTATTACTATGCCTTGCTTTGGGACAACTTCAAGAACTTTAAACAATGCCTTAGGCTTAATGGAAGAATTAGGCGTAACAAGCAAGACAATTCCAATTAAAGAGGCGGTGCTGCTGCATTTTAAAGATATTGGTCATGATGATAATGTACATGATGTCACTTATGAAAATGTACAGGCAAGAGAAAGAACACAGGTATTGATGGATCTTTCCAATCAAATTGGCGGCATTGTCGTAGGTACCGGTGACCTTTCTGAGGTTGCTTTAGGCTGGTCAACTTATAACGGGGATCATATGTCGATGTATGGTGTCAATGCTTCTGTCCCCAAAACATTAGTCCGCTATTTAGTGGATTATGTTGCCAGCCAATATACTGGGCAGCGATTAGAAACGCTATTGCGAGATGTTTTAGATACACCGGTTTCACCAGAGCTTTTACCTGCTGAGGATAACCAAATTACTCAAAAAACCGAGGATATTGTCGGTCCTTATGAACTGCATGACTTCTTCTTATACCATGTTGTTCGATTTGGTTATGAACCCAGCAAAGTTTTGCGTATTGCGGAAATTGCATTTAAAGACCAATACGACAGACAAACGATTTTAAAATGGTTAAAGACATTCTATCGCCGCTTTATCACTCAGCAGTTTAAGCGCAGCTGCATTCCGGATGGTCCGAAAGTCGGAAGTGTGGCTTTATCTCCGCGCGGAGATTTGCGTATGCCAAGTGATGCCAGCTATCGCTTATGGCTGGAGCAATTGGAGAATTTATAATAAACAGCCTCTTTTGCGAGGCTTTTTCTTTGCTTTTTAGACAAAGCCTGCATTTAGATGATGAAATGCGTATATCAATTATGATATACTATTCATATAAAAGGAGAAACATATGAGTATTTTTAACCAGTATAAGGAACCCATTTTTCTGAATAATTCTGCCTCACTGCAGGATCAAATCAATCAGCTTGAAACATTAGAATCTAAACTTAATGACGTCGGAAAAGAGAAAATAAAAAAGGATATTAAACTGTTAGAGTACGGTCTGTTAGGTGAAAATTCTATCATTTATGAGCTGCAGAACAGTCATATGCCATTATATATTCTGCATGATGTTTATTTTGAAATTGATGGCTTTACTGCTCAAATCGATTTTCTTGTTTTTACACCAAAGCTTTGCTTTATCATTGAATACAAAAATCTCTATGGCAATATAACTGTAAACAATGATGGCAGCTTTATCAGAAAAGTTTATTTTGGCAAACGTTATATTTCAGAAGGAATCTACTCTCCCATTACTCAAAATGAAAGGCATCTTCAGGTCATTAAGAAGATAAAGCTAAATGAGGCGGGGGCGATTAAGAAACTGATTATCAATAAATCATTTGATATTACATACAAGCCCATCGTCGTTATTGCTAATTCCAAAACGATCCTAAACACTCGCTATGCACCTAAAAACATCAAATCTAAGATCATCCGTGCAGATCAGCTGATTGAATATATGAAATCAGAATATAATGCTTCTAAAATAAAGCCATCATCTGATACGCTAACTAGACAATGGGCAGAATCATTCTTAACCTACAATAAAGGAAATACTACTGATTATCTAAAACGTTATAATGAATTCATCATAGAAGAACCTAAAAGATTAGATAAAGCGCTATTATATGATAAACTTAAAAAATTTCGATATGAGACAGCTAAGGCTGAAAATATTGCTGCGTATATCGTTTTTAATAATAAAGCAATGGATGCCCTGATTGATAAATATCCAACAACATTAGAGGAAATAAAAGAAACTCCCGGATTTGGAGAAGTCAAAGTTCAAAAGTACGGAAACGCTATTTTAGACATATTTTTAGGAAATACAAGCAAGTAAAAACAGTCCTTCTATAAATAAAGGACTGTTTTCTTATACGCTAATTCATATCATTTAATAGACCAAGATCTTTTTTATTGCACAGATGCACAATATAATAATTTTCATAATGCAAGGGAATGCCATAAACCTGTTCCGTTAAATACTTTTCAAGCAAATCCCCGCTTTCAATCAATGATTTTCCATCTAATTGTGCATAGAATTCACTTAAATCCCAACTATTCAATAAAGTATCGATTTGACCACTGTAATAATAGAGAGAAATATCTGTTTCTTCAACAATGGGAGAATAAGTTGGTTTCTTTCGTCCTTCAACATTTACCCCCGCATTTAATAGTTGTTTAGTCAATGCTTCGTAAAGACCTTGTTCAGTTGCCTGATAGCCGAATTGAAAAATAATGCTTTTATTTAAACTGTGTTTCTTCGATTTCATCAAAGAAAGATAATTAGGGTCCTCTTTTTCACAGGCCAAAAATCCCGCAGACTGCATCCCGGTTTCATAAGTCTCTTTAAATAATGTTTTTGTATCAATAGATTCCGCTATCTCACGTCGTTTTTGTATATCTGCCATCTCTTCATTATTGAGATTAAACAAAATAAAATCCTGATCTTTCATTCCTTGCTGAGATATTTGATAACTGCCTAAATTCTTTATTTCCTCTAATTGAGTCGAATTGATGATCATTGTATCTATGTTTTGTGCTTCAAGCTGGCTGAAATCAGCCGGCACTACCTTTATCGTTTTATATGGGACACTTTGATGACTGTAAGTATTTTTTGTTAATTCCATCTCCTGATAAAGAATATGCTTGTCAAGCTTATACGCTCCGCAGCCTAATTGCGTTTTCCTCATGTCAAAAGCAGAATAATCATGATCCTGTGGATGCAGAATGGGTATTTCAAAAACCTGAAGCATTTCCCATGATGTTTTAATAAAATCAATTTGTACTTCTTGATCAGAGAGCTTGGTAATACCGCTAATCCCATCACTCGCTCCATTTTGATACTCACTCATCCCCTTAATGCAAGTATACATCGCTTTATTATCATAAGCTATGTTGGGATGATTATAAAACATAAACGAATATAAGAGATCCTCTACCGTTATTTTACAGCCATCACTAAAGGAAGAAGTCGAATCAAGCTTTATTCTAGCACTGCTCTCATCTTGAAAGACGATACTCTTGGCCAGTTGATACTTGTAATCTCCGTCTGTCTTCTTCGCAAGCGAAGGAAAAGCTAAATCATTTACTACACGTGATCCCTCTGTCAGCTGTAAATAAGGCTGCATCGTCATTGGCAGCTGAGAAACCCCTACGATATATGTGTCTTTTCGATCTTTGTTCTGTTGCAGAACCTTGCTTGTATCTCCTTTAAAAAAGAGATGAGATGATGAATGATCTTTTCTGTTTAGATAAAATCCACTGGCTATGATAATAATTAAGCCAATACATGTGAAGATAATTCCTTTCTTTTTCATTCCATCCTCCTATAAGAAAGAAAAGGAGTAATGCGTATTACTCCTCTTCCTTTTTCTTTTTATTCAGCATGACAATCACTAAGCCTGATATAAGCATTAAGCCCGCGATTCTAACAAGTGAATTTCGATCTCCGGTATCAATATTGCTTACCGGTTCTGCGTAAGATAATCCTAAATACAGTTTACCATCCTTTAAGATATCTTGTGGCTTGTGCTGTAATCCATAATAGTTACTGCTGTTTGCATATGTCTGAACATTGTCAACTAATTCAAAACTATGCGTAATACCATCATGTTCTGAATAATTGCTGTCTAATCCATGGCGTTTGCCATAACCATTTAAAGGTTCTTCATTATGAATATCATTTGCTTTTACATAAGTGAAGTTAGCCTGTTCCGGTTTGATCATACGCAAACGATAGCGGTACAATTCATTTGTTTCTTTATTGAGCATTGGAAGGTCTTTAAATTCCACTCTTCCTTCTTCATTAGAGGTAACGACAGTATCGTTATACAGCTGATAGATACCATCCTCAGTAATCCCCGTATCGGAAGAAATAGTCATTGGTGAGGCTCTGTCTTCTACCATCACTTCAAGCATTACCTGCTGTCCGCTAATAACAGACTCCCCTTCGTCAAAGATACCATTGCTGTTTTCATCTTCAAATAGAATTGCTTCAATATCTCCTGATTTATATGGGGTCAATCCGGCATCCAGATTTGTCTCATGATCCACTTTAACGAAGTTATAACCGTTAAGCACATAGCTTGGATCAATCGTATCATCTGCTTTTTGTGCTAATACAATAATGTCATCAGAATGTTCCAGATACCCGGTTTCTTCATTTAAATCACTATCCAAGTATTGTCCATTCAACTGATAATCAGAGACATTGTATCCCTTAGGCAAGGTTTCAATTTTGATTCTATATCCTAAAAGGACTTGTTCATTATTCATATAGCCAAAGGTTGGCAGATGGTTAAACTCATATTTTCCATCTGTTCCTGTCATGGCAGTTTGATTTTGATCTTCTATCAAATGCCACTTGCTGCCCTGATAATAATACGTTTCCAATGTCACTTCAATATCAGAAAGTCCTCTTTCTGATTCATGCTGAATACCATTGTAATCCTCATCTTCCCAAACCATTCCGGAAACTGTTCCTTCATCAATCGTCGTTAACCCAACGTTGTAATCGGTTAAATGCTTAGCTGAGATAATATCATAATCCCCTATCGTGTAGTAAAGATTTTGATAGCTTTCTGCACTTACATTTTCAGCTATTGTAATATAGCCTTTATTCATTTCCGGCAGCTTAGCATCCTCTTTGATAATCTGCAATGTATTGGCATTCAAGGCACTGTCTGTAACACCATTATTTTGCTGATATTTTGTGGCTGCATAACCCTGAGGGATGCCATTAATCCATAGTTCATAACCATAGACATAGCGTTTTCCATCAATTTCTTTGTAAGTTTCTAAGTTTTCAAAGATATAATGTCCATCTTTCCCTGTTAAGAACTGACGATACACGCTTTCAGGTCTTGATGCTGTTTCAGGGTTCTCGTCCTCATCATTTTCTTCAAGGACTCTTGGACTACGGTTGTCTTCAATCCATTTTCTTTCATCACTATTGTAATAATAGCGTTTTAATTGAACTAAGATTTCCTCTTTCAATAAATCACTGTTGTTGAAGATTCCATCATAGTCATCATCAATAAAGGCAATTCCTTCAATACTTCCTAATTGATATTCCGTAAATCCGGCACTGTAATCCTTATTGTGTTCACCTACTAGAATATCGTAATACTGCGCTTTAGCAAATAACCCTTGATCAACTTTGATCGTATATGGCTTATTGATATAAGCATTATCGGTTACATTCTTTGCTAAAAGGATATATTCTTTTGCTTCTGTCAGGCTAGAAGTTTCCACTTTCAGATCACTGTCCTTGGTTGGATCTTCTCCCTGACGATATTTTGTCACAGCGTATTCTTCTGTCATATCTTCAAGTCGCAGCTGATAGCCATAGAGACGGCGAGTGCCATCATCCTCTTCCTTATAAACCGGCAGATCACTAAATAAGTAATGCCCGTTTTCATCGGTTGTACCAGTCAAATATTCATCTTCTGCTACTTCCCATTTACCGTTTTTCAATAAATATTGAGATAAGATGACTGTTTGATCTGCAATACCTTTTTCATCTTGGTCTTTGATTCCATTATAGCTGGTTTCACTGTTGTCACTATTGTCCAGCCAAACATCGCCTTCAATGCTGCCTAACTGATAAGGCACTAATCCGGCATCATAGTCATTGACTGTACGATTTAACAGGATGTCATAATCTTGACCATTGTAAGAATAAATATACTGTTCATTACGCACATCATCTTCTTGTAATGGATAGGCGACGATGATATTTTCATCATTTGAATTCTTACCATCATTTAAGTTTAAGTAGCCTGTTTCATAGACTAAGTCACTGTCTCTGATTTCATCATAGACATCACTATCGCCTGTACGCATATTAAGATGGGTAATTCCATATTCATTTGGAATCGTATCGATTCGTACTTTATAAGAAGCTAAGTGAACACTTCCATCTGCCATGGTGATATGCGTTGGCAGATCCTTAAATTCAAAGATTCCTTTATGATTGTTTACCGTTTGAGTCTGTGTTGAAGCATAATCTGCCAATGCATCTGTACGCACCCAATGATTGTCATCATCTAAATAATATTGTTCGATAAAGACTTCAATATCATTGATTCCTTCTTCTTTTGTATCATCATAGAAACCATCATAATTTCTATCATCAAAGATAGTACCAACAATATTTCCGCCTACTTTATCTGTATACCCGACGTTATATTCATTTAACTCTCTCGATTTGATCAGGTCATAGCCATTGATGACTGAACTGCTGTTTACAATATCATTTGTCTTATTGTGGTAAGCGGCAATGATATAGCCATTTGTTTCTTCTGCAGCGGTTCCTGTGTAGCCATCATCAGGACTCGTCTTTGTAATTAACAGATCTGAACCCTCTTTATACAAAGCACTGTCGTTTTGACCTGCGTTTTGCAAGTATTTTGTAACCCCAAATCCTTCCGGAATTAAATTAATTGAGAGTGTATATCCTGCTAGATAATGTTTATCGTTAACATAGACTTGTGTTGGTACTTGATCAAAGATATACTGTCCGTTTTCATCTACCTCTACCACTCGTTGTACCGGCATACCAGCATTTAACAACGGCTGCCAAATAGAATTCTCATCCAAGTAGTAAGCAGTAAGTGTCACTTCTAATTTCTGACCAGCCGTTAAAGCATCCTTGATATCGCTGTAGCTTTCTTCTGTATCATACAGACCATCATAATCTTCATCTGCGAAAACATTTCCTGAAATCGTTGATTTTTGATAAAGGGTGTATCCTCCATCGTGTTTGTCACTATCCGCTACTGTCACAAGATCATAGCGGTTGCCGTTTAATTCGATGATATAAGGTGTATTTTCTTTTCCTGTTGCTGCTTTATCAGCTATGATGATATATTCATCCTCTTTTTGCATCTTGTACTGTGATGAGAGATCACTGTTTCTTTCATCATTTGCAGTATCAACACGATAAAGTGTTATACCATAATTTTCTTTATCTGAAACTGTATCTTTATCTACAGTTACCTTATATCCGGCTAAATAACGCTGATCATTAATCACAACATGGGTATCTACATCAGTAAATAGGTAGTCACCATCAGCATTCGTCACTTCTTGATGATCAGCAGGATTCCAAATACTAACCGGAACCTGTTTCCATTGCTGGTTCTCATCTAAATAATATTGTTCTAAATGAAGCGTAACATGATCTATACCCGGTTCATCGACTAATGAATCGTCGGTTTCTTTATACTGGTTGATAATACCATCATAATTTTTATCTTCCCAGATTTTTCCAGAGATTTCAGCTTTTTCATAAGCTGTCAGTCCGGCATCATAATGATGAATATCTTCTACTTTATGAATATCAAAGTTACCTAGATTATTTTGAATGATATATTCTGGAGCGTAGTTAAGATTACTTACTTTCTTAGCCACGATTAAATATTCATTATCCTCTGTCAAATTCAAGTTTTCATCAATTAAGTTGCTGTCAAGGGTTGTATCTGTGGTTGCTTTGTATTTTGTCACAGCATACTTACTGTCAATATCTTTAATATGAATCTTATAGCCGGTAATATAATTCTGTCCGTCAGCTGTGATATAAGATTCTAACTGATTCACCGTATAAACCCCATTGGCATCGGTTTTAACCGTTGGTGATGTGTAAGCTGCGTTTTTGATCCACTGTGAATCTTTATAATAGTATTGCAGAACTTCTAATTCAACATCAGCAATACCCGGTTCATCAACAGGACCGATATCGCTTTGATATTGATTTTGAATACCATCGTAGTTCTTATCATCCCAAACAACACCTGTCAATACAGCTTTATCTTTCGTTGTTAAGCCAATATCTAAATCAAGAATCATTCTTCCATCAGCCGTATTATAATTAATGCCATTGTAAGCTTTAATATGATCCGGCTGTGTATGCTCATCTGCTTTTTCAGCAATAATGATCATTTGCGACTGTGTATCATGATCATTAACTGAGGTTAAATAACCGTCTGTTGATAAGATTGGCAGGTCACTGTCATTTTTACCGCTGTTCATCTGATATTTAGTTACTGCATAATCCGCCGGTAAAGTAGATGGATCGACTTTGATCTTATAGCCTGCCAAATATACCTTATCTCCAAGTGTATAAGTGGTCTTAACATTTTGGAAAGTATAGGATCCGCCGGTATTGGTTGTTTGTTCCACAGTTGGAGCATCCGGTATTGGTTTCCATACATGATCCGTATCATCAAAATAGTATCTCTCTAAAATAAACTTCACATTTCCAAGTCCGGGTTCACTGACAAGGTTGCCGTCAGCATCTAAATAATCCCCACGAATTCCATCGTAGTTTTTATCATCCCAAACATATTTACCAAGATATCCTCGTCCCGCTTCAACAAAGCCTAAGCCAATATAATTATATTTTCCATAGAAGTTGCCGTCGGCATCCATGATCGGCTTACCACTGGCATTGAATTCTACTCCGGTGTGCAAAGTAAAGGTTTGATTATATAGCTTGTCATCTGAAAGAATCAAGTCATTATCATTGTTTTGCACTTTTGGATCGGTATTTAAAGTAATTGGAGAAGGTTTATAAACACCATCTGTGTTCGCCGTATTTACTCGTGCGATATAGCTTCTTTCCGGATATAAGCTCATTTCAAAGTTTCCGTCAGCATCTGTTTTTGTTATGGCTGGCTGTCCATCTGCATTAATGGCTTGAACTAAACCTGTATCGGTAATTTCATAGAAAACTACATCGACATTTTCTAAGCGTTTTTCTCCTGCACCGATTAATCCATCACTGATAACGTTGTTCGAATCTGTCGGATCCAATGTTTCATCTACCCATGCGGTTCCTGCATATATATATGCTTTCGATACTCCCACATTATATGAGGTCATCTTTGCATCATACGCTGCATAGGTGCTTGGATCACTGCCGATTGCATCAATACGAATACTGTCGGCTGTCTGTACTACTAATTTGTTTGTTACTGTCTGTGCATCACTTTCAACGTCTCCCTGACCAGGATTTCCTAGATCCGGTAAAGTATTTCCATCACGATACACGTCCATTTTTGCTTTTGTATCCCCTATTTCTAAGGTAGTTAAAGCATGTGTGTTATACGTCTTTTCAGGGAACGTATATCTTAATTTATAGTTGCCAGGAGTAACATTTGAGATAACGAAATAGCCGTTATTGCCATAGGCATCTGCTTCGGTTGTATAGGTTGCCGGTCCGTAGATTGTATAAAGATATGTTCCGTTTACATCTTTTTTCTTTAATCCGGTTGCTTCATCTATAAGAATGAATTTACCGGTTCCTTCTTCTTCAACAACAGCTTCACCGAGTTTATTTACCGGATAACCGTTTTCAGATAATAATTCAACAAGTACTCCGTTGATTCCCGGATCATCGTTGATACCGTCATAATCCAAGTCTTTGGTTTTGTTTTTGAAGATCAGACGCCCATCATCACGACGAACATATTCGCCTTCATCAATATCTGCATTGTAATTGGCATCATACCAGACATAGCTTCCGATATAGCCTTTTTCTACCGGTGCATTCAGGTAAACTCCTGCACGCGGTGATTCAACAACAGAGATTGGATTATCGTTGCTAGAGGCTTTTGCCTGAACGGCAAAGGTATTCCATCCGGTATAATCCGCTACATTCTGACGAATGACATCGTCTCCCATATCGCTTGTGATAGCACCATTGTATTGTGGAAGATTTAATGGGGAATGCAGGCTGTAGTTCAATTCAAACTTCATGCTTCCATCCAGTCCAAGATTACTTCCATCTTTAATCTGCACCCAAATGGCTTGAATGTTCTTTGAAAGCCCTGCATATTTTTCTTTATTTGTAGCTTCTAAGGCTTTAAGTTCAGATAATTTCACAAAATATTGTCTGCGTAAATTCTCATCTGCATAAAGCTTACTATAAAATTCTGTATTCTGTGTATCTTTAAATTCCGGCAATTGACTTATGTCTTTAGCAATAATTTCACTGCCATTTTTCTCAAATGGTCCGACCCATGCTTCATAGTCGGTATTTTCAACTAATTCAGCGGTTACGGTTCCACCAGCAGCTGGTGTAGTTGTTTTCAATACTTTAATTGTTTCCGGTATCACCCATCCTGCCCAAGTAGAATCACGGCTGGCTGCAGGTGAATCAGGATCATTTCGATCTAGCGGATTGACAATGTTTCTATCATTGGCATATGGCAGAACATCATAAATAATTGCTTGTTTATAGCCCGGTTCTCCATAATTATCCGGATTTAGAATCACTGATCTGAAATTATAATCCGTTCCTTCCGGAACAAGTGATGGGCGGGTGGTTTCTAAACCGCTGGTATCATACTCAGAATATGAATATTTCAAACGATTTAATGACTGTTTTGATTCAAAAGAGATTCCGCCTACTCTTTTTACCAGAGTCGCTTCGCTGATTGTTTTACCATTATCATTAATATCACGAGAATCGATTTCAACACTGTAGGTTTCATTTGTATTTTCTGATGGCGGGATATAACCTTTAAAGCTTCCCTGCAAGAAACCAAAGCCACTGCAGTTCAGCAAGTCAGGAGAGATCATACCAAAGTCTTTTGTGCCAATTGGCACCATGAATTCAACTGCGATGGTTTCTCCTGGTTCTAAGTAGCCATCAAATGACCACGTTAATATTTTTCTATCTACTCCGGATAAGTCCGCACTCTTCTTATAAGACTTGAAGTCAACGTCTTTAATACGAGAATTCGCTTTGACAAACCCGTCACTATCTTGGACATAATAAGTCCACTGTGCCTGATCTCTTTCAATACGAACATCAGAAGTATAAGCCGTATTGACAAAGGCATTGGTATAATCTTGTGAATGTGCATCCACATAGTTATACTTAGTATCCATGATATCTTCCATATAAGGCAGGATTGCGGAGATTTCCGGTCCGGTAGCATTATCCTGTTCTTCACCGGCAAATTCTGTCATTGCGATTTCAGCATCCGTCAAGTTTTTAATTGTCATCTTATATTTAAGCATTGTACTAAATCCCTGCTTAATGACCATATCGGTGTCTGACCATTCAAATCCATAACTTTCATCTTCTTTTTTATAGCGATGGAAATAATATGGAGTAAGGTCAACTTGAATTGCCGGTAATTCTGTATTGACGAAGTAGCCTGCACGGGCTGCCGTTGATAAAGCCGTATATTGACTGTCATCATATCTTGCCCAAACGGCTGCAAAGTTATTGGCATGTAGTTTTACAGTCGTACTCGTTTTATGAGCTGTCGTCAGCTGAATAAATGCAGCATTCTCTTTAACGCTGTCTGGCAATTCCTTGACATTATCTCGGTTTGGATCGATTTCATCCATTTCCTCTTTTTTATCCGTTGTATCAGCATTAGCATCAATATCTAATCTAAATCCCTGTGGCACCGGATATTTTTGTGTTGCCTTTGAATCTGCTGTATCATCGGCTTTGATGACATAGCGTATCTGAACAACACCGCCGCTGTATGATAAGTTTTCAAGATCAATCACTTGATTATCCGTTAGTCCATAGCTGCCTAAATCTTTCCACTGCGCACCCGTATATTCCCCCGGTGTACCCGGTACTGTATATGGGAATGTTCCCGGATCATTGACAACTAATGCATAGATATGCACTTTTAATTTATTCTCAAGTTCAGCAATGCTTGATGGTCCTGTATAATCTGCGGCATCTGGCAGTTCCCATACACCGGTTCTGATCTTTCGCACTGAAGAATTCAATTCCGGTGAAGACATCGGTGCTTCGTAAATCGTACCTGAGGTAGTACCGCGATAAGGCACACGATAATCAACTACGAATTCCGGTACTGCACCCCCTCGATTGACCACTTCATCCATATAAACGGTCATCAAAGTAGCTCCCTTGATGCTTGGATCTTCTGCCACAACAATTCCGGCATCCGGATTATTCAATTGATTACGTTTAATAGAAGTATCCAATCGAATATCGGCTTTTGGTTTAAGAACAGTTACACGTCCTGATGTATCAGATGCATAACGTTCTTCTAAATCTCCGTCGAAATCGTAATCCATCTCTTTGCTGTCCGGATCCGCCAAATCTTTTGCTTGATCCTGTACTTCCCTTACAAACTCGATGAGATCAGTTGATTGCTTCGTTAAGCCATTCATGCCTAAATAGGCACCATCTACTTCATGCAGTGTGACATAGCTTTGAGCATAATAATGATCATCCCAATAATTATCACCAGTTAATACGGTATCCGCTGTATCTAAATTATCGATGACCGTTTCAATCTTTAATTCAAACGAATCTCCTGAACCAAAGTATCCTGCTAATGTTTTACCAGCCAAATATTCATCATAATCGGTTGTTTCTCCTGGCGTAATAATTTCAAAGACTTGCGTTTCTTCATGAGTAACCGGATCAATAACGGTATTGATATTTTTAATTTGCCATCCACGATTGACTGCCGGATCAGGATTTTCAATATCTGCTTTAGATAATTTGACTATCCCTCCTAAAGCATCTTTATATTCTAAGTAATACTGCTCCTGATAGCTGACAATAGATGGCAGCTTGACGGAAACAATAATCTTTGAATGCTGGATATCCCCTTTGTGCATATAATCGGTGTTATTCGCTGGGGTATTTGATACTTTTGTTGTGTACCATAGATGATCGGCATATTGTCGATGATCTTGGTCGGTCTTTGTATAATTTGGATTATCAAAATTCGTTGTCGGATAATGATCCACTCCATTTACTGCTTCTGTATCTCTCAATGCGTCTGCACTGTTTTCTTTATCTCCTACACGGTTTTCTACTTCAAGACGTGCATATTTTGTTCTGATTCTCATAGAAGTATGAACGCCCTGATCGTTAATATCACCTTCTGCAGGGACATCAACATGACTAAATGCACCGTTCATATCAAAATCTTTATAGGCATCATCTAGTAATACTTTAGAACGAATATCCGTATAATCTTCTAAATTGAAGACATCACTTTCATTATAACGATCATTTTTTTGACTGATAACGTCATAATTAGTATTTAAGATATTGACAGGTAAACTTGGAAGTGTTCCTCCGGTATCATAATAATTGTTGTTTGGTCGTTTTAAAGTTCTTACAATAGCATCCTTTCGACCGTCACCGGTATTATATTTATTGGCATAATAGGGTGACCAAGGAGCTCCTACATAGAATGGATTGCCTGCAATATCGCCATCTGTAATAAATTTAAATCCCGGAAGCTGACTTGTCACATAGGTGTGATTAGACTGATACTGCGCCAATAAGTCACTGTTTTCTTTACCGTCTTTCATTGTTTTATCGGGTTCCTTAACTGTGACTAAATCAATACTGTAAACACGTGTATCTCCTGAAACGATTTTCGCATCCGGATTATTTCCTTGTGTTGTCTGATCCTGATAAAAAGTGACTTTGAAACGTCCTTCTTTTCCACTGCCGTCTTCTTTATCTAATTCGATATATTCAACCCTTGTGGTATATAATCCTTTTTCTAAAGTGTTAAGATTATTTTTTGTTTGTCCATCATAAATATCCCATTTTAATGTCATGCCATCATTCACAGCATTATCTTTTGTGAAAGGTTCCCCATTCACATCTTTAGGTACTACCCCTTCAGGCAGTATATTCGTAATTACCGGGAAGAATAGAGTTCCCTGACTTCCGCCGTCAGTTGAGTAATTGTGAAGGTGACGAACTGCATTATTGCTGTCGGCGCTTCCGATTAAAGCACCATGACCGTTTGTTGACTGATCGTTCCAATAATATTTATTTTCCACATGAATATTTAATATGCCTGTTCCTGCTTCAGGGTGTACGTAATAGGCATTCGGATCTTTGCCGTCAATATCGTCTCCCATTGTTGTCCATGTACGGATCAATGGTTTTCGCATATGAGCACGCGTTCCTGTCGCGGCATAGGTGCTTGTATTTCCAGATCCATAATAGGCTTTTTGATTTCCTGAAACTGTTACACCATTTACATCTGTATCGATGCTGACTTCACTGTTTTGAATATTGAAGCCATTGATATAAGGCATATTTGGTGAACCGTTGTTGTAATTAGTGACTAAATCTACATCATTAGCATTGTCATAGCCATCCCATAAATAATCCATACCACCAAACTGAGTGCTTAATGAGCCATAACCGGTCTTATAGATTTTATCTTTCGTAGCCCCCTGCCATGAGGTCATATCATAAATCTGATAATATAAACTATTATCGGTATCGATTGGTTTAGCGAATACTTTATCATACCAGTACTCACTTTCATTCGTACTGTCGACATGGCAGTTAACATCCACATTCAAGATATAACCGGTATCACTGCCTCTGTTAAACCATTTTTTCAGATCTTGATTGACTGTAATCTTCAATACCCAAGACTGTGCATCGGCATTATCATAATACGCATTACTTGCATCATAATTGTCACTGGTTGTATTCATGTTTGTTTGAACCAGCAGTGGATCCTGCACTTTCTTTGGTGACAGATAACCTGCATTAATGTTGGTTGGATCTTGAATAACCTGAACACTAATATTTGCCGAATCAATCGCTGTATATCCGCCGCTATAGGAATTTCCGCTTGTTAATGTTGTTCCGCCTACAACAATATTGCCGCTATCATCAAACTGCGGAGAAACACCTCTAGGCAGTACATAGATGAACTCAACGCCATCCAGCGACCAATCCCCATAGTTATAAGCCGATAAACGAGCTTTATAAGATTCATCGTATTCAAGTGTTGGAATAGAATCATCTGAGAACAATGCATGACGGGCATGTTGTCCATAGTTGTCATAAACATAATAGTTGTAGTTTGGATTGGTTTTATTCCAGCCAAAATATTTAGTATAACCATTGCCTAAATATTCTAAAGCATGATTTGTATATTGAACCCCAGTTTCACCAGCCTCTTGATTTGGGATGATTTGAGAACTGGCTGCAAGCCATGCGGTCTGTAAGTGGGTTCTTGCTTCTGACCATAGGATCGGTGTATGCATTGCTTTGTTGTCCCAAGAAGTTTCATTGAGATTGGTTCGCGGCTGAACAACATATCGATACAAATCACGATTGGCATTTCCGGTTCCCTGATACTGTGTCGCCGTAGGCATGACATCTAAATCACTTCCTGTGACTGACGGAACATATTTTACCTTTTGATAAACACTGCCTGAAGCACTGTCATAGTCCATCAGTACACCATTGTTTCCATAAACTGAAGCTGAGCGTGTCGTTCCTGGATTATTGCTGGCATTTCCCGGAATATAAGTCGTTGATCCGGTTAAAAATTCCCAGCGATCAACATTTGCATTGATTGTTCCGCTGATCCCAACATCATGAATGAGATAACTCATATCCATCATAATATTGCTGTTATCTACTGCTCTGATTCTTCCATCTCCCAAAGATCCGCCTCTGCCCGTAGCTACTAATGGCCATCCAGCAATCGATCCTGAATTGCCCTGATTGAATGAATTCTGATAATATTCTCCCATTTTCGGATAATATTCCGGATAAACATTTCCACCGTCATTAACATAAACCATTGGCAGATTTTCTTCTCTTGCTGTTGCTTCGTACCAAATTTCAATTTGTTCGCCTACTTCTAAGCGAGCGTTTCCTTCAAAAGAGAATTCATACACTGTATAGTGAATCTCAGTTGAATTATCTTTATTCGGTATAATATCATCAAAGTTCTTTCCTGTCAGGTTACCGCCTGCTCCTTCTTTTACAGAAGATTTTGGCACAACCATGTCTCCGCCATAATCAGGCGCCGTCACATTCATCAGCGTTTTTACTTGAATCTTAGGTGCATCTGTTTTAACATTGCCATCAGCATCCAGCCAGCGCACATGTAAGTTATTCATATTGGCAGTGACATATTCCGGTACTTTATCATAGAAGACCGGATCTAATAATACCCCTTGATTTCCTGCTGCCGCTTCAGCAGCACTCAATTTATTGTTGTTGACAGAAACCTTATACCACATCGTATCATTTGGTCGATAGCCCTTCTTTTGTATTGCTGTTGCATCATAATTGGCAGCTGCTTTTTCCTGTGTATCAAAGATTTGTGTCTGATAAGTCAAGACTGGGCGTTCACGAGCAATGGAGGTTTCATCTCCGCCTTCTCCATAGTAGTTCACTGAATTATCTAAGGTAATAGGTGTTTTTACATCATCGATTGTATTATCAATCGTTTCTTTATGCTGGTGAATCGGTGTTACCTGACCTTCTGTTACCATTGTATAACGATCTTTGATTGGTGTTGTATCGTTTTCACGAATATCGTTGTAGCGTCCCAATCCCTCAAAAACAAATGGGTCTGAAATTGTCGCAAATATGATCTCTTTTCCATCCGTTCCGAACGCCGGAACATCATAGTAAGTCCAACGAATCTTTTTTGCTTCCGTAACAAGATAAGCTGTATTTAAAACTGCCATTCTCGCATCAGATGGTTCATCTACCAAAGACTCATCAATCCAAGTATCCACACCATTCACATCAAATAAATATTCTACTTTGATCGGCTGTGTTTCATTCATGTTTGCCGGATACTTAAATTCCGGTTTTTTAGTCAGATCAAAACCTTTAAAATAGCGTTCTGTTCCCGAAGAAGTCGTTTCTTTTGATAAGAAGGATACTTCATAAATCATTTCTGCCATATCATGATGCAGATCATTTGCCGCATCTACATTTGCATTCGTAATAGAATCCTTACCTGAGACCTTCAATGTCATCTTCTGACCATCGTACTGTGTCGTGTTATCAGTAAAAGAATAGTCAAAATATAAGTCATTAGAGTCTTTAAATGTAACCTTACTTGTGATGATGGAAGTATAATCGTTTCCTTTATAAGGTGTTCCATTCTTTCGATAGAAATCCGTTTTCTTACGATAATACAGGACATCATTATCACTTGAATAATAATTATCACCATAGTAAGCCGTATTATTTCCATTTCCGCTGATCGAATACTGGCTGTAAGTATGCTTAGGCTGACAGACAGCCTCATATTTTGCAGTCACTGTTTTTCCTTCAAAAGCCGGGTTCCCATCACTATCTTTAAGTTCTGCATTCATCTGTGTATAGACAATAATTTCTACAGCTTGTCCTGCTTGAATCTGATTTTCTAATTCACTCTTAGCGGTATCCCCAATTGAGATATTTAATTCTTTATAGTTCGTTTCTGTGCCAGCATTATCTTGCAGGTAATAGTGTTCTGCAAGCATTGGGATATCTGCTGACGCACCTTTTACAGATGCTGTAATATCATCACTATCAATATTTGCTGCACCATTGGCTTTGATCTTCCATCCCACAATACGCTGTCCGTCCGGTGCAGTAAAGCGAAGGTCTGCATGCTGTAACGGAATCGGAGAATCTGCGCTTGCTTTGATCGAAAGGGTATAGTCAATATAATCATAAGGAACGATATGCTTTTGATCCACCGGCAATTCAACGATGGTGCCATCTGCATTTTCACTGCGATCATAGGCAAAGCTGTTTGCCCCATTGACTGCAGCTCCTCTATTGATTGCAACTTCCATTTTTCCTACTAAGTTGGCTATGTTGTAATTTTTGGTACCTGTCGTTCCTGTAATATTTCCCTGGTAATTTTCAGCGTTGAAATCCGCCGCTGTAAACTTAACGTTTGTTGTCGTAGCCGTTGAAATTGCAGGATAATTATTCGGTGACATTCCAAATGTCGGGCGTGACTGTGAAGTCCATGTATCATTCGTGATATCTGTTTCGGAACGGTCTGCCCAAACGCCATCATAGGTGATCGCAAATCCCTCATTCTTATCCACACTTAAATATTGAGATGCTGCCAGCAATGTTTCTTCTTTTTCTACATCCGGATTAACCGCAGACATCGTCACAACAAAACTATTAATATGTTCCTTTACATATGTTTCTGCTGAATTATCGACTGTATATTTAGGCAGTGAGCCGGCAATCTCAGCAATGAATTTATTTACATCAAAATAATAATCGGTTCCTGATTTGATTAGGTATGGTGTGATATCTTTTGAATTCACATTACCTGTATCATTATCAAACAGTGTACTGGCATTACCAGAGCTTAATGAATAGTTCAGTTTTACAGATGTAACGTTAAACCATGTTCCATCAATAAATTCTCCCGGAATATGAATCTGTTTTAAATTATAACGGCTATCTAAATTATTTGTGATTTCTACCGTTTTAATTCTTGTCGCTTTATCTTTAATCGGATCAGCACCATTGCTTTGATTCCATACCTTGATACCGAAAGTTGTAGTATGCGGAGTCATATTCGATTCAATATTATTTGCAGTATCACTCACACTTTCATAATCCAATTGTGTCGTCTCACTGTTTAACCCTTCAATCTTATATCCAGCTTTAAATGGCATTCTGAATCCCATCAGATAAGCAATATCTGTCTTTTGATTAATTAATGTATCGGCATAATCATTTTTTAAAGTCGATTTAATGGTATTGGTAGCGTCACTGACCGGATTAATATCCTTAATTAAATAAACATATCCGCCCACTTTAATATCCACTTTACTGCTGTTTCCATGTGGATCGGCAGCAAATAAATCATTATTGCCTAACAATTCTCTGGCATAATCCGCATTGCCGGGAATATTTTTCAAGACTATTTTATAGCCATAGAGATAATCATCCTGTTCAAAGACGATTTCATTAGCGGCATTTGAAACAGCATCAGCCTCTTTTTCTTTGTATTTAAAGAGAATCTTATAATAATTATCTGCATCTTTTGTACCCAAATCGCTTTGTGTTAACGTTATAAACGGTGTCTGTTCTACAGTTGTCTTATAGCCTTTCATTCCGTTAGAGCTATCCGGTACAGCCGTTGATCCGCTATCCTTCACCACTTTTTGCTTTGTCAGCTCAATGCGATCGATATATTTATACAGTTCTTCGGAGATCAAGAGGTCTTCCGTTAAGAAACCGTAGTATTCATTAGTATCATCTTTTCTTATCTTTGGCAGCGTATCTTCTAAGTAGACTTCATCCGCAAATGATACTTTATTTATCCAGTCATCTAAATCCTGATTTGTCCAGCCATTATTTCCGGACTTGTAATCATGATTAGCGGCTGCTGACTCACGATAAAAGCTGACTGCAAAGTAATCCTTGCGAGAATACTCAACATCAGTATCTTGATTAATTGACGGACTGTCATGTACCCCTTTTAAGACTTGGTTATTATCATTTCGGACATTTACCCATGCTGTGGATTGTAAATGACGAGCATCATATTCACGTGTCGTACGTTCATTCCACCAATAACCTGTCTTATATTGATACGTGTTCTTATATGACCAGTTAGAACGCACATTATTATTTGCTGAATCGACTCTTTCTTTACTGCGGTCACCCCCTACTTTTAACTCTGTAGAGGCTGTTGCTTCCGCTTTCCCCGTTTCATAGAAACGTCCGGTAACTTCAAACATATATTTTGTTTTCTGATCATTTGGATTATACCAGCTACCAAAATCAGGATTATTCGCATTAATGCCATCACCGGATTCAGTTTGATTAATATTTAAATTAAAGACAATAGATGTGACCGGATTGACTGCTTCATAATCAATCGGTGATTTATAGTAGCTTGTATTTGTACTTCCGGCTGCCACTGTCTCATACAAATCCGCATTCTCATCTGCTAGGTTGATTCTGAAATAAGGCTGATTATTTTGGTCTTGTTCAATTCCATTGCCAACCTTGCTTATCCATTCATCTCTTTCTAATGTTTGAGATGTTTGAGTTGTCCCATCACTTCTTGTGATGGTGATGCTTTGCAAGTAGTCAATCGCACGTGGATCCACTTTAATGTAATACGTATCAAACTTATCTGACGGAAGATTCATAGTCATCTCAAGATTTGCAGCAGTATTGAAAGACTGGGTGTAAATATAGTTCATTCCCTGATGCTCCTGAGAGACATACCCTAAATATCCGGAAAGTGGATTAGAGTCGATCGGATAATTTGTACCGACATTTAAATACTGTCTGAAATCCAGCATGTATGAGCCGATCGCTTTATAACCTATATCTAACTCACTGTCATCTTTAAAGCTATTGCCATCGTTAGCTGAGCTGCTGTATCCGCCACTGGTATCGCGATACCCAAAACGAACATCCTCTACTTGTGTAGATGTTTGATCGAAGCGATTTGTATCCTGTGTCTGCTCACTATCTTTGAATCCTGCCGTTAGGATTGTATCAAAATACATTTTACTCACAGTTGAGATAGAACTGTCTTTTGCAGTTAATTTATAGGAATCATCACGGATGCCATCCAGATAATTTTCTGTCAGCGCTGTAATAGTATTTTCTGTACCAAAATTAGAATCCGAATAGCCATAGAAATCAATCCAAGCATCAGCTGTACTATCATCTTTTAATTTAATGTTTTGTCCGTTGATGATCACTTTACCAAGGTTAGAGATACCAAAATCTGTCAGATCCTCCTTGCTGAATGCTAAATCTCCTTCTGCATTAAAAGATAATGTTTTGCCATCTGATGAAATAAAAGTGTTTGATGTCTGATCGTAGGTAAACTCCGCTCCATTGTTTAAATGATCACGATCGAATAAAGCTATTGAATTTATGGTTGTATACTGTTCAAAGAATTTTTTATTTATCAATACCTTTGTAGTATGAAAACCAGTATGCGCTTCATCACCGCTTTTATCGTTAATTGGCAGTGTAATCGTTAAATCGGCATCATCAATCACAGAGACTTCCTTATTTTCAATCGATACTCGATACTTAAAATTGCGGTCATAAGGGATTCCTAAACGTGTTAAGTTCCCATCACTGTTTCCACTGGCAGCAGATGACTTTTCCGCAGTATTTTCATAATAGTAAATGTTAGTATGCACCATCAATGATGGTCTTTTTACCGTTAACCCGGCAGTGACTGTCTTAATCTGATCTGCCATCGTTGGGTTCTGTGGTTCAAAAGTCAGGACTGCATCTAAATTATCAAACCAATCCGTTGTCCCATCAATCTGAATCATTAATTTTTCTGGATTTGTTTTATCACTCTGTCCATAAAAATCTGAGAAAATCACTTTGATCTCTATGATTCTTTCCATTGCCGCTAACTGATCCTGACCAATAAACAGACGTCCGTCAGATAAAACCGTAATATCAGCTAAATCAATTGAAACCGCTGGGGTATCCTTACTAGAATCCTGATTCCAGTCATAAAATTCTATACGTTCAATTGCGCCAACTTGATCGTGATTGCTTGACAGATAGACATCACTGACATCAAATCCATGAACATTTTGCGGACATGCTCCTCCTCTGAAAATACTATCAAAGAATGAGGTTGAGCAAATATTTTTATCACCTACACTTGATGACAAATCCACAGATATATTCGTTTCACCCGCCGGTGAATTTGAAGCATTGCTGACTTCAAAGATGTATCCTGTATTCGCTTCTTTATTCGGAACACCTAAACGTGCCGGATTTCCGGTCGCATGGGTATTGACAGATGAATAATTTCCACCTGCATCGTGGCTCTTCCCGGTTAATTGAGGGGCAATCGCTTCGATTTTTAAAGTCCCATTATCTGTCGCTTTACTGTCAGCTGCCGGATTATTATATTTAGTTTCAAATGATCCTGTCGCTGTTAACTCTCCTACTAGATTCGGTTTCCCATTAATCATGATATTAATATCATCAGCAATACTGATATTTGCATTAAACTTCTTAAAAGTAACTCGTACTTTATTTACATTAGCTAAAGCAGACCATTGAGATTTACTGATGACGATCTTGTCATCACCGTCTGTGATAAGCTTATTACTTTGAAGGGTTACGATTTTACCCGAAGTATCGGTGATTATTACGGAATCAATTTCACTAACAGCAAGCAGTTCTTTAGAAAGGGTAATAGAATCTGCGATTAATCCATAATACTTTCCGTTTACCATTTTCAGCAGGTTACCTGATTCAAAAACTGCCGGAATAATTGAAGAAATACTGTTGTTTCCTAAACGATAGCGGAACCCGGAATTGGCTTCATTCACGGCAACTCCTAAAGGATCTCCGTATAAATAAGTCCCATTCGCAGAATTATAATGATACCCATCGGTTGAAATCATCGGCACACCGGGTTCGGTTTTTACCGTTGCCTGATCTTGTGTCACTTCTTTTGGAGTGATCATATACCCTTCTTCAGCCGTTGTGGTTGAAGCCGTATAGAGCCACATTTCATAACTTGTATCAATCGTATTCTTATATTCTTGTAAGATGGAAGCTACCCCGTTTACAACGATTCTGCCATTAAATTCAGCGTTCTTATAAACGCGTTCTGTTAAATTGAATCGCATATGTCCGGTAAACTCTGAACCGGTATGTGTATCTAAATAGCTTTGAATCTTCCCGTTCATATCCAGTGTCCAAACTTTAGAAGTACTCGTATCCCCTGATGGAGCAAAGCTGCCCAAATCAACATAGCTGGTATTTCCGGAAGCATCCTTAAACTCAAATTCTATCAGATTCGCTGTTTTAAACCATTGTTCTAGGGTTGGAACATATGAAGCATCACTGCTGTCATAATCCAATTCAATGCTTAGTTTCTGCAAGTCGAAGTTTTCCGGCAATGTATCAACAACAACCGGATTAAAAACTGGGATATTTCCGGTATTATTAAATCCGGATAAATAGTAGTTCACTGTATCTCCGATAGCGACATTCAACTGATCGACTTTATTATTATTTTCATCTAACAAGTATTTTTCATGATTCAGTTCCGATCTGGGCGCAACAAAATGATTATTATCATTTAATGTCTTTGACCATGAAAGCCCCTGCCCAAAGTAAATCGTTGGATATGTTTTGGTACTGAAACTGTAATTCAGCGCTTCCGGGAAATTGTTGGCAAACGGAACGGCAACATAGTAGACACGTTCTTCTCCCATATTGATGCGCTTATCTTTTATTGGAATATTGATAATTCTATTATTCGTATAGTGATAAATAATCGTATCATCATCAACATTTGTATACGTATCAAGATCCCATTTCTTTAACTCTTCCTCGGTTTTACCCGTTACATCATAAACTAAAACACCACCTTGATTTGGAACCCCGACATAACTTCTATCGGTAATTTCGAGATCATCATTTTTGATTGGATCACCATTCTCATTATAGACCCATGCCATAATATCCTGATCCAAGACCCCGTAACTCTTTTCACTGAAGGAAGGCACTGTAAAGTTTAAATCGAAGGAATCAAAGTAACTGTCTTCATCCACAGATGTGTTTTTCATGGTCACTTTATAGGTCATGTAGTTGTATTTATCCCACATTACAGGCTCTCCCACTTGTTCCACAACTGACTCCCAAGTTAAGTTAGAGTTGATTAATGTATAGGTACTGTTTTCACTTTTACCTGGTGCGATAGTATAATTCACATCACAGCTTACCGAATCCTCGGTTACGTACTTTTTATATCCGCCCCCTGCTTCAACTGAAACAGCAGCATTTTCCGGTACAGGGCCATAAAAACTCAGTGCAACTCGAACAGTCTGCGGTGCACTTGGTTTTACTGTAGCAGCACTGGTAATCTGCATAGATCCCTTGTAGAGTTTTGTGTTGTCTGTCGCATCAAAATCTCCTCCGGAAACAATACGTGCCTGAATCCCCATCAGCTGATCTCCGCGCTGGTCAATAGGCACATCCTCAATATTGGTACTGTAAAGGATTTCTTTTGAAGCTCCATAATACAGATAAGGAAGATTCATTTGCAGGCTCAGTCCTAATGCTTCTCCTTTATCAAATTCAGCATCCATCACCACATCGACAATCAGTTCTTCTTTTTTACCGATCAGAGATGTCATCATCTGGCTGGTTTCTATTCCGCCAGATACTTTTTTCAAGGATACCTTTACCCCCGGGCGTCCAATCGTGTCGCAAGTCGCACCCGTTCTCTCCTGATTTTCAGCGTAAACGCTAAATCCATTCCACTCCATCGCTGAAAATAATATGGCAAAAACCAATACAAACTGCATACACATTTTCAGTAATTTACCTATTCGCTTTTTAGTCCCCATAAATCCTTCATCCTTTCTTTTCCTAACCATATATCTATCTGAAACCGAAAAAAGTTGATTCGAATTATAAAATTCAATCAATGATTCCTTTTATATAAAATTAAATCTTTTGAAGATGACTTGCTGCACCTCTGACTTTTACGTAAAAAATTGAAAATAATTAAACAAAATATCACATAATCTGATGATAAAATTTGGAAATATAAACCTATTTTTATGTATTAAAACATGTGAAAATCTCTAATTTCTAACAATATTCGCTATTTACCCACAATTATTTCATATTAATATATGAAATTTTACGCATACATGTTATTTAATTCACATACAGGCTATCAACCATATAAATCTGATATTAAAAATAATAAGTTTAATATTTGTTTTTTATACAAATATAAGATATGTATTTAATTATTAGCTTCTTCTAAAATGACCTATAAGCTACTATATGGATTAATTCAAATTGTATACGTTGTGAATACACTAATTATCTATTTTCCTATTTAATTTAATCATACTCTAAAAGTAAAGTCAAACGTTAATTTTTAGTAAAAATTGTACTAAATTAGTAGGGTTTAATGATTTTTATACGCTTATTTTTTGTTAAATATATATGTTCATAATGTATACGTTATGACCGCTTGGGATAACATTCAAATTAAAAAGCAGCCACTTTACTTTTATAAGTAAAATGACTGCTTTTTGTGTTTTGTACTAATCCTTAATTTAAACACATTATTCTGTTTAACCCGGCAATCCGACAAAACAAAATCGTAGGAAATCGACAAGGCCATGCGCTAACATCGTCGAAGAAAGATCCCATTTCTTTTGCAGTAAGGCAAAAGGCAAGCCGTATAAAGCAACATAAATCAATGTATTAATCAGTCCCCCTATTAATCCCAGCTGAATAAAAAGGTTTGGTGTATGAATGAGGACATGGGGCATTACCATCATAAAAAGGCATATCAGATGCTGAGCTTTTGATTCTATCCTGCCTTTAAAAAAATGCAGGCATAGGGCATAAAACAGTGTTCTCATGACCAATTCTTCCATAATGGCAGGACTGAAAGACCCCAGTAAATTATAAATACTAAAGTTAAATGCCACCGGCTGACTCGCAAGGATTAAATTGACAGTGCCTAATAAAACGCCGATGCTCAGTCCTAACAAAACAGTAATGAGCGGTTGATACTTCCCGTTTTTGATAAAAGGCAGTGCCTGTTTGTGATAATGATTAAAGGTACTGTATACAGCTAATATACCAATGAACGTTATGATTGGATTCATCAGCATCGAACGAGAATTAATCATGACATTTGATAGATATGACAAGGCTACTAATATACTTAGCCCGAATGCGATTATAACTTTATTCACATCAGGAAGTTTGTATTTTAATAATAAACAGATCGATATAATGACACAGAATCCATCTAAAATCAGCCACATACGCTGAGTTGCCAGTAACCCTCCAACAAACAAATTACCAATAAACAATACTATAAAAGCAAGAAAAACAATACTTATCTTTTTTATTCCGCTCATGCCTGCTTCTCCTTTTTATTTTCAATCGAATGTTTAGAAATAGAATCTCGACATAATAAATAGATCACCAGTCCGACGATGCTTATTGAGAGGATTACAAAAAACCACGGACGAATGCCTCTGTTTATGCAGTCCTTATACACATAGCGCATGACTAAACTGATGATAAATAAAGCTAAGATAAACATAATTCCTCCGGAAACAGTGGCTATCAATAATGTGACCGACTGATCAAAGTCAATGATCTTCAAATAGACTGCCGGAATAAATGTGATTAAAAATAAACTGACCAAAGCAACTGCTGTTTTTATATTCTTTTTATTATGCACTACATCAAGCAAGATTGCCTGTGAATCATAAACAATGCCAATATTGGTATTTAAGTCTAAGAACTGTTCTAAATCTATGTCAAAATAAGCAGCTAAACATCTTAAATTTTCTGTGCTAGGCTTTGATAGTCCATGCTCCCATTTTGAAACAGCTTGCCTGCTGACCCCCAGTTCACTGGCTAAAATTTCCTGTGAAACACCTTTAAGTTTTCTTAGTTCCCCTATCTTTTCTCCGATTGTCATAGTATTCCCCCTATTACCTTCTACAACGTATCAAAATATTATGCTTTTTACTACCAACTATTGCGCAACCGCGCTGCTTTTTCACGCAACTTTATAATTTATACAGCTTAAAAGCTGAATCATGCCTTTAACAGACAGATTCAGCTCAAATTAGAATTTATGAGGATCGGCTACTTTCATACTGATAATTTCACCGCATTTTGCACAGAATGTCACATGCACCTCCGAGCGTTTTAAATTTACAATCGACTTCATTTCAACGACATATGCCGGTGGATTTAACCTGCCTGATTTCATGACATCATGTCCGCAAACCGGACAGGTAATTTTTTTATCTTCCACTTTAATGCCCTCCTTTTCAATGTACATCAATATCTTCTCTTATCTTTATCATAAACCAAAACAGAATATAAAAAAAGATATAGCGGTCACTATATCTATCCTAATGAAATAAATTTTTCCAGCCAGCTGCCTGCATAGATCAGTGTCAGACTGTACATCGCAATAGAAGCCGGTTTTCCTAATAATATAATAGCGGAGAATCTCTTTAATGACATTTTGGTTAACCCTGCTAGCATACATAAAAAGTCATCCGGCGCAACAGGGAAGA
Organism: Coprobacillaceae bacterium UN01-12pH3A; assembly: GCA_027676805.1. Classification (GTDB taxonomy): domain Bacteria; phylum Bacillota_I; class Bacilli_A; order Erysipelotrichales; family Coprobacillaceae; genus Beduini. The sequence goes on along the minus strand of JAQENU010000004.1, from coordinate 141,949 downwards.
AGATTGCCAAAGCAAAAAACTTATCAAATTTCTTTCCTTTATCCAGCCAGTTCGAATACTTATCATACGTACTTTCACTGACGAAAGACTTTACTAATGTTGTTCCATATTTTCTTGCCAAATAGAAGTTAATAAATGAACCAATCACGATCCCTACATAATTATAAAGCAAGCCTGCCCAGGGTCCGAATAAAACAACGCCGGCAGCACAGCTGACTCCACCGGGAATAATCGGGATAACCACCTGAATGATCTGAATTAAAACAAAGATCAACGGTCCCCAGATTCCACCTTCAGCAATAAATTGTTTTAAGCTTTCCATATCACTAAACAAATTATTTTCTAAGCCATAATATAAGAACAATCCCATTGATATAATAACGATCACTGTAATGAAGTGTGTCCATCTTTTTATGTTTTTATTTTCCATAACCATCTCTCCTGTTTCTTTACATGTATATTATAGCTTTTATAGCCTGACATATTTCTTACACTTTTGTTAGATTTACGCTATAGATAGTATATACAAAAGATATTAAAAATTACTTAAGAAGAAGAGAAGATTTTCCAACAAAAAAACGAGGTTTTACCCTCATTTTGCTTCAAACATCACAAGATCTGCGATATTTTCGTATTTCAAATACTCCTTCATGCCATAAACGACATTGCTTAATACATATTCTCCATGATTAACGTATATTTCAATGACCTGTGTATCCACATAAATATCCAAATGACAGCCATCTTGAAGAACTGGTGTTGAAAATTTTGTACCGGCTTTCGTATCATTATTGAATAATTTAGCTTCGCGGACAAAGACCTCCTGGCGATCGGTGTGTACTCGCTGATCTTCAATCCAAATTTTATAGCCGCCGATATCCAAATGACTTCCTTCTTTCACATCAACGCTGATCTTCATAGCATTCGTTAATGTAAACTGACTGACAGATTGACTAAACTGTTTTTCCACTTCGGGATGTACACTAAAATAAATGCGGTCGTTTTTGATGGTCATCACTCTTGGAAAAGTATATACTCCATTCCACTCTAAGTCTTCACTTGGACATGGCATACGCAGCCAATTGATCACCACACGCTGATGATCTTTATCCAATGTCGTTTGAGGGGCATAGACATCCAATCCATAATCTAAAAAGTACATGTCATTATTCATCGTGATCTCACATGTATCAGGATTAAAATCCACTAAACTGACCATCGCATGACTAGGGTAATTGATTCCGTCTTTAATCGTATTTTCCGGTGACATAATCAATACATACTGATCCTCTATTTTAAATAGATCCGGACATTCCCACATGTTACTGTCAAAATCCGCATTTATTAAACGATTTTGATAATCCCAGCAAATACCGTCATGACTCGTATAAACTAAAATTTCCCCACGCATTTCATGAATCGTCTTATCTTCATACTGACTTCCCAATACCATATAATAAGTATCTTCTTCTTTCCACACTTTTGGATCTCTTGTGTTATTTTGATGCCCGATCTGACCTTCTTGGAATACCGGAATAATCATTTGTTTTTTATCATTATCAAAATGAATGCCGTCATCACTGATCAGCAATGCCTGACTAGCAATAATTTTATTGCCTGTCACATGAATATTATCAGGATTTAGCTGATCGTAAGCGATTGCTGTATAGTAAAGATACATTTTCCCATCGATCTCGATAGCCGATCCGGAAAAGCAGCCGTTACGATCAAAATCTTTGCTTGGGTAAAGAGCGATGCCTTTATCTTCCCAATGAACCAAATCTTGGGATACCTTATGACCCCAATGCATTGTTCCCCATTTTGTATCATAAGGAAAATGCTGATAAAAAAGGTGGTATTCGCCTTTGTAATAGATGAATCCGTTAGGATCATTCATCCAATTTTTAGTCGGTGTAAAGTGTAATTTAGGTCTTGTCATTATATTCCATCCTTTCCTTGCTGTCATTATTATAAAAGTGTCTTCTGCAGGTGTCAAACAAAAAAAGAAAGCCTGCGCTTTCTAATCAACGATCCATTTAAACCATGTCATATTCATAAAGCTGTACATCAGAAAACGTGGCATTAAATATCGGTCATCACTACGTGTCGCTCTTCTGTTTTGCGCATAGCCATAGCCCATAATCGTGCCATTTTCAACTAAGACTTCTCTTGATGTTTTCGATGGGCGCCCAAACGGATAAGCAAAATAACGATCATCGACAATTCCTTTATTGGCTGCAAAGTCTTGTTTAATTTCCTCTGTTGTCAGAGTCTCAATTTTCTTTTCAAACATCCCTGTACTGACATGCAAATTATAGGAATGAGAATAGTACTCTACATTTTGAGTATTCACTAACTGATCCTGTTTTAAATATTCATAGAAATCCGGTTCATCCTGGCATAGCACTCCGATGACAAAACAGGTCGCTTTCAAATTATATTTTTCTAGGATTGGCTTAACGATTGTATTAAATGTTTCAAAGCCATCATCAAAGGTAATCACTACACTTTTTAAAGGCATTTCCATTCTTCCTTCATACCACTCTGTCACTTCACCCAAACTTAATGTATTAAACTGATTATCCGATAAATACTTCATCTGCTTCTCAAAGTCTGAAACCGCCATCGTATAAATATCGCCGCGATGATATTTTGCTTTATCCTCATCCGATACGACATTATGATAACCAAGAATAGGAATTCCTGATTTATACTTAAAATACTTATAGCCTTCAAACCCGACCACTGCAATTAAACAGATGACAAGCAGAACACATATACCCTTTATTACTTTTTTCATTCTTTTCATTTCTTTTTACCCAATCCTATACACCATTATTTATTAAATTCTCGTATACGTTCATAATAAGCTAACTTCTTTTCCACATTGCGTTCATAATCCAATTCAAAGAAACATGTGTATAAGCAATCCAATATGTACAGTAAAGACAGACGCGTGGAAAAAGAAGAGATTTTATTGTAATGATTTTCATAGGAACTCATAAACAGCTGATAATCGGCATAGCTCATCAGTGGATTTTCATGCGTTGAAGAGATCAAAACGATGGGTGTTTTCACTGCCTTTAAGGTTTGTACGAAATAATTCATTAGCAAGCCTCTTCCGCCAAAGGAAATAATAAACGCCAGATGGGTTTCATCGCTGCTGGACGCTGTTAATCTTTGCAGATATTCTTCATTGGGAACATTGACCTGAATACCGATCTCCTGCATTTGAAACTTGAAGTTTTCCGCAAAATAAAGATTTCCCGCTGAGGTATAGAGATCTATCGTCTTCGCTTTTTTCATTTGGTTGACTACTAAGCGAAGCTGTTCAAGATCCAATAAGTTCTGCGAAGAGATCAATGTTTGTTCATAGACTTCTTTTAATTTATGCGTAATCTGATACTGAGATTGATGCTGCTTAATCGGATAATTGTAATCAAAATCTTCTTCCTCTTTTAAATAACTGTCAATCGAAGCAGAAACCAATACTTTTAACTCTGATAAACCGGATAGTCCTACCTTTTGACATAAACGGTAAATAGAAGAGGTTGATACATAGCACTGCTGGCTGATCTGAGTTGCGCTTAAACGAATAAAATCCTCGGTATGATCTTTAATATAATCAACGATTGCTTTTTCATTATCGGTTAAATCGGTAATATGTTTTAATTTACTAAAAATGTTCATGAGTATTCACCCCATGAACATTATAATCGATTATGAATTTAATCACAAACTAATTTATTTCCGGCATATGTTTATACAGATATTCACCGATACCATCTTCTTCATTAGAAAGTGTGATCGCATCTGCAATATCCTTTAAATCCTGAACTGCATTTTCCATAGCCACTCCGGTACCGGCATATTTCACCATGGAAGCATCATTATGTCCATCTCCAAAAGCAACCATTTCTTCGCGTTTATATCCCATTGGGATTAAAACTGTATCTAAAGCTTTTGCCTTATCAATTCCCTGTGCAGTAAATTCAAAATAGAACGGAGCAGTGAACATACAGCTTAATTTCCCATCGAAAGGTGCCATCATTTCTTTATAATGTTCCTGCAAATAACCCGGTTCTCCGGCAGTTAAAATCTTATTCAGCGGGTAATCCACAAAAGCCGCTAAATCTTCTTGTTCACATAATTTAAATTTACCGCCGCGAGATTCATATTGAATGATGTTAATTGGATTACCATTATTTTCCAGCATACCGGCAAACACATCATTGACATGCATGTAATCACCCTTATCAATCATTGGCATTACATCAAATTTTTTCATATGTTCTAAGACGGCTTTACCTTCTTCAACGCTCATTGCCTGATTAAACAGGGTTTTACCGGTTTCACAGTCAATGACCTTTGATCCGTTGAAAGCAACCAATAACCCATGATGTTTATCCATTTCTAATTCTGCAGCCAGGTCACGCAATCCTGAAGTCGGTCTCCCTGAAGCCAAGATTAGGATAGCTCCTGCTTTTTGTGCTTTCATTAATGCCTCTTTTGTTTTAGGAGTGACGATCTTCTGACTGTTTGTCAACGTCCCGTCAACGTCCATAATAATTACTTTGATACTCATATAGTTCCTCCTCTTTTTAAACATCATATCAAGGATCCCTATATAATCAAGTTATGTTTAAAAATTGAAAAAAATCTGTCATATCTTTTTGCGTTTAAAGCGTAAAGATGAAATAAACATGGAAAAAACTGTTAGGATTCTTCGCGAAACAAGTAGATAACACGTATATAAGGATAGAGAATATTATCTTTCTCTAAAGTATTATCAAAAATCAAATAAATAAAATGCGTATTCACAGGCTGAATAAAACGCAGCTGACCGCAAAAAAACTCTTTATCGCCATGAAGTTCATTCTTAACCTCGGCAAAGGAATATCGCTGATCCTTATATTTTAATATTCGCCAGCGAAGCTCTACCGGACACTGCATAATTTGATCAATCACATTTTGATAAAGTTTCTTTTTATCAGCATCACAATAAATAGGACGTTCCGGTTTGCAATGGAGGATTTCATGTGCATCATAGCTTCTTAAAGTGCCTTGTCCGCACCAGATTAATTTCATTTATATCACCCTTTAAAGGTAGTATGGGCAAACAAATAAAATTAAATCTTTTATATTAGTATATTGACAAACTATTTATGCAATGATAAAATATGTTAGAATTCTAACATTTAGGAGGTCATAAAGATGGTGCAAATCGGTAAGGAAGTCGGGAATTTATCTAATCACATTAAACGTACGGTAGATGCGAAAATCACAGCAATCACCAGTGATCTTACAGGATTCCAGTCAAGAATCCTGCATTTTATTGCTTTTTGCGGTCATGATGTCTATCAGCGTGATGTGGAGGAGGAATTTGAAATACGACGTTCTTCGGTAACAAGTGTTTTACAGACAATGGAAAGAAATGGATTGATCGAAAGAGTCAGTGTTGAACAGGATGCCCGTTTAAAAAAGATCATCCTGACGACAAAGGCTAAAGATTTAATACGCCGTATTGGTGAAGTCATTGATGAGTTTGAAGCATCATTAACGGAAGATCTATCCATTGAAGAAATCACTGTCTTTATGCAGGTAATCAATAAAATGATGACGAAGCTGAATGATTAGAATGATATTTAAGAAGGGGGTATATGATGTATAGAAAATTAATGGCTTATATAAAAGAATATAAGTTAGCTTCCCTGCTTGCTCCTATATTTGTTTCATTAGAAGTAGTCATGGAGGTCCTAATCCCAATGATGATGGCACAAATCATCGATGTGGGTTTAGCCAATAACAATATTCCATATGTATATAAAATTGGAATCATAATGATGGGCATGGCCCTTGTTTCATTATTATTTGGTGCTTTATCAGGGCGTTATGCCGCTGTTGCTTCAGCCGGTGTAGCCAAAAATTTAAGACAGGCAATCTATTATAAAATACAAGATTTTTCCTTTGCTAACATTGATAAGTTTTCCACATCAAGTCTGGTTACACGTCTGACTACCGATGTAACAAACGTACAAAACGCTTATCAGGTGATTATTCGTATGCTGGTGCGTGCACCGATCATGCTCGTCTTTGCCTTGTTTATGTCATTTCAATTAAATGCTCGTTTATCTGTTATCTTTTTATTTGTCATTCCATTTTTAGGAATTGCTTTATATTTCATAATGACACGTGCACATCCTAATTTTGTTAAGATGTTTAAAAAATATGACCTAGTAAACTTGGTAGTACAGGAAAATCTAACCAGTATCCGCACCGTAAAGGCCTATGTCAGAGAAGATTATGAAAATAAAAAGTTTAAAAACGCTACCGGAGAATTACAGCAATATTCAATCAATGCCGAAAAGATTCTGGCGTTTAACTCACCGATCATGCAGTTATCGATGTATTTCACAATCATTATGATCTCTTGGTTTGGTGCACAATTTATTATTGGCGGTTCTATGGAAACCGGTCAACTGATGTCTCTGTTTACCTATGTTACACAGATCTTATCAAGTCTGATGATGATCTCTATGTCATTTGTGATGGTGACAATGGCTAAATCTTCGGCAGAAAGAATTGTTGAAGTACTGGATGAAGAAAGTGATTTGACAAATGCCGAGTCTCCATTGACTCAGGTGAATGACGGTTCGATTGAATTTAAAAATGTGGATTTCAGCTACAGCAAAGATCCAAACAATTTAGCGTTAAGTCAGATTAATATTAAAATTGAATCCGGTCAGACGATTGGTATTCTTGGTGGAACCGGAAGTGCTAAGACATCGTTAGTACAGATGATTCCAAGACTCTATGATGCGACAAGCGGTCAGGTTTTAGTCGGGGGGCAGGATGTTCGTAATATTGACATTGAAACATTAAGAGACAATGTTGCGATGGTACTGCAAAAGAATGTGTTATTCTCCGGAACGATTAAAGAGAACCTGCGATGGGGAGATGCGAATGCGACCGATGAAGATATTATTCATGCCTGTCAATTGGCACAGGCAGATGAATTTATCCAAACGTTCCCTGATAAGTACGATACAATGTTGGATCAAGGTGGAACTAATGTTTCCGGTGGGCAAAAACAGCGTTTATGTATAGCCAGAGCGTTATTAAAAAAACCTAAGATCTTAATCTTAGATGATTCAACCAGTGCCGTTGATACTAAAACAGATGCGTTGATTCGTAAAGCCTTTAAAGAAGAAATTCCGAATACCACAAAAATTATTATTGCTCAGCGTGTGTCTTCGGTTGAAGATGCCGATATGATTATCGTTTTAGATGATGGAAAAATCAATGGCATCGGAACACATGAGGAACTATTAAAAACAAATGCAATCTATCAAGAAGTATATGAATCACAAACGAAGGGAGATGATCAGGAATGAGAATGAAACCTATTGCCGGACCTAAACCAAAACGCGGAGATACGATTAAATCACTAAAAAGAATTTCTGGTTATCTCTTTAAATATTATAAAATTCATTTTGTGACAGTCGTTATCTGTATTATCATCAGTGCTTTTGCCAATGTTCGCGGAACACTATTTCTACAGACATTGATTGATGGCTACATTGTTCCGTTCATTGGTCAGACAAACCCGGATATGAGCGGATTAATGACTGCCTTGATGTCTCTTGCCGCTATCTATTTAGTCGGTGTTGTCACAACTTATATTTACAACCGCATCATGATTAACGTTGCGAACGGAACCTTAAAGCATATTCGTGATGATATGTTTACACATCTGCAAAGTCTGCCGATCCGCTATTTCGATCAGCATACACATGGGGAATTGATGAGCCGTTTCACCAATGACACCGATACACTGCGTCAGCTGCTTAGCCAAACAATACCGCAGATCTTAAACTCTGCCATTACGATCGTCAGTGTGGCGATTTCAATGATCGTATTAAGCTGGCAGCTAACGATTATCACTGTATTCATGGTGATGATCATGATCGTCACCAGCCGTAAGGTGGGGGCTCAAAGTTCTCGTTTCTTTACGAAACAGCAAAATGACTTGGGAAATTTAAATGGGTATATTGAAGAAATGATGGACGGACAAAAAGTCGTTAAAGTATTCTGTCACGAAGATGTTTCTAAACAGGAATTTGATGCTTTAAATACACAGCTATGTGCCTCTGCTACCAGTGCTAACAGCTTCGCTAACTTTATGGGACCTATTTCTGCGAACTTAGGTCACTTGACTTACAGCGTTACTGCCATTGCCGGAACTATCTTTGCGATCAACGGTATCGGCAGCTTATCTATCGGTAAGATTGCTTCTTTCCTGCAATTAACACGTAGTTTCAACATGCCGATTTCTCAGATTACTCAGCAGTTTAACTCTATCGTCATGGCATTAGCCGGAGCAAAACGTATCTTTGATTTATTAGATCAAGAACCTGAAACCGATGAAGGCTATGTCACATTAGTGAACGCTGAAATCGATGAAACGGGTAATATTACCGAGTCTCAAAAAAGAACCGGTCAGTGGGCATGGAAGCATCCGCACAGCGATGGCAGCATCACTTATACCAAATTAACCGGAGATGTTCGATTCTTTGATGTTGATTTTGGTTATGTCGATGATAAAATCGTTTTACATGATGTCAGTCTGTTTGCTAAACCGGGACAAAAATTAGCCTTCGTTGGGGCAACCGGTGCCGGTAAAACTACGATTACTAATCTTATTAATCGTTTCTACGATATTCAAGACGGAAAGATTCGTTATGATGACATCAATATTAATAAGATCAAAAAAGATGATCTTCGCCGTTCATTGGGAATGGTATTGCAGGATACTCATCTCTTCACCGGAACGATCAAAGACAATATTCGTTACGGTAAATTAGATGCTACCGATGAAGAAATCTATGAAGCTGCCCGCATTGCCAATGCCGATACCTTTATTAAACATTTGCCGCATGGCTATGATACGTATCTGACAAGTGACGGAGCCGGTCTTTCTCAAGGACAGCGTCAGCTATTGTCCATTGCCAGAGCCGCTGTGGCAAACCCACCTGTATTAATCCTTGATGAAGCTACTTCAAGTATTGATACTCGTACGGAATCATTGATTCAAACCGCAATGGATCAGTTAATGCATGGACGTACTGTCTTTGTCATTGCTCATCGTTTATCTACCGTTAAAAATTCTGATGCCATCATGGTGCTTGAACAAGGACGCATCATTGAACGTGGAAACCATCAGGAATTAATCGAACAAAAAGGACGTTATTACCAATTATATACCGGAGCCTTTGAACTTGAATAAACAAAGTCGTATCTATCGAGATACGGCTTTTCTTTTGCAGATGAATTAATCGGCATAGAGTTCGCCGCTGTTTTCTTTTGTTAAAGTGCCGGCAAGCTCAATCATTAAAAACTTTGTCAGTGTGGTCACAACCGGGCGATGTAAAACACCTTTAGGTACAATAATAAATTCACCCGTATTAACTTTTATTTTGTGGTCTTCTGTTTCCAGATCGAATCCGCCTTCCAATACATAAAATAATTCATCAGATGCCTCATGCACATGAAAATCTAAGGTGCGATCAGCTACTTGGACAACACTTAATACATGATGGTTGAACACTCCAATTTTCTTATACACGTACAATCTTTCTAAATCATTGACTTCTTTTAATACATTAACAGTATCCATATCTATTCCTCCTAGTTAAATTGATTTTCTGTCTCCCCTATGATAGCATGTATCTAGCTATCATAAAAATAGATTATTTTGATAATAATAATCTGATTTTGTGATCGATATAAGGAGACTACTTATGGAATTAAAACATTTACAAACCTTTCTTACGCTAAGTGAAATAAAAAATTTTACTAAGACCGCAGAACAGCTTCATTATGCTCAGTCCAATATCACCTCTCAAATACAGCAGTTAGAAAAAGAACTGAATGTTCGTCTCTTTGAACGGATTGGTAAAAGTGTTGCTTTAACTTCGGCGGGGCAAGAATTAGTACCTTACGCCCAAAAAATGCTGAACTTATCGAAAGATATTGAGATGAAATTTTCTAATAAAAGCAGCGGTCGTTTAACCATTGGTGCTTCGGAATCTATCTGTATTTATCGACTCCCTGCCATCATTAAAACATTCCGGCAATTGCATCCCGCAATCGAAATTTACCTGAAAGTACTGGATACACCTGACTTTATCTCTTTGCTAGGGGATAACTCGATTGATATTGCTTTTACTTTAGATATACCTATTCAAAACCCAAATATTATTACCACTTTGAAAATCGAGGAACCCGTTCATATGTGGGCGCTCCCGTCCCATCCTCTTATTAATAAGAAGCATGTTTCTATCCATGACCTTCAAGATCTGCCACTTATTTTAACGAGTAAATCCTGCTGTTACAGGAAACAGTTTGAAAGAGAACTTAATGAGGCATCCATTACTCCCAAAATACTTTTGGAGACTGGCAGCCTGCAAGTCATTAAACAAACTGTTCTCAGTGGATTAGGTGCGTGTATTCTTCCGCAGTTAGCGGTGCAAAAAGAACTTAGTCATAATGAATTGGTACAAATTAACTGCCCCGTTCATTTCAACATTGTTTCCCAGTTGATCTATCATAAGGATAAATGGCTATCTGATGCGCTCAAAGATTTCATTGAAATAAGTAAAGAAATAACAAAAAAAGACCAGCGATAGCTAGTCTTCAAATAAACATGCGCCATTTGTTTCAATGACTTTTTTATACCAATAGAACGAATCTTTGCGATAACGATCATAGGTTCCTTTTCCATAATCATCAGCATCAACATAGATAAAACCATAGCGTTTAGACATTTGTTTCGTTGATTCTGATACTAAATCAATGCATCCCCATGAGGTATAACCTAAGCATTCTACCCCATCAATTTCAATAGCGTTCAGCATTTCTTTAAAATGGGCGTCAAAGTAATTGATACGATAAGGATCATGCACCTTGCCGTCTGCTTCCAAAACATCTTTAGCCCCTAATCCGTTTTCAACGATAAACAAAGGCTTACGATAGCGGTCATAAAGATCTACCATTGAGACTCTTAACCCAATCGGATCAATTTGCCATCCCCAGTCAGAACTTGGGATATGTGGATTTTTAATTGCGAAAATTGTATTTCCGGCAGTCTTTTCAATTCCTTCATCCTCTTTAGCCGCTACGCATGATGAAGAATAATAAGAGAAAGAAACGAAGTCTACCGGATATTTTTTCATGATTGCATCGTCTTCAGGTTCTTTATGAATAACCACCCCATTGTTTTTAAATCTGGATACTAGATAAGCCGGATATTCTCCGAATACTTGTGTATCACTATAGCAATACGTGCTTCGCATATCCTGCTGAGCCTGTAAAACATCCTCCGGTTTGCATGTATAAGGATAGAACGTTAATTTTGTCAGCATACATCCCACCATTGATCCGGGAATGATTTCATGACAGATTTTAGTCGCTAAAGCGGATGCAACAAACTGATGATGCATCGCTTGGAATATAACGCTTTCCCAATGCATTCCTTCAAAACGATCACGCACAAGTCCCCCCGTTGTATAAGGATGACGAATCATAGAATCTACTTCATTGAATGTCAGCCAATATTTAACGTGATCCTTGTAGCGAGTACAAATCGTTCTTACATATTTTTCAAAGAAGCCAATGACTTCTCTTGAATACCAGCCATTATATTTTAAAACTAAATTTAATGGCGGTTCGTAGTGAGACATTGTCACTAAGGGTTCAATATTATATTTTTTTAATTCATTAAAAACATCTTCATAAAACTTTAATCCTTCTTCATTAGGGTTTTCATCATCACCATTTGGAAAGATACGTGACCAAGCAATCGACATACGATAAACCTTGAATCCCATTTCTGCCATCAAGGCAATATCTTCTTTGTAATGATGATAGAAATCAGCACCATGACGCTTTGGATAAAATACTTCATCGTCTGTAGCCATTGCTTCTTCAATATCTTTTGTCGTAATTTCATTATGTTTTTGATAATCCGTTACATCAACATCTAAATGAGAGCGGGCGCAATCAGATACAGAAAGTCCTTTTCCGCCTTCTTTCCAGCCACCTTCTACCTGATTAGCAGCAGTTGCTCCACCCCATAAAAAACCTTCGGGAAATTTTCTTGTTTGTTCCATTTTTTTACCTCCATATATGTTTTTATTATAACTTTAGTGAAGTATTTTTGAATAGTGATTTTCATAATTGGTTGAAATATCCAAATTTAAAATAAAAAAAGGGAGTTAGCTGAAATTTTCCTCCAGCTTCTCCCTAATTTTTTGCATAAGAACTTCTATACTTGATATTTCTTCCACACCTTTTAAGCGGTCACGAATAATGTCTGCCCCAAAATCGTGAATGAGGAGACCCTTTATACAGATTTTTATATACTGTTCAATAGTAAGGGATCCAAAATAGCCAGTCAGATAGTCTTTATCAAACTGAAACAATTCGCAGATAATAACTGCCCATTCATATTCAATCGGTGCCATTAAGGCATCGGCAAAATCGATTATATGAATCTGCCGGTTATGGTCAATGATGAGATTATCCCCATTGAGATCCCCATGAACATAAACAGGCGAACCGCTTGAAAACTGATCTAAATACTTAATCCTCTCTTTTTGAAAAGCATCAGGAAAAATCTGCCAGCGTGGATTAAGTTTTGCCTGTTCAAGATAATCTGCCGATTTTAATACACCGGACTGATTGAGACGGTCTGTCAGCTTTCTTAGCTGTCTGCCTAACTCTACTTTTGTTTTTGCATCATATCCAAACATTTTTAGTGAAAGCGGGATTCCATCAATGTATGTCAAAACTAAATAACGAAATACATAATGGTCACTGCATATTCCCTGACATAGAATCGTTGTAGTGGGAACAAGTGACTGTGCATAATTTAATCCTGCCCTTTCTCCTTCGTAATCATGACGGGTATCATACCCCGATTCCATCGGGGCAAAGATTTTGATAATCTTATCCCCTACTTTAAATACGGCGTTAGTCCCTGCCTGACAATGTTCAATAGGTGCCATCGTCCATCCATTTTCGTTCCAAATCGAAGCGATCAATGCAGAAAAGGCAGGGATCGACTGATATACCCTTGCCCATGCTTCCCAGCCATTGATCCGTTCATTGAACAGACTCATTCTTCTTTCCCCCACTGCTCTCTGGCTTCTCTTAATTCCTCGGTAATCGACTTTAGATGATCGTAATGCTGAATCATTAAAGAAGCCACCATAATATCAAATATATACTGCGTTGACATTGTAAACATCACATTGGAAAATTCCAGTGTATTGCGTGTCGTCATAATCTGCAAAGAAGTATCACACCATCTGCTTAATGATGATTTTTTTGTTCCAACAATGCCAACCATAAAGATATGAGCATCTTTTAAACGCTTAGCACTGTCAATAATTCCCGGATTCTTTCCGGTATGAGAGATCAGTATAGCGATTGTATTGGTCTTATTTTTCTCCAATAGTTTCACGTGTGTCCAGTTAGCACTGGTATAGGCATATGCCGATACCCCGACTTCTTCAAACTTATAAGCCGCAATCTTTGCCAATTCATAATTGACACCATCACCATAAATTTCTATGCGTTCCGATTGCTTTAAACGATTGATAATTTGAATGATTTTATTTCTTTCCAACATCGAACTTGTGAAATCGATGGCTTTAGTATAAATAAGCGGCATTGTTTGAATAATATCATCAATAGTGCTTTCCTTTTCATAAGGAATTGGCTTTAATTCTTCTTCCATTTGCTGCATGTGAGAATACTCGCTGGCATATTGTATTTTTAATTCACTATAGCCTTTATACCCTGCCTTTTGAGATAAGCGAATGATTGTTGAAGCACTGGTATGGCTTGCTTTTGCTAACTGATTACAGTTCATTCTTAAAACATCTTGCGGATTCTCTAAAATATATTGCACCACATAGGTTTCCTGCTGGGTTAAATTATCTAAGTTTTTGATTTTATCTACTAACATGTTTATCACCTGCTTCCATAGTAACATGGAATATATAAGAAAAAAACCTGTATAAACAGGTTTTCGTCAAGAATATCGTATTAATGCCTATCATTTACTAGCAAAAATGACAGATCATCAATGTTCACCACTGCACATAATATTATTATAAGCATTCGGAAAAATCAAAGGACATGCAGTGGATGAAATAGGAGAATATTTCATGCTTAATTCACTAAGCTTCGGTTAGCTTTAACTAACCATCTATATATTAGCATAAGCTAACTTTATATGTCAACTAAAAAAACATTATTATTCCTCTTTCGTATTACATCATATAAAAAAGAAAAAACCGTTGAACTTCTTATTCTCCGGTTAATCCTTCACTTAAATACTATTTTTAATCTAATTCATCATCTTTATAACCATTTAATTCAGCGATTTGTTTTAATCGTTCGATTGGAAAAGGCGGGTTTGTCAGAGGCTTTAAAGCGATTGACATAATTTTTAATGGGTTATCATCTGCTGCTGTCCGATTAGAACGGATATGTCCGCAGCGTCGACAGCGATGAAGAATTGCCCATTCTCCATCTTTTCTTACCCAAACTCCAATGGGATCCATGATACCGCCGCACTCTGCTGAGCGATCTCCCGGTATATCATCTAAATGAACGCTGGATAAGCAATTTGGACAGTGATTGCGATGAAGACTGCCTGCTCCTTCTATCGTCACTTCTTTTCCACATACTTTACATATAAATGGCTTGATATCTGTATTACTTTTATTATTAAATTTCTTCATACTATCCTCCTTTAGTTAACACCTAACCAACGGGAGGTATTGCATCAGATTTAGAGTACGCAAACCTCCCGGTCTGCAACAATATCCTGCGTATTTACATTAAACATCAAGCAATAATTCCTTTCTTATAATATCCAGCCTTTATTATAAACATTCCCAATAAGGAAGTAAAGCCGTTTATCAATAAAAAAACAGTCTTCAAATGAGGACTATTTTCATTAGCTAAAATTTTCATAATAGTAGATATTCAGATTATTATAATCTTCTTCTGTAATGATCTCTGCTCTTTGGTTAGGAACAACCGCAACATACTTTAATTTATTTCCATCTTTCAGCTTGAATCCATAAACTAAGACCGGACATAATGTTTCCTCCGGTTCACATGAACGTCCGTCGCTATACCGTTTTTCATATCCCACAGTATAGTCCGCTAAATTCTCATCTCCTGATAACTCCCTCAGCTTTTCAGGGGGAATTGCCGTTTTCAAACTAACACGATGACTAATCGGTGCATCGGGTCGAATAGGATCAGTAAGTTTTAGACTATCATCTAATCTGCCTTTTTCAATCTCGATGGTTAAGGCTACGTAGTCTGATCTTGCCATAGATATAAACTTCTGATCATTTGCATCTTCTATATATCCAGTTACTACAGGGATCGTTAACGCAGATAGTATGGCAATGATTACCAATACCACTACTAACTCAATAAGCGTAAACCCCGACTTATCCTTAATTCGTTTTTTCATTTTGCACCAAGCTTTCTATTTTGATTTATATTGTATATAGCGACATTTTTCTATCTTTATTATACACAGATAAAACAAAATATGAAACCTTTACTTCTTATGCTGGCATTGTTTTGCTTTACTGCATCCTGCACAATCGCTGCAGCCATGTCCGCTGCGATGATCTTTTATCATCTTACGGATACAGATGGCAACCGCAATAACTAACAGTGAAGCAACTATAAAAGTTGACATTTTCATCACTTCCCTATTTATCTAAGATAAACGAATCGTACCATTGCACAATAAGTCTTGTCAATTAAGACGCAAAAAAAGAAATGATCCTCTCATTTCTCCTTGAAATGTGCCTTTAAGCAAGTAAATGTTTTAGGACTCAACGCATGTTCGATTTTGCAGGCATCCATAGCTGCTGTTTCTTCATCTACACCTAAACGCATTAACATCGCCATTAACAGCTGATGCTTTTCATAAATATCCTCGGCAATCTGACGTCCTTCCGGAGTTAATTCTATCTTTCCCTCTATCACATCGACATACCCCTGTTCCTTTAAAACAGAGACGGCACGACTGACACTTGGCTTAGAAAAATGGCGTGCTTTCGCAATATCAATAGCTCGCACACTTCCTTTATTATTTTTTATAACGAGGATTGTTTCTAAATAATCCTCACCGGATTCATGTATTTCTAACATATATCTTCCCCCCATCAACTTTAAATATTATAGCATAATTCCCCAATTTAAAGCGGTTATTATCATATTTTTGAAATGAGGTATAGCTTATTCCTATAGTCAGTGATATTTATTATGAATTATATCATAACTAGGAATCATGCTATGATGGTAAAAAGGAGGAATACAGGATGGATAAAGCACCATTTAAATATGATATTGTGGGGAGTTTTTTAAGACCGGAACGTTTAAAAAAGGCTCGTGAAGATTATTTTAACCACATTATTACCAAAGAAGAATTGACGATTATCGAAAATGAGGAAATAAAAAAACTGATTGATCAACAAAAAAATCTTGGATTAAAAGCCGTTACGGATGGAGAATTTCGCCGTCGCTGGTGGCATTTAGACTTCATACAGGCATTAAACGGCATTACCGTATATGATAAGGTAACTACCGGTTTTCAAGGAAAAGAAATGAAAGTACAGGGAAGCTATATCAGCAGTTCTATTTCTTTTAATGAAAAGCATCCATTTTTAGAACATTTCCGTCTCACTCAAAAAATCGCCGGAGATACTCTAGTCAAACAGACGATACCGGGACCTAATATGATTTATTTAGATGCATTAATTCTTTCACCGCAGTATAAAGAAAATCCGGTTTATTCAGATTTAGCGAATTTTAGAAAAGATCTTATTGAAACTTATCAGAAAGCTATTTTAGCCTTTTATGATGCTGGCTGCCGTTATCTGCAATTCGATGATACATCATGGGGCGCTCTTTTCTCTTCTGTTTTCAGAGAAAAGATTGAAGCCTGCGGTTATCAGCCGGATCAGTTGATTAAAGAGTTTGGGGATATTACTGAAGCGGCTTTAAAAGTAAAACCAAGAGATATGATCATTACTTTCCATATCTGTAAAGGAAATTTCCAGTCCTCATGGCTTTATGAGGGGTTTTACGATGTTATTGCTGAACGATTATTTTCTATTGATGCCTTTGATGGTTTTTTCTTAGAATATGATGATGAACGTTCAGGTGATTTCAGTCCATTAAAATATATTCGTAATCAAAAAGTGGTATTAGGTTTAATCACGACTAAAACCGCTGATTTAGAAGATAAAGAAGCAATCAAGCAGCGAATTATGGAAGCCAGTCAATATATTCCACTAGAACAGCTGTGCCTGTCTCCGCAATGTGGCTTTGCTTCTACGCAGGAAGGCAATCATATCACTCAGCAGCAGCAATGGGCTAAGCTTGAACATGTGATTGCGATTGCAAATGAAGTATTTGAATAAAAGTTGGATCAATCCGACTTTTTTATTTTATCAATTATTATTCCCCTCAACAAAAAAATGGATCCTAAGATCCATCTTATAAAAATAATTCTTCTAGTTTACAGGCTACGCCATCCTGATCTACCGGCAGACAGACTTCATCTGCATGTTCTTTAACATGTTCTGGTGCATTGCCCATTGCTATACCATGTCCTACGGTCTGAAGCATTTCAATATCATTCGGTCCGTCTCCAAAGGCATAACTGTCTTGAACATCGATATTCAGCTTTTCCAGCACTTTTAATATCCCCGTCGCTTTTGATATGTTCTTAGAGTACAGCTCAAAGGTAAACGGAGGATTTCCCATCATCGCAAAATCGTCTCCTTCCAAACTGCGGCAAAAAGCAATATTATCTTCCCCAACCGGAAGCATCTCTAATTTTACAATGTCATCCAACAGCTGATGAGGAGTAAAATCTTCTGTTTTTATATAATCATAATTGACACTGCAGCGATCATAGAACGCTTTCATCAGTTTATTCTCTTTATTCATATAAGAATATTCTTTTGTCTGCATAATATATTCGATCCTACGTGTTTCAAAATCATTAATTAAAGCTTCTACTAATTGTTTTTTCATTGGCGCATGATAAAGCAGATGATCATGGTATAAAACTACTGCGCCATTGGATAATACGTACCCATCAAAGCCGAAATCCACGACATCTTTATCTAAAAAGGCATAGGGTCTTCCTGTTGCAATAAAGATTAAATGCCCTTTTTCTTGTACTTTTCTTAATACTTCCTGTGTTTTTTTACTAATGACAGGCGCATCATTCTCGTTTTCACGATACAACAATGTGCCATCCATATCAAAAAATATGACCTTTTTCATTTTTTCACCTCACCCCATTATAGCAAAGCTCTTCTAAAGGGCGTGTTATTTTGAGAATAAGAAAAACTTTTTGCTTAGCAAAAAGTTAATCTACCACCATCTTATATCCTGTCTGCCAAATATTAGTAATATATTTTTCATCAGGATGTGCAGAGGCTAATTTTTTTTCTATAGTACTGATTAATCCTTGAATATAATCGATAGTGATTGCTGCATTTTCACTAAACAGCATTTCTTTCATCTTTTCTGCGGTGAACGAACGATAAGGATGTGCCATCAAAAGATCAAGAATCAACAGTTCTTTATCATTGATTAAGACTTCTTTATTCCCCACTGTCAGCTTAGAGGTACTGACATTCAATTCTAAATCTTTGAAATGCAGGATCTCTTGTCTGGTTGGCTCATAATCTTTAATCAATTGATGAGCAATGTTGAGCATTTGTCCATAATTGATCTGACCATACATCAGCTTATCGACATGCTGCTGTTCAAATTCTTTTACACGCTCCCCTTCAGCAACATCATAAACGATTACCGGCAAACGATAATCCTTAAAATAAGTGATCAGGTTTGGGTGTTTTAAATATTGAAAACTTGCTAAAACGATATTAAAGGTATTCTTTTTAAGCGCAGTTTCGATATATTGCTCTGTTGTACAGTATAATTCAACGTCACTTGTTTTAAAATACTCTTTCATCGTGTCTCTTGTATATTGATTATCTTCGATAACTAACCATAATTGTTTTGCCATGACTTTTCCCTCCACGCCTATTATAGACCTATAAGAAGGAAAAATGAATATTAAAATTACAATATTTCGCCATTGCTTTCAATCACTTTTTGATACCAATAGAAAGAATCCTTGCGATAACGTCCAAGATCTTTAAGATCATGTTCATCACGGTTTACATAGATAAAGCCATAGCGTTTAGCCATTCCCTGATGGGTAGAAATTAAATCAATCGCAGACCATGGGCAAAAACCAATCAGATGGACTCCGTCATTGATCGCTAAACGACATTGGGCGATGTGATTTTTTAAGTATTCAATACGGTATGAATCATGGATACTTCCGTCTTCTTCTAGTTTATCATAAGCGCCTAACCCATTTTCTGTAATAATGATAGGCAAATCATAACGATAAGCTAATCTTCTTAAAGCATTGCGCAGCCCCACAGCATCTATTTCCCAGCCAAATTCGGAACGAATCAGATGTGGATTCGCATATCCTTTAACTACCCCTTGAATATTATAAGAGGTCATATCATCAGCTCCGCCATTTTGACTGATTGCCATGCCGACACTTTCATCCTCTAAACGAGAGTAGCCAACAGTTGCAGACATGTAGTAATTGAGTGTCAGCCAATTAGCGTTGTGGGCAGCAATCACTTCCATATCTCCCGGCTGTACATCCGGTAAAGCATCACGGTCTTCTAAGAAACGCCATACTAAGGGGTGATATTTTCCTTTGCAGGCAACATCTAAATAAAGATAGACTCTAAACGCATCGTTATTATCCACAGCAAGCTGGTCTTCCGGGCGTGAACTGTTTGCATATCCCGGTTCATAGTGTACCGTTGGTCCAATCAGTGTATCCGGCCACATTTCCTGACAGATGCCAATAACTTTTGATTCTGCGACCAATTTGATATGGGCAATATTAATACCTGCTTTTAAGGCATTTTGATCATCAATCCCGGCTGTTTTATCACCAAATGAACTATTCAGCATATCAAAGAAAAAGCTGTTGTATTCATTATTTACTGTCCAATGTTTAACACGATCACCAAATTCTTTAAAACAAACGGTGCAGTATTCAGCGAAGTCATCGATCACCTCTCTTGAACGCCATCCGCCATAGCGTTCCTCTAAACAGTTCGGAATATCAAAGTGATGCAGGGTCACAATAGGGGTGATTCCATTTTTTAAGCATTCATCGATTACATCATTATAATGCTGAACCCCTAAAGCATTCACGATTCCATCACCATTAGGGATGATTCTTGTCCAAGCGATAGAGAAGCGATAAGCCTTGAATCCCATTTCTTTCATTAAAGCGATATCTTCTTTATAACGATGGTAATGATCACTGGTCGTTGAGAAGTCCGCTATATTATCCGGCACCGGTCTTAGTTCCCTTTCACATTTAGATTTGCCATCCTCATCATAAGCCCCTTCGCATTGAAAAGCACTTGTACTTGCTCCCCAAAGAAATCCTTCAGGGAAAGAGATTAATTTTTTATATTCCATAATTTCAGCTCCTTTACCCTATTAGTATACCGATTTTCTATTATTTATTGGGCTTTTTTCACCAAAAGAAACACCGGTATAACCGGTGCTATAATAAACCTAAATTATGTTTCCAGCGTAAGATTCGTTCTACAGATGCATTGATCTGTTCCATGCTGATTGTTCCATCCCGAACAGCTTTTTCTACGGCTTCTATCTGCTGTGGGGCATCACTGGTTAAAAGCATGTCATTGCCGGCTAGGATCGCCATAACAGCAATATTTTGGCTATCTGCATAATCAGCAACCCCATCCATTGCCAAATCATCGGTGATAATGACCTTATCAAACCCCAGATCATTTCTTAATATTGAATGGACCTCTAAAGATAGAGATGCCGGATGAACACTATCCATCGAGGTGACGATATTATGGTTGACTAATATACATTCCGCTCCGTTTTCAATGCCGGCAAGAAACGGCAGAAAATCACTGTTCGTAAAAGTATCATAGCTTCTTTCATCATAACAGATGTTTGTATGTGTATCACCATTATTGCCATAGCCCGGGAAATGTTTCAAAACACTGCCCATTCGATCCTGCTTCATACGCCATACGACCTGTCCTACATAATCGGCTGCTTCACCGGCACTCTTGCCGAAGCTGCGGTCATAAATAAAGTCATTGGAATTTGTAGAGACATCTGCAACCGGTGCAAAGTTGACATTGATGCCAAACCCTTGAAGAAAACGAGATTTATCATCGACATCTTGAAGAATCGCCTGCATTCCGCCCTGATTAAAAAGTGCCTGCGGTGACAAAAAAGGAGTATCACGGAAATAACGGCTGACACGGTTGACAGTCCCGCCCTCTTCATCTGTTCCAATAAGCAGTGGAATCTTACTGGCTGACTGATAGGAAGTAATATTTTGTGTTACTTCTTCCGCCGTCTTATTTTCAAAGTCTCGTCCAAAAAGAATATAGCCCCCAATCTGATATTCTTCAACAAAGACTGTTTGATCTTCTTTGGGACAGCGCGCCATAAACATCTGTCCGATCTTTTCTTCTGTACTCATCTGATTGATCAACGCAATAATCGGATCAAGCTGTCCCAAATCCACTTTAGTCACATCAATAAATTGGACAGCCACATCTTGGACCCCTTCATGCATATCACTGATTTTTCCATGATAGGTTACTTTAGCGTCATATCCTACGATTACATTATCTCCTCGTACATTCATGCGGCTAAATAAATATTCACTACCGTCACTTGCCCTGATTGCAATGGAATCCCCATTTACCTCAATAATCGTTCCCTCATAATAACGATCGATTTCTTTTATTTCCATAGAGACTAAGATAACGTTTTGTAGTTGCTGATCCGGATTTAAGGTACCCCGATAGGTCACGGTAATCTGGTTTTCTGCAATAATCTGTCCGCCTCTGATTTTATCTTCCGCTGTTTTAAAGCCATAAGTTCCTTCTTCGTTAGATAAGAAAACAACGTCTGCATCCTCAGATTCAATGACACCTTGAATTGTATGAGTAGGCAATGTAATCGTTGCTTTTATCAGCCTTGCCTTTTGTACAGTATCCTTGTTTTCTTTTAAATGTCCTTTGTAAGTCAATTCAATATCGCCATTGATCTCAACCGGATCTCCTTCAAATACTGTCTTTTCCCGATTAAATATATAAAGATGCTGATCGTCATTCATAATCGTTACCGTTTGTTCACTAACCGCTTGGATTGTTCCGTGCATAGTCTTTTCCTTATTTAAAACAGGAATCATAATTGCAAATACAGCCTCAATAATAATCAGTAAAAGAAATAAGACTCTTATTATTTTATTGTTTTTACGAGCATGCTTTTTCATTGGTATCACCTTCATTTTTATTCTAGCATAGAATAAATGCGATCCTTTGTATTATTTAGTAAATAGTCGTTTATGAATGTAAAAAATCTCCCAATGCACTTGGGAGATCATGACGATAGCTTTTAATTAATCTGCGTTTTGTTTATTTGACATCATAACAAATGGTGTCCATAACAATACTAAGAAGACGATTCCGATTGCCTGATAAATAGTCGCTCTGAATCCTCCGCCAGTAACTAAGAACCCACTTAATAAAGGTGGTGTTACCCAAGGAATAGATAAACATCCACGTTCAATGATGTTGAAGTCCATTAATAAGTAAGTTGTGATTGATAAAACAACCGGACCTAAGATAAATGGAAGCATATAGATAGGGTTCATAACGATTGGTAAACCAAAGATGATAGGTTCATTAATTTCAAATAAACCCGGTGCAATTGAGATACTGATGACTGTACGTTCTGCTTGTACTTTACTGAATAGTAAAGAAGCAATCAGTAATCCTAAAGTTGCCCCTGATCCACCCATTTTTGTGAATAAATCAACTCCCGGTACAACGTTAGGAATAGCTTGATGGTTTTCAAAAGCTGCTGTATTTTGCACTAACATCGGTGTAAAGATTGGTGTTGTTACCGCTCCTACTAAGTTTGCCCCATGTAATCCAAATACCCATAAGATATGTGTTAAGAACGATACTAATACGGCAGTTCCTAAAGTATCGGCAACACTGTTTAATGGTGCAGATACGAATTTTTGGATAATAGTCCATAAGTTCATTCCGGTGAATCTGTCAATATAAGTTCCTGCTGCCACAATTAAAATAACTGTTAAGATAGCCGGTACTAATACGGTGAATGATCCTGCTACTGCTGGTGGTACACCGTCTGGCAACGTAATTTTTAATTTATCATTTTTAGATAAACGAATGAAAACTTCGGCTACAACGATTGTAAGAAGCATCCCAACGAACATTCCGTTAGAATCTAATTTTGCTCCAGCGATACCGCCACTGGCAATATCATCTGTTAATATTTCTACATTTTTCGCATTTTCAGCCCAAGAATAAGAATTGTTTAAAGTTTGCACAGCAGGTGCTAACCCTAAATAGCAAGTAAGTGAAACTACTGAAGTGGCAATCCCATCTCCGTTTAATCCTTTTGCCATTTGGTATCCTAATGTTACAACTAACAATACAGCCATCATGTTGATTGACCCTTTGTTTACTGCTGACATGACATCAGAGATTCCTGTATTGTTAATAAAGTTTGTATATCCGTTATAGATAGACATAACATTCAATCCGTTTTCAGCGAATACCCCCTGAATGTTATTGATTAATACCGCAACCGCACCTACGATGGTTACCGGCATAATCACGACGAAAGCATCCCTAATTGCAACTAAGTGTCTTTGTGACCCGATTCTAGCTGCAAATGGGACGAACTTTTCTTCTAAGAATTTCATTGCTAGTTCCTCCTATTAAATTTTAACTATGCAAGTAATTGCATACTTAGAATACTGATTTATTTTGCGCATTATCAGTATTCCACCCTTATCGTCACCACTTATGATAACTAATGAAGAAAGCGTTGTCAATATTTTTTTGTATTCACTTACATACAAAAATTCATCCTATTTATATTAAAATTTTATTACTCATGCGATTAATACTGGACGATTAAAAAAAATTGGTGTATGATGTAAAAGGAAATTATGCAGAAGTGGTGGAATGGCAGACACGCTGTCTTCAGGCGGCAGTGCGGCAACGCGTGGGAGTTCAAATCTCCTCTTCTGCACCATTTGAATGGAACGACGGATTATATCTGTCGTTTTTTTGTCGTTTATAATAAAAATAAAGAGTAAGTGATCTATTAAAACAGTTGACCAATAAGTTAGCTTGTGCTAACATACCGTTAGTTAGCTTAAACTAACTTAGTTGGGAGGAGATATTATTTTATTTCATAAGTATTACCGTAGCCTATATCTTATCGTGCTTATTCTATTTGCTGTTTATTCTTTAAGCATCGGCGTGCAGGATTTCAGTTTTACTGCCTTATTGAGTGGAGAGAGCAGTCAGCTGACACTTGCGATCATAAGCCGCCTGCCTCGTTTAGCGAGTATCTTATTAACCGGCGCAATGCTAAGTGTTGCCGGACTGATCATGCAAAGTATTACCAGTAATAAATTTGTTTCTCCTTCAACCGCAGGAACTATGGAATGGTGCCGTTTTGGAGTGATGATCGCAATGGTTCTGTTTAGTCAGGCAACAACCGGACAAAAAGTTTTTATTGCCTTTATTATTGCTTTACTGGGAACGATGCTGTTTATGAAAATCTTACAGAAAGTAAAAATCAAAGATACGGTAATGACACCGTTGATCGGAATGATGCTGGGCAGTGTTGTCAGCAGTGTCACTACCTTTGTCGCCTATCGCTTAGACATTATTCAAAATATGTCTTCCTGGCTGCAAGGCAGCTTCGCTTTAATATTAAAAGGAAGCTATGAGCTGCTTTATTTAGGGATCCCCTGTCTGATTCTATCGATGATTTATGCCAATCACTTTACGATTGCCGGGATGGGAGACAGTTTCGCCAAGAATCTTGGATTGCGCTATGAACATATCATTTTTATTGGTCTAGGTTTAGTCAGCATTATGACTTCGATTGTTGTAGTCAATGTCGGAAGCATTGCGTTTATCGGCTTGATTATCCCCAATCTGCTTTCAATGTTTAAAGGGGATAACGTTAAAAAGAATGTTCTTGATTGTGCCCTGTGGGGAGCCGGCTTTGTCCTTATCTGTGACATCTTTTGCCGAGTAATTATTTTTCCCTATGAGCTGCCAATCAGTGTCGTAGTCAGTGTAATCGGCAGTATCCTCTTTCTATTCTTAATTAGGAGGAAGAAAAGATGATAAAAGGTTTATCCAAACAAAAGAAAGTCATAGTTGTTACTGTCATTTTATTTATAAGTGTTTGCCTGCTTTATCTTTTACCCCAGTTAAATGCAACTAACTGGCAGTATTTTCTAACTAAAAGAGGAACGAAAGTTTTAGCGATCGTATTAACCGGCTTTGGCATTGGTGTTTCTTCTTTATCTTTTCAAACGATTACCAACAACAAACTGATTACCCCTAACGTGATGGGATTGGAATCTCTTTATATGTTCATTCAGACATTCATAATCTTTATTTGGGGAAGCAAAGAACTATCGATGATGACAAGCTATAGTCAATTCTTTCTATCAATCGCTGTCATGATGATGGCTTCATGGGGCTTATTTAATCTTGTCTTTAAAAAAGAAAATCAAGATATTTATCGATTGGTATTAACGGGAATGGTCTTAGGCAGTCTCTTTGGCGGATTATCTTCATTCATGCAGGTGTTGTTAGATCCCAATGAATTTACTATTCTGCAAGGTAAGATGTTTGCCTCATTTAATAATGTAAATGTTTCCTTACTGGGTATCAGCTGTCTGCTGATCCTGCCTTGTGCCTATATTCTGTTTAAAGACCGCCATGCCTTGAATGTATTATCATTAGGCAGAAGTTCTTCTATTAACCTAGGTGTCGATTACTATCGTTTAGTCAAAAGACAGCTGATGCTGAGTGCGGTACTCATCTCAATCTCTACCGCATTAGTAGGACCCATCACCTTTTTAGGTATCTTAGTTGTGTCCTTGACCAGAAAGCTGCTAAATACTTATCGTCATCAGGAAATGATGATCGAAGTGACAATACTTAGCGGCACATTCTTATTAACTGCCACTTATTTAGTCGAACGTGTCTTTTCATTTAATACGACCGTCAGTGTTATTATTAATTTTATCGGCGGAGTCTATTTTATCTATTTAATTATAAAGGAGCGTCAAAAATG
Source organism: Coprobacillaceae bacterium UN01-12pH3A (assembly GCA_027676805.1). Lineage (GTDB taxonomy): Bacteria > Bacillota_I > Bacilli_A > Erysipelotrichales > Coprobacillaceae > Beduini. The sequence continues at coordinate 115,570 of JAQENU010000004.1, read as the reverse complement.
ATTGAAGTAAAACAAGTGACTAAAATTTATGATCAGTCCCCCGTACTTAATGAAATTGATGTCTGTCTGCCAGAGAAAAAGATCATTGCTTTTATTGGCAGCAACGGAACCGGGAAATCTACCCTCCTCTCCATTATAGGAAGAACGCTAGAGAAAAACGGCGGTCAAGTCTATATTGATGAGATCGAGCTGTCCTTATGGAAAAGTCAGGAGCTGGCAAAGCAGCTTTCGATTCTACAGCAGGCTCAGCAGTCGATCGTCCGTCTGAGTGTTGAGGAATTAGTGGGATTTGGACGTTTTCCTCACAGTCAGGGAAGATTAAGTCAAGAAGATCAGCAGCATATCGATCGGGCTATCGCTTATTTAGAACTGGATCATTTAAGAAACCGCTATTTAGATGAACTAAGTGGCGGACAAAGGCAGCTTGCCTATATTGCAATGGTATTGGCACAAGACAGTCATTATATTTTCTTAGATGAACCCCTTAATAATTTAGATATGAAGCATGCGACACAGATCATGAAAGTATTGCGTAAGCTGGTTGATGAACTGCATAAGACCGTTTTAGTCGTCATTCATGATATTAATTTTGTTTCTTACTACAGCGATCATATCATTGCCTTAAAAGAAGGAAAAATCATCGCACAGGGAAGCACGGATGAAATTATTCGTTCGGAAGTATTAAAAGAAATTTATGATATAGATATGACCATCAAAGAAATAGATGGAAAAAGATTTTGTTTATATTTTGAATAGGAGCCTAACAATGAAAAAACATATAAAAAAATTATTAACATGTACCCTTGCCTTACTGATGGCATTCATATTAGCCGGGTGTCAGAGCACTCCAGATCAAACACCCTCAGAACAAAGCATTACGATTGAACACCTTAAAGGAACAGCCACGATTAATAGTGAAGTTAAAAAAGCCGCAGTCTTTGATTTTGGTTTCTTAGATACCATGAAAGTGATGGGGATCGACACCGAATTAGCACTGCCGATAAGCAGTCTTCCGGACTATTTATCTGAATTTAAGGACGCTGTAAACGCAGGCGGTATCAAAGAACCGGATTTAGAAGCCTTATATACATTCAAGCCGGATGTTATTATTATCTCCGGCAGACAAAGTGATTATTATGAAGAATTAAACAAGATTGCCCCTACAATTTATGTTGAAGTCAATGCAGAGACCTATTTAGAGGACGTTAAAAAGAATACTGAAATTGCCGCAAAAGTCTTTAACGCTGATGATGCCGCAGATAAAGCGATCCAGGCTTTAGAAACGCAGGTTGAAGAAGCCAAAAAAACAGTTGGTTCAACCGATCAGAAAGCTTTAATTCTTCTGACAAATGACGGAACTATTTCAGCCTATGGAGCCGGATCCCGCTTCGGTTTAATTCATGATCTTTTAGGAATTCCAACAGCGGATTCAACAATCACGGTTTCTACGCATGGACAAAGTGTCAATTATGAATATATCGCTAAAATCAATCCGGATATTCTATATGTTGTTGATCGTACACAGGTTGTAGGCGGCACAACAACAACCAATACAACATTGGATAATGATCTCGTTAAACAAACGAATGCCTATCAGCATCAACAGATCATTAACTTAACCCCGGATTACTGGTACTTATCAAGCGGTGGTTTATTATCTGTATCTGAAATGATTAAAGAAGCTGCTGCTCCCTTTAAATAGACAAAAATCAGGCAAATGCCTGATTTTTTCACATAATCTTTTTCTTTAATAAAGAAAGGGTTAATTGAATAATGCCATTTAAGATTTGATCTTCTTTGCTTTCAATCAGAACTAAGCGTGGAAGATGGGCTTTAGGAATATAGCGTTCCATCTTTAATGCAATATAATCCAAGTCTTTTTGCTGATAACCACTGATGCCGATAATTGCCGGATTAATGATTGCTGCTATGGAAGTACAAATTTTCACCAAAAGATCTACCTGCTGTTTCACAGTGAGATCAAAAACTTGGCGCATCCCCTCTTCCGGGTAATACATAATCTCTCCCGCAAAATTGCTTGCTCCTTTTAATAACTGTCCATTGGCATAGATACCTGCCCCTAATCCGCGATCGATCAATACGATGCCTTTATCCGCTTCTTCAGGAACCAAAACGGCATAGCCTAAGACTGCAAGATTCAAATCGTTTTCAATGACGGTTGGCACTTTAAATATGGTTTGCAGACGTTTTGGCAAGTTGCCAAGTTCAAAAACATAATCATTGGCATTATGAATATGATCGTCTTCAAGAATCCCGGCAATGCTGATGCCGATCGCCTTGATATTGGGATAATCTTTAAACAGGATCGCCACCTGTGCCTCAACTTTATCATCATGATACTCTTTTTCTTCTGTGATTAATGAATGCACCACATTTCCGGACAAGTCTACAATGCGATAATCCATTTTAACGTAATCCTCTTCCTGCACGGTAATAATCGTTAAAACCAATTCATGCTGTTCATTGATATAAAAGCGTTTTGCTCGGCGTCCCCCCGTCGATTCACAATCAATGACATTTTTTATTTCCCCGCTGTCCATCAAGATTTTAAGTATGTTTGTACATGATGCCAATGAAAGCTCAGTGGCTATGCAAATCTCATTTTTAGTTAACCCATTGTTTTTTAATAGAGCGCTCCTTACTAATTCAATATTCATCTTACGAATATTCATCGTATTATTTACTGTCATTTCCCACACCTCTTTTCATTATTCTATCATAGAATTCAAAAACGCCAATTTCTTTTCTATCCATGAAATAAATTTCATTATTCATATCATAACACATATAAAATGACTTAGGATTATGCTATAATGGGGGCGAAACAGGGAGGAACATATGAATAGAAAAATTTTGATTATGGGTGGCAGTTATTTTATCGGTAAAAGTATTACCGAAACATTCAGTCAGTTCGGGGATGACGTGTATGTCTTAAATCGCGGTAGTCGACCATTACATGATTCAAGAATCAAGGAACTTGTTTGTGACCGAGAAGATCAGGAACAATTAAAAAAGGTCTTGAACGATCATCATTTTGAAGTCGTTATCGATGTCAGTGCAACCAATAAAGTGCATTTACAGTATTTGATCGAATCCTTACACACCGATCGGTTAGCTTCTTTTATTTTTATAAGCTCTAGTGCCGTTTATGATGTAGAAAACCTATCGATTCCTTATAAGGTTAGTGATCCATTAGGAGAAAACAGCTATTGGGGCGATTATGGGACTAATAAAATCGAAGCGGAAGCGTATTTGAAAACACAGCTGACAAACAGTCAAATCATTATCCTGCGACCGCCATATGTTTATGGGGAAAATAATTATGCACAGCGTGAAAGCTTTATCTTCGACCATCTTGTGCATCATCAGCCAATTATTATTCCCAATCAAGGAGATACCTTGCTGCAATTCATTTATACACATGATCTTGCGAAAATCTGTTTAGATCTTTCTTTAAAAAGTTTAGATCATCTTTCTATTTATAACGTAGGCAATAAAAAGCCGTTATCCATCAAAGATTGGATCCTATGTCTTGGTAAAGCCGCTAAAAAAGAACCTATCTTTAAAGAATTTAATTATTTAAAACATGGTTATACAATTCGAGATTTCTTTCCTTTCCATGATTATGACAATGTCTTAGAAATCAATATTGATTTTGATGAGACGCCATTTATTGAAGGGGCACAGATTGCTTTTGACTGGTATCAAAAGACACCAATTGAATTTAAAAAGAATGTGCGTGAAAATGAAGAAGAAATTATAAATAAATACTTTTAATAGGGATGTGTTCTTAATTGAACACATTTTTTATTTATATTTCTTTGTATACAATTTATTTTATGGTACACTATCAAAGAAAAGGAGTAAGTGCATGAAAAACAATAAACAATATGGATTATTCACCGCCATTACGATGATCATTGGGATCTGTATTGGTTCAGGAATATTCTTTAAAAGTGACAATATACTAGTAGCGACGAACGGAAGTATTTTTCTTGGAGTGTGCCTGTTTGCTTTAGCCGCTTTTTCTATTATCTTTGGCAGTTTAACCATCGGACAACTCGCCAGCCGCAGTGAAAATCCTGGTGGAATGATTACCTATGCTCAAGATTTTATCGGTGATGAGGCGGCATGCAGCTTTGGTTGGTTTCAGACCTTTATCTATTATCCGACCATTACTGTCGTAGTAGCTTGGGTTATTGGTGTTTATACAGGAATACTATTTCATTTAAATGCCTCATTGGAATTGGAAATTTTGATCGGTTTAGCTTTTCTAACCTTATGCTTTATTTATAATGTCGTTAGTCCGATGATAGGAAAAACTATTCAAAACGGAGCAACCATCGTTAAAATGATTCCTTTATTTCTATTAGGTATATTAGGAATGCTGTTTGGGGATCCGATCGGTGGATTGACACATGTGAGTACCAATGAACTTTTTTCAGTAACATGGCTGACGGCTTTGGGGCCGATAGCGTATTCTTATGACGGCTGGATCGTTTCGACCTCGATAGCCCATGAAGTGAAGGATTCTAAAAAAACACTGCCTAGAGCATTAACGATTGCCCCTTTGATCATCTTAATTATCTATGTCACCTATTTTGTTGGGATTTCTTCTTATTTGGGACCTCAGAATGTTATGGCTTTAGGAGATCAGCATGTCAGTGTGGCAGCCAGCCAGCTGGTTGGCGTACAATTTTCTAAAATGATCGTGATCTTTGTTATTATCTCAGTCATGGGAACGGTAAATGGGTTAGTGACCGGTTTTATCCGTACTCCCTATTCCTTGGCACTAAGAGAGCATATGATGCCCTTTTCTAAAAAACTCTCTGCCGGGAGATCACGTCATGGCGTTCCGATCTATTCTGCTGTTTTTGCCTATATATTAGCTGTCTTTTGGATGCTTGTTCATTACATCTGTGCAAAATACCATCTTTTGCCTAACAGTGATGTATCCGAAATTTCTATCGCTATATCGTATCTGCTTTACATCATGCTTTATTATCAGGTATATCGTTTATATAAAGCTAAAGAGATTACCAGTAAATTTAAAGGGGTGATCTGTCCGCTTTTAGCGACAGTCGGTTCATTCATTATTTTATCGGGCGGGATTCAAAGCTCACTCTTTATCTATTACTTAGTTTTCTGTTTAGCGGTTATGCTGTTAGGGCGTTATTATTACATAAAAAATTCAAAAGCTGTATAGCATTGGCTATACCGTTTTTTATTTACTGATTTCTAATTCTGATACAGCGTGGACAAACAGATTAAATTAAGCTAAAGTGATAGTATAGAAAAGAGGCGATTGCATGGAAACATATATTATGGCGATTGATCAAGGGACAACCAGTACCCGAGCCATTCTTTTTGATAAAAAGACACAGGTGATTGGAATCGCTCAAAAAGAATTGGAAAATTTTTATCCACAGCCGGGCTGGGTCGAACAAGATGCTAATGATATTTGGGCAAGTGTTGTTGGGGTCATGTTTGAAGTGCTGGCAAAAACCGGAATCAAAGCTAAACAGATAGCCGCAATCGGGATGACCAATCAAAGAGAAACGACAGTCGTTTGGGATAAAGCAACCGGAAAACCGATTTATAATGCGATTGTCTGGCAGTCACGTCAAAGTGACCGCTATACTCAGCAGTTAAAGGAAGAAGGCAAAGAACCGTGGATCAAGCAAAAAACCGGGTTATTGTTAGATCCTTATTTTAGTGCCAGCAAGATTCGCTTTATTTTAGATGAAACCGACTCTCAGCAAAGAGCCGAAGAAGGAGAACTGCTTTTTGGTACGATTGATACTTGGCTGCTGTATAGATTAACAGAAGGCAAACAGCATATGAGTGATGTGTCGAATGCGTCACGTACATTATTAATGAACTTAGAAACATTGGATTATGATGATGAATTACTGGCATTATGGAATATACCGCGCTGCATGCTCCCTACAATTGTCGATACCAGCAGGATCTATGGGTATTGTGAGGGGCTATTTGACACACAGATTCCCATCGGCAGTATTGTCGGAGATCAGCAGGCGGCATTATTTGGTCAGACCTGCTTTACGGCTGGAGATGTGAAAAACACCTATGGAACCGGGTGCTTCCTATTAATGAACACAGAAGACCATATTATTCATTCTAAAAACGGTCTTGTCACTTCTGTCGGCTGGCGCATTAACGGAAAAGTCAGCTATGTATTAGAGGGAAGTGTCTTTATTGCCGGAGCCGCTGTGCAATGGCTAAGAGACGGCTTGAAAATTATTCGCAGTGCTAATGAAAGTGAAGAACGTGCACACCTCGTTGCAGATAATGACGGGGTATATGTTGTGCCTTCCTTTACCGGATTGGGTGCTCCCTACTGGAAACCTCATGTTAAAGGGGCCATTTATGGACTGACACGAGGGACAAAGCAGGAGCATATCATTCGCGCCACATTGGAAGCATTGGCCTATCAGACTTCAGATGTCATTTCTGCTATGAAAGAAGATGCGAACTTACAGCTAAATGAATTGAAGGTCGATGGCGGAGCTTCCATGAATCAATTCCTGCTGCAGTTTCAAAGTGATATTTTAAACATTCCGGTTAAGCCTGCCGTCATTCAAGAGACAACGGCATTAGGGGCAGCCTATTTAGCCGGTTTAGCCATTGGCTATTGGAAAGATCAAAATGAGATCTGTCAGCTATGTCTTAGCGGAGCCATCTATCAGCCTAAAATGGAAGAAAAGGAAAGGTCGGATAAATTGAAGCAGTGGGATAAAGCGATTCAAGCCACGATCCTTTTTGGTGAAGAATAAAAATAAGCTAACACCTGAGCCTATTTTGGAGTATGATAAAGTTAATGGAGGAATAAATTATGGAAAAATCAAAAGTATATTTTACAGACTTACGTGCTCGTCCGGGTACAAGTCTGCCGCAAAAGCTAGAAAAGTTAATTCGTAAAGCCGGAATCGGTGATATTGACTTCGATAAAAAGATGGTCGCTATCAAGATTCACTTCGGAGAACCGGGCAATCTTTCTTATTTAAGACCTAATTATGCTAAGGTTGTCGCAGATGTCGTTAAATCTTTAGGCGGTTCACCGTTTTTAACAGACTGCAACACATTATATGTCGGACGCAGAAAAAATGCGTTAGACCATCTTGAAGCAGCTTACGAAAATGGATTTTCTCCTTTTTCAACTGGATGCCATGTCATTATTGGTGATGGTTTAAAGGGAACCGATGATATTGAAGTACCTGTCGAGGGCGGAGAATTAGTAAAGAACGCTAAAATAGGTCGTGCTGTTATGGATGCTGATGTCTTTATTACCCTAAGTCATTTTAAGGGACACGAATTAACTGGTTTTGGCGGGTGTTTAAAGAATGTCGGAATGGGCTGTGGAAGCCGTGCCGGAAAAATGGAACAGCACAATTCCGGAAAACCTACTGTCGATCACAGTAAATGTGTAGGCTGCCGCTTCTGTGCTAAAAATTGTGCACACGGAGCAATCAGCTTTGGTGAAGACCACAAAGCAACAATCGATCATAGTAAATGTGTGGGCTGCGGGCGCTGCTTAGGATCATGTAATTATGATGCTATTCACAACGATAATGACAGTGCAGTAGATGATTTAAGCAAAAAAATCGCAGAGTATTCAAAAGCTGTATTAGATGGCAGACCGGCTTTCCATATCAATTTAGTCATTGATGTTTCACCTTACTGTGACTGTCATGGAGAAAATGACTTGCCAATCATTCCTGATGTAGGAATGTTTGCCAGCTTTGACCCGGTAGCTTTAGATCAGGCATGTGCGGATGCCTGCAATCGTATGGCACCGATTCAGGGAAGCCTGCTTGATGACAACACACATGTTGAAGGCTTCTGTGATCATCATGACCACTTCAAGAATACAACCCCTATCACCGATTGGAAAGTATGCCTAGAGCATGCCGAAAAACTTGGTTTAGGTCATCGAGAATATGAGATTATAGAAGTAAAATAAAAAAAGTCAATACATTCTATTGACATGAGAGCCTCCTGCAGACAGCAGCCATAATTCAACTGTCCGCTAGGAGGTTTTTATATCGTATCAAGAACGCCTTGACTTTTATTATTGGATAATAGTTGGATCCAAGTAAACTTGTAATGCTGTATATGCCATTGTCTTGACTGCAATCGCCAAAGTGCGGTAAGCCAGTGCTCCGCTGACACAGTTTAAGAAATCCTCATTATGTGCATACGCAGGCGGATTGGCCCCTGTATTCAACTCAATATAGCAAGTCGGACATACATGAGAGACATTGCCAATATCACTTGATCCTGATGCATTCTCATCATTTTCCACAAAATCTGTAATACCCAAATCTTCCATAGTGGCTTTCGCTAAAGCAATTAGACCTGGATGATTAATCAAATCATCATAAGAATTTTCAAAATGGCGATAAGTTAGTTTAGCCCCTGTCATTAATTCGGCACCTTTTGCACAGTTAATGACTTTTTGCGTTAATTCATCCAAATACGCCCTTTTTTTAGCGCGGATATAAAACTGACATTGTGCTTTGTTGGGAACTGTATTTGCGGCCTGTCCGCCATTGGTGATAATCCCATGTACTCTAGCATCGGGCTGCATATGCTGACGCAGGGCATTGATCCCGGCATATGTTAATTGTACGGCATCTAACGCATTGATTCCACGCTCCGGATAAGCCGCGGCATGTGCAGCTACTCCTTCAAAATTAAATTCGATCGAATCAATCGCTAAGGTCACAACATTTAGATTGTTTTCTGCTCCTAAGTGCATTTGAAAAGCCGCATCAATATCATCAAAGGCTCCGCGATCAACTAAATCACATTTTCCGCCTGTAGTCTCTTCTGCCGGTGTTCCGATAAAAACAATCGTTCCGTTGAAATGTTCTTTTAATTGACTTAATACTACACATGCTCCATAAGTAGAAGCAGCGATCCAGTTATGTCCGCAGGCATGAGCTTTTTGATCTCCGGATTCACCATATCCCGGCAAAGCATCATATTCCGCTAAAAAGGCAATCTTCGGTCCCTCTCCGCAATTTAACTCTGCCCTAAAAGCTGTTGGCAAATCTAAATAGGGATAGGCAACGTCAAAACCATATTCACTCATCTTATCCACAAGGTATTGAGAAGATAAGAATTCTTCATTTCCCAATTCCGGATGTGCATAAATATAATCATTTACTTCTTTAAATTCTTCCAGTAATTCCTCTGTTTTCGTATATACATATTCTTTTAATTCCATATCTGTCCCCCTAACTGAAACCTATAAAAATCGCTAAGCAAAGAAGAAGAATCTCCGCTATTAACAATAACCCAAATAGCGGTGTAACAAATTTATACCATTTGTTTACCGGCATCCCCATAATTCCACACATCATAAAAACTGATGTTGGCCAGAAAATATTAGAGAACCCATCTCCAAATTGAAAAGCTAAGACCGCAATTTGACGATTTAATCCCACCATTTCTCCTACCGGTGCTAAGATTGGCATAGTAATTAAGGCCTGTCCCCCACCGGAAGGAATAAAGAAGTTCAAGATATTTTGTACAAACAACATGCCTAATCCACTTAAATATCCGGTAAACTGCTGTAATCCACTTGATAGCCAGTAAACGATCGTATCGATGATACAAGCATTTTCCAAGATAATCGGAACCGCTCTGCTTAACCCGCAGATCAATGCCCCAAACATCATTTCTTTAGCCGCTTCAATAAAGTATTCAGCAATCTGGCTAGGAGTAAATCCGGAGATAAACCCCGCTACTAACATCATGATAAAGAATAATGCGGCAATCTCATCGATATACCATCCTAATTGGATCGTTCCATAAAGCAGCATACCAATCGTAACAACAAACAATAAACAAGATAACTTATGACGAATGGTAAAGCTGGTATTCATCATGGTTTCTTTTGATCCGATTTCCTTGATTTCCATTTCTTCTCCGTAAAGAACTGATTTTGTCGGATCATTTTTTACTTTCTTTCCATAACGCCATACATAAATAATGGCAATACTCATAAAGACCACAAAACATAAAATACGGAAACCTAAACCGGAAAACAATTCAACTCCGGCGACTTCTTGGGCAATCCCAATTGTAAAAGGATTGATAGTCGCTGCGGCAAATCCAACTGCTACCGCAATATAAACGATTGATCCCCCTAGAATGGCATCATAGCCTAAGGCAATCGCAATCGAAATAAAGATCGGCAATAACCCATAGGTTTCCTCGAATAACCCCATCGTGCTTCCTAAAACACCAAAGGCAATCATGCAAATCGGAATAATCAGCTCAATGCGTGAGCCGACTTTACGCAAGGTAGCTCCCAATACTGCATCAAATGTTCCATTCTTCAACAGCATATACACAAAAGCATAGGCAAAGATGATGAAGAAAATAATCTGACCCGCATCAATGAATCCTAATTGAATCGATACAAAGATATCAAACAGACCGATACCAATCTTAGGTATATATTGAAATGAATCTGCAACCACGACCGTGTTCCCGAAATCATCGGTTACACGTGTAAATTGCCCCGCCGGTACGACATTCGCTAAAATGGCAGCTAAAATAACCATTCCAAAAATGATAACGTAGGTATGGGGCATTTTAAATTTTTTCTTTTTTTCCATAAGTCTCTCCTCAAAATAAAAATGTCTCTATACCACTTTGCGGCATAAAGACATTATAAAATCATCCTCAAGCGCCAAGTAGTGCTCCTTTACAGCGGCAGCTATAAAGACAGTGTCATACCTCTTAAATATGACCCCAGCAGTTATTTTGACATAACCACTTCGGCAGTAAATCCTTTCCCTCTAATTCATCGGCTTTCGGCCTCCTTAGAGCTACTGATAAGTACTGCACCCCTATCGACTATGTAAGTCGAAACTAACTATAGCACAAATTGTATACATTTGTAAATAGTTTTGCACGATAAACAAAAAAGCAGCCATCTAAGCCGCTTTTGGATCAATTTCAACTAAATGCTTTTTATAGCAGCGTTTATATAAGTATAAACAGATGAATAAAGAGATGACTTCGGCAAAGGCAAACGATGCCCAAAGCATGGTCATTCCAAAGAGTTTATTCAATATGTACGCTAATGGTAAAATAACTAATAACTGACGACATACAGACATGATTAAACTGTACATTCCTTCTCCCAAGGCCTGGTATAAAGAGGATAAAACAATTCCTACCGCTGCTAAAGGGAACGATAATGATATAAAGCGTAACGCTGGTACTCCGATTCTAAGCATTTCTGAAGAAGCATTGAACATCATCAATAATTTATCCGGAATGGCTAAGAAGATTGCCATACCAATCGTTAAGATAATAGCTGCATAAATCAGTGCATCTTTTACTGCAAGCAGGATACGATCTTTTTTCTTGGCTCCAAAGTTGTAAGCACAGATAGGTATCAATCCATTGGTTAATCCAAACACCGGCATAAAGATGAAACTGTTTAATTTAAAGTAAACCCCTAATACAGAAATAGCTGCTTGACTAGAAGCTAAGATGACATTCAATCCCATCGTCATTACTGAACCGATTGATTGCATAACGATACTAGGTGCTCCGACACGATAAATTTCACCAATTAAATAACCATTTAATTTAAAATCTTTAATCGCAATACGTACTTCATGATTCTTTAAATGATTTAATAACAGCGATAACAGCATAGCGACGATCTGACCGATAACGGTTGCCATCGCCGCTCCGGCAATACCAAACTTCGGCATTCCAAATAAACCAAAGATCATTATCGGATCTAAGATAATATTTGTTACGGCTCCTACCAGCTGTGTCACCATGTTGTAAATGGTAATTCCGGCTGACTGCATGATTCTTTCAGAAATAACCTGTAAAAAGATTCCGAATGAGAAGATTGTACAAATACTAATATATTGTACCCCCATATCGATAACTACCGGATTATTTGAGAACGCTTCAAAATACATTCTTGAACCGAAAATTCCAAATAACGCAAAGACAAAGTAACTCAAAATTCCTAAAAGCAAGCCATGACTTGCCGCTAAGTTTGCTTCATCTCTTCTTTTTTGTCCTAATTTTCTTGAAATCAATGAATTTAATCCAACAGCCGTTCCGACAGCTACCGAAATCATAATCGATTGTACCGGGAAAGCAAGCGAGACCGCTGTCAAAGCATCTTCTCCTAATTGAGCAACGAAGATACTATCCACAATATTATACAATGCCTGAACAAGCATTGAGATCATAATCGGCAGAGACATTGAAATCAGTAATTTACTGACAGGCATATAGCCCATTTTATTTTCTTTTTCTTCCACTATATCACTCCTTTGTAACTATTCAATATTATCAATTCAAAAAGATATAGTCAATAGTTAATCGAAAAACATTTTTATGTGTAAAGCATTATAAAAAATAAATAGGAATAATTACTATTTATATGTTGACTTTTGGAATATTTAGGGATATGATAAAAACAGAAAGAGATATCGGAGGTAATAAAATGAAAGATTTAAAAGGAACAAAAACAGAAGCAAACTTACAAACAGCATTTGCTGGAGAATCTCAAGCAAGAAATAAGTATACTTACTATTCAAGCAAAGCTAAAAAAGATGGTTATGTTCAAATCGCTAATATTTTTGAAGAAACTGCTAATAATGAAAAAGAACACGCTAAAATCTGGTTTAAATTACTTCATGGGGGTGCCGTTGCTGATACAATGACCAACTTGAAAGATGCGGCTGCCGGTGAAAACTACGAATGGACAGATATGTATGCTACTTTCGCTAAAGAAGCCAAAGAAGAAGGATTTGATAAAATTGCTTTCTTATTTGAAGAAGTAGGTAAAATCGAAAAAGAACATGAAGAAAGATATTTAAAATTACTTAAAAATATTGAAGAAGGTGCCGTATTTGAAAAAGATGGGATCACAGTTTGGAAATGCGGAAACTGCGGATATATCCATGTAGGAGAAAATGCTCCTGAAAAATGTCCGGTATGTGACCATCCAAAATCATATTTTGAAGTAAGATCGCAAAACTATTAATAAATGAAATCACACCTCGAGTGTGATTTTTATTTTCTCAAACAGAAAATTGGTTCTTGATGTAACCGCTTTAAAAGTGTATGATAATGAAGTAACAGTCATTACATAAAGGAAATAAAATAATTTAAAAGTCTAATTTCTTTCTTCTTAACAAAGAGAGGTTATAAAAATTATTTTTATTCTTTTTAATTATTTTAATCTTGATGTAATTGCTTTTAAAGAGTATGATAAAAATAGGATGGTGATGACATGGGAACACTAAAGTTCTCCCTCAAGATGTTGCGATTAGACTTTAAAAAGTGCTTTTTTTATGGCCTTTCGTTAGTTTTATCGACATCGATTATTTTTGTATTTTTCAACTATATCGATAATATTTATTTAGGCAACAGCCTTTCTGAAAAAAGCGGTGCCAATCAAATATTAGCGTTATTTATTATTATCATTGCATGTGCGAATGCCTGCTTTGCTAATTCATTTTTTATTTCACGTAAAACAAATGAGATTGCGATTGCCTCAATGAGCGGCGCCAGCGTATTTGCCGTGGCCGGTTATCTCTTAGTGCAAAACTTTGTAATCATGGGATTAAGTATTCCGATCGGATTTGGTATTGGCTATATTTTCAATCATTTCTTTAATCTGTTTATCTATGCTTCGTTAGGGGTAACAGCAAACACGTACTACGTTTCGATGCAAGGCTTAATTATGAGTACTATCGTCATTTTGACACAGATTATCGCATTGACATTAGTCAATTCCGGTTATGCTTACCGTACGGAAATCAAAACGTTATTAAACGAACAGGAATCAATGACAAAGAAATCAACAAAGCCAATTAAGACACCGGTTATCTTTTATTGGATTCTCTATCTGATTCCGATTGTATTATTCTTTATCGTTGATCTGGATCCAATGATCTTTGTTGTTGTTTCCTGCATTGGCGTGTTTGGTATCGTAGGATTGTTGAAGGTGGGGCTTTCAAAATTAATTATGTACAGACAAAAGAGCCATTTAACAAAATCAAATTCTCTGATTGCTTATGGGAACCTCTCCTATTCATTGAAATCTACGGGAATGCTGATGACGATTATCATTCTTTCGATTATCTTATTTATCGGCTTGATCATTATCAATGTTAATAATCCAAAAGATTTGTTTATCGTATTGCTCTCTTATGGCATTATTATCTTCTTAATGTCAACCAGTATCCTATATAAAATTATTTTAGAGACGTCTACCCGTTTAGGCTTATACCAATCCCTTTTTAAATTAGGATATCTAAAGAAGCAGTTAAAAGCGATCATGAGGAAAGAGATTGTCATGCTGTATGGGGTTATTCTTTTCTTCCCGACCAGCTATATTGTGATTATGCTAGCACGTTTTGTCGCTGCGCAGGAAGTAGCATTAAGTTTTGCGATCGCCTTAGTCTTAGCCTATGTAATCCCGATCTGCATTACTGCATTCATTGCTTATTTGGTTTATAAACGTACGATTATTGCGAATATTTAAGGAGGAAAAATATGGATGAAGTATTGAAAGCAACCGGAGTTGAAAAGACTTATGGGCTGCATACAAAACAACCTTTTAAAGCTTTAAAGGGGATTGACTTAACGATCAATGAAAATGATTTTATTTGTATCATGGGACCTTCAGGAAGTGGGAAATCTACCTTTATAAATGTTATCTCAACAATTGATAATCCCACCGGCGGACGTGTTGTGATCGGTGGTCAAGATGTCACAGACATGACAGAGGAACAATTAGGGCGCTTTAAATATGAAAACCTTGGCTTTATCTTTCAGGATTTCAATCTAATTGGCAGTCTCACTATTTCTGAAAATATTGCTGTGCCGCTTTCATTGTCTCATAAATCTAAACAAGAGATTATTCAAGATGTAGAAGCAGTCGCTAAAAAATTAGGAATCGATCATCTGCTGCATAAATATCCGGAAGAATGTTCCGGAGGACAAAGACAGCGTGCTGCCATTGCCAGAGCTTTAGTCAATCAGCCAAAGCTTATTGTCGCAGATGAACCGACAGGGAACTTAGACAGTGAAAACTCACATGAAATTCTCAGACTGTTCAAGCAGTTAAACGATGAAGATGGTGTCACAATTCTGATGGTAACTCATGATTCCATGATTGCCAGCTATTCGAAAAAACTCTTATTTATTAAAGATGGTGAATTGGAAACAACCATTGAAAAACTAAATAAAACCCAAAAAGAATATTACTATGAAATCGTTGATGCCAATTCAAAAGAATCACAGGAATTATTTCAGTAATGGGTAAAGCTAAATTTGCTTTAAGGATGCTCAAACTAGAGTATCAAAAAACATTCTTTTATGGGTTGTCACTCGTTTGTTCTTCCGCTGTGATTTTCTTATTCTTTAATTATATGGATAATAATATTATCGGAAATGAAATTAGTACCGGAATGGGTTTCAGCAACCTACTTTCTCTAGCTATCATGCTGATTGCTTCGGCTACAGCCTGTTTTGCCAATAGTTTCTTCCTTTCTAAAAAGAACGAAGAAATCGGAATTTATACGATGTCCGGTGCCGGTGTCGGCGGAGTTAGTATCTATCTGATTGTTCAGAACTTTGCGATCATCATTGCTGCTATTCCGTTAGGTTTTTTAATCGGATATTTAGCTAACCCGATCTTAAATCAGATTGTTTACAGCAGTCTTCATATTACCGGTAACCTTTGGCATATTTCTACTCAAGCGATTGTCATGTCAATCATTACGTTATTAACTCAAACGGCTGCCTTGACAGTCGTTAATGCGGGATATGCGTATCGTCATGATATCCTTCAATTACTACACTTTAATAATACGATGAAAGCAGAAGCACCCGCTTCTTCCATCCGTATGCCGATTATTGTCTACTGGGTAACAGCGCTTATTCCGTTATATGTCTTTTTTCAAGTCCCTGTAGCCAGTAATGATACAATGGTCTTTCTTATTGTTTCCTGTATTGGCCTTTATGGAATTTCCGGTTTGTTCAAGCGTGGACTTCCACAGTTATTTGAATTCCTGCAGCGCCACTTTAATATGAATCATAAGATTCGTCTGATTGGTTTTGGGAATCTCTCTTATTCAATCGCCAGAACAGCCACCTTGATTAAAATTATCATTGTCGCTATCATCTGTATGATCTGTTTATGTATTACGTATCATGATGATCCCAGCAACAGTACCTTGATTTACTTTTCTTATGGGGTAATCATCTTCTTAATGACTTTCTGTATCGTATATCGAGTTATCGTGGAAAATTCATCGAATGGACCATTGTTTGAATCTTTATATAAACTGGGATTTGTTCGTAAAGATTTAAAAAGAATCATGCGTTTTGAAACATTAGGTCTTTATGGCATTATCTTGTTTATTCCAACTTTATATATTGGTATCATTCTCTTTATCTATATTCAGCATGGTTTGCTTCCGATAGCGATCGCTGTTAATCTTGTCTTAGCCTATATGATTCCAATCGTACTGGTTGGACTAATCACATATCAAAATTATAAAAAAGTTATTTTTAATTATATTGAAGGAGGACACTAAATGGAAACAAATTCTGTACTTACCGCTAAAGGTGTCAGGAAAATTTACGGTCAGTTTGATGATCAGAAAGTTGAAGCCTTAAAAGGAATTGATTTAAATATGGTGGAGGGAGAATTCGTCTGTATCATGGGACCTTCAGGAAGTGGAAAGTCTACTCTGTTAAACGTCTTATCGACAATAGATCTTCCTTCTAAAGGATTTGTTCATATTAATGGAACCAATGTTGTCAGCATGACAGAATACGAATTAGGACAATTCCGCTATAAAAACTTAGGCTTTATTTTTCAGGAATTTCATTTAATTGAGAGCTTAACGATCTTAGATAACATTGGCGTGCCTCTCTCATTAGCGAATGTAAATAAAGAGGAGATCCAAACCCGTGTAAAAGATATTGCGAAACAGTTAAATATCGATATGACCTTGGAAAAACATCCGAGTGAATGTTCCGGAGGACAAAGACAGAGAGTCGCTATTGCCAGAGCTTTAGTCACTAACCCTCGTTTAATCGTAGCGGATGAACCTACCGGAAACTTAGATAGTCAGAATTCACATGAATTGCTTTCTATCTTCCGTCGTTTAAATAAGGAACAAGGGGTTACGATTTTAATGGTAACGCATGATGCAACGATTGCAAGTTATTCAACGAAAATGCTTCGCATCAAGGATGGATTGATCGAAACTGAATTAGAAGCAGATGGAATGAGCCAAAAAGAATACTTCTATAAAATCGTTGAAGCAAACTCACAAGAATCACAATTAGAATTTATGGATTAAGAGCTATAACGAAAGGATAGGTTGTTAGCTATCTGAGCGTTTAGCTCTTTTTTAATTTAAAAGCGGAAATTATATAAAATAGAGAGAGAATAAATAAAAATTCTTTGATTCCTTATAAATCTATCTATTTATGTATCAGAATATTTTTAAGAAGTATCTTTATATAGTGATACTTACGCACATATATTTTTCAAAATAAAAAATCCTGCTTTTGTCGATGAATGAATGTTAAAAAATTCATTTATTCGCTTTGGCAGGATTGTATTCCATAATTTTTATACCCTTATATTTTTTTCTTTTTAGTTAAAACAAATGCACCGGCTAATGCTAAAATGCTTACCCCTGCAAGACCGATAATAGATGTTGCATCTCCCGTATCGGCTACTTTAGTCTGTGTCACTGTTGATGTGTCTTGCTGTTTTTCATCTTCTAAAGGAGCAGAAGGCTTTGCTGTGAATTGCTGAACAGCCAAACGAGTTGTATCGATTGTGGCCTTTAATCCATTATAAGTAATCGCTACATCACCTTCCCTATTTAATGCCAGATAATCCTCCATTGTTGCATGACCATCTTTTATCGCTTGTAATAAAGCCAGCATATCCTTTATGTATTGCATATCTAATTTTTCTCCGGGTGCTAATTCACCATAAGTCTGCTGCCACGCATGTCCCGGTAAAATAGTAAGCTGTTCCATTTCATTTACTGTATTATATAAGGCATTCATATCTGCTTCATATAGGGTTAATGGATTTTCAGTAAAAAGCAGCCAAACAAACCCGGATCCCATTCCATCTCCTGAGTATAAGACTTGTCTTTTTGTATCCAGATATGCAATTGAACCATCGGTGTGTCCTCTTAAATTGATTGCTTTTAATGAATACTGTGCCGTATCAATAGTATCTCCCTCTGCTATTAAAGAGACATCATATCCATTTAATAATGATTGTGTTGCTTCATTATAATCTGCTTCACTGATATATACTCTCGTTCCTGCTGCAATCGTTTTATTTTTTAATTCACCGATATGATCCCCATGATTATGAGTAATTGCGACCTCTAATGTACGATTTTTGGATAAAGCACTCATAATCACTTTAAAATCTTCTGAATAAAAGCCATTGCCTGCATCAATTAATAGTGTTTTATTTTCATCTACAATAAAATACATACTTGATCCATTATTTTCAAGTCCACATGGATTATTCTGTGTTCCTTCGTCTACATGGTAAACCCCATTTAAGCTTTTTGGATCACCCGATAGTTTACTCACGGCCAGATGACCCACTTCGGCATAATTATTATTCAGTAATTCTTTAGTAAATATATCCTCATTATTTTGACTCCACACGATATTTTGAACAAAATGCTGAAAACTTTGTGTCCATACAAACCAGTCATGAGCTCCATATAAATAACCGCCATCTATGAAGTTATTCATCGAGTTATCTGCTGCCCATTTTACTAAATCCTCATATTTGATATCTTCTCCGGACATAATTGTTGCTGAAGCAATATCGCATGTCCCAACAGTTGCCGTTACAATCGGATAAGACAATTCCGGTTTATCCGTTAAAGCCTTCATGTCGGTTCCCGAAAAAATACCAAAATACCCAAATGCGTCAGGATGATCAAAATACATATGTGTTGTTGTCATGCCTCCCATAGACAGCCCGCAAAATGCGCGATCATTTACAGAAGCCGAAACATTATAGTTTGTTTCCATATAAGGAATAATATAATGAAGGACATTGTCCTCTATTTTGGCAAAATCCCAATTATAAGACGCATTATCCATTGTCACCACAATCGCTTCTTCAGTTTGTCCACTGCTGATTAAATTATCCATAATATTATCAGCATGTCCCATAGCAAACCAATCTGTTTCGTTGCCGCCGCCGCCATGACTGGCATAAATCACTTTATATGGTTTTTCACGATCTTTATCATAACCTGATGGAAGGTATATTCCTAAATCTTGGTGACTGCTTAAATTTCCTGTATATTCGACATATTGCTGTGTTCCTTTATTGCCTGAACTCGGCAGCACATAATCTAAGTTTAATGACTTTGACTGCTTATTTGCATCGTATCGACCATACACAATACTATGTGTGCTGTCACCAGTTGCAATATCACTATTGCTGTTATTTTTAGCCGGTGATGGATTTGCCGGATCATCGATAGTGATGGCATCTTCACCAGCATACTTAACAATATAGCTGTATGCATAGCTTCCGCTCGTAATTGGAAAATCTGCTTCATATTGTCCAGTTGAAGGATTATACACCATCGTTTCAGTATATCCCCAACCATTTGCCATCCCCGCTCCCGGAGCAAAATTAGTTGCATACATTCCATTGACATATTGATCCGGTCCATACTGGTTATCAGCAGCCTTTAGCTCTTTATTGGGATCGACATACTGAAACGGTCCGGTAACACTAACGCTTTCAACTGATTTTCCGCTTGTATCCTTATAAACAAAGTGAACTGTATAGCCAGATGGCGATAACTCATCTTTTACCACAGTTGCCCCTGGTTGATAGGTTTCGGCAGCCATGACTTTAAAACTCATTGTTGATGCTATTAAAGCGAATATCACACTTCCTTTAAACACTTTTAATAAATATTGATTCATGTTGTTCTCCTTTCTTCATCTATACTTTAAAAATATAACGATTTCACATATTATTCCATATTTAAAACAGAAAGCTTTATCAAATAAAAAAAAGCAGCTTTCATAAAATGAAAGCTACGTCTCATAGTAAAATAACTCAGATAAAATGCGACTTATATACAACAAAGAATAATAGCCTGTATTCAAGCTTTTACTTTGACCATAGTAAACAATCAGATCAAATAAAGCATCACTCTCCAGTTCATCTTGAGTAAATACAATAATTTTAGCTCCGTTCTTTTTAGCTACTTCCAGTATTTCCTTTTGCTCGATACTGAAAAAACCACTATATACATTAAAAAACATTACCACGGCATGTTGATCTATGAACTGCATATGCAGCCCTTGCACATCTGTGATTTTAAATAAATAGGCAGGCGTTCCATTCGCTAATAAATCTAATTGTAAGGTGTAGAAAATTGACAAGGCATGGTCATCTCCGTAAAAGCTCACTGAACTCGCTTCCTTCATGATTTTAATTATGTAAAGCAATAAATGTGTTGGAACAATTTCTCTTGTTTTCATTAAATTATCTATCGCTTCTTGATGAACCTGATCAGCCATCTTTTCTACCGAACGATGGGGATACTGCGTCACATTTGCCAGTTTACGATTTAATTTTATTTCCAAGAAGGCCTTTTGAAATGATTCTCTAAAGTCCTGATAAGACTTAAATCCCATCTTTTTAATAAAGCGACTAACACTTGCCTGTGATATGTTTGCTTGATTGGCTAACTCTTCTAATGATACCACCTCTAAATCATTTACATAAGATAGTACCGTTCTTGCGATATTGTAATCATTATTATTAGCTACTTGTGTATTACAACTATTGATTAACTTGAATACAGTTCCCATATAATTTGTCATCACTCTGCCCCTCTCAAATTGTATACCCTTACAAATTGTAACATGGCATTTATCTAATCACAATGTCAGTATACGGATTCTATTTACTATTTTTGAAAACAGGTTTATCTTTATCATTATCAAAAGAACAAAGGTGCAAAATAAAAAGATATTTCTTTTTATAATTTATTTAACTTTGACTCTTTTCTCTTTACTTTCTTTGATGTATAATATTTTATGTATTCATTGCCGACATAGCTCCAACGGTAGAGCAATCCACTCGTAATGGATAGGCTGCTGGTTCGATTCCAGTTGTCGGCACCATAAGAGAATTAAAGGATCACTTGGTGGTCCTTTTCTTATAATTGAAAGGGGAATAAAGATGGTTGGTTTATATTTTAGTGGAACAGGGAATTCAAAATATTGTTTAGAACGATTCTTAAAAGAATTTAAAGATATTCAAGTATTTTCAATTGAAGATAACAAAACGATAGAACAAATTAAACACCATACTCAAATCATCATCGCTTATCCTGTTCAATACAGTAATATACCTAAAATATTAAAAGATTTTATTTTGAAGAACGCAGATATATGGAAAAATAAAGAAATTTTTATTATAGCTACAATGGGCCTTTTTAGTGGGGATGGAGCCGGAATCCTCGCGCGTTTATTAAAGAAACATGGGGCTCATATTATCGGTGGACTGCATTTAAAAATGCCGGATAGTATTGCTGATGAAAAAGTCTTAAAGCGTTCATCTAAAAAAAATAAAGCCTTAATTCTGGAAGCAGAAAAGAAAATAATACAAGCGGCTCATGATTTTCAAAACGGTCGTCCATCTCAGGAGGGGATTGGTTTATTGCCCCATCTTGCCGGGCTATTTGGACAGCGATTATATTTCTATACGAAAACAAAACATTATTCAAATAAGATAAAAGTTAGCGCAGGTCGTTGTATTGGCTGCGGACAATGTGCAGCGTTATGTCCTATGAAAAATATGGATATAACAAATGGCAAAGCTGTATCTAAAGATCGATGTACCTTGTGTTATCGCTGTATCAATCAGTGTCCTGTGCAGGCGATTACCCTGCTAGGTAAAAAAGTAGTACAGCAATACGATATTAACGACTATTTATAAATTTTCCTGATATCGTACCGCCCTTTCTATTTATTTTAGTAAATAACGATATACTGGCAATCACAATTACTTTACTAATCATCCTTGTTACATTACCATTTAGTACAGGTATAAATGGAGGAATAAAGATGAAAGAGAGATTAGAGACCTATCTAAATGAATGTCGATTACAAAAAAATTTAAACACGAAAACCATTAAAGCGTATTCGATTGATCTAAAGCAGTTCTTAACCTATAGTCAGGATAGAGAATGCTCTAGGGAATTACTGAATGATTATATTGGTTATTTATCCAGACTCTATTCAAAGCCAAGGACAATCAAAAGAAAAATCGCCAGTCTAAAGGCTTTTTTTAATTATTTAGAGTTAGATGACTATATTGAGTATAATCCCTTTAATAAAATTCGTTTCAAATATAAAGAACCTCTGCTGCTTCCCCGTACAGTAGATCTTCAATATATGACCATGATCTTAAAAAAGGCTTATGATGATATTCACCAAAGCCGTTCCCCTTATGAAATAAAAACATCTACACGTAATGCCGCTGTGATTGAACTGCTTTTTTCTACCGGATTAAGAGTTTCCGAATTATGCAATATAAAAAAGGAAGAAATCAATCTTGAACAAGGTCAGCTATTGATCTATGGAAAAGGAGCAAAGGAAAGAAACCTTTATATTGGCAATTACAAAGTATTGCGGATATTAAAAGAGTATGCGTGTTTATTTCAAGATCAGATTGATGATTCGATCTTCTTTTTTATTAATCGAAACGGGAATCGTTTATCTGAACAATCAGTGAGATTCATTTTAAAGCATTATGAACGTGTATTGAAATTAAATCAGCATATTACCCCTCATATGCTGCGACATACATTTGCGACACAATTACTGGAAGAAGATGTTGATATTCGTTATATCCAGCGAATCTTAGGACATAGTTCCATTACTACAACTCAAATCTATACGCATGTAACATCCAACAAACAACGTGAAATCTTAATGCAGCGAAATCCACGTAATCGCATTCCTTTATAAAAAATATCTGGAAATATATAGGTTTCCAGATATTTTTCATTGCTTAGAAATTACAAAATAGGGGCACTGATACATGCCTTGTACATTTCTGCACAAATTTTTATATTCTTCTATGGGAGTCTTACGATTATATGGAAGATTTTCATCTTGACAGTTTGCCATATAGGGTAAGCTCTCTGCAAAATAAAAATAATCTTCATCATAGCCGATAATAGGCACATAGTGCGTATAGGGTTCTTCCATGTTGACACGAATAAAAGAAATGACAGGTACGCCTAAACTAATATCATGTTTTAATTCTTCAATACTGGCATTCTTTTTAAATTCAATTGAATATCCTTGTGTACGAAAAAAAGTAACAATTCCATCCGGAGTGGCTCCTTGAGGAATTTTTCCTGGGAAATTCTCATATAAACGCTTCCCATCAGCCTCTTGTCCAAAAAAACGCAGTATATAGGCAGAAGAATAGCCTGAACACTCTAATCCCGACTGGTAGTCAAAATAATTATCTGATTTATTCATCACCGCAGGCGGGTATTCCCATTTCTGCTCAGGCTTTAATTTTGGCAACAGTATAACACCTAAGATAATGACAAGACCAATGAGGAGAAGCTTACGATACCGATGAAATCTATTTTTCATGGTTCCCCTCCTTTCTATCTACATCATAGCATGTTTAGAATACATAATAAATTTAAAGCGGCAAACCTGAGTGAATTAATTTCTTTTAGCTCGGTTTTATTTTTTTATTGGAAAACAAACTTCTATCCTCATGTTTTCCATCTTAGATAGAATATGCGATTACAGTCGTCTTTAAGGATGGCATAAACTATAATTTGTATTTAGTGGTTGACAAAAATTTTATACGTCATATAATTTTAGTGTAAGAAATAAAATAATCTGGTAGGTGAGGCTCCTACAGGGATACGGACTGCTGCCGCGAAATGATGGAGACATCATGAGTTGGTTTGAACAGGTTATATCGTCAAGGTATAGCATAATGCAGTTTCATCGCCCTGCAAAGCTAAAGCTTGAACGGTACTAAAAGAAAGAACATTTTCCATGGACCGTTGGCTTCCATGGTTTTTTTATTGAAAGGAGATGAGCATGATGGACGAGTATCGAAGTTGTAAAGATTGGCAGATGTTTTCATCATGCTTGTTTTAAGCATGTCTAAACCCGTCTGCCATTTGTGCGGACGGGTTTTTATTATGCCCAATTTATAATAAAGGAGGTGGGAAAAATGGATTTAGATTCCAGTAGCAGCGGCACAAAATCAAAAGAGCGAGTCTCGAGAAAAACGGATTTAAATCCACTTTTCTCACTTACAATTTAATAGAAGTTCTTAATTTTGTGCCTATCTAAAAACAAAGGAGGTACAAAAATGAAATTAACAAACAATAAATTATTTACTCAGCAGGAGCTAGAAACAAAAAAATTACTGGGATTAGCGAATATGCCGGTAAATGCACTATTTGATCAATTAGAAAGTTCAATGCATGGACTTACTATTCAAACAGTAGAAGAAAAACAAGAAAGAGATGGTAAAAATATTATTGACCATCAAAAAAGAAATCCGCTTTATAAGCAACTGTTTTTAGCGTTTGCAGATCCTTTTTCAGCTATTTTACTCATCTTAGCAACAGTTTCTTTATTTACAGATGTCATCTTAGCGGATCCTTTGGATAAAGATCCTACCACAGTCATTATTATATCTGTTCTCGTATTGATTTCCGGTATATTGCGTTTCGTTCAGGAAAGCCGAAGCGGGACTGCTGCCGCCAAGCTTTCAAAAATGATTATGACAACGACTTGCGTAGAACGTGAATCTGTTGGTAAAAAGGAGATTTTATTAGAAGAGGTAGTCGCAGGGGACATCGTGCATCTTTCTGCCGGGGATATGATTCCGGCTGATCTGCGCATTTTATCAGCAAAAGATTTATTTATCAGTCAGTCTGCATTGACCGGTGAAAGTGAACCGGTAGAAAAATATTGCACCGATCAACATGATGATGATTTATTTTCACATCCCCAGTTGGCCTTTATGGGCAGCAATGTAATCAGCGGAAGTGCGGTTGGTATCGTGTTAGCGACAGGAAATCATACGGCTTTAGGAACGATTGCGAAAACACTAAACGAAAAGCCACCAAAAAGCAGCTTTGAAAAAGGCGTTAATTCAGTATCATGGGTCTTGATTCGTTTCATGCTGGTAATGGTTCCGATTGTTTTCTTCATCAACGGCTGGACTAAAGGCGATTGGATGGATGCCGGTTTGTTTGCTATTTCTGTCGCGGTGGGATTAACTCCGGAAATGCTGCCAATGATTGTAACAACCGGATTAGCCAAAGGGGCAGTAGCGATGTCCCACAAAAAAGTGATTGTTAAAAATATGAATTCCATTCAAAATCTTGGCGCAATGGATATTTTATGCACAGATAAAACCGGTACGCTTACCCAAGATAAAGTCGTATTGGAATATCATTTAGATATTACCGGTAATGAGAACACCAGAGTATTGCGCCATGCTTTTCTAAACAGCTATTATCAGACCGGATTAAAAAACTTAATCGATCTGGCTATCATTCAGTTCGCACAAGAAAATATGGAGGTTAGCTTCAATAAAGAGGAGTATCATAAGATTGATGAGATTCCTTTTGATTTTGAACGACGTCGCATGAGTGTTGTCATTGAAGATAAAAACAAAAAAACACAGATGATTACCAAAGGAGCAGTTGAGGAAATGCTTAAAATCTGTGCTTACGTGGAATATCAGGGAGAAATTCAGCCTTTAAATGAGACACTTAAAACCATGATTGAGCATATTGCTGAGGAATTGAATCAACAGGGACTGCGAGTGATTGCCTTAGCTCAAAAAACAAATCCAATGCCGGTTGGAGAATTCTCCGTCAAAGATGAACAAGACATGGTATTAATGGGATACTTGGCTTTCCTGGATCCGCCAAAAGAAACGACTGCACAAGCAATCCAAGCATTGCAAAACTATGGAGTGTCAACGAAGATACTGACCGGTGATAATGAAAAAGTAACTAAAAGTGTCTGCGGTCAAGTAGGATTGAAAGCAGATCATCTCCTGTTAGGCAGCGATATTGACAAAATGGACGACAGTCAGCTATCTCAGGAAGCAGAAATCACGACTGTCTTCGCTAAGCTTTCGCCTGCACAAAAAGCAAGAATTGTTAACCTTCTAAAAAATAATGGACATGTTGTAGGATATATGGGCGATGGCATCAATGATGCTTCCGCAATGAAAGTTTCAGACGTAGGTATTTCAGTAGATACAGCGGTCGATATTGCCAAAGAAAGTGCAGATATTATCCTTTTAGAAAAAGACTTGATGGTATTAGAAGACGGGATTATTGAAGGAAGAAAGATTTATGCCAACATGATTAAATATATTAAAATGACTGCTTCGTCTAATTTCGGCAACGTCTTTTCAGTATTGGCTGCCAGTGCCTTTCTTCCATTCCTGCCTATGGCTTCGGTTCAGCTTCTATTACTGAATCTTATCTATAATATTACATGTATTGCAGTGCCTTGGGATCATGTTGATGAAGATTACTTGCTTGTGCCAAGACCTTGGAATGCTTCTTCAATCGGAAGATTCATGGTATGGATCGGACCGGCTAGTTCTATCTTTGATATCATCACCTTTATCTTCATGTATTTTCTGATTTGTCCGATGATTTGTGGCGGTCTGTTTCATCAATTAAAAGATCCAGCTATGCAGATTATATTTGTTTCATTGTTTCAGACAGGCTGGTTTGTTGAATCGATGTGGAGCCAAACCTTAATCATTCACATGATCCGCACACCTAAACTGCCATTCATTCAAAGCCGTGCTTCAAAACCGTTAACCCTCTTTACGCTATCTGGAATCTTGGTTCTGACTGTTATCCCATACACTTTTATAGGAGCTAAGCTTGGTCTTTCACCACTTCCGGTAATCTATTATGTCGGGTTACTGTTTATCATTATCGGCTATGTTTTACTAACAACCATCATAAAAAAACAATATATTCAAAAATATGGTGAACTGCTGTAATCAAAAATTCCCACTATTCTTTTTAGAATAACGGGAATTTTATTTTATTCGCCTTCCTCCTGTCTTTTAGCTGCATATAATAGGAGGGGTGATATTTATTATGCTGTATATATTAACCGGAATCATTCTTTTCCTGCTTTATTTCTATATTGAAACAAGAGTCCGCTATCAATTAGAATTTAAAATGATACGTTTGATGAATCAGTCTACACAAATTTACAGCCGTGGACAATACTATGAAAAAAGAAGCTATGTGGTGATGACTATGCTGTCGGAGCTCAACTATCTGGAACAGCTTTTTATCAATGAATATAAGCTTAATATGATCTATCGCAAATTATTACTGCTTTATCCTACTCAGCCATACATTCTATAGATTATCTATAGAATACATAACCGGCAAATAAAGCTGAAAAATAGATGAGCAAGGTCACAAACAAGCATTCTTTCTTATTTTTATGATAACGATACAGTGTCAGCATACCTAATCCCGTACTGCAGCTTAATCCGGTAAACAAAGCACCAAAGCTGATGAGTCCATTTAAATAAACCTGAGCCAAGATCATTGAACCTGCACAATTTGGAATCAATCCAATTAATCCGGCAATGATCGGCTGTAAAAGAAGATGGGTATTTAAGAAGCCTGTAATCTGATCTTCACCGATAAACGCAATAATTAAAGAAATAACGACCTGACTGATAAAAACAAAGAGTGTAATTCTTAATGTATGTTCAAAAGCATGATGCCAATGGTGATGACAATGATCTTCCTCTATTTCTTCTTTTATCAGTGGAGTTGGAAAATGAACTAAGAAATTCACAAAAATACCTAATAGAATACCAAAAACCAGTTTCAAAAATAATAGCCATAAAACATCCTTACTGAAATGAGATCCTGTCAATAAAATAATCACCGCTTCATCACTGGAAGAAACAAAGATGGCAATCAATGTGCCTAAGCTGATGAGTCCGGTGCTAAATAATTTTGATGCCATGATACTGGTACCGCACTCCGGTAAAATCCCGATCAGTCCACCGACGATGGGTCCTGCTTTTTTAAAACGATGGTGCAGCCAGTCTTTATCCTCAATATATTCTAAAATCAAATAGATAATAAAGATCACCGGAACAATCATGAGTGTATCTTTAATTATATCTAACATCAATTCCATGCTTACACCTCCTACTCCCATTATTTACAATAATAGTCCTATTCATTCAAAAATTCAAATATAGCGTATCAAAAGCTGTTTTTCAAATTATAAAAAAACAGATTCTATTTTAGATTCCTCACTATACTATACCTTATAGATAGGAGGACTTAATCATGACAAGACTTATTGTTAACGGGGATGACTTTGGTATGTGCGAAGGCGTCACCTTAGGAATTTTAAAGGCACATAGAGACGGGATTTTAAGATCAACTACTATGATGACAGGAATGCCTTTTGCTGCTCAGGCAGCACAAATGGCAAAGGATTATCCAAATCTAGGCGTAGGACTGCATTTTAATCTGACTGCCGGCAGACCGGTTTGCGATCCTAAAGAGATTCCCAGCTTGGTAGAAGCAGACGGAAGCTTCCATTCCAACAGCTGGCATGAAAAAAATAAAAAGAATGCACAGGATATGGTTAACTATGAAGAGGTTTATAAGGAATACAGTGCCCAATTACAGCGTTTTATCGAATTGACAGGACATATGCCCGATCATTTCGACTCTCACCATGGCTCAAGTGATTATCCGCTTCTGCATGCGCAGCTGCAAAAACTAATTGATCAGTATGATGTTCCTACCCGCTGTTCGTTTGACTACATTGACTGCAACTATGAAAGACCGGCATATTTTAGTACCTTTTATGATAAACTAGCGACTGTTGAATATTTCACTGAAGATCAGGATCATCTTTTAGAAAAGGATTTAGTGGAAACCATGTGTCACCCGGCTTTTGTCGATGATTTCCTTTATACTACTTCCTCTTATAATGTACAGCGTACAAAGGAACTATCCGTTTTATGTGATCCACGTGTATTAGAATGGATTAAGGCTAATCATGTCGAATTAATAAACTTTCAGGATTTAAAGAAAATAAAGTAAAGAACTTCTGCCTACAGAGGTTTTTTTGCTCTGATTGAAAAGATAATTTTCAGAATATTAAAAAGCATTTATTATTTAACTATTCCCACTATACTATAACTTATAGATAGGAGGACATAAATTAATGACAAGACTTATTGTTAACGGGGACGACTTTGGTATGTGTGAAGGCGTTACTTTGGGGATTTTAAAAGCACATAGAGACGGTATATTACGTTCAACAACCATGATGGTAGGAATGCCTTTTGCCGCTCAGGCAGCTCAGATGGCAAAGGATTATCCTAATTTGGGAATAGGAATCCATTTTACTCTAACGGCAGGAAAACCGGTAAGTGATCCTAAAGATGTACCAAGCTTAGTTGAGGCAGACGGAACCTTTCATTCACAAGACTGGCATATTAAAAATAAACAAAAGCCCATTGAAGAGGATGAATTAAACTATGAAGAAGTCTACAAAGAATATTGTGCTCAGTTAAAACGTTTTGAAGAATTAAACGGACGTTTGCCGGATCATTTTGATTCACATCATGGCACCAGTTCTTATCCACGCATTTATGAACAAACAAAAAAGCTAATTGAAAAATATGACGTGCCTGTTCGCTGTTCATTTGATTATGTAGGCGGGAACTACGAAAGACCGGAATTTTTAAATTATTTCTATGATGATCAGCTTTCTTTAGAATATTTCATTGAGGATTACGATCATATCTTGGAAAAAGATCTTTGTGAAATAATGTGTCATCCGGCATTTGTCGATGAATATTTATATACCCATTCTTCTTATAATATTCAGCGTACAAAAGAACTGGCGATCCTAACCGATAAACGTGTACTGGATTGGGTAAAAGATAATCATATTGATTTAATTAACTTCCAAGATTTAAAAAAGATAAAATAAAGGGGATAAAGAATGACTAGATTAATAATTAATGCCGATGACTTTGGAATGAGCGAAGGGGTCACTTTAGGTATTCTAAAAGCACATCGTGATGGTGTATTGCGTTCAACAACTTTAATGGTAGGAATGCCTTTTGCTGCTCAGGCGGCAGAAATGGCGAAAGAATATCCTGATTTACACATTGGAATTCATTTTACCTTAACAGCCGGTAAACCTGTATCTGATCCTAAAGAGATTCCTAGTTTAGTAGATGAGGATGGATATTTTCATTCACAGGACTGGCATTTAAAAAATAAAGAAAAACCAGCGGATCAAGATGAACTTAACTATGATGAAGTCTATCATGAACTAGAAGCACAATTTAATCGTTTTATTGAATTGAACGGACGTTTGCCGGATCATATCGATTCTCATCATTTCTCTTCATCATATCCACGTGTTCATGAACAAGCAAAAAAATTTGCTTTCCAATATGATTTACCTGTTCGCTATACACATGATTATATCGAAAGCAATTATGAAAAAGTAGAATTCTCTAATCGTTTCTATGCTAAAAATGTATCGATTGAATATTTCACTAACGACTTTGATCAAATGCTTAAAAAAGACGCTTTTGAAATTATGTCGCATCCGGCTTTTGTCGATCAGTATGTAATGACACATTCATCTTACAATGTTCAAAGATGTAAAGAATTAGATGTTTTATGTGATCCTCGCTTAAAAGAATGGATTAAGGAAAACAATGTTGAAATGATTACTTTCGGAGATTTAAAGAAATTATAAAAAATGGATGTGCCGCTTGGTACATCCATTTTCATTAGAACGGGTATAACGGACTTGTCAGCTCCGTTTTTTTAATAAGTAAGAGAAGGAAGAGCAAATTTGCTATTTGCTCCGATTTCATATTCTTATATTTCATATTAGTCAATTTTTATCGTAAATGCAGCTTTAGAATCAATAATTGATGGATAATAGGCTAATTTTAATCCTGTATCCCCTATCGGTTCTTCAAACACTAAATCCCCTTCGATAGTTCCTCCGGCTAACAAATCTCCGCTGTTCAATGTTTTAATATTATCCAGTGCTGTGATTTTATAGCCATCTTCCTGACCATTGGAATTCTGCATTTTCCAGTCTAAGGCATTATAAGAGATTTTATTATCCGTTTTGTTTTCTATCTTGATATGGACAATGACGTATTCCATCCCCTCTGCCGCTTCAAAATATTGCTGTCCCTTTGTTTTTTCAACACCTGTTACCGTGTATTCTGCTTTTTTATAAGTAGCCACCTCTGTTTGAGCAAATTCTGTCTTTTCCGGTGTTTTATCTTTTCCTTCACTAGAACTTGAACATCCGCTCATCAATACTGCACAAGCTGCCAAAGCAGTAAATGCCTTCAATAATTTTTTCATGTTTTCCCTCCACATTTAGAATAATTTTGATTATTCTGTCTAAGATTATTCTAACAAATAAAATAATCATTTACAATGATATTTTATCATTTTTGATATATGGTCAAATTATAGAAATATGAGAAAATAAGGTCGAAAGGAGTGTGTAAGCTATGGAAATCGAGTTCCTTAATGAAGATAAACTTTATGATATTATCGGTAAAAATATAAAATACTATCGAAATTTATACAGCATATCAAAACAAAAGATGACACAAGAGACATTAGCAGAAAAAATTAATGTTTCCACAGCTTTGATCGGTAATCTGGAAAGCAGCCGAATTCACCAAGGTATTAGTATCTTAACTCTTTGGAAGATCAGCCAAGTCTTAGAAACTCCTATTGAAAAGTTTTTTCAAATACCCGTTATTGACCAAAATAAAGAATAATCTTTAATTCTATTATAAATAATCATTAACCATTATGGTCTGCCCTCAGCAGACAAAAAACAGCGGAGTACAGTTCCGCTGGTTTTTTATGTAAGGGAAAAAGCAAGCATCAGGATCACAAACAACCAAAAGATAGCCGTTAAAACTAAGCCGATAGCTTTTATAAGCTTATTTTTACACTGACTAAATAATGCGGTTTTCTTTAACCCCATGAAATCAAAGATTAATAACGGAAGGAAAAGAAACCAGATAGAAAAACTGATCTTGGACGCCAGCTGCTCATTGTCGGTTCCATTGATGACGGTAATATGCATCGCTAAAAAAAGACTGGCTGCATAATAAAGGATCGCCATTATCATATGCGATATTCTTTTATGACGAAATCCCGGTATGCCATACTTTTTATGCACATCAAGCTCTGTATCCGGATAATAATGATGCAGTGCTTGTTTTAGCTGCTGAACTGTCTGATATCTTTTTTGAGGATCTATAGCGGTTGCCTTTAAAATGATTTTGCTTTCCTCGCCTCCATAAAGCTCATCTTGAGGCAGCTGCTTTGTAAATAAAACGTTTAATAGGACACCTAACGCATAAATATCACTGCGTGAATCACTTTGCGAAAATCCAAACTGCTCCGGTGCGGCATATCCGACGCTTCCCATTACTTGCGTGTCCCTATTTTTCATATAATCATAGACACGTGAAATATCAAAATCAAAAAGAATTGCATGTCCTCGATAATAAAATATATTTTCCGGCTTAATATCCCGATGAATGATCGGCGGATAAAGCTGATGAAGAAAGCTTAAGGTATCGCATAAATCATCCATGATCCCAATGATCTGCTCCTTGCTTAACTCCTCATTGATTAAAACATTATCTAATGTCAGTCCATTAATAAATTCCTCAATCACAATCAGTTTATCATCTTTGACCCAAAGATCCATGATCTGCACAAATCCGGGATTAGGATGTTCTTTTAAACGCTGATAGGTGTCTGAATCATACTGACTTAATTCCCTTTTGATATAATAACAATGATCGATCTCATGATAGACAAGCTCGATGGTCTTGCTTTCTGTTGCCTTAATCGTTTGAATCGTTCTATAAACGGTTAATTTATCCATCCCACTATTCTCCCTTGTTAACCTACTGTAATTATTATAAAATAAATTGGGTGAGAAAAAAATGAAATCAACAACAGATTTATTAAATATTATAAAAAATAGTAAGAATGAAGCCTTAAAGCAAACCATTGATACAATTAAAGAAATGTCCTTTAGTGAGTATTTCGATTATTTGTGCAGAATAAAAGAAGTGAGCCGAAGCGATATTATTAAGCAAACGAATTTATCTCGAACTTATGCTTATCAGATTTTTGATGGAAGCAAAAGGGCGGGACGTGATAAGATTATACAGATTGCTTTAGCTTTAAAGGGCAGCCTAAAAGAAACGGAGCGCCTGCTTAAACTATCCGGACATAGTCCGCTGTATTCAAAAATAAGAAGAGACGCTGTTTTGATCTTTGCGATTGAACATCAGTTAACTGCCATTGCAGCTAATGAATTATTAGATGATTTTCAATTTGAATGTTTAGAATAATGAAAGGGGCTATATGGAATATATAATAATTGGCTTATTAATCTTAATTGCCTTGCTGTTGTTGGGGCTTCTTTACCAGCAGACACAGCAGAAAGCGAACATGCAGCTTATAAAAAAAGAAATGATTGCCGAGGTATCGAATACAATCAAATGGTCTACTGAACTGCAAAAAGAAATTGGGTTAACTCAAAATAACAGTATCGCTCAGATGAATCAGTCTTTGATGATATCCTTGAGTCAATTAGAAAAACGCTTGCAGACCTTAGAAATGACCAATGAACAAAAATTAGACGGACTTCGTTTAACGATGGAAAAAAGGTTAAGTTATATCCAAGAAGACAGCAATAAGAAATTGGAAGAAATCCGTCACACGGTGGATGAGAAGCTGCAGACAACATTGGAAGAAAAGATGACACAGTCCTTTCAATTAGTCAACGAGCGATTGGAAGCTGTCTATAAAGGCTTAGGAGAAATGCAGACACTGGCTAATGGTGTCGGTGATTTAAAGAAAGTATTGTCTAATGTTAAGACACGTGGTATTTTAGGAGAAATCCAATTGGGTATGATTTTAGAAGAAATTCTGTCTCCGGAACAGTATGAAACGAATATTGCGACAGTTCCAAACAGTAAGAATGTGGTCGAATATGCCATTAAACTGCCGTGGGATGAACGCAGTGTCTACTTGCCCATTGATTCTAAGTTTCCTGCTGATGCTTATCAGGCTTTGCAGGAAGCCTATGAAACCGGTGATCCCGGTCTTGTACAAAGCAATGCTGATATCTTGACTCAACGAATAAAAAGCTTTGCCAAAGATATAAAAACGAAATATATCGAACCGCCCTATACCACGGATTTTGCGATTATGTTCTTACCTTTTGAAGGATTATACGCCGAGGCAGTCAATCGCGGTCTTGTTGAGGTACTGCAAAGAGATTATCATGTCAATCTGGCAGGACCAAGCACAATGGCAGCTTTATTAAACAGCTTGCAGATGGGCTTTAGAACCATCGCTCTGCAAAAAAGAAGCAGTGAAGTCTGGGAAGTATTAGGTGCCGTTCGAACTGAATTTGATAAGTTTGCCGATATTCTCGCTTTAACCCAGCAAAGAATCGATCAGGCAAACCGTGAACTAGATAAATTAGTAGGTGTGCGTACTCGTGCGATCCAGCGTAAACTGCGAAACGTCGAAAAGCTTGATGCGGCTTTTGCACAGGATATCATTGAAACAGAATAAAAAAGGATGAGACATCGTGCTCATCTTTTTTATAACCATTTTTCTAAACCATGCTTCTCCCATAACTGAATGATCCATTCCAAAAGCTTCG
Source organism: Coprobacillaceae bacterium UN01-12pH3A (assembly GCA_027676805.1). Classification (GTDB taxonomy): domain Bacteria; phylum Bacillota_I; class Bacilli_A; order Erysipelotrichales; family Coprobacillaceae; genus Beduini. The sequence goes on along the minus strand of JAQENU010000004.1, from coordinate 80,623 downwards.
TTGACCATTCAAAAAACAGCGGCGAGAAGGTGATCGCAGAGACCAGCAGCAAGAGGACATTGAAATCCACCGCGACAAGCTCCAAGATGCCTTGTCCAATCAAGATAGAAATCAAATAAACAAGACGCATAGCATAGATCACAACTTTTCGATAAGTAGACAGCGGCGAATAGACTCTTTCTAACGCCAGCATGTAATTCCAGCCGGTAATCAATACACTGGCAGTGGTCAGCATCGTACTGCTTGATCCCATGGCACTTCCCAATGAAGTAATTAAAGTAATACATATAACGATCGTTAAAGCTGTCGGTACGGCATTTTTAAAAACTTGCTTGAAGAAATGACCATCAACACGATTAAAATTTGATTCCTGAGTCATTAAGAAAGTTGGAATTCCTACTGCACAGCTGCTGATGATCGATAATTGAATCGGTGCGAACGGATACCCCTGTCCTAATAAAATCGTTTGTAAAGACAGAATCACCGAGAAAACTGTTTTAATTAAAAACATAGAAGCTGCATAGCTGATATTATTAATGACTCGACGTCCTTCATTCACAATATTTGGCATGACTGCAAAGTTACAGTCCATCAGTACAAGATTGGCGGCATGCTTAGCAGCGTCACTTCCAGAGGCCATAGCGACTGACACATCAGATTCTTTAAAGGCCAGCACATCATTGACACCATCTCCTGTCATCGCAACAGTATGTCCTTGCTTTTTGATTGCCATGATCATTTGTTTTTTCTGCTTTGGCGTTACTCGGCCAAACACACTGTAATGCTGTACTGCCTGTTCGATTGCCTCTTCGTCTTGAAGACTGGCGGCATCAATATATTTTTCGGCACTCTTTAATCCTGCTCTTTTCGCAATGGCAGATACAGTTACCGGATCATCTCCGGAAATAATCTTAACCTCTACCCCCTGCTTTACAAAATAATCGAGTGTTTCTTTTGCCTCTTTTCGAATAACATCAGACATTTGCACAATCGCAATAGGCTCCAAGCCTTCGGGAATCTCTGTATCCTGATTGATGTTAGGGGAGTAGCCAACTACAATTAAACGATAGCCTTCCTTAGCTAACTGATGACACCTTTCCTGAAGATGCTCATAGCCATGTGGGAATAAAAATTTATTTGCTCCCATCAAATAGGTCCCTTTTCCTTTAAAAGCAGCACCGCTGTACTTGCGGTCTGAAGAGAACGGAACAAGGTGATCCAATTCAAAATCATCGGCTTCTTTAAACTGTTCACGCAAGGCCATTGCAGTGACATTTTCATCCTGAACTGCATGCATCAGATTCCCCATAATCAAATCGATATCAACCTCTTTTAATTTTTCGACTTTCTCAACGGCAATTCGTCCTTCGGTGATCGTTCCGGTCTTATCTAAGCATAAAACATCGACACGTGCCAAAGTTTCCATGCACGAAAGCTCCTGTACCAGCACTTTCTTCTTTGCCAAACGCATAACTCCGATTGTCATCGCCACACTCGTCAATAAGACTAATCCTTCGGGGATCATTCCTAATAAGGCAGCCACCGTTTGTAAGATAGAACTGCGGAATGTCAGGTGAGTTAAAAAGTATTGCTTAACAAATAACCCTACACCAATAGGAATAATAATAATACTTATCAATTTTAAGATACGATCTAGGTTGCGGTTCAACTCAGAACGATGCTTTTTAAATTTTTTTGCTTCGGCAGTAATCTTTTCCATGTAGTTATCTTTTCCTACATGCACCACTTCACAGTAAGCCTGCCCGGAAGTAACGAAGCTTCCTGAGAATAAAGAAGCACCGGTTCCTTTAAACTGCGGATCGGATTCTCCCGTCAGTAAAGATTCATTTACTTCGATGCGTCCTTCAATGATGACGGCATCGGTAGGAATCTGCAAGCCCTGTTTTAAAAATAAAATATCGCCAAGTACGATCTGATCAACAGGAATGCTGATCTTATTCCCATTGCGGATCACTTCAATCTGACTGACCGTTAAAATAGTCAGTTTATCCAGTGTACGTTTTGAGCGGATTTCCTGAATAATTCCCACTAGAGTATTGATGACAATAATCATAATAAACAGCATGTTTTTGAGTGAACCAACAAGAATGACCAGACCCAATAAAATGACATTGATTATATTAAAAAAAGTAATCGTATTATCTAAAAAGATTTGTTTATATGTTTTCGTGATAGTATTACTTAAAAAGTTGACCTGTCCGTTTTCGATTCTCTGCTGGACGTCTTCATCATTTAATCCCTGTTTTACTTTATTATGATCTGTCATTTTTTCACCTCAAATTCGTTATTATGACATTATGCAGCAATTTCTCCCATTGACTTTATGATACAATAAATTCCCATTTTAAGCAACTCATTGCCCTTACCATTAGTTTTACCTTATCAAAGAAAAATAGACCGCTGAACGGTCTATTTTAACTGCAATATTTCAGTGACATCCTCTTCCAGCAGATAACCGATAGTTAAAGTATCCCCGGTTTGAAGGAATGGAATATTTTTCTCATCCACACTGATTTTGATACGATACTTATTGCCATCTGTATCCTTAATATAATAGTAGCTGTCTCCATTAATCATAGAATCGGTGATTGAGCCGATCGTAATCTCTTTAAACTTGACACTTTCTTGATCAATGACTGCTTCTTTATCTCCGATATAGTTTTGTGCAGCGGCTTCGATTCCTTCGGCTGCATCCGTAACGACAACCTTTTGATAATCCGTTACATCTACAAAAGCATACATCTTTACAAGACCGGCATTATCTTTCAATGAAATCAAATAAGTCGGTTTATTGTTTAAATTGATCAGCAATGGGAAACTTGCCGTATAGTTCATTTGCTGAACCTGCCCTTTGGCACTTTCCATCGCTGACATCTCCTGAGCTCCCGGCACCGGATAAAAAATAGTTTCCTTCGTTCTCATATTAGATAGGATAAATCCGATATTAGCAGCATCTTCAGTAGCCGAAGTGATTCCGGTATAAAGATAAATATCATCGTCCTTTGCGATATAGTTATATCCATCGGTTGTTTTTACTACATTTTTCTGTCCGATGATAGAATTAATAAATCCATTACGGTAACGTCCCCAGTCATCACTTTGTTCAATCAGTAATGAAGCAGGATAAATATGATCAACCCATGTTGGTACATCGGCTACATTATAATATTGTGACTCTCCTGTAACCGGATCTAAAATAACTGCTCCTTTAACGTCTTCCAACAGCTCTACACCCTTGTATTTTAGAACCGGAACGATCCAAAATGGTTTTCCGGTTTCATCCACCTCAAAGGATTCCTCACCGAAGATAAAGGTTGGATATTGGAAACGCAGCTGACGGTAAAGATTTTCATTAAACATTGCTGACGGCAGGATCTTCATTCCTTTTTCCAATTTAACCAGATTTGATGAACCATCCACAGAATCCACGGTAATGTATCCCATTACCCCGTCACTGCGATTAGAAAAATATTTAAAGAACCCATTATATTCCAATGGTGTTACACGTACGACACGATTTTTATAATTGATTTGCGTATACAAATCCGAAACATAGAACTGAGATACTAATTCCGGCATTTGTCCCATGACACGATCCCCTAATTTGCTGGAAGAGTCTTTATCTAATAAAGGCAGGGAATTAAAATCTACTGCACTAATATCAGCAGTAAAGTCTCCATCTTCACGCACTGCAATTCGCTTTGAATACATCGATGCATTAATCAATGGTGAATAAAAGATATTTAAAACAACTATCGCCAACACAACAACAACCAAAATCATTGGCTTTTTACTGGTAAACTTCATTTGCTGCAGCTGATGCGGATTAAAACTTGTCGCAAAATAAACGATCGTATAAAAAGCGATCAGCATTGCTGCATACACATAAAACAACATCGATTGTAAATTTAACGGCGGTAACATAAAGTAATAAAGAATAGCTCCCGCTATAACCGTTAATACAATATTAATCAGAGTTTTCTTTTTCATAATGCCTCCTTGACAATACCATTAATATACACTAAATATGTGACAATTTCCACCGATATTACATTAAATTTTTCAGATGGATAGCTTGGACATGAGGATCTTCAAAATATAGATTTTCTCCGCTTTCAATTTGATCTAAATAGCTTATCATCAATTGGATATCCGCTTTTGTCAGATCCAACGTATGCCCGCCAAAAAAACGCTTGATCGGCAACTCTAAATACCTCTTTAAAGTATCCCTATAGACAGATAGATTCTGTCTTTCTAACTGTATGATTGGTTTTTCTAAATTATCTCCGGCAAACAACCAATGGTGCCGATGGTCATAAATACTGATGCTGTCTTGGCTGTGCCCGGGCGTATAGATCAGTTCTATCTCCGCTTCTTTAAAAAAGAAGTGATCTCCAATGAAATGAGAAGAACATACAATCTCTTTCTTCCCTTTCAAAAATTGCTTATTCTTTCGATAGTCTTCTTCTCCGAAGCGAAGAATGGCTTCTTTGCACAAAGCATGTGCATAAATCTCTTCTGCTTTAAAAGCAGCATTACCCCAGATATGATCAAAATGATAATGTGTATTTATAACACAATAGTGATAATCAGGGTACATCTGCTTAATTTCTTCCATATAATCACTGCCGCAAAATGTATCAATAATAAAAAGCGTATTACCTCTGATAATCAAATAGACATAGGTGAAGTAAGGGGTTAGTTCATCATATTCTAAAGCATAGACATCACTGGTCAGTTGAATTTTATTCATAGCACTCTCCTTTTCCTTATTCTATCAAATTAGAATAAAGATGTCATATTTTCTTTACCGGGCATATATTTAATATGAGGTGAAAAAATGAATAACGATCTATCCTTTATAAAAGAAGCGATCATTGATGAATACAAAGCGATTCAAACCTATCATACTTTAATCAATGCATCGAATATTCCTGAATTAAAACAATTATTTTCACAGCTGGAAAGTGATGAACAACGTCATGTCAATTTATTAGAATCAATGTATTATGAAATAACTGGTGAAAGCTATCATCCAACTGTTGCTCCAATGGATCCTAACAAACATGCCGAAGAATTAATCGATGACAGTATTCAGGCTGAAATCGATGATGTTGCGAGTTATAATAAGGCTGCAAACACGACAAAAAACAAGCGTTTTAGAAAGATCTATCGTCAAATTGCGGGCGATGAAAACGTTCATGCCTTACGTTTGCTTAACTTACAAAAATAGGAACTTAAACCTAAACGGGTTTAAGTTTTTTTGTTTTTTGCCTCAATTCTTTGGCAAAAATAAAACATTTGAGAAGCTTCTTTTTATATTAAAATAAGAGTAGAAACGACCGTTTCAAATTCTGATATTTTAAAGTAAATTAACTGGAAAAATGCTATAATTTGTTGCAAGGTCGTTCATCAAGGAGGAAAAAATTATGGTAAGAATTATTTTGAATGCTGATGATATCGGCTACAGTGAAGCAGTAACCTTGGGGATCATTAAAAGCTACCGCGATGGGGTCATACGTTCTACAACAATGATGACTAATATGCCTGCCGCCCCTTTGGCTGCTAAATTATTAAAGGAAAATCCCGGTCTTTATTGCGGACAGCATTCCAACATTGTGATTGGAACACCGATCAGTGATCCTAAGGATATTCCCTCATTAGTGGATGAACATGGACATTTTAATGTGAAAATGCGATTGAAGCAGGGATTAAAGCTGGATGTTGAAGACATTAAAAGAGAAGTACGAGCACAAGCCGAACGTTTTAAAGAGCTTATGGGACATTATCCTACCCATATTGAAGGTCATGCTGTTTTTGATCCGGGATTAGCCGTGGCAATCAGAGAAGTAGCAACCGAGCTTCATGTTCACTACACCGATAATATTCATTATTTTGAAAACGGAGAAATGGTTCAGCTGCGTGATACTCATAATTCAGGCTGGGAAGTACCTGTAATGCCGAAAGTGGGTTATTATCAAGATAAAGTGTCTTTAGATTACTGGTTAAATGACCAAGCAGATTTATTAAGCGAAGAGCTTGTAGAAATTCACTCTCATCCGGGCTACATTGATCAGGAATTATTAGACTGGTCCTCTTATAATATTACCCGTGCAAAAGAAGTACAGATTGCCTGTGATCCTGCCTTAAAAAGATGGGCAGAGGATAACGATGTTCATTTTATAAGTTTTAACGATATCAAGAAAAAATAAAGAAGTGGGGATGCAAAATGGATAGACGTTTTATTCAACTATTTAAAATATTAGCTAAAAAATCAGATTATATTAAATCTGAAGACTTGTGTGTACAGCTGGAAATACGACCTCGTACTTTGCGTGAAGATATTCGTAAATATAAGGATACGATTGAGAAAAAAGCCGGAGCAAAGATTGAATCTAAACCCAATGCCGGTTACTATCTTCATGTCTTCAATGAAGATTTATACAATCAGTTTGTTAAATCGTTGCTGCAGGAAGAATCTTCTAATCAATATTTGATTCCAGTTCATCAGGAGGAAAGAATCAATTATATTATTCGTTACTTTTTAGCGCACAATAATTACGTTAAAATTGCGGATTTAGCGGATGAAATCTACGTCAGCCGCAGTACATTAAATGCTGATATTAAAGAAGTGAAAGAACGTTTATCCTATTTTCATTTAGAACTTGCAGGGAAAGCGGGTTATGGTTTGAAAATAAAAGGAAAAGAAAAAGATATCCGTTCATGCATTGCTCAATATTTCTATCACTTTGATGATTATGATCAGCATTATATTCAAGGGATTGATGTAAGCAGTGAATATATTGATCAGGATGCCTTTGAATTTATAAAAAAAGTACTCTATCAGGCAATCTTAAAACATGAGTTTAAGCTGACCGATTTTGGTTTTCAAAACTTATCCATTCATATTTTAATTGCGATCAATCGTATCATGGGAAAAACTTATGTTGATGAATTTTTTCACCAGACACAGCAATTTCAAAACCGCCCGGAAATGATTATCGCCAATGAGATTGCCTTAGAGTTAAATGATTATTTTGGCATTACAATTCCATCAAGTGAAATCCATTATATTGCGATTCATCTAATGGGAAAACAGGCATTAAAAATGAATAATGCCAATATTGTTATGGAACAGACGACGATGGATTTAATTGATGCCATTTTAGAAGAAACAAAACAAGTTTTCAATATTGATCTGACTTTAGATTTAGAGCTTTATTCGATGATTGCCGTTCATATTCAGCCCATGCTGAATCGTTTGCATTACGGACTTAAAATAACCAACCCCTTGACAGAACAAATCAAAAAAGATAATCCGATCGCATTTGAAATTGCCATTCTTGCTGGGAAAGTTATTTCAAAACAGATCAATGCGGCTGTCGATGAAAGCGAACTAGGTTACTTGGCGTTACATTTTGCCTTAGCCTTGGAAAGAATGAATAAACCAGAACAAAAGAATATCATTATTGTATGTGCCAGCGGTGCCGGAAGTTCCCAAATTTTATTATATAAAGTCAAATCCAAGTTTAAAGACTATCTCAATAAAGTTTTAGTCACACAAGCCTATGAATTGTCCCATATCGATCAAAGTCAATATGATTTTATCCTCTCGACAATTCCGCTTCCGTTTAAAACAGAGATTCCGGTTATTCAGGTTCAGTATTTCCTAGGGAATGACGATATTGAAAACCTTGAAAATATCCTGATTAATAACAATGAAGATTATGATTTTATCCGCCGTTGTTTCAGACCGGAGTATTTCTTTACTCATGTTGATGTAAAAGATAAATATGAAGCCATTCAATTTCTGTGTGATAAGATCAAAAAGCAGCGTTCGCTTCCTTCATCCTTTTATCAATTAGTGATGGAAAGAGAAGCAGTGTCCCCAACCGAATTTGGAAACAAAATAGCCTTGCCGCATCCGATCAAAACAGTAATGGACGAAACATTTGTAGCAGTAGCTATCTTAGATAAGCCTATTCGCTGGGAAAAGCAAATGGTTAAATTTGTATTTTTACTCTGTATTAAATCCAATTCCGATGAAGCTTTAACGATCTTTAATGAAGTATTATCAAGTTTAGTCTTAAATCGTGAACGTATGGCAGAACTGGAAAGACATCCTGATTTTTCAACTTTACAAAATTATATTGAGTCTCTAAGCAAAGAAAAGGAAGAACTGCTGACTGACAGCATCTTCCTATAACTTATGAAACTATTAGTTTGCTGTGCTTCAGGAATGTCAAGCAGTTTATTAGTTCAAAAAATGCGTGATGAAGTGAAAAGACAACAGTTAAACGGAATTAAAATTGGGTCTTGTTCGAGAGATCAATTAAAAAAATACATTGATGAGGCTGATGTTGTATTGATTGCCCCTCAGCTTCACTTCTTTGAACAGCAGATCAATGATCTAGCTTCCCAGCATCATACTCGTGTGATCAATATTTCAATGGATGATTATGGAACATTAAACGTCGAAAACATTATCTATAATGCCTTGATGGATGACACTCCGATCATGGAAGAAGAAATAGAAGTTTCAAGGATAGAAGCCTTACAGGCTAAACTGTATCCGTTGGCAAAAAAGATTGCTGCCAATCGCTCTTTAAACTCGATCAGCCGAGCCTTTATAACAACGATGCCGGTAACCGTGATCGGTTCATTGCTGACATTGATTAAAAATCTTCCGATCCCACTTTATAGTGATTATCTGACAAGGACCGGATTAAGTTCAATATTAGATTTAGGAAGCAGTGCTTCTATTGACATCATTTCTTTATATACCGTCTTTTTCATTAGCTATCATTTAGTTGTTTCTTATGACTTATCCGGTCATGGTGCCGGGCTTATTTCTTTAGCCTGCTTCTTTTTGATTACCGGTCGATCAGATAATGGCTATTCTACTCGATTCTTAGGATCAAACGGACTTTTTGCCGCTATCTTTATTGGGTTGTTATGTGGCTATTTATATGTCTTTATCATAAAAAGGAATTGGAAAATAAAACTTCCCGCAAATATTCCTCATCAGGTATTAAGTTCGTTTGAAGCCATTATTCCTTCATTTATTATTATTTCTGTTTGTTTATGTATTACTGCGATTATGAAGCTGACGATTTATAATGATTTACATACGATGATCTATTCTACTATACAATCTAATTTGATGAAATTTATGGGAAATAATTTACTGTCCTATATTTTCTTTCAATTCGTTACTAATATCCTTTGGTTCTTCGGACTCCATGGCGGCAATATTGTTGGGGCTGTGACAAACCCGATCTACACTCCCTTGGCTTTAGAAAACTTAGCGGCTTTTCAAGCGGGTGAAGCTATGCCGAATATTATAAACAGTCAGTTTGGTAAAATATTTATCCATGGTGGTGTAGGATCAATGCTGAGCTTATCGATTCTTATGCTTTTATTTTCCAAGTCGCAAAAGTACCGAGCATTTGGAAAGCTGTCGCTGCCGACTTGTTTGTTTTTTATTAATGAACCCTTATTGTTTGGTGTTCCTATTGTATTAAATCCAATCTTTTTGATTCCCTTATTATTTGTCACCCCTATTCTAGCCGTTATTACCTATTTTGTGACAAAGATCGGTCTGATTCCTATCGTCACCGGTGCTCAAATACCTTGGACAACTCCGCCCATCATTTTCGGTCTGCTTCAAGGCAGCTGGCGGTTGGCACTGTGGGAAGTCATTACTATTATTTTAGCTGCTTTTCTTTGGTACCCATTTTTTGCCATGGCAGATAAACAGGCATTTGAGGAAGAAAACAATCCTTGCCACAATTAATTGGCAATAAGACAAATTTATTAATCCTTGACGCTATTCTATAATGTAACTGTAGGAAGTGAAGCGCTTACAGGTTAAGCAGATGGGAGAAATTCAAAAAAGGAGGAATACATATGGATAAATTAATGGGTGTACTAGAAGAAAAATTAGTACCAATTGCAGCCACGCTTGGACAAAACAAATATTTAAGAGCTATCAGTGGCGGATTCATTGCAATCATGTCCGCTACCATTGTTGGATCATTATTCACATTATTAAGTAACCTCCCTATTAAGGCTTATACAGACTGGCTTGCTTCATCAGGCTTTGGTAGTATCTTAGCACTACCTAGTCAAGCAACAATAGATTTAATCGCTTTATATGCGGTATTCTTTATTGCTTATACATTAGCTAAAGAATTTGATGTAGATGGTGCCGGTGCCGGGTTATCAGCATTAGTATCATTCTTCTTAGTAACAGGACGTACAGAAGGGGCTTATGCAACTGCATTCTTAGGGGCAAAGGGATTATTCTGTGCTATGTTCGTCGCTTTGGCAGCTTCAAGGATTTATATCTTTGTCGTAAAACGCGGATGGGTTATCAAACTTCCTGACAGCGTACCGCCAAATGTTGCCAATTCATTCTCAGCATTGATTCCAACAGGTATCGTTGTATCTGTATTCTTAGCAATCGCCGGATTGATGACATTAACAAGTTACCATGATTTGCATACTGCTGTATTTACAATTATTCAATCAAACTTAATGCGTTTTATGGGAGATAACTTATTCTCTTATATCTTCTTCCAATTTATGACAAATATTCTTTGGTTCTTCGGATTACATGGTGGTAACATCGTTGGTTCAATTACTAACCCAATCTATACACCATTAGCCTTAGAAAACTTTGCAGCATATCAAGCAGGTCAAACACCTACTCACATCATTTCAGGATCATTAGGTCGCTGCTTTATCTCTGGTGGTGTAGGATCAATGTTCTCACTTGCTATCATAATGTGTTTATGGTCAAAGAGTTCACAGTTCAAAACATTGGGAAAACTGGCTTTACCGACAACTTTCTTCTTCATCAATGAACCGTTGATCTTCGGTATCCCTGTTGTATTGAACCCACTGTTCTTTATTCCATTACTACTCATTACCCCAATCTTAGGTACATTAACTTACTTTGTAATGAAGATTGGTCTGGTACCAATTCCAAGTGGTGCTCAAATTCCTTGGACAACTCCACCTATCTTATATGGTATCTTACAAGGTAGCTGGAAAATCTCAGTTTGGGAAGCTTTCTCAATTTTGGCAGCTGGCTTAATGTGGTTCCCATTCTTCAAAGTAGCTGATAATAAAGCATACAAAGAAGAACAAGGACTTACAACTGCTGAATAAATATAGACCTCCCCTTGACTATCTGGATAGTCATAAAAAGACACATCGCCATGATGTGTCTTTTTGCTTGGCATTACATCAATATCTTTAAAGCCATAATCCAAGGCTGCCCAAGCAGCGGTTTGAATAGTTCCGCTCTTATTTTCATTGGCAATGAGTACCGCTTCATTAAATCCTGCTCTGTTTATTTCAGTATAAAAAAAGATCCCTTATTCAAGGAATCTTACATATACAGCATCATCACGAATGTTCCCATGAATACCCCCGCACCTAGTGTGAAGATCGATAAGCCTAAGCCTAATTTAGATAACCTTGGGTTTAAATGTACACGATAACGATTGAAATACTGTACATTTAAGATACGTGCCTTTCTCGCTGCAAAATAACCACAGAATCCAAAAACAAGAACCAGCACACTGTACCACCATTGTGTTTGGACCTCTAATCCGGCAGGCCATAAAACTAAGGCGGCTCCGATCAATCCAAAGATAAACGAATAGAGAACATAATTATTTTTTAAGCCTTTTTCTTGTATGATTCTTTTTTCTTTCTCTAATTGTTTCTGGCGAATTGCTTTTTGTTTTTCCTTCTGATGACTCTCTGCCTCCACCATTTGATTAAAATGATTAGGGGCCTTCGCTCCGCATTCAGGACAGAATTTCGCATCCTTCATCTCTGTTCCGCATTTTTTACACTTCATTGGAATCTCCCCTTCCTCTACTTCTATTTTACTTGATTCAAGGCGCCTACGCTATATATGGATATGCCAACAAATTGTGGCATAACTTGACCTTTATAATACACATTATACCTTTATTTTCAAAATTGTAAAACACAGACAAATTATATAAGTTATATAAACATTCTTTGCAAAATTAGTATATAATTGAATTATATACTTTACGAGGTGAAAAAATGAAACGAGATGAAGCGCAGACTGCTGCAATTATACACAATGATGAATTAGCTGTATTCATTGATCATATCTTGGATATTCAGTGTTTGGGTATCTGTTATTTTTATCCGCATAAAAAGATAACAACGCCTTATATTTGGCGAAAAGAATCACTTAATCATGATGTTTTATCTACTTCAATAGAAGACTTGCTTTCGCATTTCATTTTAGAACCCTCATTTACTTACAACAAGATCATGGAATATATTCGTAAGCATTATCCACATATACTTAATCAAATATATGTGCATATCATCACCTATCAGAAAGTTTCGATTGGATTTGTTGTGATTGGCCGATCTGTGGATGCCCCTGCTTTATGTAATGAAGATTACACCGTCTGCAGCAAGCTATTGGATTTGAGCGCTGGTGAACTGATTCATAGTTTGGAAAAGTCTGCTTATGAAAAATTATTTTATACGGTAATCAATGGAATATCGGATTATATTTATGTCACTGATCCTGAAAGTGATGAAATTCTGTTTATGAATGATATGATGAAAAAAGTATATGATATTGATGATCCCATTGGCAAAACCTGCTGGAAGCTTTTACAGCAGGGAAAAAATGAGCGCTGTGAATTTTGTCCTATTGAACAGCTAAAACAAAATCCGGATAAAACAATTACTTGGGAAGAAAGAAGTTCTGTCAATCATCATTACTATGAAAATAAGGACAGTCTGATTCGTTGGCTGGACGGACGTCTCGTTCATTTACAGCAATCTACAGACATTACCGATTTTAAAAAGATTTCTCAGGCTGCAACTATTGATGAGCTCACTAAGCTGACTAACCGCCGTGCCGGTAAAATAAAGCTTCAGGTTCTATTAAACCGAGCAAAAGCTAATCAAAAATCACTTTGCTTAGTGTTGATGGATATTAATAGCCTAAAACAAACTAATGATCATTACGGACATAAAGAAGGAGACAACAAGATTCGTTATATCACAAAAGCAATTCAGTCCTTTATCGATGAAGATACTCTGTTTTTTCGTTTAAGCGGAGATGAATTTGTATTAGCTTTCTATGATACCGAGCCTCTTCAAGTACGTACAGCGATGCATGGCGCTACTGATAAATTGCGTCATCTAAAGAAGATCTTGGATATTCCCTATGAGCTTAGCTTTTGTTATGGAACGATCACTGTTAAACCGGATAATCTCTTAAATTTAGAAACCCTTTTAACCGTTGCAGATGAAAAGATGTATGAACAAAAACGTTTGGTTCATCTTCAGCAAAATGAGGCTTTGCTGGAAACGGATCATGTTCACACTGTCAAAATCGAAGATTTTGATTATGATAAAGATCATCTTTATGAAGCGTTAGTAGAAAGTACAGATGACTATGTATATATCTGCAATATGAAAACCGGCTTATTCCGCTATTCTCCTAAGATGGTTAAAGAGTTCAACTTGCCTGGGGAAGTGTTAAAGAATGCGGCAGCGATCTGGGGAAGTAAGGTTCATCCTTTAGATAAAGAATTATTTCTTAAAAGCAATCAGGAAATTATTGACGGCAGAGTGAGTGACCATTGTGTGGAATATCGTGCCATTAATCGTCATCATGAGTGGGTATGGCTACGCTGCAGAGGAAAAGTAATTTTCGATGCCTTGGGAGAACCTAACTTATTCGCCGGGATCATTTCGAATATTGGCAAAAAAGATAAAATCGATCCATTAACCGGTCTATTCAATAAATTTGCCTTAGAAGAAGATCTTAAACAGTATATTCAGTCAACCTCCGCTCCTCTAGCTTTGCTCCTTTTAAATTTAGATAACTTCAAATCCATTAATCAATTACGTGATTATGCTTTTGGCGATGAAGTATTAAAGAAAGCCGCTCAGACTATTTGTGAAGCTATGCCAAAAGATGCAGCTGTCTATAAACTGGATGCAGATGAATTTGCGGTTTTGTTAGAAGGTTATTCAGTTACACAGATCGAAACTCTTTATAACCAAATCAAAGCACCGTTTTCACGTCAGCAGCTTCATTTGAATGAACGCTATTACTGCAGCATATCTGCCGGCTGTGCCATTTATCCGGATAATGCCAATGTTTATATCAATCTCTTTAAATATGCCAGCTATGCCTTAGAAACAAGTAAAAAGAATGGGAAAGATCAATTAAACTTCTTTTCTGACCAGATTGTTTTCGATCATCTTCGTAAATTGACACTGACAGAAGAACTGCGGGAAAGTGTCGAAAATAATTTTGAAGGCTTTTCTTTACAGTTTCAGCCTATCGTGTATACAGATTCTAAAAAAATGCGTGGTGCTGAAGCCCTGCTTCGCTGGACCAGTCCGGCTTATGGAGCCGTTTCTCCATCAGAATTTGTTCCTTTGCTTGAAGATACCCGCATGATTATTAAAGTAGGCCGCTGGGTCTTTGAAGAAGCAGTGCGTAAAGCTAAGGATTTTACTAAAGCGGATCCTGATTTCATTATCAGCATTAACTTATCTTATGTACAAGTCAGTCCGGCACCGATCATTCCTTTTATCAAGGAAACCTTGGAAAATCAACAGCTTGATCCTCATAATATTATTGTAGAGTTTACAGAAAGCTATTTAGCTTCTGATAATATAGCCAATATCTATCAAGCTTTACGAGATTTAGGAATTACGATTGCAATGGATGATTTTGGTACCGGCTATGCTTCTTTAAGTGTACTCAAGCAGTGTCCGGCGGATATTATCAAAATCGATCAGGCTTTTGTGGAAAAGATTACACACAGCCGTTTTGATGTCACTTTGGTACGCATGATTATTGAATTATGTCATGAAGTCCATATTGCCGTCTGTGTAGAAGGCGTTGAATCTATTCAAGAATATGAAATTATTAAAGAATTCTCTGCGGATTATATACAAGGCTTCTTGTTTGGCAGACCCTGTGATGACAAAGAACTGATACAATTGATAAAGCAAAACCGAGCATCTTAGGATACTCGGTTTTTATGAGGCAGAAAGACTGTTATTTTGCGATAGTACCAGTGATCTTGATCACGGTTCTGCCAGGCGAAGTAAGAGTAGCGGCAGGAACGTTAAGAGATGCTGTATTGGCATTAGGCAGAAGAATCATCCCATTAGAGTGATGGTATTGATATTGATCCGGTTGATATATGACTTGGCCTTCATTGGTTTCTGCGATGACTTGATGAATGTTAAAGGAGATGGGCAGCCAATCCATTAACGTTATATGCGATGCTTCCTGATTGCCGTAGTTTAAGAGTTGAATGGTATAAGTGAGTGTTCTATAATCTTGTGTCCATTGTCCGCATAAAACGAGCTGACTGGCTGTTTCCTTTAGCAATGTAACACTTGCTGGCGGTTCTGCAGTAAAGGTGCTGCCATCTTCGCTATGGGCTGTTATATAAAGAGAAGAAGTGATAGCGCAGATGCAAGGATCAATATTTGGATCTACTTTCATACAGTAAAGGATAATTCCCTTATCTTGAGGTGACATATTCTTTGGGAGTGTGACACAAAGTATATTTGCTTCGACATTAGATGTTATTGGTGTTTCGACGCTGTTAATAAATACTTTTAAGGATCCCAACAGATAGGCTGAGCCTATCGGGAGACACACCTTCATCGTGACTGAAAGCGGATCTGCTCCCGTGTTTTCTATTTGTATCAGATACGTGATAACCTCGCCGGGATTAAAAGCAGACTGCAGAGATGTCATGTGAGCTTTGATGGGCTGACGATCTTCAATGATAGTTTCAACAATGTTAGAGCGAATATTGCCAACAGACTGTTCGTAATGATAAGTAACTTCTGCTTGATTATGAATGATGTTTGGCATTATTTCCCACCTCACTATAAAGTATGCAGGAAGGATTTTTGGAAATAATGAAAAGAACTAAACAGATCAGAAACTTTTAAAATTTTCTGATGCGTTTAGTAATAAGACAGGTTAATACTATTTTTAGTGTATCACCGATTAAAAAAGGAAAGACACATAAGGTTAACGCCGGCAGCAATGCCATCTTCATATACCACATAAACCAAAGTGTTCCTAATGTATAACAGACAATCGTTCCAACGATCAGCGCTAAGATCTTTCTTTTAAGCAGTGTACTGATTACAAATGCCATGATTGGCAAAGCTATCAAATATCCGCCAGTTGGGGCAGCTAATGAAAAAATTCCTCCGGAAAAGCCGGCAAATACAGGCAATCCTACTGCTCCTAATAATAAGTAAATCAAACAAGCCAGCACTGCCTGCTTTCTTTCATATAAACAGGCGATAATATAGACTGCCAATGTCTGCATTGTGATCGGCACCACTGTCATCGGCAAAACGATTGTGAGCTGTGCCCCAATAGCGATCATACAGGCTCCCAATGAACAGTAGATCAATGATTTCACTTTTGTATTCATTTGATTCCTCCCTGTAGCCATTATACATAAATCGCTCTAATCTGCAACTATTTCTTTTTCCATTATTAACAATAGAGAAAGAATATGCTATCATACCAAGGTAAGGAAAGTGTGGGATATTATGGGATATTTATTTCAATTTATGATCATTGGCGGCATCACCTTGATAGGGGAACTGCTGCATTATTTTTTACCGCTTCCGATTCCTTCGAGCGTGTATGGAATGATCATTCTTTTTGTTTGCTTATTGACAGGAATTATTAAAGAAGAGGATATTAAAGAAACCGCTGATTTTCTTTTACTGATCATGCCGATCATGTTTGTAGGTCCGAGTGTCGGGGTTATGGAAAATTTCAATCTGTTATCGAGTTCGCTGCTTCCGTTTATTGTAATTGTTTTAGTTTCAACGTGCTTTATTATGATCGTGACCGGAATGACTGCCCAGCTGATGATGACACATAAGGAGAGACCCCATGAATAATGTAATGATGAACTCTGCTTATTTTGGTCTTGTTTTAAGTTTACTGGCTTATTATCTAGGCACCAAGCTTAAAAATAAAACGAAGTTAGCTTTCTGCAATCCGCTCTTGATAGCCACGGTTTTAATTATTGTATTCCTGCTGCTTTTAGATATCGATTACTCGGTATTTAATCTAGGAGCACAATACTTCACCTATTTGCTGACACCGGCAACGGTATGTTTGGCTTTACCGCTGTATCGTGAATTCAAAATTTTAAAGGATCATCTGTTTATTATTTTTATTGCTTTAGCAGCAGGATGTATGACTTGTTTTGTGGTTATTGGCAGTATGACACTGCTGTGGCAGATAGATCGCACAATAGGCATCTCCCTATTACCAAAATCAATTACTACCGCAATCGCTATTGGATTAACTGAAGAAATCGGCGGTATCAGTGGCATTACAGTTGCAGCGGTCATTATTACGGGAATCTTTGCCTCGGTCATTGCTCCGTCTATTTTTAAATGGTTCCATATTGATGATCCGATTGCCCAAGGATTGGCACTGGGAGCTTCGGGACATGCGATCGGTACCAGCAAAGCCTTGGAATTAGGAGAAATACAAGCCGCTATGAGTTCTTTAGCGATTGTCGTTACCGGTATCTTAACTGTGATCATTGTTCCATTGATTGCCCCTTTATTTAAATAAAAAAAACTTACTGTCTAAGTAAGTTCGATGTTAAGCTAAGCACTGATCTTAGCGTTTTTTATTTTTTCCAGTAAATCTGCTACTCCCTTTAGATCTTTGGAATAATGTTCATAGTGCAGAGTATTCTCACTTCTTACTAAGATAGCCGTGATTCCTGCATGCTTGGCACCGCGAATATCTGCATTGTAGTTATCACCAATCATAACAATATCTTCAGGATTATCCAGATCGTTCAAGATTTCTTGATAGAACTTCACATTCGGTTTATCATATTCCATCAACGCAGAGCTGTATATTTTTTCAAAATATTGATCTAAATTTAATTGTTCACAGAGCTGCTTTAATTCCGGCACATGATTTGAGGCTATGATATGCGTATATCCTTCCTCTGAAAGTTTCTCTAATGTTTCAACAGTATCTTCATAGACATGCCATTGACTTAAATCGAGATAACGATCTTTAAACTCTTTTGCATACGCTTTAGCATGGACTTCTCTTACACCTAAGATCACAAACACACTTTCTAAATAGCTTTCAACATGTTCCCACCATGTTTTATTCCCTAATAATTCCGTATGCGGTCTTTCAAACTCATGCCAAGGAAGTCCGCGGCCCATGAACGCTCTTAATGAATCATAAGCAATATTGATACGATGGCTCACTAAAATATCATTCATCGTTTTCGACCATTTCCCATCACGATAAGCAAGAGTGCAATCAAAATCCCATAGTATATACTTCTTCATCTATTTCACCTCGTTTAACACTAGTAAATTATATCATAGATGGATTGCTTTCATGCATATTTCGCACCTGTTTTTTCGACAAATTTAACTAACAAAGATTAAAAGCAAAGCCGTCATCGTGGCAATACTGACTAAAATACTGATGGAATTGGCTAAAGCCGGAGCCGGATCATCATTGTCAATCATCTTACTGTAAACCGCTGACACAGTTGAGATAGGACAGAAAAGAATCAGTGTAACCATCTGTTTTGCCAGCAATGGAAGCGGCAGGATAAAGAATACCCCAATACTTAACAGGATATTGCCAACATAGCGAACTCCTAATATTTTGATAACCGATTTTGCCTGAGAACGCGTGATCTTTATTTCAAGAATAATCCCGATCATCAGCATCGCTAAAAAGCTGTTTGCTCCGCCAATCATAGAAGCAATGGTGGTCACAGGTGCCGGTATCGTTAAATTAAATAAAGATAAGATAAATAAAAGCAAGTAAACATCAAAAGGAATCGATCTTACTAACACTGAACAAAGATTTTTAATATCCAAACGTCCGCGTCCATCGACTTCGTTACGCGCCAGTGCATAAGTTCCTCCTAACCCCATAAAAGCATTACCGATGTCAAACATACACATATAAATCATTCCGGTTGCATCAAAGAAGCTGGCAGCAAAGGGAATGGCAAAATTGCCGATATTATAGCCTGAACAGTTAATCATGCTTAATGCCCGTGTTGTCGGTGATTGTTTGCGATTAACATATTTCGCCAAAAAGATATTGAAAAAGCCGCAGCATAATCCTATTAGAATAATACTGATTGTAATCAAATTGATCTCCATTCCGCTTGAATTGGCAATCAAGGCAGCCGGCAGTGTAATATTCATCACCACCTTGGAAAAGAACAGACCATCTTCCTTTTTAAAGAACCCCACTTTTTTTAATATAAACCCTAAAATAATGATAAAAACAAATCCTGATGATTTAATTAATACCTCTAACATGATAATCCCCCTCATTAACTCATACATTATAGCAAGTTTCTTTAAACGCAGGGTTAATTTTTAATATTAGGAAAACTGTTCCCAGAAATGAAAATGATCAATAAAAAAAGATATGGCGAACCATATCCTCCTTATTATTTATTTAATATTTTTCTTACTGAATCAACAACAGCATTTCCATTGATTGTCGCAAAGTCAATATTGTTGATAACTACAACAGGAATTTTATTTTTAACGATTTTTTCTACTTCTTCTTTAGTATAACGAATCTGTGGAGCTAATAAAATAATGTCTGCATCGATATCCTTTGTAATCATTGTTTCAGGCAAAGCTAATACCTGAGCATTGAATTTTTGCTCATCACATGCTTTGATCACCTTTGAAACTAAGACGTTTGTTGTTATTGAACTTGCACAACATATAACCATTTTTACCATATATAAATACTTCCTTTCCCATGTTAAATTTTTATCTAAGTCTATTATACCTTTAACAAAGCGCTTACACAACTGTTAATTTGTTATTTCTGATCTTTTCCATCAGTTCGATAATCTCGATTGTATCATCCATTGTATGACGAGGACTTTCATTTAAATGCTGTGTCAGACAATGCTGCAGTTCAGCAATTTCCTTCGTCATGTCATCACCGGCTAAAGGATAGTGGCGTTCTAAGGTTGTTCCATCATTAAGCTCAATTGTATAATCGATAATACGATTAAACATCGGCACCCTAATCTTCCCATGATCCCCAACAATGAAAGCATAGCGTTCTTTTGCTTCATCGATCGCACCCTCAATAGTCGCTTTTGTACCCTGTTTAAATGTCAAAACAGCGTGGAAATGTTCATCAATATCATCCACGATCTTTAACGCAGAAGTCAGTTCGACAACCTCATCTTTCAATAAGTCCAAGACAAACCCCAGCAAATAAGGTCCGACATCATTCAATGCTCCGCCTTGTTCCTTATCGAATAAAAAGCTGTTAGTACCTTTTAAAGCCAGTCCATTCGAACAGAAGTTTGCTTCAATACTTTCCACTTTGCCGATCAAAGGCAGATCCTGAATTAAATGATCCATCCCATCATTAATTTTTGTTTTCAAGGCTTCTAAAAAGCACGTCTTTTCTTTTAATGCCACAGCCTTGATTTCCTTCATATCCTCACTATTCAAAACTGCTGGCTTTTCACATAGGATAGCCTTCTTTTTTTCTAAGCTTTTAATGGCCCATTCCTTATGGAATTTATGCGGCAATGCCAAATAAACGGCATCGACCTTAGGATCATTCAATAAGCTTTCATAATCCTTATACACGACCACCTCAGGATGTGCCTTTAAATAAGGATCGTCTTTTCCACCGCTGCGTGTTGCCACTGCATAGACCCTGCCATCCGGCAAATTTTCAATGCTGCCTGCAAATTTATGAGCAATTCGCCCAAATCCAATAATTCCCCAACGTATCATTTGTTCTCCTCCCCGCTATCGGCTGCAAACATGAGGTTTGCAGATGCTTTTGCCTGATCGACAACATCCATGACGATCTGACTGTGTGTTAACATCTTATGACTGGTTTCCATATCATTTTCTTGAATAATTTTCGCAAAAGCCACAAACTCATCATACATGCGGTGTTTTCCATTGGTATAGTTGAATTCCTGACTGCTGCGGTCATTTTTATAAAGGGTATAGGCAGAACACACATTTAACGGGACATCTAAATGAATGCAGCCTTCATCTCCCTGTACATTGGTTGTCACAGGAGAAGAACAGTCTTTTGCGCCAATGCAGACACATTTGAAAGACCCATAATCCATCGTTAAAATTCCCGATGTATCAATTTTATTTTCAATATTCGCAAGATATGCTACCCTTTCAGGTTTACCAAAGAGTCCCACTACAAAATGGATATTATAGATATTTAGATCCATCAATGCTCCGCCTGATTTCTGATAATCAAAAGCGGGTAAAATCGTCCCTTGTTTAAAGGCATTATAACGCGATGAATATTGAGAATAGTTGCATTGAACAATCTTGATCTTGCCTAATTCCTTGATATGTTCCTTTATAGAAAGATAGTTGCGGTTATACTGATTCGATATTGCTTCCAGCATAATGAGATGCTTTTCTTTTGCGATCTCTATTAATTCTTTTAACTCTTTACCATTTGATGTAAACGGTTTTTCACAGATGACATTTTTCTCCATCAACAAAGCCTCTTTGCACATCTGATAATGCAAGTGATTGGGCGTTGCGATATAAACGGTATTTACTTCTTCGTTTTTAAGCAGTTCTTTGTAGTCAATATAGACATAGCGAATATGATGTTCATTGCTTAATTCATTCAGCTGATCCATGCTGCGCGGTGTTCCGGCAATCGCATAAAACTCATATTCCGGAATCTCCTCTATAAAACGGAATAAGTCATGAACAATCATTCCCGAACCGATAATTCCTACTTTAATTTTATTCACACATTTTTGCTCCCTTCTCTAAGATTTCCATTTGCAATAATGTTTCTTCATCTTTAACGATCTTTTCTTTTCCATGAATAATCACTTCATAAAGTCCGTCATAAACTCGGCCGTAATCCCCAACCTCACTGACTACCTTTTCTTCATGGTAACTACCTTTTTCATCGTAATACGTTAACGTTCCGTAATGTTCAGGCAGATCAACGCCAAAGCCCTCCTGATCGGGCATATAAAACAACTTTAAGTGTTCTTCCATGCGGTCCTTTGTCTCTTTAACGAACATCCCCTTCTTTCCGT
Organism: Coprobacillaceae bacterium UN01-12pH3A; assembly: GCA_027676805.1. Taxonomy (GTDB): domain Bacteria; phylum Bacillota_I; class Bacilli_A; order Erysipelotrichales; family Coprobacillaceae; genus Beduini. The sequence continues at coordinate 58,415 of JAQENU010000004.1, read as the reverse complement.
ACACGACAAAGCTTGGTCTGCTTTTAATTCTAAAGTAGCTCGATTTTACGGATACTTTTAATTGATCATAATAGAGATCTAAATCAAAATAATCATTCATTCTGCCTTTGCCTAACAGCTGTCTGACATCATAATGAATCGTATCCGGCTTTCCAAAATAAGAAATCACCTGATCCAATGTATGACAGCCATGCCCATATAAATAGCTGTTGTAAAAGGTATAGTCATGCACTGCTTCGGGAATTTCCGGACGGTAATAATCAAAATGCATTTCCACTTCTAATAGATCTCCAAGCTTTCCGCTTTCAATAACCCTTTGAACTGTTAAGAAATCTGAATCATAACGTCTGTTTTGATAACATTGTACAATTAAACCCTTTTCTTTAGCGTAAGCAAATATATCTTGTGCTTCTTTTAAGGTCATCATAAAAGGTTTTTCGACTAACACATTCTTACCGTGATCCAATGCCATTTTAGCGTACTGATAATGATAAAGCTGTGTCGTACAGACAACGATCAGCTGAATGTCAGGATCCTCCATCAAATCTTCGATTCGATCGGTGTACTTAATGCCATCGATCTTTTTCCATTTAACGTGCTCAACATCTAAGTCATAGATCGTTTTAACTTTGATTGTATCTCTTTTTCTTACAAATGGAAGATGATAGCGATTTGTACTCTTTCCATTTCCTACGTATCCAATAGTTAACATCATATCGCCTCCTGATACTATCATACCTAATTCAAGAATTAGGCGTAGCTTTTTTCAAATTATCATAATTTTTTTAAAGATTGACAATATCGATCTTTTCCGCTAGAATTTTAAGTACATGAACGAAACGTCATCAGAAGATGACATACAATACCATGAAGGTATTCCGCTTATAAAATGTGGGATATTTTCATGGTATTTTTTCATGAGAATGGGAGGTATTATTTTGAAAACATTAACTACACGCAACATTGTCTTAGCTGCATTCTTTTTAGCTTTAGGCTTTGTATTACCATTTTTTACTGCACAGATTCCCAGTATCGGAAGCATGCTTTTACCAATGCATTTACCTGTATTGATCTGCGGATTTGTCTGTGGGTGTCCATTAGGACTGATTGTCGGTGCGATTCTGCCGCTTTTAAGAAGTGCGATTTTTGGAATGCCGCCAATGTTTCCTACCGCTATTGCAATGGCATTTGAATTAGCTGCATACGGAGCATTAACCGGACTGCTTTATCAGCTTCTTTCTAAAAAGCCATTAAACACTTATATTTCACTGATCGGTGCAATGCTTGGCGGTCGTATTGTTTGGGGATTGGTATCGGCTGTCCTATATGGTGCGTCCGGAAAAGCCTTTGGTTTAGCTGTATTTATGGCAGGTGCTTTTACGAATGCAGTTCCGGGAATTATCTTACAAATCATTATCGTTCCGATCCTTATCCTGACTTTAGAAAAGTCACACTTGATTAAACGATGATCGATACTTTAAAAAAACATCTGCAGTGCTATCCCCAAATGCAGGGACAAGATATCATCAAGCTGTGCTTTCAAAATGAATTTGGCTGCGAGCATATGCTGCATGATCCGCAAAAAAGCTTACAGCGTATGATTGATGAAAGTCAGTCACTATCAAAACAGGAAATAAGAGTGGAACTTATTGGCAACGGTCTTGCCCGTTTATATTTTGGACAGCTGTCTGCTGCGGAAGCCTACACGCTTCACCAGCTATTTGTATATACGGCTCGTACATATCAAGGCAATACCGATACATTCATTCATAAATTAAAAGAATGTCAGAAATGGCTCAACGATGAAGCGCTTGATCAAGAGATAGATCAATATTTAAAAAACGGCATACACGCTGTGAGTCATTCTCAGCATTACCATGAAGAATATGATCCGCATTACCGTGTTATACGATCTGACTTAGCTTTTTGTTTCCCGCTTTTTTTAAAGATTAATCAGCTGCGCACTGAAAAAGAAACCCTTTTAATTGCGATTGACGGTAAATGCGGTTCCGGGAAAACGACCTTAGCCGGCTTATTAAATGAGGTCTATCAGGGAAATGTTTTCCACATGGATGATTTTTTCTTGCAGCCGCATCAGCGTTCTTCTAAGCGTCTGGAAATGCCGGGAGAAAATGTAGACCATGAACGTTTTCTTGAAGAAGTGCTGAAGCCCTTAACCCAACAACACGATATTATCTATCAGCCTTTTGACTGCAGCATAATGCAGTTATCTGATCACAAAGAAACAATTCCTTTCCATCCGATCAGTTTTATTGAGGGAACCTACAGCCTGCATCCTGATCTTATCGGCTATTATGATTTAAAGATCGTCACAACGATTGATGATGAAACACAGATGGAACGTATATTAAAAAGAAATGGTCCTGATCTTGCTGAAAAGTTTAAAGAAATCTGGATTCCATTAGAAAATAACTATTTTAAACAGTTGAAGATCTTCTCTAAAGCAGATCTTCGCTGCAGCACAAAAAATAATCATGTGGACATTCTCCCATGATTATTTTTCTTTATTCTACAACTGTAATAAACATATTCTTGTTTAAAAACACATTCTCTTATGCCGGATTTCAATGCTATTCAATTAATCACATGATAATATTTATACGGGTATATTCATTAGACTTAGCTTCAATGATTATATGTATTTAGCTGCCATTAGCATCGGAGATTTTTATTAGCTAAAAATTTATCACACGCATAGCATATAATCTTTATTTTTTTAAAAAATGCCATGCAAACACATTGTTTAGATGGCATTAATCATTATAAAGTTAAAATAAACCAACGGTCACAGGCATAATGATCACTTTCAAACAGGGGTTGTGTTAAGGCAATAAACCCATATTTCTGATAGAAACGAATAGCGGGCACCATATTAGCAAACGTCTCTAAATAACATTTCTGATAATGTTGTTTGGCAAAACGCAGTGCTTTATCCATGAGCTGCTGGCTAATTCCTTTACCGCGATATTGTGGATAGGCATACATTTTTTGCAGTTCACAAATGCCCTCTATTGGCAGCGGACCAATCCCACAGCCGGCAACCACTCTATCGTTATCGACCGCTACCCAATATTTCTTATTTTCTCCCTGATAGATTTCTGAAAAACGCCCAAGATCAGGATCACTCCATGCACATCCCGGTTTATCGGCATCATATTCTTTTAAACAGCTTCTGATCAAAGCTTCTATTTGGAGATCATCCTGTCGCTGTACTTCTCTTATTTCCATTTTATTCCACCTCTATTTTTAACTCCAGTCCCACTTCAAACATACGATTCCAAGGAGAATAGGCTTTTAATTCTGTAATCTTTACATTTTTAAAGCTATGCTTGATAAAATGTTGATAATAACGCTGCATCTGCCTTTCTATTTCCTTGGAAATAAGCGCTCCTTGTGTTTTTAGATCAAAATAGCTGAGATCCTTATCTTTTAAAGTTGCGGTAATCTGCGGGCGAATAATCGCTTGATAAAATAAGTCATCAAGCAGATGGTAAATCAGATGATGAGTAACGGAATGTACTTCCGGCTGTTGATAGGCAAATATTCCTTGTGCAATGGAAGTACCTAAAGTATTGCAATAAGTATTCCAGCCTTTATAAGAAATCAAGCGATCCAAAATTCCTAAATCGTCAAGCAGTGTCACCAACTCCACTTCTCCTCCATTAATAAAGGCACAATCTGCCAAGGCAACCGGTTTATTCATATCCAGCCATTGCTTGATGTGATAGGCAAAGCTCAATAAATGACGATGACTGGTATAACTGATATCTTTATCTCCCTGCATCGGTGCTTCTTCCATTATTTTTCCCGGACAATTGATTGCTAAAATGAAATCAGCCTCTCTGACAGATTCTGCTTCTTGACATCCGGCAGCATATATATGAGATTGTAAGCTTTCATACATCGGTCGGTCTTCATACTTAGGAATGATTGCAGGTCCATGTATACTCGAAAAATAGGGGTATATTTTAGGACATTGTCCCATAAGTTCATTAAAACAGCGCCCTAATAAAGTCGCTCCTGATTCATCGGCACCGGGATACATCATGACTTTTGTCTGCAGACGCAGTTCCCTGATCTTTTCACTGATCTGCTGCTGATCCATTGCCGTATAGCCGTACTCAGAAGAATCATCTTGGGGAATCACCATAAAATCAATGACCTGACTTTCTATCAGCTCCAATATTTCCAGGAGTGTCTCACGATTATACTGACGTCTTTCTTCATAATCTCTCTGGTAAACTTCGGGGATCTCTATGGCGCTCCATTCCTCATCCTCTTTTTCGCTCAGCCCGACACGATTCTTTTTATCTGATAAATAGGCATTTCTAAATAGACTGTACCCATACTCCTCATAATAATCGGGTTCTTCATCTGAACTATTGTATTGCGGCGTACGCATAATTAAAGCGGACATATAAATTTTTAAATGCGGTGCGATGATCTTTAATCGCTTTATGCGTTCAATCAAAATTTTACGCTGCTGATTGTCGCGATGATGCAGACGTGATGGCAGCAGCCCGCCATAGCCCATCATTTCCAAGGGCATAATCAAAGCTTCGCTGGTTTCAATCTGACGGAATACATAATCCCAAAGACCTTCTATATCGGCTGTCCTCTTTTTCTGTGATAATAATTTTATAGGAGGACTTACTATTTCGATGATATGCTGACTTTCTGCCATCATCATCGGAAAAAGGCGATTGCATGGTCGCTCATCTAAAGGAATATAAATAACTTTTTTCATAATCTGCTCCTTTGCTTTATCATCATTATCCTATCGGCTTTTACAAGTAAAAGCAAAACATTCTCATACAATGAAAATATCCCTATCCTTCAAGTCTCTAATAAAGTAAAAGAGAAGTGCTTTTGCTGTGGTATCTATGAACTTACAAAAAAAGATTAGAAAACCGTTTCTAATCTAATTAATGTATAAAAAACCATATAATCACAAATAGACATCCTAACATCATTGAAATATACACACATAATTTCAACGGAATAAAGAGAAAACGGTCTATGGTTCCTTCTTTAGCCGGGAAAACGATCGTAAACACTTTAGTGATGACCGCTGTGGTAATCATCGTTAAAGCAAAATGAAGACCTGTTTCAAATCGAAAATTTGGAGATTGCCAAAGGGTGCTGATCGGTTCTGTAATCTTCCAGCTGAGAAAGACAAATAAAATATACAAATAGCCTTTTAATTTTATCATTTATTCTTCCTCCCCAATCCTATATTCACTTGGAATCAGCTTAATAGTAAGGCCTTCATCAACTGTAAGCTTATTGTATTTATTCAGCTGTACATTTTTAAATTCCTGCAATGAATAATAATCCTCTGTGAAAGATAAATCCTCCTGAATTCCATAATCATAGTTTTCAGATGATACACGCCCTTCCCCATCAATCGCAATAATATCGTATGTTCCTTCCGGAATCGTCTCACCGATCATTACCGGTGAAGAAACCGTATACTCTTGAGTCAATGTATTTTTCTGACGTTTTTCCATCAGATCGTTTCGAGCATTTTCACTTTCAAATTTCATCTTATCCGTACTCACTGTAACATGAGCGCCTTGATATAAACGAACATCTTCTAAATAGGAAGAAAAATAATCACTTGTCTCCCCTTCCATAATCATACTTGTAAAGATAGTAATCAGATTAACATCATCCCTGATTGAAAGTGGTCCAAACCCGGATAAATTTGTCACTTTATAAACACCCTCAGGAATATCTTTACCGACTGTATAATTTCCGGCAGGTAAAATCAGTTCAACAGAATCCCCCGTTTTTTGTAATGAATAGGTAGCTTCCTTATAAACAGCACGATCAATTTTCGTCATCACCTTCTGCTTTGAATTAAAGTTTGACCATACGAAAATCTGAATATCGTCATGAAAAGGCGAACTCTCACTGCATATAATGGAAGTTCCTAAAATAAGAGCTAAAACAATAAACCACAATATATCTCGTTTTTTAAAACTGAAACGACGCTCATCCGAGCTTGTGTAGATTCCCTCATCACAGATGGGACACTTCCCTCTTTTTAGCCGGCTTCCGCAGCGTTCACAATATTTTGCCATACTATCACCTCTATTGGTTCTTATTCTATCATAATTCTTTTAAAAATGGAGTATGTCTTTACAATCTTTTCAAACTATGAGATTCTCTGTAAAAATTTGCTCCTATGGTGCATATGATAAAAAGAGGAGGTAGATGAATGTATTATATAAGATCCAACGATGGAACAAAAATAAGTGTTGAAGATATTAATCCCACCTATCAAAAAGTTGTTGTCATGGTTCATGGCTGGCCAATGAGCAAAGAAATGTTTGAGTATCAAAAGAATATGTTTACTCAATGGGGATATCGCATTATAACGTTTGATATTCGCGGCTTTGGAGATTCAGATATATCAGGCAGCGGCTATCACTACGATCAATTGGCAACAGATCTATACATGATAATTGAAAGCACCGGCATTAACAATATTATTTTACTGGGCTTCTCTATGGGTGGGGCTGTTTGTGTTCACTATATGGGCATGTATGACAACCATAAAGTATCTAAACTGATTTTAGCCGGAGCAGCTGCCCCATCTTATTGCGTAACCAGTGATAATCCATATGGTCACAGCTTAGATGAAGTTAATAAGCTAATCATCAGTCTGTATAACGACCGACCAAATACTATTCAAGAATTTGGCAATAATGTCTTTGCATCAAATCCAAGTCCGGCCTTTAAAACATGGTTCCAAGGGCTGTGCAATAAAGCCAGTGGCTTAGGTACAATCAATTGTGCAGAATCTCTGCGTGATGAAAACGTCTTCAGCGATCTTGGCAGAATTAAGGTACCTACAGCGATTATGCACGGAAAGCTAGATAAGATTTGTCCTTATGGATTTGCGACAATCATGAATCAGCAAATTCCCGGTTCATTGCTTTATCCGTTTGAAAAAAGCGGTCATGGCATCTTCTATGATGAATTAAGTGCCTTTAACCATGCCTTAATGAAATTTATTGAAGGGAATTAACTATGGTGTTTTGCATCATAGTTTTTTATTTCCACTTTATTTTTACTCACGGCTAAAACAGGTAAAATTATGATCCGGTTATTCCAGAATTTTCATTTTTTCTTTCGCAGAAAATAATATGAAAGCGCTTTTGTAAGTGATATAGTTAATACAAAGGGGTTGGATTTATGAAAAAATTTGAAGGGTTATTATTTTATATCTTTTACTTTCTATTCTTTGCAGCGTTGAGCGGTTTTACTACCTATATCAATGTTTATTTGGAAAGTAAAGGATTGGTCGGTTCACAATTTGGACAGATTACCGCTGCCGGATTAATGATCAGCGTATTCTTTGTACCGCTTTGGGGGATCATAGCCGACAAAACCAAGAAATATAAGATGCTGCTGTTGATTTCTTTAAGTGCTACATTAGTTGCTTTGTATTTCTATGCACAGCAAACCGTTTATATCGGATTGATTGTTTGTGCTATCATCTTAGACCTATGCCGTTCAGGAGCAATGCCAATGGCAGATGTGTTAAGTATGAATTACTGTAATAAAAACCATAAGAACTATGGATCTATTCGTTCGATGGGATCTCTTGGGTGGGTTATCGGAAGTGTTTTAATCGGATTCTTGGCTGACCGTTTTGGATTAGATGGAGCCTTATTTGGTACTTATGGGGGATTATTGATTATCAGTTTCACGATTGCTTTCGGTTTTCCAACAGCCAAGGCTGATCCTAAAAAACAAGCCGTTGAAGTTCCTGATGCACCTAAAGAAAAAGTGGGTTTCTTTGATGTATTAAAGAATTCAAATTTCTTATTTATATTAGGACTTTCTTTAATGACAACGATTTTAATCGACAGCTGTGCCGCCTATAACGGAAACCATATCGTTACGACATTACACGGAAGCAATCAGCTGTTAAGTATGTATACTGTTGCCACCGCCTTGCCGGAAGTTATCTTTTTAGCTGTAGCGATTAAATATTACGAAAAGTTCGGATTTAAGATGATGTATCTCATTTCTGCCTCATGTATTTTTATTCGTTTCTTAGTTTATGCCTTTGTTCCAAACGTCTATGCGTTCTTGTTTGTTTCTATCCTGCACTGTGTATCTACAGCCTGCGCAACAGTAGGAAATCTGCAGTTTATCCGCAGCTCGCTTTCACCGGCCGTCTTTGCAACCGCTGTTACTTTACTCAATGCCTGTGTTTCTTTAGGCAGGGCAGTGTACAGCTATGGCTTTGGGATTGTATATGAAAAATTCGGTAGTTTTACCATTTATCGTATCGGTGCCATTATTGCCTGTTTAGCCATTCTTTGGGTCATTAAAACGAAACACTTTGATCACATGTTGGGCTTTAAGATTACGACAACTGACAAATAAAGAAAAAGAACCCTAATATAGATTTACACCAACATGATGTGGTCTATATTTCAGGTTCTTTTTTATTCGTCTTTCTTACGACCATAATTCTTATAATATAACACTATAGGGTTATGCTTTTCATTAAAAAAACTGCTTACTGCTAAAAAGAGAAGAATGAGGATACCCCAAAAAATACCAAACAATCGATATACCAAATAGAGAGTTCCTAAAATCAAAAGAATGCCTATCGTATCTAAAATGATTTTTTTCATAAGCCTCACCTCACTTATACATTACTCTAATTATTTAAGTTTGTCAAAAACACAAGACGTACGATTTTACTCGTACGTCATTTTTATGATTACTTTTTATCTTAACCTGTTTAACTCACCAGTATCCTTCATCAAGCCACTGTGGTTTACGATGAAATCCAATATGATAAGAGGTCATCTCCATAGTGAATTGATGATCTCCCAGCTTGTAAACACCGACCGTTACATCTTTTCCGATAATCTTTCCATGAGGGAAATCATTGAGACAGCGATTCAGCAATTCAACTTGTTTTTGTTTAGATGTCTCTGATAATAAATGATTAGGGTTAACACTGCCAATATTGACTATTTTAATATAGCAAATAGGCTCATCTTTATGTTTTCGATCCAACATCCCTGCCATATCATTCCTCCTGTAACAAAGAAGCCTTATCTAAAGCTAATAGCTGTTCAAGCAATTGAGTTTCCTTCTGACTGCACATATGTCTCGATTCTGTTTCTTGTCTGATTTTTTGATCCAGTTCTAATAATGTTGTCCAGATTTCATTATTTTGTGCATACTGACTTATTGACTCCTTCATTTTCATGGCTTTAAACTCTTCATAATCTTTTATTTCCAATTGCTCATCTTCTAAAAGCAGAGCATTAAAATATAAAATCTGATGATGTATCAGCTCATCTATTCTTTTTCCCAGTGTAACTGTCTTATCATAGAATTTTTTTAATCTTCTTTTTTCAAGCAAGTTGATTTCCTCTTGTCCGGTCACCACTTGTCCATCATCCCCTATCGGTTTTGCCCCAAGACTTCGGGTAATTTGCTGAAGATCCATAATATCTTGTACCCTAGCCAACCCTTCTGTGATGGGTTCATTCTCTAAACGTATCTTAAAATGAACTTTTGAGATATTATCACTTTCTCTCACTTCCGGTGCACAGATACGTGCTTCAAAACCAATCGTCTGATCTTCTTTTTTAAATGAACGAACTTCGGCATTAAAATCGATAACCGCCGTTTTTACTTTCATACTTGTTAAAGGGATGATCGATAACAATGGTACCTGAAGCAGCATATCTTCAATGGCTTCCTCATCTCCACTGCTCTTTACGTGTTTATACTGTAATCCCATATAATCAAGGATGGTAATCTTATCGCCAATAATAGGCTTTTTAGTCCCTGTGGCTTCGATGGCTTCAATAATCTTACGATTAATATTTAGATTAGATTGCGCAACCGCATCGATCGGTGCCCAAACTAACGAAGCCAGATCTGCAAATTCACTTTCTACTTGAATCTGACGTTCTGTCGCATTCTTTTTAAACATTCATTATTCTCCTGATGGAGTTGTTCCGCCATACAGAAGCTTATTGTATTCTTCTTTATTAGCATCTCTTTTTTCGATCGCATCGTACTGTGCATTCTGTTTAGCGACTCCATCTTTAAATGCCACTAGGATCGTATCGGTTTCACCGTCTCCGGTTTTTTTACTTCCGGTTAAACTGATAATTTCTCCGGTATCACTGCATCCTTTAAGATTGGCTACACTATCGAATGTAACCTCTATAGTTTGTCCCTGTCCTTCTGCGGTTGTCGCTAAAACAATATTATCTGCAATCGACGCCACAAAATCATCGAATGATCCTTGAATCGTTGAAGCATTAGTAATTAGCTTTTGTTTTTCTTCTGATTCAGCTTCTGCCTGATCAATTAAATTTGTCATCGTAACAACATATTTATTTTTTAAAGAAACTGTCGCTTTGCGTATACGATCAATACTATTGCTTAAATTCTCTCCTGAAGCCCTGACTGCCGATTCCAAACGACTACCTTCTGCTGATAAGGCTTTTATTTTTTCCGATCTTTCTTTAGCGGCACCTTGCAGTGCTTTCCCATTTTCATCAACAACGGTACTTGAAGCCGTCATTGGGGCTAAGTTTGCCGCTATAATATCCAATACTCTTGACAGCCCCTCCGGTGTCCCATGATTTGTAGCACGTACATCAACATGATACTTTGCGGAATTATCACTAGAACGCGTATTGGAACTATGACTTGATACACTACCACTTACTGTCGCTTTAAATATTCCAAAGTTGACACTGCCGGTAAAGCTTCCGCCCCCATCTAATGAAGATTCTGTTTTCTCAGTTTCTTTGACTTCCATATCAAATAATACGTTCACTTCATCTACCTGTAAGTTAGGTGCTTCCGTAATTGCCAATAAAGGAATATTAATGTTCATTTCTTTATCAGTTACGGTACCATCCGGATTATTTTCTTTTTGAATATACCCAAAACTTGCAGTTCTGATTTTTCCAAGTTCATCAAAACCAACTTTTTGAATAAACTGTGCGGTTGTTTCCGCCATCTGTAAATTGGCTTCTGCTGCCGCATTAAGCGGAGCACCAATTAAGTTTTTCATATCTAATCCTGTAAATTGTCCACTAATTGACATCATTTCTCACCTCTCTATTTTTATTTATGCTTTTAAATAACGTTACCGACGATATGTTTTCATAGCTATCATGCCCCCTTGCTTCTACTATCAGTATAAGAAGCAGGAAGTGAAAAAAACACAAATCTACTTTATAATACAAATATACCATATAAAATACATTTAGAAACAAAAAATTGTAAATAGGTTTCGTTTTTTCGCATTTTATTTATATTAAATACAATTATGGTTATTCTCCTTAAATAATGAAATTAACCAGTAAAGGAGTGGGACCATGAAAAACAATTTACACAATAAAAAAGAGAAAAGGTATAATAGGGGTGCCGATAGCAAGACTTGGAAAGGAAAACCGGTGAAAATAAAACTTAAAAGATCTGCTGATGTAGAACCCGGATGTATTATTCTGACATGTAATCAGGCAGATCATGCCTATGTTTTAAACCTTGTTCAGCAGCTTAATCAGCGAGTTCTTAAAATAAAGGTTTTCGATCAGCGTCAAAGTATTCTTCATATTGCCGTAAATGACATTTATTATGTAGAGGTTGTCGATACAAAAGTATTTGTTTATGATCGTACAAACAGTTACGAGTATAAAGGTAAGTTTAGATCCATTTATCAGCTTTTAAAGAATTTCTCTTTTATACAGGTCAGCCGCAATACAATTATCAATACCGAGCATATTTACGCTATTAAAACATTGCCGCAATGTCATCGTGAACTCACTTTAGAAAACGGTGAAAATATTATAGTAAACAGAAAATATAAAGATGACATTATTATTTAGCCTTTCCTTTCATCTTCACAAGAAATAGTGAACCTATTTCTTTTTTAGTATTCTGACTTGATGTTTCGTATTATTTAACGGTTTTCTATTCAACAAATAAAAACTGACTTATAGTGAAATTAGGAATTCCAAGAAATGTGCACAATGAAAGAGAGGAAAAAATATGAATCAGGAAATTTGTGAAGGAAAATTAATTGAAAACAAAAAATATGTTTTAAATGGAGAAATTTACGAAGGAAGCTTTATTGATCACGATGGCATTGCCATTGTACAAGGAGATATTAAGTTAGGAAAGACAAAAGATGTTCTGCAATTCTCAGAGTTTTTGACAGCCTACGAGGAATTAGGATCACAGCAGAAAAATGCCTGTCTAATTAAAAAAAATCTATGGGATACCAAAGAAATTCCCTACTGTATTGCAGCTGGGCACAAAAAAACAGCGGAGATTAATACTGCAATCACGACATTTAATTCAGCAAAGTTAAATGTCAGCTTTAGAGAGAAGAAAAGTGAAGATAAAGATTATGTTGAGTTCGTAAAGGGGGATGGATGTTCTTCTTATATTGGTAAGGTTGGCGGTAAACAAGAGATTACTCTGTCAGATAAAGCCAAAGTTGGAAACATTCTGCACGAAATGCTGCATACATGTAGTATCGAACATGAACATTGTCGCAGTGACAGAGACGCATATATTAAAATTAATTCGGATAATATCAAACCCGGTTATGAGCATAATTTTAAGATATCCAGTGGTGAGACTTACGGAAAATACGATTTTGAATCTATCATGCACTACCGTGCAACTTCTTTTGCAAAAACAGGTACAAAAACGATTGAACCCCTGCCTAAATATGATCCACAGCCAAATATGGGGCAAAGAAATGCCATGACTGCTACAGATATGGATGGCGTTAGAGAACTTTATAAATAAACAAAAAAGCAATGAATTCGTTTCATTGCTTTTATTTTCCTTCATCCATCATCACATTTTGATATAGATTATCGATAAATGCGCGTTCTTCTTTATCTTCATCACTTAATACCATGTACTGTTTAACTTTTTGATAGTATTGTTCAAACATTTCATTGTTTGGAAGATCTAATGTTCCTAATAAAACACGCGTATAGATCACAAAGATTGACAGTCCATAAGTTTGTTTTATCTCTTGAATGGCGGTGTCAATGTCCTGTTCCTCTCCAAGAGAAGCAATTCGTTCTAATCTTAATAGGGAAAGATTCATCTTTAACTCTTCATTTCGATCATAGCTTTCCATGAAACGTTCCACTAAACCAATAAATTCTTTGGTTTCCTCTTTGGTTAAAGCAAATGCCTGATAATCTTCAAATAAACGATATATAATCGGTTCACATTCTTCTTCAAACACACCAAAGTAGCCTTCGACACGATTGAGATGATAGAGATTATTCAGTCTTAACAAACGTTCAATCATCTGTTTAATCTTTTCTTTTGACTTGCCGTCTATTTTTAATTCCTGAAACAAGTAATAAGGATCAATGGAATCCTCAACATCATAATTTTCTCTTACTATCTTATCTAAAATATATTCGAGATAATCTGAGGTGACAGATTTATTCTGTTTATCCAATGCCTGCAGTTCTTTACTGTAAAGAACCTTTAGACTATCTAACAGCTGATGAAGATTGAAGCTATTGGCATACTGTTTGATTAACAACGATTTATTTAATGAAATATTATATTTGTTTAGCTTTTCGATCAATTGATCTGAAGAAGCCTGATGAATAAATCGGTCCTTCATATTCATTCCTCCCATTAGGAAACTTCCACAGCCTCACGAACGATTTTCTTTTTTATTTTGCTGGGATCTCTGCGGGCATCCACTTTATATGTGTCTACTAAGTCGTGAACAAGATATTTAATATTCTCACTTTCATCATGCGCCGCTTCATAAAGTTCATCTAAATGACTGAATAAAACATTTTCATCAATATCGATTGGTTTTCCAATTTTAATCAAGGCGTTTTCTGTAGTTTGCAGTCCTTCTTCATCCATCAGCAATTCTTCATAAAGCTTTTCTCCGGGACGAAGTCCGGTGTATTCAATTTTAATATCGACATTAGGTTCATAGCCTGAAAATTTAATTAAGTTATAAGCAAGATCCGCAATCTTAACCGGTTCTCCCATATCAAGAACGAAGATTTCTCCTCCTTTAGCTCGGGCGCCGGCTTCAAGCACCAAAGAAACAGCCTCCGGGATTGTCATAAAGTAACGTGTAATATCAGGATGCGTAACCGTAACCGGTCCGCCTGCCTGAATCTGCTTTTTAAACAGCGGAATAACAGAACCGTTAGATCCTAATACATTACCAAAACGAACCGCTACAAAATCGGTATTAGAATGTTTATTATATGTTTGGACAATCATTTCACAAATTCTTTTTGTTGCCCCCATAATATTTGTAGGGTTTACAGCTTTATCGGTTGAAATCAAAATGAATCTACTGGCACCATAGCGATCTGCTGCTTTTACTACGTTCAAGGTTCCAAAAACATTATTCTTAACTGCTTCATTCGGAGAATCCTCCATCAATGGCACATGTTTATGGGCGGCAGCATGATAGATGATATCCGGCTGAAATTCTTCAAATAAGTCATTTACTTTTTTCACATCTCTGACAGAAGCAATCATGACTTCTAAGTTCAAAGAAGGATATTTTCTTCTTAATTCTAATTGTATATCATAAGCATTGTTTTCATAGATATCGACAATAATCAGCTGTTTAGGTCCATTCGCTGCAATCTGACGGCATAATTCACTTCCGATTGATCCTCCGCCCCCGGTTACCATAACTACTTTATTGTTTACATAATTCATGATTTCTTTAAGATCTACTTTAATAGGTTCACGACCTAATAAATCTTCGATCTCAACATTTCTTAAACTGCTGACCGTTACTTGACCGTTAACTAATTGATAGATGCCCGGCAGGATCTTCAATTTACATTCCGTATCCTTACACAGATCAATCAATTCTTTTTTATTTTCCGCATCAATCATCGGCAAAGCAATAATAATCTCATCAATCGCCAATTTTTCAGCCGCTTCCTTGATCTTCGTACGATCTCCGTAGATCGGTTTTCCCTGCAGACGCATTCCCTTTTTTGTGGGCATATCATCAATAAAACAAACGACTTGTTTATTCAATTTCCCGACCTGAGCAATTTCTCTGGCGATTTTATCTCCGGATTCACCGGCACCAATAATCATGACACGAGACTCATTTTCTCGTGTACGTCCGAATAAATGACGATCCTGAACCACGATTCGTGTAATACGATAGAAGAATCGGCTGGCACCGGTCATCGTCATTAAAACCAGCCAGTTAATCAAATACCATGATTTAGCGATTGGCACATCTAATAAAGTAAAAATCACTAAGTCAACGATCGTCGCAGAAAAAGTGGCGATGACCACATTTTTTAATTCAATGACACTGGCAAAGTGCCAAACACTTTTATAAAGATTCATCATCAGAAACACAAACAAGGATGTTCCTAACACTAATAAAAATACATAACTGGGAATTGCCCGAACATAGTTCATGAACTGTCCATCATATAACACCCATAAGCTAATCATTGCAGCAAAACCAATCGAAAAAATATCCCAGACTATTAAAAACAGTCTTCTTAAACTTAATTTCATTTTCTTCCCCCTGCACTCAAAACACTACATTGTTATTACATCACACTGATTATACAAGATTCGACACTATTATTCAAGTTGAGTTGACCTAACCAAATAAAAACACCTCACAATTTAGTGAGGCGTTCATATTATTTTCCTTCAACAGCGTCAATTTTCTGTTTTGCAGCTGTCACCGTGCTTTGATCCGGTTCCATGACATAGAGTTCATATCCAGGCATAGAATAGCAATTTGTGCTTGTTGATCCGCTTCCGTCCAACGAGATTTGTTCGATATCCCAGCTTGACATATCATCGATCTGCATTTGAATTAATTTTTGCAGATCACCAGATTCCATGTTGGTTTCGAATGCCCCTGAAACAGAATTCAATATAGAGTTATAGTTCGTAATCATAGAAGCTGACATCAGCTTATTTAATAAACCGGTTAATACTGCCTGCTGATTTCTTACTCTGTGACGATCGCCGTCAGCATAAGAATAACGTTCTCTCGAGAATGCCAAAGCTGTTTCTCCATCCATATAGTTGCTTCCAACACTCAATGAACGACCGTTCAAAGTAACAGCCTGATCCACATTAACATTAATTCCGCCCACTGCATCTACCATCGTAATCAGTGAGGTGAAGTTAACACGCATGTAATAGTTCAAGTCAATATCCAGTAGATTCTCTACTGTTGACATTGTTTCTTCGATTCCATAAATTCCTGAATGCGTCAGTTTATCACGGGCATTGAATGAAGCCAGTGTCACATGGTAATCACGAGGGATACTTGTCAGTAAGATTTGTTTTGTTTTAGGATTAACAGTCATAATCATATTGACATCGGATCTTGATACGGTTGAAACCGGACCATAAGTATCAATACCGGAAATATACACATTAAACGCATCTTTTGTAACATTAACAGTTGATGTATTTTTATTTAATGTTTCTTTAATCTCGTATTGATAAATCACTCTTGTCTGATTAGAGAAATCACTGTTGAATTCTTCAATGATTCCACGATATGCTTCATTGAAGATAATAGCATCACAGTCTTTATTCACTAAAGCCTGCTGAAGCTGACTAAGGTCTGAATAATTGGTTTTTGTCAAAGTTGTTTTATCCTTTGTTCCAATGTTGTCTATTGCTTTATTAATGTTATCTGTATCAATCGCAGATACATAACCTAAGCTTTTATTTTCCAAGTCCTTAATTTTCTGATAGCTGCTGTCTTTTAATACCACAACCGAAATAACCTGTGTCTGATATTTTCCGCCTGTGATGTTGTTTAATACCGAAACGCCTTTATAAGCAAAGACACTTCCCACACCGATCAAAATCGATAAGACTAAGCTGACCAAACGCAGCCACATCTGTTTCGCTGAATTTTTCTTATTTCTTAAAACAAAGAATACAAGAAGCCATAAAACTAAAAAGATAGCTACGACAATCAGCCAATATTTCATTGGCAGTACTTTTTTAGCTAAATATGCTAAGAATATAGATAATACGAATTGTATACTGATTAAAGCAATATCAAAAATATGTAATGTTTTTTTCTTATTGGTCTGGTTTTGTTTCCTTCTGCTCACGCCACCAACCTCCTATCATTTAAGTTTTTAAACATGTATATCTTAGCACAGTTATTTATTGATTTCCACCAAAACTATACAGACAGGCAGAAACAATTCACCCACATTTAACATAATTTAAACGAGAATTTAGTCTTGATTATGTATAATGCTTCTATATAAAGGAGGCTATTATGAAATTAAATATATTCAGTGATTTTCATTATTGCGAATTTGCAGAAGCAAACGTATTAAAGCAAGCTCAGGATTACTACTTTACTTTTTTAAACAGTGCTGCCAACGATTCAGCAGACTATATCTTTTCTTTGGGGGATCTGGCAACAGAAGGAAATATCCGTCATTATCAAACGATTGAACCTATCATAAACCAGCATAAAAACTTTATTAATGTTTTAGGCAACCATGATACAACCTATGTCTCAAAGAAAGATATTCAACATTGCTTTGGCGCTGAAAGATATTTCACAAAGGAATTTGAAGACTTTGCGATTATCGCCTTGGATTCCACAAAAGAATTTGTCTTAGATAATTGGGGTGGAATCATTGATGAGGAGCAGCTAGCTTGGTTAAAAAAAGAGGTGACTCGTCTGTCTGATAAAAATCTAATCGTACTGGCACATCATCCTATCACTAACACAACCTTTAACAGTGATCAGCCTATGGCAAGTATTGAAAACAGTCAGACAGTCACTGATATTCTTTCTCTTCATCAAAAAAACAATCTCTTTATCTGCGGACATGTGCATTACAACAGCGTTGTCACAAAAGAGAATTGGACTTACCTTCAGTTAGGAGCAGCGATTGATACCGGCAGTTACTTGGAAGTGCAAATTGAGCCGGAGTATTTCAGAACACATCTCAAGCTTGCCGAAGGGATTTCGGCACATGATAAAGCGTTCTTAGAAAAGGTATTCCATTTTACCGCTAATCCAAACAATGAAGCCATGCCGGATCAACATATATCAAGATGATGAATGTATCATCTTTTCTTTTTTCCTTAATTACTGGGCAGAATTCCTAGAAAGAATAGATTCCTTCCATTTATTCAATACCTTTTATTGAATTAGTTGCATTTGGGCTTAAACCCTTGGGTTTTCATTGATTTTATTGCTTAAAAGGCTATAATTTTGATGTTAGGATTGTGGCTTGCAAATATATTTTGGAGGAAAATAAATGTTTGAAAATCAAATAGGGGCTATTATTCGACTCAATCGGATTCAGCAGAATATGTCCATTCGGGCCTTAGCCGAAGCCGTTGGGATTGAGTATAGTCAGCTCAGTAAAATCGAGAGAGGGTTGGAGTTTTCTAATAAACTAACTATTGAATCCATATTTGATGCTCTAGATATTGATTACCAAGTTACAATTGATTACATTCCTATATGCGCTCATAAAGTCGAACGGCTTTATCACGACATGCTTTATCGAAAACAAAAAAAGACGATTACTGATCAATTAGATGACATTAACTCAGCAACTCATACAAATGGGATTTCTACACCGGTGCTGATGATTAATCTGATCTATGCTGTTTTATATACAGAGACTGATTTTCCTTATGAAAGTCTGTTATCAATATTAAAAAAAGTGGAAGATTCCATGACCTCATTTCAAAAACAGTTATTTTATCAGTACAGCGGCTTCTATCATTATCTTAAGCGAGACATTGAACAGGCATTAAACTATCTGGAAATAGCTGAAACTCTTTATATCAACGATAGCAGCACTGCTATGATCGCTTATCAAAAAGGCATTATCTATAGCTACCGCGGAGAAACCTTTGAAGCCTATGAACACCTTAATAAAGCCAAATACATATTTGAACAGCATCATAACTACATTCGTTCTATTATTTGCAGTGTATCTTTGGCTAATGTTTTTTTATTAGTCGAAAGATTTGATAAAGCCATGGAAATGTACCAAGAGCTATTAAACATTTATGACGGATTATTAATGGACATCGAAGACGTGGCGATGATTTGTTCCAGCATGCTGTTAGGGGCTTTGATGGTAAACGACTTTAATCAATTTTTTAAAGTGGAAAAAAAATTTGATAAAGAAGTCATCGACTATTTAAATCATAATATTAATTACATATTCTATCGCATTATTGCCTTGTACCAAACGAAACAATATAAAGAATGCTTGCTTTATATTGAACGTTTTGAAGCGTTTAACCTGAATCTGCCGCGCAATCATTTGATCGAGTATTATAAATTAAAGATTAATGCGGCTTCACAGAAACGACTATACGGAACTTTAAAGCTGAATCTTAAAAGTCTGGATAAACGCCATGATTATAATTTCGTAAAACTGGTATTAAAGCTGATTATTAAAGAGTATGAAGCATCAAAGGATTACGAAACACTCTATCAATATGCAATGAAACTCTCTCAATTAAAATGGTAAAGAGCCGACAAACGGCTCTTTTATAGTGGAAACATACTGCATTCATAGTCCTTTACATAATAACGAATATGGGTTCTCCCCTTTTGAATGATCGTATGTCCCTCTTCTTCTAACTTCTTTTTCTGCACTTCAACACCGCCGGGATATTTAGGATTAAGCTCCCCGTTTACTTTTAATGTGCGCCAATATGGTGTAAGCTCCTCTTTTCTTTGAAAACTTGCCCATGCCACAATCGAAACAAAGATCCCTGCCGTAATCGGATCGGTAAAATCGGCATTATTCTTTTTCGCAAAATATTCACGTATTGCCTTAACGGTAATCACTTTTCCTATCGGAATCTGTTTCATGATATGATCATAATCCTTAGGCGGGGCAAAATACATTTTTTCACCGCCGTATTTTTTGATCGTTGCTTCATCGCTTACGATTTGAATTTTAGGCATTCCGTTGTCTTTTTGAAGCATCGCATTGAAATCCTTCTTATCTTCATTTGCCATGCTGCTCACCTCCTACAAACAACATACCCTTTTTCTGCTAAAGATTCAATGAGACGGTTTTTATTTTTTCCAATAAATAATTTTATTTTCATCATAACGATCGATAAGCGGCTTTGTCTCATCGGGATAACCTATAGCGATGACCGCTATCGGCAGATAAGTATCCGGAAACTTAAAATAATTTTGATATGCTTCGATTCGTTCTTCATTTGGCCCGATTGCACACCAGCAGGTTCCTAATCCAAGGTGGACTCCTTCTAATAAAATATTCTGTATTGCGGCAGCACAGTCCACATAAATATAAGCATCGATTGGTGTTACCTCACGATCTCCTAAAACAATGATCGCTGCCTGTGCCTGCTTCATCATCCCTGTATAGGGAGAAAAGTGAGCCATATTATCTAAAGCTTCTCGATCCTGTACCACCAAGAAACGCCATTCCTGACGATTTTGTGCAGTTGGTGCACGCATAGCCGCCTTCAGCAAAGCAGTGATTTTTTCTTCCTCGATTGGCTGGTTTGTATAACGGCGAATACTTTGTCTTACTCTGATTTCTTCTAACATAAACATTCCTCCTTTTCCTATATTTTATCACTTTTAAGATAAGAGTATAGAAAGATTATGGAATATGTTAAAATAAAGAATATTGGAGGTTAATCATGGAAAAAGCTATTTTCACAAATCTTTGTATGATCTACGATGATCAAGGACAAGTTTTAGTTCAAAATCGAACAAGCAGACATTGGCCCGGCGTTACTTTCCCGGGCGGACATGTCGAGGATCAGGAATCTTTTATTGAATCCACAATTCGAGAAGTCAAAGAAGAGACCGGTCTTGATATTTCAAATTTAGAATTATGCGGGTTAAAACAATGGCCTACGGATGAGGGCGAACGCTATGTTGTCATTCTTTATAAAACAAATTGCTTCAAAGGAGAACTAACTTCTTCAATAGAAGGGGAAGTTTTTTGGGTAAAAAAAGAAGATCTCAAAAACTATCCGTTAGCAAAAGATTTTGAAATGATGCTGGGAATGTTTGAGCATGAGTTCAGTGAATTTTACTATTATAAAGAAGAGGATGATTTTAAAATCAAGCTGCTCTAGTTATGATACAATTCAGATACAAAATAACGTTACAATAATGCAGGTGATACTATGAAATTATTAATTGTTGAAGATGAAAAAGCGATTGCTGATCTGATTATGATGAATCTGCTGCGGGTAGGCTATCAGTGTGATTACGCCAGTGACGGAGACAAAGCTGCCAATATGCTGGAGCAAGAATCCTATGATTTGGTTCTGCTTGACATCATGCTGCCCAAAGTCAATGGCTATGAATTGATGGAGTACATTGAACCGATGCATATTCCGGTCATTTTTATTACAGCAAAAGGAAGTATAAGGGATCGGGTAAAGGGTCTGCATATGGGGGCAGATGATTATTTGGTCAAACCCTTTGCGATTGATGAACTGCTGGCAAGAGTAGAGAGTGTGCTGCGTCGTTATCATAAAGGAATGGAAGATATGCACATCTTAGATATTGTGATCCATACCCATTTACGCACAGTCACTAAAAACGATCAGACCATCCCGCTGACCAGAAAAGAATATGATTTGCTCATATATCTTGTACAGAATAAAAATATTGCTTTATATCGTGATACTCTCTATGAAAAAGTGTGGCATGACGAACTGGAAGGAAACACACGCACACTGGACTTACATATTCAGCGCCTCAGAAAAAAATTAAACTGGGCAAATCATATTAAAACTGTTTTTCGAATCGGCTATATGCTAGAGGTGTCAAAATGAAGTTTACCTATAAAATAATAGTGACATGTCTCATCACGATCGCGGTGATCTTTTCTTTAGGTTCTACCCTGGTAATATATCAGAATCATGCTCATTTATTGAAATCAGTAATCGAACAGGCAGCCGGATCACAATCGATCGAAAGCTTTTCTTTGGAATCTAAGCTGCTTCAAGATACCCTTGAGGAAAACACACAGTATGGCAGTGATGTTTCAGCGATGGATGTTCGTGCTCAATACTACATGCTTCAGTATGCTTCCATCTATACAGATAAAGAGCGCTATTATTTATTAAAGCGAGATGACCAGACAGTCTACATGAATACTCAGCCTTCCTTAGAAGCAAACAGTCAGATTAAAAATGATGCCAGTGTCCGTTTAATGAAAGATAAAAAACATTACTATGCTTACCTTACAACAGAACTAAAAGCTGGGAGTCTAACATATTATCTTACCACTTATACGGATATTACTTCCGTTTATCAAGAAAGAAACCGTCAGTTACAGCAGTTTTTGATCGTCAATGCCGGTATGCTCATTATTGCTTTTTTATTACTGAATGTTTCGATTCGCTATCTTACCCGCTATATTGGCTTACTTAATGAAGCAAGCAAACGAATTGCCAAGGGACACTATGAAGAACGAACCCAAATCAACAGTGATGATGAGATTGGGGAATTAAGCAAAAGCTTTGATGAAATGGCGGCTGCCACACAGCAAACCTTTCAGAAGCTAAAAACAGAAGCAGAGGAAAAAGAAGAATTTATGAGCAGTTTTTCCCACGAAATCAAAACACCAATGACATCGATTATCGGATATGCCGATATGCTGAGAACCTATGACTGCGATGAAGCGACCAGACAAATTGCCGCTTCCTATATATTCAGAGAAGGCAATCGTTTAAATGCCCTTTCACATACAATGATGGATCTTTTTGCCTTGAATCAGCAGACACCAAAACTGACAGCTATTCTAGTTGAGCAAGTGATGATGACATTAAAACAGTATTATGAAAACAGCACGAATCACGCTAATCTGACATTCTGCTATGATGCGGGTATTGTTCTTTCAAATGAAGAACTTCTTTTTACATTACTGCGCAATCTGATTGATAATGCCGTACAAGTATCAGAAGGAACCGAGGTACTCATTAAAGGCATTCATCTTGACAATACGTATCAGTTTATGGTAGTGGATCATGGCATTGGCATGTCTTTGGAAAATATAGAAAAAGCGACGCTGCCTTTCTATATGGCGGATAAATCGCGCTCTCGAAGCAAAGGCGGTGCCGGGCTTGGATTAAGCATCGTGAAAAAGATCTGTGATCTCCATCAAACACCGTTAACGATCCAATCTAAAGAAAATGAAGGCACTACTATTTCCTTTACACTGGAGGTGATCAAGGATGAAGCGTAAAACATATATCTTACTGCCAATCCTGTTCATTCTGTCATTCTTGCTGCCCATGCTTGTCTTCACCTTACAGGATTGGCATGATATTCAAAAAGACTATCACTTTGATCAGATCTATATCTCCTCCGATATCGCCAAAAAGTATCCGGTCATTTCTGAGATTTATGCTTCATTTTATACACAGGGAGAAAACGCAGAGTCAGACAATCAATATCTAATTGATTATTCTTCTGCACCACTTGAAGATCAAGAAACCTATGCAGATATAAAATCCTTATATGAACAAGAAATCAGTAAGTTAATTGATAAATCGATTATAACCAATCCGCTTGTAAACAATGATGGAAATGCGTATATCATTGATTTTGGCATATTAACGTTAAGAAACCGTCATCTATATAACTTATCACAGATCTTTTCGATGGAAGGAAATAAAGTGGTCAGTACCAGCTTTGATCTGCTGAAAGAAAGCAAAAAGATTATCGCTCTTGATATCAGCAATGAAGCTGTCGCACTTTTAACCAAAGATGACGGCAAAGAAATAATGCGTTCGATGATTCAGTATCTCGGATTAGAGGAAATTGAAGATTGGTCCTATACAGATAATGGCTATGAATCCTACATAGCGAAACTTCAGGTATACTGTGAAATACGTCATTATGGAAATGGCTACCCTACTTTAGAAATAGGCGTTATCCCGTTAGGACAGCATAGCTCATATAACGTTAAAATTAAATCAGCCGGATGATCCCTAGTTTGGGATCTTTTTTATGATACAAATCAGATACATACATTGTTTATCCTTTAGATGAGGTGATCAATATGTTTAAGAAATTAATAATTTTATTATGCTGTTTTTTCATCAGCGGATGTTCATCACAGTCAAAAAAGCCATCCGATGAACCCCCTGTACAAGAAACGAAGGGATCTCTGGTTCATCAGAAGTTATATCATGGCAGCGGAAACGATAAGGGCTTCTATCATATCGTTTTTAATGAAACCGGAGATGGTGAAGGAAGCAATATTCTTTATTATGACTATGCCGCAAAAAAAGAAATCTATTTATGTGATAAGCCGCAGTGTCAGCACCATGACGAAACTTGTACATCTTACTTAGGTACTATGGGCTTTTCCTCTACTTTATTTGTCCATGGTGATTATGTATATTTGCTGAATTCAGAAACAGCGATGTCTATGGGAGATCCCCAAAGTTCTTCTGCTTCTACCATTTACCGTATGAACTTGGATGGTAAAAATAGAGAAAAGCTATGCTCGCTTCCTGCTGGATACAGTTATTCAGATAACCGTCTGACTTTTGATGATCGTTATCTTTATATTCCCTTGCAGAAAACCGAGGATATTCAGTTAGAAGAAAACAGCTACATGCAGCATGTAACCGATTCGGCTATCTTTACCATCGATTTACAAAATGGGAAAACCAATCACTTATTAGACAATAAAGATCGCAATATTATTGCGGCAGACAACCGACACATCATCTTTAGCCAGTATCACTACAGCCAAGATCCGGAAAAGCTATTAAATGAAAAGCGATTTGATGAATATGAAGCGGTTATGAAAAGTGTAAATTTAAGCTATTATGCCTATGATCTGGATAAACAGGAGATTCTTTGGGAAAGCACTACTCCTGTCTCTGAAATCTCTACTTATTATCAAAATAAACTTTATTATATTGAAAGTCATAATCTTCATGCGGTATCGGTAGAGACTCAACAGGATGATATTATCGCAAAATTACCTGCCAATCTATTGTACAGCATCAGTGACGTTCTTGATGGGCATCTGATTATTTCCGGCTGGAATAAAGGAGAAGATAGCTATGCCACTTCCTATGCGTGGAATTTCAAGGATCAGCAAATGAAAGAACTCACGCTGAAAACCTCTGCCCCCATTCAGGATATTACAATCTACAGTGAATACGGTCAATACTTCTTTGTTTACTATGATCATGAACAGCATTTGGAAAAGACATGGGCGGGAACAGATCAGTACACGATGGATACGATTTATGTTGGTTTGATCAACAAAGAAGATTACTGGAACAATGCTGCGAATTATCAGCCGTTTGAATCTATATCCCAAGGGAATGCGATTAGGAGGTAGGAAAATGCTAGAAATACAACATGTCACTAAAGCATATAAAGATCAAGTAGTACTTAATGATGTGACACTGACTCTCAAGGAAGGCATTTATGCATTGCTTGGTCCTAACGGTGCCGGAAAATCAACTTTAATGAGTATTCTAAGCAAGCAGCTCAAATTTGAAAGCGGACAAGTGCTTTGGGAAGGAAAAAATATCCAAGCATGGAACGAAGAATATTATGATTTTATAGGTTACGCCCCCCAGCAGCAGGGGCTCTACGATGAATTTACCGGGCGAAGATTTCTAACCTATATGGCATTACTTAAAAACGTGGATAAAGAAGACATTGATCAGGAAGTTGAACGTGTTGCTTCCATGGTCAATATGCAGCATCAGTTAGAAAAGAAATGCCGCATGTATTCAGGTGGAATGAAACAGCGAATGCTCGTTGCCCAAGCCCTGCTGAAGCAGCCTAAATTACTATTATTTGATGAACCTACTGCCGGCTTAGACCCTAAGGAACGTGTTTCTCTAAGAGATATCTTCAGTAGCCTGGCAAAAGATCATATCCTGTTGATCGCTACTCATGTAGTAAGTGATGTAGAAACCATTGCTAAAGAGATTATCTTCCTTAAGCAAGGAGAGATCATAGCACAGGGAAGTGTAGAAACAATCTGCCAAGGAACTGCTCTTTCGCTTGAAGCTGTGTATCTGAATTTATTCCAAAAGGACACCCATCTATGAAATCTCTTTTTAGTATGGAAATGTATAAGCTATGGTCTAAAAAAGGCTTTCTCATCCTAATAAGCTTAATGTTTATCCTTAACCTTTCGTTATTTGCCTACACTTCGCAGCAAAATGAAATTCCGCTTACCGCTTATGAAGCGCTTCAAGCTAAGCTTCTGTCCCTTCCCAATGAAGAACGTTATCTTTATATTTGTGATTATGATGATATGATCCAAGATCATTTTATCTTACAGCAAATACTTTATTTAGAAGGACACCAAGACAACGATAGTCAAAACAGACTGGAAATGCTGCGCTCACAGTATCCGGATATTGAAAAAAGAACTTCCCATGATTTCTTAGAAACAGCCATCTACTATACAAAAAATCTTGAACAGGAAGCACAGTTTATGCAGACTATTCGTAAAGAGATGGAACATCTGCATGGCTATCAGGATCGGCTAATGCAGATACAAGATGAAGCAGATCATATATCTTCGATTTCTATCTTTTCTGATCCATCTTCATTTTCCTCTAAAAACATTAAAAAAACAGCTGAAGATTTTAAAAATATGCAAGATGTCGTCATCACTTATCAGCTTGACAAGGGAATCAAAGAAGCACTGCATTTTCCTTTCACAGATGTTCTGGTGATATTGATGATCGGTGTCATTGCTACTGCTCTTATTCTTGAAGAAAAAGAAAAACGATTATTTTGTTTTGTCAGACCTTGCGTCAATGGAGGAATAAAAACAATTACGATAAAATGTTTAGTCATGGGAATATCCGTTGCCGTTGTGATCCTCCTCCTTTATGCCGGCAACCTCATTTATATGCAGATCAACTGTGGCTTAGGCAGTTTGCAAGCCAGCCTTCAGTCCCTTGGGCAATATACACAAAGCACTCTGCATCTAAGTATCGGTGGTTATTTAGTACTCTTTACTGCGACTAAATGGATTGCTGCCTGCATTATTGGCGCTTTGATGATGCTGATCACTTTATTTAGTAAACAGCGCATCTTCTGTTTTGGAGCTATGCTGCTTATCATTGGCACTGAATTTCTGCTTTATCAATATCTTCCCAATCATCAGGCTGTTTCTGTTCTGCGTTATATTAATTTCATCAGTTTTTTAAGAACCGATGTTTTTTATGAAATGTATTATAATCTGAATCTATTCCAGAATGCCTATTCCCTGCAAAAGCTTGCCCAAATCATCATGATTGCTTTATTTATTCTTTTGCTTGCCGCAATCTGTATAACCTATACTAAAAAACAGAATTTATACAGCCAGCATACCGATTTTCTATCAAGAAAGAAAAAACAAAGATTTCTTCCTTATCTATGGGCACAAGAATTTTATAAAGTTTTCTGGGTACAAAAAGGGTTAATCATTATCCTGATTTTCATGAGCATACAAGGGTACTCACTGCAGCATAATTCCATTTATGTTTCGATGGAAGAAAACCGTTATATGCACTACGTTGAGATGATGCAAGGAAAGCCTAGCGACACTACCGATCAATTCATTTCTTCACAACAGCAGCATTATGCCGATTTGCATATGCAGTATGAGAAAAACGAGCAGTCCTTTAATGAAGGTCAAATAAACAAAACGCAGTATGACTCTATGCAGAATGCTTTAGAAACACAGCTATTTAATGAACCTCTGTTTCAAAAAGCTGTCCAACAGTACGAATATGTAAAAGAAGATCCGCAAAGAGAAATGGTCGTTCCTTTTGGTTATGAACGTTTATTTTTCAATACCGAAGTCAGTATTCTTCCAGCAATTCTATCCATTATCTGCATTACTCTATTGTTTTCTAATCTATTATGTACGGAGTATACAAACAGAGCTGATCGGCTGTTGTCAGCCTGTCAAAAAGGGGACAAAGACCTGCTTCATTGTAAGCTGCGAATTGCCTTAATGTGCGGATTTCTTATGACCTTGCTAGCTTACCTGCCCAGCGTTGTGCATACCTTTAATAAATATGGTACATTGGGGATTCATGCCTCTATTACTTCATTATCCGTGTTTGCAACATTCCCCTCAGCCATGAGTATTATGACGTATCTTATCTTAAACTTTCTTTTAAAGCTGGCAGCTATTGAATGTACAGTTTTTGTTCTCTTCCTTTTATCGAAATGGCTGCGCCAGCAATCACAGGTCATTTTTCTGCTTTTGATGATGATGGCAGTACCACTCCTATTGCATGGGATGGGCATTACATTTTTAGATGCCTTTAGTCTATATCCGTTACTTTGCAGCAGCACCTTAATAAAAAACGGACAAGGTCTCCTCGTCTGCTTCTCTGTTATTGGCTATAGTCTGTTAGTGCTGTTCTGCTATGTCACTTCTCTTTCTCGTTATAAATTAACAAAGCCAAACAGTCGGATTGGCAGACTTTATTTAAAATACACTAAAAAATAAGGAGATATTGGAGAAAACGTCTTTATGGATTCAATAAATCGGCATAGTTTTAGTTGCATTTTAGACACTAATTCGCTAAACTAATAGGAGTAGAAAGAGGTGTTATCATGCCATTAACAGCAGGAATCGTGGGATTGCCAAACGTTGGAAAGTCCACTTTATTTAATGCAATTACCAATGCGCAAGTGGAAGCTGCCAATTATCCATTTGCTACTATCGACCCTAATGTCGGAGTTGTCGAAGTACCGGATCATCGTTTAGATGAACTGACAAGATTAGTTCAGCCTAAAAAAACTGTTCCTACTACATTTGAGTTTACAGATATTGCCGGTCTTGTAAGAGGCGCATCAAAAGGTGAAGGACTGGGAAACAAGTTCTTAGCCAATATTCGTGAAACAGATGCGATCTGTGAAGTTGTCCGCTGCTTTCGAGATCCCGATGTTACCCATGTCGACGGGGACGTAGATCCTATCCGTGACATTGAAACAATCAACCTGGAACTCATCTTTGCCGATTTAGCGACTGTTGAAAATCGTCTTGCCAGAATCGGAAAGAAGGCTCAGTCGGGAGATAAAGAAGCGAAAGAAGAAGTTATTATTTTAGATAAGCTAAAAGCAGCTTTGGAAGCAGAAAAGCCGGCTCGTTCTATTGACTTTGCAAAGGAAGAAATTCTATTTGTAAAACAATGGTCATTGCTGACGATGAAGCCGCTCATCTATGTCGCCAACTTAGGTGAAGAAGATTTAGAAGAACCGACTGCCAATCCTTATTACAATACACTTGTGGAATATGCCAATCAAGAAGGCAGCAAAGTGGTACCGATCTGTGCAAAGATCGAAGCTGAATTAGCGGGATTAGAACCGGAAGAAAAGAAATTGTTTTTAGAAGAATTAGGTATTAAAGAAAGTGGGTTGGATCGTTTAATTAAGGAAGCCTATGCCCTTTTGGGATTATGTACTTTCTTTACAGTAGGCGTGCAGGAAGTACGTGCATGGACCTTTAAAAAGGGAATGCTGGCACCGGAAATGGCAGGCGTGATCCACACGGATTTCCAAAGAGGATTTATTAAAGCAGAAACTTATAGTTATGATGACTTTATCCAATACGGAAGTGAACAGGCTTTAAAAGATGCCGGCAAGGTACGTCAGGAAGGGAAACAATATGTAGGTCAAGATGGCGACATCATGTTGTTTAAATTCAATGTCTAGTGAAAAAATACATTAGACGCATACTCCTTGTTGTTTGTGTCATCGTATTCTGTTTTTCTGCCTATCAGTTATTTACTATCTTTATGCAATATAAAACCGTTGATGATAATAATGCTCAAATTCGTAATACGGTAATTCCGGAAAAAAAGGAGGATGTTCCTTTTACAGTAGATTTCGCTAAATTAAAAGAAATGAACAGCGATGCTGTAGCTTGGCTAAATATTGAAGATACGGATATCTCTTATGCCGTTGTTCAAGCTGCTGACAATGATTATTATCTTCACCGCAATTTGCAGAAAGAAGATTCATTTGCCGGAACATTATTTGCCGATTATCAAAACAGTTCCGATTTCAGTGATTTTAATACCATTATCTATGGTCACAATATGAAAAACGGCAGTATGTTTGGTAAACTGAAAAAATATAAAGATGTAAACTATTATAATGAACATCCTTATATTGATTTGTATATTGAAGGACAAAAACGACGTTATCAGGTCTTCTCCGCGCGAGATGTAGATGTAGCCTCTACAAAGACCTACTATAATGTTTACGGACAAAGCGGATTAAAGCAAGAAATGATCGATGAATGGTTTTCAACTGCTCTTTATTCAACCGGGGTTGAAGTGTCTCCTGATGATCAGGTGCTTACTCTATCGACATGTGTAGATTCTTTAGATGATCAGTATCGCTTTGTTGTGAACGCAAAATTAATTGAAACCAGTGATTATTAAAACGGAGCATGTCTCCGTTTTTTATTACATAATTAGACAAAGAGATTATCCCATTATATAATAAAGCTATAATACGGGAGGAAAATAGAATGATCAGAAATATTGTTTTTGATATGGGCAATGTCGTTTTATCTTATGATCCAAACTACATTATTGAGCATTTTACCAAGGAAAAGGATCAGCAAAGATTATTGGTTGAAGCCATTTTCAAAAGTCCGGAGTGGCTTGCTTTAGATGAAGGGACATTATCTAAAGCAGAAGCCTGCACCATTATGAAGGCTCGCGTGGAGCTGCAATTACAGCCATTGGTTGACAAGATTATGAATGAATGGTATTTGTATCTGACACCGTTTAAAGACATTATACAGTTAGTTAAAAAATTAAAAGAGGAAGGATATACACTTTATTTACTATCAAACACTTCCCTTAGCTTTTATGAATATTATGAAAATGTTGAAGCTTTCGCTTACTTTAAAGATTTCTACATATCCGCTAAGCATTTATTAATGAAGCCGGATCCGGCTATTTTTAAGGATTTTTGTGAAAAGCACCATTTAGATCCTACTGAATGTTTTTTCATTGATGACAGTCAAGATAATATCAGCAGTGCCAAGTCAATCGGAATGCAGGGAATTTGTTTTAATGGTAATTATGATAATGCTCAAATGATTGATGAAGCAATTAAAAAGTGCAGCTAAATATAGCTGCATTTTGTTTTACATTTTTATTTCACATAATTTTAAAGCATATTTATATAGGGTTTTATAATCTTTAGAATGCTGATGTTCTTTCAGCATGAGTTTTAATACAATACGATTTGAGGCTGGAAACGACGTTTTCTCTATCGCTTTAAGGTTATGATCCAATACTTTAATCAGTTCTTTACTCTCTGCTCCGTCTATTTTCAAGCGGTAATATCTTGCCATATATTTATCCACCGGATCTTGATTCAATGCTTCAAACCGCTCAATTGCTTTTTTACATAATTCCATGTCATCTTTATGATATGCAACCATCATTTGGTAATAAAAATACTGAGGGTATTTTTCCATCAATTGTCTGACATCCTCATCAAAGCTTTCAAAGGTAGGCAAAAAATTATCATATTCTTCCATCAGTATGCACAAATATAATAGATTATTGCAGATAATCAGTTTATCCTCCGGACCTAAGCCAAAATTATGATAAACTTCCAACATTTCTTCATATAAAGTACGTGACTTACGGTATTTCCCTGTCATCAGATGAATATTAGCGATACATACACTGCAAAAGGCACTGCGGACATAGTTATGATGCTGTTCAAAAAGACGTTTCGCTTCTCCTAAGCTTTCAAAGGCTTCCAGAAAATCACCATGTTTAGCGTAAATAACCCCCTTTTGATAGGAGATCATTGCTAAATTTCCAATATCCATATAGAAAGTCTCGGCTTCTTCAAGCATTTTAATGGCATCGTTAAAATTCCCCTTAATAAACTGATAGAACCCTTGATACTGTTTAAAAATCTGCCTTTGCATCAAACTCATTGTATCCTCTACTTTACTTAAAGCAGCGATCAAGGTGTCATATTCACAGGGCTGCTGCCAAAGAAGGTCAAAGACTAGATTGACCAATAAAAGAGATGTCGTTAATCCCATTTTATGGCTGTCTTCATTTAATTCTTCTAACTGCATAAGCAGTTCTTCTCTTGATTTACGATATAAAATATCATGATACAGCTTATGCACCTTATCAATGCAAACAGGTAAATAGTCTATTGTTTGATGATAGTTTAAATCCAGTGCTTCAAAAATAGATTCCATCGTTACCGGATTGGAAGATTCCATTCCTCTTTCTATCTTACTGAGCTGACTATATTCAATTCCTACAATCTCAGCCAATCCACGTACAGAGATATTTTGATGAATCCGATTGAGCCTAATGATCGCTCCAACTTGCGTTTCCAACATTTTTAATTAAAGCCCCACTTTCCCATAAATCGGTCAAACCGGCAGACTCATCCCATCGTAAGAACATCCATGCTGTAATAGCTGAAACATGATTATATATGTGACTTTCACTCTTATTAGGACTTTATGTTCGACCTCTTTAATTTAATATTAAATTATAAAAAAACATCGACAAAATCCCTCATTTTTATACCTGACTTTATAATAATATCAAATTTAAATATAAAATACTATCTATTTAAGCGGTTAATCTTTACTTTTAAGATAAAAATGATGCATTCCCCCGAAATAAAAAAACTGCCCAAATTATCAGGCAGTAAAACATTAATCCAAATCTTCTCCGTTAGATTCAAATGCTTTTTTCACCCAGTAGAAACTTTTCTTTTTATGACGTGATAAATCTTTTAAATCTTTTTCATCACGATTGACAAAAACAAATCCATATCTTTTCGCAATTTCACATTGACTGCTTGGAATATCAATAGGTCCCCATGTAACATAGCCTAAACATTCTACACCGTCAACTTCTACTGCGGCTTTTAATTGTTTGATATGCTCACGATGATAGTCAATACGATAATCATCCTCTACCGTTCCGTTTTCGTTTAAAGATTCACGATGGGCAATTCCGTTTTCTAACACAAACACCGGTTTGCTGCTGCGATAATAAATATCTCTGGCAATGCGTCGAATTCCGATTGGATCGATTTGCCATCCCCATTCTGTTCCATCTAAAAATTCATTTTTACGATGTGCCTCAGCAATGACATCCCCTAAGAAACGTCCTTCGTATTCTGCGGTTGTGACAACGGCACTTGTATAATAGCTAAATGCCATATAATCCACGGTATAGCTCAATAATGTATCATCTTCTTCATCGAATTTTGGCATCCAGCCATGAGCAGATAAATAGTTGATCATATAATTCGGATATTTTCCTTTAGTAAAAACATCTACATAAAAATTATTAAAGTAATCATTTGTCAATTGTGCAATCATGTTAGCTTTTGGTTCAGCACTGTCTGGATAAGTAAGTCCATAAGCCACCATTCCGCAAAATTGTGCATCCGGTACTAATTCACGTAATGCTTTGACTGCCTTGCAGTGAGCAATAAATACATGATGATTGACTTGATACAAAAAGCGAATGGGATCTTCTCCCTCAGGAATATCTTCTGCATTTGAATATCTTAAAGATTGCGAAAACAGATTTTGTTCATTGAAACTCATCCAATGTTTAACGCGATCTCCGAAGCGTTCCATACATACACGAGCATAACGTTCAAACAGATCTACTACTTTTCTTGAAGCAAATCCATTATATTCTTTGACTAAATGATAAGGCATATCAAAATGCACCAGTGTAATCATAGGTTCAATTCCCGCTTCTAAAAGCTGATCGATCAAATGATTATAGAAAGCCACGCCTTCTTCATTAATTTCATCATCACCATTAGGAATGATTCTTGACCAGCAGATTGAGAAACGATAAAAATTAAATCCCATCTCTTTCATTAATGCAATATCTTCAGGATAACGATGATAGGCATCAATAGCTACTTTCCAATCTGAGAAATTCGGATTTGTCGGTCTGACATCGTAGATCGATAATCCTTTTCCGCCTTCATCCCAGGCTCCTTCAGTTTGAAAAGAAGACACTGATCCTCCCCAATAAAAATCTTTTTTAAATGCCATTTTAGATCCTCCTTGTAGTTATGTGTTTATTATATACATCCCTATTTAAAACCCCTAGCCTTTTTCAAGTTATTGAAATTAGATTTCATCATGTTATTATTTTAGATAAAAAACTATATACGATTTTTAATTATCTTTCACTATAAGATATAGTATTCCCCATATAATGTAGCAGGCAGTTTCCCTAAAATGTAGTATAATGTACTTAGTAGTAAATGGCAATTTTTGAAGGAGGTATAACTTGGAAATAGAAATTAAAGAGTTGAGAAAACAAGACCATAAAAAAGCAATAAAATGGGCAATAAAAGGAATGCACCTTAATAGATATTTACATGAAGGAGTTTTATTAAATTTATATGGAAAATACTTTTGGAATTTAGAATTATTAAAAGCGACACAAGTTATTTCTGCATATTATGATAATGAATTTGTAGGAATATTATTAGCAAGAATAGAAGGCGAAAAAGTAGTTTATAAGCTATTTTGGAAAAGCTTGTATGTGAAAGTATTTAATATATTACAAAAAATTTTTGCAGGTAGTGAAGTAGATAACTATGATATGGCAAACAAAAGGATGTTGGAAGAATACAATAAAAAAGTAAAAACAGATGGAGAAATAGTCTTTTTAGCAGCAAACCCACAGAGCAAAGTAAAAGGAATAGGAACAAAGTTACTAGAGGAATTTGAAAAAAGAGAAAAAGGAAAACAAATTTATTTATATACTGATGACGCTTGTACCTATCAATTTTACGACCATAGAAACTTTGAAAGGGTTGGAGAAAAAAGTATAGAACTTGATATTAGGGGTAATAAAGTTCCTATTATTTGCATGTTATACAGTAAAAAAATAGGTCAATATGAAATAGAAAAATAAAATTTTCATAATCCATACCTCGCAAATAAATTAAATGGGATTGGCTATCATATCAGAACTATTCCATAAGCAGTAAAGAGTTAAATCCAAAATCTTGTTAATATACCTATATTTAAGGATGATATTGAGTTAATGAACTATTTTAGCATACAATATGAAAAGAATAGACTTTATAAAGTTTCCTAAGAAAAAAAGATCGATTTGCACCGATCCAATTTAACTGCTATTGATGAAAGAACCCTTTTATAATGTTGTCATCATTAAAGTAAGCTGCCCATCAAACTCTATCTCCTGAACATCATGACAGACTATAAAGTGCTGTCCTTTTTTTATTGGACTGCCATTGACAGAGCCTTCTCCTTCAATGACACTGAACAGACTAAACGGCTGACAATGCACAAGACTAGTCTTTTTTAAAACCTCAATCTTGGATACAGAAAAATAAGGGGCTTCAATCAGACGTGTGCGGATACATGTATCCGTGATCTCTTTTGACATTTCATTCTGTAAAGCAGGCTGATAAGGAACTGTTGTTACATCGATGGACTGCTGAACATGAAGCTGACGTTCGCGGCCTTCTTTATCTTTGCGATGATAGTCATAGACACGATAGGTAATATCTGACGACTGCTGTGCTTCATAGATGAGTGAACCGCTGCAGATCGCATGAATCGTTCCGGAAGGAATATAATAGAAGTCTCCCGGCTTTATTTCAAACTTATTAAGCAGACGATCATACTCGTCATTTTCGATACATTTTATTAATTCTTCTCTAGTTTTAGCATGATGTCCCATTACCATTTGCGTGTGCGGATCTGCATCAAGTACATACCAGCACTCCGTTTTTCCTAAAGAATGTTCATGCTCTGCAGCATAATGATCGTCAGGATGAACCTGCACACTAAGATCGCTGGAAGCATCGATGATTTTAACCAGCAAAGGAAATGCAGGATCTTGAATATTGCCAAACAGCTCACGATGCTGCTGATACAGCACTGAAAGCTTCATCCCTTTATATTCACCGTTTAGAATGGTGCAGTCACCGTTTTTATGTGCGGAAATAGCCCAGCATTCCCCTGTAGAATCACTCGGAATAGGATAATTATACACGTCTTTTAAGCGATGTCCGCCCCAGATCATTTCCTTAAAAACCGGTTCCATAAATAAAATATGTCCCATATAGTTATCTCCTTTTCATTTTCCCATTATAGCACAGCACCACTTTATTTTAAATTAGAATCATTTAAAACATTTAAGCTTCCAACCTGATTATATACATTACTTGCATCTAAAATATGATAAGGCTGTGTTTGATGATCCCCCTTTGCTTTGGCACTTACAAAAATATATTCTTTTCCATCGATTTGTGCAAGACTAGCTAAGCATAGTCCGGCTTCATCGGTATAACCGGTCTTTCCGCCAATGATATTTCCTCCGACAACCTCAGTATCATTTATGGAACTGAACATCGTGCTGTAAAAGGTTAGCCCATCAGGATGCAGATTCGTTGCGGAAATACTGTACTGTCTGCTGGTATAGATCGTTCTGAACTCTTTATTTTTTAAGGCATACTTTAATAATTTTGCCATATCTTCAACCGTAGAATAATGATTAGCGTTATGCAACCCTGTTGAGTTGCAGAAAAGGGTGTTGTTCATCCCTAATTCTTTTGCCTTGCTGTTCATCAAATTTACAAACTTGCTTTCTGAGCCGGCGATTCGATCTGCCAAAGCCAAACAGCATTCTGCCCCTGAGGGAAGCAGTGTTCCATACAGCAGATCTTTCAAGGTGACTTTCTCTCCCAAAAGGAAGCCTGCCATGGACGCCTCTCTTTCATATAAAGTCTCAAAATGTGTTTCTGTCAGAAGCATTGTCTCATTTAAATTCTCTATATTTTCAATCGCAATGATGGCTGTCATGATCTTGGTTAATGATGCCGGATAAATTTTGCTTTGGCTTTTATTTTGTGCCAATGTTTGATTAGTACCTAAATCCACTAAAACGGAGTAAGGACTATATAGATGTGTCAGATCAATGGAATCCGTTGATTGTGGGGGTACAGATTCTTTGGTATTTATTTTTTCAAATACAGAGAAAAAAGAATCTTTTTGATGATTAATTACAGTGCGCAGTTCTTTAGCAATCAATATTAAAGCGGTGAGAGTGGTTAAAATAAAAATATATAAAAGAACCTTTCTTTTTTTATTTTCCAACTTAGTGCGTGATGTTTTCTTATTCATAAACAGACCTGCCTTTCCTAAACAAAAATAGCTTTTGTACAGTCATTATTCTACCCAACAAAAGCTATTCATAGTTTAATATTTAATTGTTTAATTCCTAAGAAAAGATTAAGAAAGTAAATAATAGTTAGTTTAAGGGAAGCGTAATGCAAAATGTTGTCCATTCATTCTGACTCTCGGCAGTAATCGTTCCTTGATGCAAGGTCACAATTTCTTTAGCGATCGCAAGACCTAAGCCGGCACCGCCGGTATTAGTTGTCCTGGCTTCGTCTAATCGAAAGAACTTTTCAAAAATGGCATTTAATTTACGTGGCGGAATCGTTCTCCCTTTATTACGGAAATAGAGAACAAGGTCCATGTCCGTTTTTTCAGTCCATATTTTTATTTCGGTATCCGGATAGCTGTAGGCAATCGCATTCTTTAAAATATTGTTGAAAACTCTTGCCAGCTTAATCGGATCTCCATATAGAACGGTGTCCTCTTTCACCTCAAGATCGATCGTATTACCGTGCGTTTGCAGCAAAGGATAAAACTCATCGGTCATCTGCACCAGCATGTAGTAAAGATCGATAGATTCTTTTTCCAATTCGATTTGCTGGAGATTATAGCGGGTTATCTCAAAAAGCTCATTAATCAGCTTTTCTAAGCGATGCGATTTATCTAAAGCGATTCCTATATATTTGTTTTTTTGTTCACTTGGCATATCTGTTGCTTCATCCAGCAAGCTTAAATAGCCAATCACAGATGTTAGCGGTGTTTTTAAGTCATGAGTCAGATATACGATTAAATCGTTTTTTCGGTTCGCCTCATCTCTTAAAGTCTGCTCATGATGCTGCATGGTAGACTTAATTTCCAGCATTTGCGAAGAGATTTCGGCATATTCCTTGGGAAATACTTTTGTGGCTTCTTTATCTCCTGCCATATAGTCCTGCATCATCTGACTGATATTTGTCACTGTTTCTCTCACCTTCTTGTTCGCATAAAAATGAGAGGTCGCAAGGATTACGACAGATACCAAAATAACCCCTATCACCGATAGACTTAATAATAAGATTTTAAGTTTATACCAAATCAGTTCACTGTTTACTGCGGTCTTCATTATACCGTCAACTGTTTCATAAGGTTCATAATACGTATTGATAAAGTTGCTTGTAAACCAATCTGCAAAAGTACCATTAAGTACCCGATCAATTAAATAATAAAGCCCATAGCAAATAATCATGACAATAAAAGCAATGCGAATCATTCGGATTAGTTGAGAATGCTTATTTTTCAATTTTATAACCACACCCCCAAACGGTTTTAATATACTTAGGATTTTCAAAGGAATCTCCCATTTTTTCCCTCAAATGCCGAATATGAACAGTAATCGTATTATTGCTTTTACTAAAATATTCATCGCCCCAGATCTGATGAAACAATTCTTCAGAACTTACTACATTTCCTTTTTGCTGACATAAGATGCTTAAAATGGAAAATTCTGTAGGCGTTAATGAAAGCGGCTTTTCGTTTAAGATACACTCATGGGTTTTGATGTTTAAGACCAGTCCCGAATGAACGATAATATTTTCATCTGTCTCACTGCTGCCATTGTATCTCTTATATCTTCGCAGCTGTGCTTTTACCCGTGCTACCAGCTCTAACGGCAAAAATGGCTTGGTGATATAATCATCTGCACCTAATGTCAGCCCGGTAATTTTATCAATTTCTTCTCCCTTTGCCGTCAGCATGATCACCGGGTAGTGATGCTGTTCACGAATCTTCTTGCATAACTGAAAACCATTAAGATGCGGCATCATGACATCTATAACAGCGAGATCCAAAGATTCATTTTCTATGCATTGCAAAGCATCTAAGGCATTATAAAACTTAAAGATTTTAAAGCCTTCATTTTCAAGATAAAGTGTCACAAGATCGGCAATCTCCTGTTCATCATCTACAATCAGTATTCTGTCTGTCATATCTTCCATCCCTTCTAATCAAGTACCCTATTTTATCATAATGTTCTTTTGTATTTATAAATATTCTTATAAGAGATCATTAAGATTTTCTTATGTTTATAGGTAAAAGGTTCTATAAAACGGTATAAAAAAGACATGATGATAAGATCATCTCTTCTTAATCATGTCCTCAACTAATAACTATGAAAAAATGCTGGCATTATTTTGTTTGTAATAGGAAAAAATCAGTCCCACAAAACGCTGATAGCTTACAACACCCTCTTCTACCGAATTCATTTTCAAATAGGTATCATTAACGGTATTGGTAATATTGCTCATCGTATCCCCATATTGATTCCAAAAAGCATGATCTTCTTTCAAATCCGTTAAAATAGGTACTGAAAGCTGCGCATAATAAGGATTAATATCCACGCCCAAATCATAAAGCTCATTCGTTATGTAAATAAACGCTGTTAGATAAGCACTGTAGCGAAAATACTCCTGATCGGACTGGGTACAAGCAAGATAAGCTAAAAAGTTTGCCTCATCCTCTGACATATAGCCTTGCAAGTGGGATAGTTCATGACACATTGTAAAAGGAGTATTAAAAGCTGTCATATCTTTATTATAGTTAGCTTCAATGGTAAACGGTGAAAAAATACCGCTTAATCCACAAGCAGTCATCAGTTTAGAAAACAACATCGGCTTAGGAGTGGGATAGTAACCGGAAATAACCTGATTCATAGCGATACGGCTTTGCTTTGCCATTGCTGCTTGATCCATTGCCGTTGTATCTAAGATATACAACTGATTAGTCACATACTGACACAGCTGCTTTAGTTCTTCTGTTGTATAATCAATCTTTGTAAATTGAAGGTCTTTTTCGATTGGCTGACGATGATAATTAATTCCTGTCGTCAATGTAAATACTAAACAGATCACAAGGAGGTAACGAAAAAATAGAACCCATGAACGATATTTAATAATGATAAACAGCAAGCCTATACCTAAGAATAAGACAACCCATTCAAATAAGGAAATAGGGAATAAACCAACGAATCTTCCTATTGTTTGCACAAATAACGGTGAGATATAGCGGGCATATAGTGTAGCAAAGACTTCTATTGTCGCTAAGGCATTTAATATAATAACAGATAAAAGCAAAATCAGATTTTTTTTCATAGTCTTCCTCCTACCGCCTCTATTCTAGCATAAATAATAAAAAGGGTGTTTATATTACACCCTTTACTCGCTGATTGTTTCATACAATGTGATATTAAACTGACGGCATAGTTTAGCAATCGAATATAAATGATCGGCAATTCGTTCAATATCGGTTAGAATTTCACTGTAAACGACGCAGGCTTCCGCTGAAATCTCCCCTTTTTTAAGACGCTTGATTTGATTTTCTCGATAGCTGGCAATCAATTCATCTACCAATTCTTCATTTTCAATAATCTTATCCATATTTAATGGGGTTAACTGTGTTTTAGATTCCTCAAAACAGCTGATACTGCTGTCTAATGTCTGCTGAAGAATGGTTAATTCCGTTTCCGCTTGCGCACTGTATTTAAGTCCATTTGCTTTTGTTTCATCAATATATTGTGCAAGATTAATAGCATGATCCCCAATACGCTCAATGTTTCCGGTAATTTTAAATAAAGCATTGGTCAGCAAAGAATCATTTTCATTCGTATCCACTAAAGTGACTTGAGCACTAAAGCGGGTAATTTCTGTATTTAAATAATCAATATATTTTTCATTGTTGCTTATTTTTTCATTATATTTATCGGTCACTTTCGTTAGACCCTTCATTGTTAAGACAATGTTTTCTTTCGCAAAATCAAACATACGGGCAATTTCTTTACTTAGCTGTGTTGTTGCCATAAATGAAGCTGCCGGTTCGGTAGCGGAAATATAAAGTGTCTGCAAATCCTGTTCCTCATCTTCTTTTAATGGCAGGATCTTCTCTACTAATTGAACTAACTGATTTCCAAAAGGAAGCAGTAGCATCGTTGTAGCAATATTAAAGACTGTATGCACATTGGCAATCTGATTTTGCACAGAGCCCGGTGTTAACGCTACAATATAATCAGTAAATGGAACGAATAAGCACACTGTCACAAAGACCAATGTTCCAATGACATTGAACAAGAGATGGATCATGGTCGTTCGCTTTGCATTTCGGTTAGTTCCGATCGATGCAATGATCGAAGTGATACATGTTCCGATGTTTTGCCCAAATAAAACAAAGATAGCACTATGTAATTGAATTGCTCCACTCATTGCCAAAGCCTGTAAGATCCCAATAGAGGCACTCGAGCTTTGAATGACCGCTGTAAATACAGCTCCGGCAGCAATCCCTAAGAATGGATTTTCAAAAGTTGTCATCAGATCAACAAAGGGCTTGTAGTCACGTAATGGCACCATGGCATCTGACATGAATTGCATTCCCACAAATAAGATTCCCAGTCCGGCAACGATTTCACCGACATAGCCAACCTTTTTATTGCGGATAAACTGGATTAGAAAAACACCGGCAAAGATCAGGATCGGCGCAAAGTCTTTTACATTCAAGGCAATTAGCTGCCCGGTAATAGTCGTTCCGACATTGGCTCCCATAATAATCCAAACCGCTTGGGATAATTTCATTAACCCGCTGTTAACGAATCCGACAACCA
Source organism: Coprobacillaceae bacterium UN01-12pH3A (assembly GCA_027676805.1). GTDB lineage: Bacteria > Bacillota_I > Bacilli_A > Erysipelotrichales > Coprobacillaceae > Beduini. The sequence goes on along the minus strand of JAQENU010000004.1, from coordinate 16,526 downwards.
TGACCGTCGTAGCGGATGAACTCTGAATCACCGCTGTAATTCCGGCTCCGATCAGTACGCCAACAATACGATTAGAGGTTATTTTCTCCAAAATCTTTTTTAAGCTGTTTCCAGCTACGTTTTCCAGTCCATTGGACATCATGTGCATCCCATACAGGAATAAGCCCAATCCTCCCAGCATAGTAAATAAATTTGTTATTGTCACCTTACAACACGTCCTTTTTCATATTTTTTAAATAGATGGTTGTTTTAGTCCCAATTCCTAAGACACTCTCTATTTTTAAGTCTCCTTCATAAAGCTGTACAATATGCTTTACAATCGCCAGACCTAATCCGGTACCTTCGATTGCTTTTGTACGTCCTTTATCTACACGATAGAATCGTTCTGTTAAATGGGGAATATCTTCCTTAGGAATACCAATCCCATTATCCTCAACAATAATTTTCAAACTATCTGTTTCCAGATTGAATTTTACGGATACCCATCCGCCATCACGACCATATTTGATCGAATTGGATAATAGGTTGGTAAAGAGTTGGTTGATTTGTTCCAAATCACCGTAGAAATCAACATTTTCACTATGACAAATCAAGTGGATGCCACGATCATTTGCCATCGGTGATAGAGTATGGAATATATCTTCAATAATTAAGTTTAAATGCAGCAATTGAATATCCGGTATCGTCTGATGATTTTCAAGCTTAGAAATAACTAGAATATCATTAATCAAACGTGTCATATTCTTTGTTTCTTTAAGAATACGATGGACAAATTCATCTTTTTGCACTTCATCATTAATCAAATGCTGATTCAGTAATTCCGCATAACCTTGAATAGAGGTCAGCGGTGTTTTCAATTCATGTGAAGCATTTGAAAAGAACAGCTGTTTCATTTTCATCGCCATTTCTTCCGGCGTTACATCTAAAAATAATACGATCGTACTGTTTTTAAATACACCGCTGTCAATCTTAGCTTTATGAATTGAAAAATATTTGTCTCCTAAATGAAATGTTTCATAGACATTATGACTTTTGATGCGTTTTAATATTTTACGTTCCTGAATATAGCTTTCAATAGGCAATCCTTTATCTACCCCTTCGCAGTTAAACATGAGATTTGCGGCATGGTTGATCAAGATAACGGAGTTATCCTCATCCACAACGATCATCCCTTCCTGCATGTTATCCAGGATATAATGCACCTTATTCTTTTCTCTTTTTAAAGAAGCGATTGTCTGATTGATCTTATTGGCCAAACGATCGGTTACGCTGGCGATATTGTTTAATTCGGTATATTCATAAGTATGTTTCTTGAATACCGGATCATTTTCTTCAATAGACAGGAGCTGCTGAGAGATTTCCTCTAAAGGTTCTGATACCTTTTTAGCGATATAACGGGCAAAAAGAACCGATAATCCCAGTGAAATGATGATACTGATGCCAATTCCCGGAATTGCCATTTTAAGATAATCGGTTAGTCCGGAATAAGGTACGGATAAACGAATAATCACGTTATGTTCACTCAGATAAGCCACATAAAGCATATTTTTATGAATTGTACTCGAATAGCGAACTTCTTTTCCCACACCTTCATGAATAGCGTCACGCACTTCTTTACGATCCAAGTGATTCTCCTGCAAATCATCAACAGAAGAATCCGCAATCACCTGACCATCCAATGAAATAACGGTCATACGACTATCGGATTCCAATGTTTTTTCATTCACTAAATCAATTTGCGCACGTAAATCCTGCTCGTAGTCAATAGAATAATCGACTAACTGCAAACTGTAAAGCATATTGTTGACATTGTTGTTGAAAGTGAGACGTGAAAAAATGTAAGTCGATATCACACTGCAAATCAATAAAGCCGTAACAATCAATACATTGATATTTCTAAATATCGTCTTTTTCATTGTTTGACGTATCCATAAAACGATAGCCTACACCGCGAATCGTTTTTATGCATTCTCCTTGATCTCCTAATTTTTCACGCAAATGACGAATGTGTACATCAATGGTACGTGTATCCGCACTTCCGCCATATCCCCAGATCTTATTCAATAGTTCTTCTCTTTCTAAAACCTGATTATGATTCTGCATCAGCAGTAAAAGCAGTTCATATTCCTTATACGTTAATTCGATCAGCTGTTTATCACGGTAAACATCACGTGTTTCCTGATTGATCATGATACTGCTCATTTCAATCACTTTAGACTGATCGGTTTTCATTTTGCTGCGTCTGATCAGCGCACGCACACGGGCACACAATTCCAGTACCGAAAATGGTTTCGTCATATAATCATCAGCGCCGCCTTCTAACCCTTGAATTTTATCGACTTCGCTGTCTTTAGCCGTCAAGACAAGCACTGGCAGATCTTTGACTTTTGACATGGTACGTACCTTTTTTAAAGCTGTGATGCCGTCCATTCCCGGCAGCATGACATCAAATACAGCCACTGTAGGAAGATCGTCCTGAATCGATTTCAAGGCATCTTCAGCATTGTCAAAATCTTTAACGATAAAATCATAGCTATTTAAAGCAATTTTAATTAGATCACGAATATTGTTGTCATCTTCAATAATATAAATTAATTTTTCCATAGTCCATCCCTCTTTGCCCTCATTAAACCAAAAAAGACTACGACATTAAAGTTATTTAAAGTTAATATTATGTTAAGTTTTTGTTAAGATCCCACATAATACTCTTTCATTATAACAAACTTAAAAGCCTGTAAAAAGCATTATTTCTAATAAACATTAAAGATTTGCCTGATTTTTTCTGCCTCTTTTGTTGCGCTGAGCGCCAGCATCAGTAAAACCCTCGCTTTTTGCGGTGATAAGGTATTGCTTGGCACTGTATAATTTTCTTTATCAAAGACCGGACTTTCAAAGACAATCCCATGTCCGACACGGCTGGAACGAACAATGATGATGCCTTTGTGACTTAAATCATTGACTTTTTCAATCCATTCTTTCGAATAGTTTCCGCTGCCGCTGCCGGCAATGACAATCCCTTCACAGTCTTTTTCTAATGCTTCCAGCACTTCGATTCCTGCACCGGCATAATAGTAGGCAATTCCTACCTTAGGTAAAGTCGTCAGCACCTGTTGGCTAAACTGTGACTGCAGGGTATGTTTTTTAAAGGCTCTGGCAAAGAAATATGCCTGATCATCCCGCATATACCCTAAACAGCCAAAATCCTTTTTATCAAACGCATCGGTTTTAAAATTATTCACCTTTTGAATATCGCGTCCTGAATAAATCGTATCGCTAAAGACTGCCATGACGCCATGTCCCATCGCTTCTTCATGACACGCTAAGGCCACCGCCTGATAAAGATTCATCGGACCATCAGCACTTGCAGCTGTTGCCGGACGCATTGCCCCGGTAATAATGACAGGTTTATATGTACGCAAAGTCAAATTTAGAAAATAAGCTGTCTCATCTAGTGTATCGGTGCCATGCGTCACTACAATTCCGTCCACATCTTCTCTTAATAATAATTCATTTAAATAATTAGCTAACTGCACCCATCTGTCCGGTGACATTTCATTGCTGTCAACATTCATATATTGGACTGCCGACAAATGGGCAATATGATTAATGGCAGGAAGGGACTGAATAATCTCATCAATATTGATTTCTCCTGCCTGATAGCTGGCACTTTTGCCAATTTCTCCCACACCGGCTATTGTTCCGCCGGTGGCTACGATCATAATATTCTTCATATCTGTATTTCCTTAGCCAAGGATAGCGGCAAGCTTTCCAAGATCCGAAACAAACATTTCAGACTGTTCCAGCAAGCCTTGATCATGCATCAATAAATCCGGTACACATACGACAGGTATTCCGGCACGATTCGATGCAATGATGCCGTTTTTAGAATCTTCTAATACAATCGCCTGACTAGGTTCCACCCCAAACAACTCACATGCCTTAATAAAAACATCCGGTTCCGGTTTGCTGGCTTTCACCATATCGCCCCCTACAATGCCCTTAAAATACTGACGTGTGTTTGATATTTCCAAATAATGCTCAATCGTTTTAGAGCTTGATGAAGAGGCAATCACACAAGCAATATCCAATGCTTTTAAACGTTCCAGCAATTGAATCAAGCCTTTTTTCATTGGCAGACCATTGGTATCTATTTCTTCACGCAGTAATGCAAAAGCATGGCGATCTACAATCTCATAAGGATAATCTGGGCCAAACTCGCTTACTAATATTTCTTTTGCAATCTTGCCTGATGTCCCAATCAGCTTATAACAGATTTCTTTTGTCATCGGATAGCCATAGTCATGATGAGCTTTGATTAATGGTTCAATGCACAGCCACTCTGTATTAAACATCAAGCCGTCCATATCAAAGACAGCAACCTTCGGTTTAATTCCCTGAAGAAGTTCTTTGACTTTAAATAAACTAGATACGGTTGCGGCGGTCATCTCAAAGATTTCTCGTTCATGGAAAATCAGATCCGGTACACAGATCACCGGGATATTCCCGGCATGTGCAGCCATAATGCCGTTTTTAGAATCTTCCAATACTAAAGCATCCTTAATGTCTACACTAAAATGTTCACAGACATGCAGAAAGATTTCCGGATGCGGTTTGCTGTTATGTATCATATCACCGCTGATAATATAATCAAATCTTCCTTCCAAGTCACTCATCTTTAAATAACGATCAATGACCGCTCTGCCTGAAGAAGAAGCAATCGCCATTTTAATGTCTTCCCTTTTTAAATAATCCAGCAGTTCAACTAATCCCGGCTTTACCCCTAAGCCATGCTCCTGAAAATGAATTTCGCGATATTCTCCGGAACGTTCACGTATTTTATCTAGTGGGCAGTCTTCACCCAAGGCTTCTTTTAATAGATTGGTGTTGCGGATCATGTTTCCGCCAATTAAACTCATACTTAACTCTTCTGAGATAGTATAGCCAAATTCTTTGGCAGCCTGAATATGACAGCGGCTTCCCATTTTTTCTGTATCAAACATCAGGCCATCCATATCAAAGATTACTAATTTTGGTTTATGCATATTATGTCCTCCATTGAAGCATTATAACATCATTATCCAAACAAAAAAAGATTTTACATACAAAGAAAAAAGAGCGCCGAAACGCTCTTTAATCGCATTATACTAATTTAAAATTATCTATCATTCCGGTCTCGTTAAATTCGATCCATTCACAAACATTTTTAATATGATCTCCAATTTTTTCTAAATATTTTGAGATCATGAGGAAGTCTAAATAATAATCGATATTTTCTTCATCTTGTTTAATTAACATTACCACATCTTTTTTACACTTATCAAATAAAGCATTGATTTTTTGATCTTTCTGGCGAGTTTCTTTTGCCAGCTCCACATCTTCATTTTTAACCGCTGCAGTTAATTGTTCCATCATCTCCACAATATGATCCAGCATAGAAGCAATATGCGGCAGCTTCGTATAAAGATCATCCATTTTGGTAAGCACGGTGATCTCTGCAATATCGGCACACTGATCGCCGATACGTTCTAAGTCGGTCACTACTTTTAACCCGGTCGATACTAAACGCAAATCACGTGCCACCGGCTGCTGCTTCAATAATAATGACAGGCAGCGGGTTTCAATATTTTTTTGCAGTTCATTGATATATTTATCATGTTCAACTAACTCTTTAGATTGAGCAACATCCGGATGCTTGATCAATGCTTCCATCGTATGCACAGTTTCGTTGACAGCCTCTGCCATTTCTCCAATATCTTTTTTTAAGTGGTTAATTTCATAATCAAATTTTTTTCTAGTTACCATAATTGTCTCCTAACCGAATCTGCCCGTAATATAGTCTTCTGTACGTTTATCCTGCGGCGTTGCGAATAAATCACGAGTTTTACCGTACTCTACCATTTCTCCGACTAAAAAGAAGGCTGTATAATCTGCGATACGTGTTGCCTGCTGCATGTTGTGCGTCACTATAATCACCGTATATTTTTTCTTTAAATCTTCCATTAAATCTTCAATTTTTAACGTCGAGATGGGATCTAACGCACTGGTGGGTTCATCCATCAGGATTACTTCCGGTTCAACCGCTAATGCTCTGGCAATGCAAAGACGCTGCTGCTGTCCTCCTGAAAGGCTTAAGGCAGACTTCTTTAGATCATCTTTTACTTCATCATATAATGCTGCTCCCTTTAAGCTGTTGGCAACAATTTCATCTAAACGCTTTTTATCCTTAATCCCATGCAGTCTGGGACCATAGGCAACATTATCATAGATACTCATCGGAAAAGGATTAGGCTGCTGAAATACCATGCCTACTTTCTTTCTTAATAAAGTTGTATCTACTTTTTTATCATAAATATTTTCTTCATCTAATTCGACCAACCCATCAATCTTAACATTTTCGATCAAATCATTCATACGATTGAGTGTTTTTAAGAAAGTAGATTTACCGCATCCACTAGGTCCGATAAAGGCTGTTACCATATTTTCATAAATATCCATTGTCACATTTTTTAAAGCGTGATTTTGCCCATAGTACAAGTTTAAATTTTCAACTTTTATTTTTGTATTTTCCATGCTGATCTACCCTTTTTCTCTATTCATTCTATTAGCAATAATATGTGTAAGACGATTTAAAACGAAAACTAATATAATTAAAACCAAAGCGACTGCAAATGCCTGATCGTATCTGGCTTTTGTCATACTTAAATATAATTGAATGGTTAAGGTTCCTCCGGATTTAAAAATATGTCCAAAGAAATCATTGACTAAATAATAACTGCTTCCGGCTGTAAACAATAAGGCAGCTGATTCCCCGATGATTCTTCCGATACCTAAGATAATCCCGGTAATAATTCCCGGCATTGCACTAGGCAAAATTATTGTACGAATCATATACCATTTTGTTGCTCCCATTCCGGTTGCACCGGCACGATATGATTCCGGCACGCTTTTTAGTGCCACCTGCGTTGAACTGGTAATGATAGGTAACACCATCAGGGCTAAAGTTAGTGCTCCGGTCAAAATGGAAAACCCCAGTTTTAATGCCGTTCCAAAGAAAACCATCCCGAATAACCCAAAGATAATAGAAGGGATTCCTGAGAGTGTCTCAATCGTAAATTCAATGGCTCTTACTAATTTTCCGCCTTTTGCATATTCATTCAAATAGACAGCTCCGCCTACGCCTAAAGGTGTGACGATCAATAATGTAATCACAATGATATAAAGGGTATTTACGATATTCCCCAATATCCCAAAGGTATTATTGATACCGCTGGTAACAGTTGAAATCAGCTGCCAAGATAAATGCGGCGCTCCTTTTACGATGACTAAGCCGATGATTCCCACTAGCACAGCAACGGATACGAAGGCACTTAAATAAATGAGGACGCGAATGATATTGTCACTGATTCTCACTCGTTTATCATAAATACTGTTATGCATGCTGATCATCTCCTGACTTAATGATTTTAGTAAGAATGATGTTTATGATCATAATAAAGATAAATAACACCAGTCCTATCGTAAATAACACCTGACGATGTGTCCCTGAAGCATAAGACATTTCCGAAACAATTGCGGTGGTTAAAAAACGCACTGAATTAAACGGCAGCGGTAAATTAACAGAGTTTCCGGATACTAGAACGATTGCCATGGCTTCCCCGATCGCACGTCCCACTCCTAATACGATGGCACTTAATATTCCTGTTTTGGCTGCTGGCAGAATTACTTTAAAGATTGTCTGCATCTGACTGCCGCCCAATGCTAAGGACCCTGATTTTAAATGCTTAGGTACTGCTCGAATAGCAGATTCACTGATATTGATAACAGTGGGTAAAATCATGATAGCTAATATAATAATGGCAGATAATAAATTACATCCACCGGTAAACTGATGGGTAGGATCATTCTTGAAAAAGAATAATTCAAGTTTATACATCACCGGATTGATTAATAAAATTCCAATTAGACCATAAACAACAGACGGAATTCCCGCTAATAGTTCTACTGCCGGCTTAACGATCTTTGCCATTCTTGAACTTGCCACTTCCGAAAGATAGACAGCTGTCAGTACGCCAATAGGAACTCCGACAAGAATGGCACCGGCACTCCCAACAATCGAAGTAAAAATAATATTTAATATCCCATACTGAGGATCGGCTGCACTTGGATTCCATACATTTGAAAAGAGGATCTCCTTGATCCCCACTTTCAACAGAGCTGGTGTTCCAGAATAAATCATGTAGCCAGTCATCATTACGACAGCAATAAGAGCAAACAGAGCACAGATCTTAAAGATCCATTCCGCTGTTTTTTCTACTCGAGATTTAGTCTTACTATTGATCATGATTGATAATACCTTATTCATGATTTATTCCTCCTAATGATTAGTCAACTGTGATAAGTCCAACTGATTTAATGATTTCCTGTCCTTTATCTGATTGTACAAATTTAAAGTAATCTTGAACTGACTGATCTTGTTCACTGATTTCCCCTTTAGTTACCATAACGAATGGTCTTTGCAATGCATAAGTTCCGGCTTTGATATTTTCTTCATTTCCTACTACGCCTTCAATTTTTAATGCTTTTACAGTATCGTCTACAACATCTAATGAAACATATCCGATTGCTCCCGGAATAGATGCTACTTTTGCCATTACTGCTCCTGTAGAATCAATTTCCTGAGCATATTTACAGTTATTTTCTACTTTTAAGATTTCCTCGAAAGCTCCTCTTGTTCCTGATCCGGCTTCACGTCCGATAACAACGATACTTTGATTCTCTCCGCCAACTTCTGACCAGTTTGTGATTTCTCCCGTATAAATTTTAGCTAACTGTTCTTTTGTTAAATTTTCCACACCGTTTGCTTTATCTACTACGATTGCAATTCCATCAATTGCGACAATATTTTCAACGGCACCTTTTGATTTTTCTTCATCCTTTAAAGCTCTTGAAGCATTCCCGATGTTAACTGATCCAGCTAAAACCGCTTCGATTCCTGCACCTGATCCGGTATATTCTGCTGTAGCTTCATTATTTGTTTCATTGTAATAAGCTTCGTTCATTGCGGTCATCATTTTTTCCATTGACGTTGATCCTGACATTGTCACTGGCTTATTTGCTTTACTATCTCCTGAACCGCCACATCCAGTAATGGCGAAGGCAACTGCGACTACCATTAACGATTTAAGTAATTTTTTCATTTTCTTTCTCCTTGTTTTTACACACATGTTCATATTCAATTTTTAGGTGACTTCCTCTCACCACGCCACCATTATAACAAGTCATTATTTAATACAAGTTTGAATTAAGTTAAATTTATGTTAAATTCAGATGTTGTTTTCTCTTCCCTTTTTTAACAATTCTCTGCCTCTATATTAACCTAGCTGATTTTACTCACCTTATTAATACTTTCTTTAAATTATGGGTGATTTATTGCGTTTTTGTTAACTTTGGGTAAAAAGAAAAAGAGCCTAGTTGGCTCTCGTCTTGTATTTTGCTTTTTCAAACTGATCGATAGGAACAAACATATTCTTTGTTTCCTGATAAAACTGATCATAATACACATACTCTTCTATATATCCATCTAATAAAACATCGATGCGTACAATTTCTTTTCCACCGGTAATTTCAATGCGGGTATGTGTAGAAAGGATTAATTCCGGATATGCATTAATAATCATCATATTCACTTCTCTCATGACCAAGTTGGCATTTTCTAATCCTACAACACTACCGTCTTTTTCCATGCCTATATAGATCGTACCGCCGTCATTTGTCAGCAGTTCCAATATATCCGCTACCAAAAGAAGTGAGGGATTGGTTGTATATTTAATTTTCTTATCCATTTCCAGCACTCCTTTCTAAAGGTATTCTCCTTATTATATTATTCAGTCTGTACTCGTGGTTATTCATTTTGCCTAAAGCTATTTTTATATTCGACAAAATCATACTTCTTTAGTGTGAATTTTATATTAACTTCCTCTACACGGTTATTATAGTCCATATTATTTGATATATACATTGAATAATCTATTGCGATTATACAACTAAAACTATTATTTGACAAATATTTTCAAAATTTGAATAGTTATTGGTATTTTCAATATATATAGATAAAATCGCTTTAAATTTATAATACCTTATCTTTCCTTCCCATTTTAAACAATATTTATGTTACTTATGATAAGTAAAAAAATATGTTTATATATTTGCACATTTTTATTAAATTATAGAAAAAGAAATGCTATAATGTAAACGATAACAATGAGGAGGAGAAAATTATGGGATTTCCACAAGGATTTTTATGGGGAGGCGCTACTGCTGCTAACCAATATGAAGGGGGCTATAATGAAGGCGGAAGAGGTTTAGCGACTTCTGACGTCATTACTGATGGTAATATGACAACCCCAAGAAGAATTACGATCAAATTAAAAGACGGTACTTTAACTTCAATTAATCGTTTCGAAGAATTACCTGATGGAGCTGTAGGATATTTAGATCCGAATACGTATTATCCAAGCCATGTGGCAACAGACTTCTATCATCATTATGAAGAAGATATTAAGTTATTTGCTGAAATGGGATTTAATTCATTTAGAATGTCAATTTCTTGGACAAGAATCTTCCCTAGAGGGGATGAAGAACAGCCAAACGAAGAAGGCTTGGCTTTCTATGATAAAGTATTTGATACTTGCTTGAGCTACAATATTGAACCGATCGTTACAATCTGCCATTTCGATGTGCCTAAATTCTTAGCTGATGAAATGGACGGATGGTCTGATCGCCGTGTAGTAGATTACTATGTAAACTACTGTGATGCAATCTTCAAACGTTATAAAAATAAAGTTAAATATTGGATGACCTTCAATGAAATTAACTTATTAAACGGATATACAACTTTAGGATGCCGTAAAACAGATGATCAAACACGCTACCAAGCATTACATCATATGTTCGTTGCCAGCGCACAGGCTGTACAATTAGGACATGTTATTAACCCTGATTTTGAAATCGGAATGATGGTTGCTTACATCTTATCTTATCCTGAAACTTGTAATCCTGCCGATCAGCAGGAGGATATCGATGCAGCAAGAAACTTAAAGCATTTCTTCTGCGACGTACAATGCCGTGGATACTATCCATCATATAAATTAGCTGAATTTGAAAGAAAAGGCATCGTTATCAAAAAAGAACCTTATGATGATGAAATCTTATTCAATGGGACAGTTGATTATATCGGATTCTCTTACTATAACTCAGGTGTTTCAACGTCAAGAAAAGATGCTGAAACAACAGACGGAAATGTAGCAAGAGTCGTTAAGTCTAAATACTTAAAAGAATCTGAATGGGGATGGCCAATTGATCCAATGGGATTAAGAATTGCCATGAACCAATTATGGGATCGTTATCAATTACCTTTAATGGTTGTTGAAAACGGATTAGGAGCTAAAGATACGGTAGAAGCAGATGGTTCAATCAATGATGATTACCGTATTGAATACTTAGCTGATCATATCGCAGAAATGAAAAAATCAATTGAGTTAGATGGTGTTGAACTTTGGGGATATACACCTTGGGGATGTATTGACTTAGTTTCTGCCGGTACAGGGGAAATGACAAAACGTTATGGTATGATCTATGTAGATATGGATGATAAAGGAAACGGTAACTTAAAACGTTCTAAGAAAAAATCATTCGATTGGTATAAAAAAGTGATCTTATCAAACGGTGAAGATTTAAGCAAATAATAATAAGAGAGTGCACTTTTAATAAAGTGTGCTTTTTTTTATTCAAGCATATTCCTTGTTTTTCTTTTGTTAAAGGTCAATAATATAAATGTAATAAAAAAAGTTACAGAAAGGAGAAGTTATGCCAAGCGAATTTATAATAGCGATCCATGTCTTAGTTTATTTAAGAAAGATGGATCAGCAGCTCTCTAGTGAAGAACTCGCTAAAAATGTATGTGTGAATCCGGTACGAATAAGAAAAGTACTGGGGAAATTAAAAAAAGCCGGAATCGTAGAAACCAAGGAAGGCATCAACGGCGGTTACTGTTTTAAGATTGGCAGTGAAAAAGTGACTTTGAAACAGGTTTATGATGCTTTAACTGTGACAATCTGTCATACTTCCTGGCGAAGCGGTGATATTCACAACGATTGTTTAGTCAGCAGTGGAATGCCCTATGTCATCGATGAGTTATGCAATGATTTAGAAAGTGTCTGTCAGGACTATCTTTCAACGATAACGATTTGCGATGTTTTATTAAAGCTGGAAAACAAGAAAAGAGGAAAATAAGATGAATACAAAAGAGCATAAAGAAATGAAAGTACGTGGAGATTATAATGTCAGTTATTTAGATCATAGTATCGATCAAATGATTATTGATTTCATGAAAGAAGAAAACATTCCCGGTTTAACTTTAGCGATCGTTCAAGCACCCTACATCCCCAGAGTAGTCGGTTATGGCTATTCTGATGTCAAAGAAAAAAGACTTGCCAGTGTTAATACCATGTGGCCTGTCGGGGCAATTTCTCAGGCTTTCTGTGCTGTCGCTATTATGCAGTTATACGAGGATGGAAAGCTGGAGTTAGAAAGCACGATTGATCACTATCTACCGGAAGTGCCTAAGACTTGGCATTCAATTAAAGTGATTGATCTCCTGCATCATGCAAGCGGACTGCCAAAAACTCAGGAAACACAGCTAAAAGATGTCTTAAATGCTTTAAAAGACAGCCCACTTCACTTTGAACCCGGACATGACATCGAAAAAAATGCGATTAACTTCCTGTTATTGAGTGAGATCGTAGAAAGAATCAGTCAGCAAAGCTATCATGATTTCATTGCTGAAAGGCAAATTCGTTTTCTGAATCTTAAACATACCGGTTTTTATGAAGATCTCGATAAATTTAAACATGAAGATTTATCTGCAAGTGACTATATTCATCAGCTGTTTAAAACCAATGGTGAATATATCGATCCAACCGAGTTTTCACGAAGCTATAATGATGAAGGCGCAGAGATTGATCCACAAAAAAGCACCGCTATGCGAGGATATAATGATATATGGGCCAGTGCTCAGGATATTTCATACTGGGATATTGGGTTAGCCGGTGGCGTATTGATTCATGGTTTAGAAAATCGAAACAAACTTTATCAACCCTGGAACTTACCTGACGGACTTGAAATACCTGCGTCAGCCGGATGGCAATTCTACAAGCATCGTGGATTAATGGATATTAAAGGGACAATCCCCGGTTATTCCTCATTTTTAAGTCGTTTTACAGATCCTGATGAACTGGTATGTGTCACCCTATTAGCAAATAAAGAAAATGTTGATTTTACGAACTTAGGCAGAAAGATTGCCGGTGCATTTGGTGATTTATTATCTACTCAATATGATGATAATCAGTTGTATCTGCTTGAGGGACAATTACCCGTACAAGAAACCATTACAAAATTAGAAAATGAATTGAAAAGAAGAGAAATTCCTCTCTTCGCAAAATTTGATCACGCTAAAAATGCAAAAGAGGTTGGCATGGAGTTAAGAGAAACTACTGTCTTAGTCTTTGGTGCACCAAAGGTTGGCACTAATTTAATGCTGGAAGATCAAAGCATTGCCTTACAGCTGCCATTAAAAATTGCCGTATGGGAAGATGAATCCGGAAGCACTTGGATCGCTTTTGAAAAAACAAGCAAGATGGCGGATCATTATGGTTTATCTGTTCATCCTATTATTATAAAAATGCAAAAGCTATTAGAAGAAATCGCCCATGTTGGTGCCAGTGTTTATGAAAGAAGGTAATACTATGCTTAAAGAAGGCACTCTTGTTTATTACTTAATGAATGGTTATGTCATGAGTGGAAAAATTATGGATATAGAAGGTAATGCGGAAGAATATAATTTTAGTATCGAAGGCTATGCCGGATGTGCGGGACCTCATGTTATTTCTTCAAAACAGCTTCATTTAACGGTCTTCTTATCTCAGGAAGAAGCTAAAAAGTATAAAGACAATCCGCAGATGTATTTGCCTGCTTATTGTTAGAGAGACTACGGTCTCTTTTTTTGTATTAAAAAACCTACAGGCTGTTCTGCAGGTCATAGGTCTTTAAATTTATATTTTTACATAGAATACACTATTCTACGAAACGAATTATAGCATAAAGCGACTTAAAATAAAATATAAAATACGTATTTAGAAAGATTTTGCGGAAATTGATCGTATTTTCTTATTTTTAGTCTAACTGGTGTTTCTCCATTAAAAAATGATAGATTGACAATGGTATTTTATAAGGAGGAATAACAAGATGCAAGTGAACATCAATAAAGATATGCTAACAATTTCTAAAGAATGGCTCGAATTAAAGCGAGTCTACATCAAATACTCTACTTATATCAAATATAAGCGATTAATTGAATTACAGCTCAATCCATTTTTTCAGGAATGTCATACGCAGGACCTCAACGAACAAACTATTGTTCAATTTTTAAAGAAGAAAATGGAAGGTCACTATTCATTTAGTATGATGGCTTCAATACGATTCACCTTAAAATCAATCTTAAACTATGGAGAATATAAATATGGCATTCCCCATATTGATTTTCAGTTTATTAAATTGACTAATAAGAAGGAAGAAACCAAAGTATTGACTTCTTTTCAAATTCAATGTTTAGATAATTATTGTTTTCATCATGTCGACTCGACATCGATTGCGATTACTTTAGGTCTATATGCCGGTCTGCGGATTGGTGAAATTTGTGCACTGCAATGGAAAGATATTGATTTATCTCAGGGAATTATCAATGTCACAAAAACGGTTCAAAGATTAGAAAATACTGATCAAACTCACTCTAAAACGTCATTGATGATATTTGAACCTAAAACTGAGACTTCAAAAAGACAGATCCCCTTGCCGGATTTTATGCTGAGACATATTTATCAGTACTATAGTTTTGTTGGTACTAAAGATGAAAATGGTTATATCCTTTCAAACAATGAAAGAATTATCGATCCTAGAACGATTCAGTATCGGTTTAAAAAACTTTGCATGGAGAATGGATTTTCTATTAACTTTCATTCACTCCGACATACTTATGCCACTAACTGTGTAGAAAGTGGAATAGAGATTAAATCACTAAGTGAAATGCTGGGACATTCTGATATAGCCATTACTTTAAATCGCTATGTGCATTCATCTCTGAAATTTAAGCAGGATCAGATCAATAAAATAAGGCAGCCTAAAATTTCGTAGAATAGTGTATTCTACGAAATTTTTATTATTCACAGAAAGGAGACCTTATGTATTGGTGCGTCATTCATACTAAAAGTGATAGAATACAAGAACTAGTGGATTATTTTAACCGTCAAGATAATATTCATGCCTTTATACCTAAGATAGAAAAATGGTTCTCTAACTCTAAATTAAGAGAGTATCAAATTTCTTGTATGTTTCCTGATTATATTTTTTTAAAAACTACTATGACTAAAAAGGAATTCAATGATCAGTATGCAGAAGTGTTAAAATCAATCCATCGATTTGCCGCTTTATTGGAGTATGCAGATGTCATCGCTTTAGATCCGAATGAAACCCACTTCTTAGAAAAATTACTTGATAATCAAGATATTATTAAGCATTCCACTGGCCATATTACTGACTCCGTTCTAAAAGTAGACAGTGGTCCGTTAGTCGGAATGGAATATCAAGTAAAAAAGATTGATCGGCATAAAAGAATTGCAGTTCTTGACTGTGGCATGCTAGGCAAACATATGAAAGTTCCTTTAGAAGTTATAAGCAAAACATGAATTGGTATATTTTGTTTGCTTTATCCACTAAACTTCCTAAGCTATTAAAAATATTAAATAATAAAAAGGAACTTTACGCCTTTATCCCACTCATAGAATATTATCGGCGAGATATTAAAGGTTATGCATTGAAACCCTTATTTCCCAATTATATATTTATAAAAACAAAATTAAATCAATTTCAGTTTGATATTTTACTGGCAAGTATGAAAGAAGATAAAGACGGACTTATTAAACAATTAAAATATAAAGATGCAGCAGCTTTAAGTCATGAAGAAATCAGCATGTTTGAATGCTTATTAGATTCATCCGGTGTATTAAAAATGTCCCAAGCCTGTTTAATAGATCATAAAGCAAAAATTATCAGAGGTCCGTTAAAAGATTTTGAGAATGAAATTATCAAGATCGATAAACACAACCAACTGGCTTATTTAAATCTAAAATTCATGGATCGCCATATCCAAGCCGGTTTAAATATTACAAGCAAAATTTAATATATAGAGCCGGTTTACCGCCTATATAAAGAATTAGAATATAGTATCACTTACTTGGGGTAGGGGAGACTGTATTCTTTTTTTGTTTTAGGGAGGATAAATTAATGGAGAAATTTTTAAAAAAGGTTTGGCTATCCAGTCCAACCATGCACGGAAAAGAAATCGAGTATATCAAAGAAGCTTACGAAACAAATTGGATGTCTACAGTAGGCAAGAACATAGATGAAATTGAAAG
>JAQENU010000031.1 GCA_027676805.1 Coprobacillaceae bacterium UN01-12pH3A | reverse complement strand
CCTTGGTACAGTATGATTGACCGCAGTAAAGTCCCGCCACGAAGACCTAATATCCAAACCTTGAAAGATAAAGCCAGTATGCTTTATGGCATCAATGCGAAACAGCATTTAGATAATTGGAGTGAAGATCGTTTTACGGAATTAAGAGCAACCTATTTAGCGATGGTTTCACGCTTCGATCATCAGTTTGGAATGATCGTCGATAAATTGAAGGAAACAAATCAATACGATGATACCAGTATCTTTGTTTACAGTGATCATGGTGATTATACAGGGGATTATTCGATCTGTGAAAAAGTACAGAACTGTTTTGAAAATCCAGTATCAAATATACCGTTAGTCATCAAGCCGGCTAAGCAGTTTGAAGTGAAGCCGAGAATTTCAAAAGCTTTAGTCGAATTAGTGGATTTACCGGCGACCATCGCTAAAATGGGAGGGTTTGAATTAAGCTATACCCAGTTTGGCAAACCGTTATTAGAGACATTGGCAGGAAATGAAACGCATAAAGATGCAGTGTTCTGTGAAGGGGGACGCATTCACGGAGAAGAACAATGTATGGAAAAAGG
>JAQENU010000030.1:239-579 GCA_027676805.1 Coprobacillaceae bacterium UN01-12pH3A | reverse complement strand
TCCTTGCCTTTCAAAGGACCTTCCGTCACATAGATCTGTTCGCCCTCGATATACCCAATCGACATATCCACGATATGATCCTCTTTCGAAAAGCTCACTAGAAACGCGACTTCCTCTTCTTTTAAGGGATAGATTTCTTCCTTTTTCTTACCAATCACCTTAGTAAAGTCCGGAATCTTCTTTAACTCATTAAACAGTTCCTCAATATGATCACTGATCAAAAAGACATAGCCTCTAAACAGAATCTGCTTCACCTTGTGCCATTGACCATGAAACTTCTTTTGTACATAGTATTCAGGAATAAAGCATTCCTGCAACACCTCTTTATCAATCAAGCTGC
>JAQENU010000030.1:0-229 GCA_027676805.1 Coprobacillaceae bacterium UN01-12pH3A | reverse complement strand
AATCAAGCTGCGGCATTTATCCGCAATCTCTTTTTCATGACCGCTTCTCACCTGAATAACATACCAATTCATGGGATTCCTCCTAAAAAAGAGTAGGCTTCGCCTATCGAACCTAAGAACTAAGTTCAATCCATGACACTATGACCCTGTCTATGACAAGACGTGACAATGCAACGATCTCCTCTTTCAACATTCCTATATACTAGATAACTGTCAATTATCCTTTATT
>JAQENU010000003.1:192264-356640 GCA_027676805.1 Coprobacillaceae bacterium UN01-12pH3A | reverse complement strand
AGAGAAGAGAGGAGGGTTTCCTCCTTTTTTTGTTTTATAGGGAAGAGATTTCTACTCATTTTAGTGTACTATTTCTCTTTTTTTGTGTATAATAATAGTAACGAAGGGGGAATATTTATGAAACTCGTTATCGCAATTGTTAATAAGGATGACAGCTCTGCTGTTGCTTCTACTCTTAACAAAGCCGGACATTATGTCACAAAATTAGCTTCTACCGGTGGTTTCTTAAGTAAGGGAAACGTTACATTATTGATCGGGACAGATGAAGATAAAGTAGATGCTGTCATTGAGTTAATTAAGTCAGAAGCTAAACAGAGAGTAGAAAAAATGCCTACAATGAACTCTTTAGCTTTACCAGAAGTTTCTTTAGCCACTATGATTGATGTTGTCGTAGGGGGAGCTACAATCTTTGTAATTGACGTTGATCAATTCAAAAAATTCTAATAATAGACTTCTATTGAGCATATACCATCGCGTATATGCTCTTTTTCTTGTGCTGATTGTAAAATATAGTATAATAGGGCATATGAAGGAGGAATTTTATGCCAATAAATAGAATTCGACTTAAAGATAACGCTAAAGATTTTTTGAGAAGCCACTATATCTTCGCAACGATCATCTGTGCGATTATCCTTATTATTTGTGGAAATGATACATTCCTATCTATTCGTTTTGATTGGAATACAACTCAGGTTATTCATTTTTCTTTTAGTGGGATACTGCTGTTCATTACCGGGCTTGTTTTCTCACTGATTACTTGGGTGGTTGTTTATATTCTGCGCATATTTGTTTTTAATCCGTTGATCGTAGGAAAAGCTCGCTATTTTACAGGAGATAATTATGATTCTGTAGGCGATTTGTTTTATGCTTTCAGCGGCAGTCATTACTTTAATATTGTAAAAACATTGTTTGTGAGAGATGTCATTGTTTTTGTTTGTACGCTTTTCTTTATTATTCCGGGAATTATTAAAATGTACCAATATAGAATGGTAGATTATCTGCTGGCAGAAGATCCGACGATGGATACCTCTGAGATTCTTCGCCTTTCTAAAGAGATGACGATGGGAAGAAAGATGGAGATTTTCTATCTGGATTTATCTTTTATCCTTTGGCGTTTTGTAGGCTCTCTCTTGGGCGGTTTACTGCTGTTTTTTATTCAGCCTTATTTCGATGCCACCTATGCCCAGCTTTACTTTGAATTACGGGATGAAAGAGACTATATTGCTTATTAATAAATGAAAGGAAGTCTATTATTAGACAGGTGAAAGAAATATGTTATTTATTGAGTATCCAAAATGTTCTACTTGCCAAAAAGCAAAGAAGTTTTTAGTGAGTCATGGAGTTGATTTTGAAGATCGTCATATTGTAGAAGAAACACCAACAGCAAGTGAATTAAAAGAATGGATCGAAAGATCAGGCTTACCAATCAGACGTTTTTTTAATACGAGCGGCAATGTCTATAAGGAAATGAAGCTAAAAGAAAAGGTAGACCAATTGACAATGGAAGAAGCCTGTGAGCTGCTCAGTCATAATGGGATGCTGATTAAACGTCCGCTGCTGATTAGTGAAGATATCATCTTGGTTAGATTTAAAGAAACGGAATATGAAATGATCGTTAAATAATAAGAGGAATGGTTTCTCTTATTATTTTTTTAAAAAAATGATACTTTTTGCTTTACATCTGATAAATTTATGATATACTAGTAAATGTAATAAATAGTAATGATTACTATTAATAAAGAGGAGGAAAAAATAATGGCAAAATATGTATGTTCAGTATGTGGATATGTTCATGAAGGAGATTCAGCACCGGAACAATGTCCGATTTGTAAAGTAGGAGCTGATAAGTTCGTAAAACAAGAAAGCGGAGAAATGACTTGGGCTGCAGAACACGTATTAGGTGTAGCTGAAGGGGCTCCTGAAGATATTATCATGGGATTAAGAGCTAACTTTGAAGGCGAATGCACTGAAGTAGGTATGTACTTAGCTATGGCAAGAGTTGCTCATAGAGAAGGATATCCTGAAATCGGTCTTTACTATGAAAAAGCAGCTTGGGAAGAAGCAGAACATGCTTCAAAGTTCGCTGAATTATTAGGTGAATGTGTAACTAACTCAACTAAGAAAAACCTTGAATTACGTGTAGATGCTGAAAATGGAGCAACTGCTGGTAAGGTTGAATTAGCTAAACGTGCTAAAGAAGAAAACCTAGATGCAATTCATGATACAGTTCATGAAATGGCTCGTGATGAAGCACGTCATGGTAAAGCTTTTGCTGGATTATTAGAAAGATATTTCGGAAAATAAAATGTATGAAAAAAAGATCGAGTCTGACGGACTTGATCTTTTTCCTTATCAGCAAAGTGAATCCTCACTTTGTTTTTTTCTGTTTCAAAGAGATATGGGATCTATAATAATGGCAAATTATTAGAGAAACAGAAAGTTAGATAAGGCTAACTATATGTTCATATTAAGTCATCAGTGCATTAATGTCAATAGTATGTTTTGTAAAAAATGACCGTAATAGGTAAAATGACGTTGAATTAAAAAGATTTGCAGAATATAATAAAAGTAAATAGAAGCTTTTAACATATATTCAAAAGTAATAATGGAGGCATGAGATTATGAAATGGTTTCGTCGGTGGGGAATTGTAGTTGTTTTAATGATCAGTATGCTGTTAACTCTTATTCGGCTACCTGTGTATGCCAATGATACCGGAATAACAGTTGAAGGAAGTACGATTTATGCAAATGGAACCTCTTTTCGGTTAAAAAAAGATAGTGATGGGAAAAGCTATATTTACAATCTTAATGGGGAAACAAAATTGTTGGATACAGCAGTCAGCCCTTCAACAATTTATGGAGGAAGTAAAAACAGTTCAGTCAACAGCAATATCGAAATGATCATAGAAAACGTTAATGTAGGAACGATTCATGGCGGTGGTTATAGTGATGGTACCAGAAATGCTGATGTGAACGGAAATGTTGTGATCTGCATTATAGGAAATGCAAACGGCGGTACTATTTATGGAGGCGGATATGCCTATGCACAAAAAGGGAATGCACAAGCAAACGTAACAGGCTCTATAAAAATAGAAGTCTCTGCCACCCCAACTACTAATCACGGGAACATAACATGCGGCGGACATGCCTATACAAATGGGGCTTATCAGGCGATTGCACAGACAGGCAGTACCAATGGCTATGTGACTGACAGAACCTATTCGATCCGTGGTGGTGGGAGTGCTGCCACAGGAAGCGAAGCAGCAGGCTATGCCAATGCGGATGTTAATGGTAATGTCACACTAAACGTTGATTATGCGGATATTCGTGAGGTCTATGGTGGTGGCTATGCTTCTGGAAATGCACAGGCAAATGTGAATTTAGTAACAGCTAATATCTATAATAATACCGAAATCATGATCCTTCATGGAGGAGGACAGGCGAGCCAAGGGATAGCGAATGCGAATCAGGTGGCATTATCGTTAAATAACTGCAGTAATATATATGGCTATATTCGTGCAGGCGGTACTGCAAGCGGCGGGGGTTCAGCAAACACCAGCTCGACTTGCCTTAGTATTCAAAATTCAGTGATACCAGCAGATACACAATTTGGAAATATTGTGGCAGCAGGAATCTATGGCGGTGGATCAGCCAGGGGTGCAGGGTCAAATGCAACAGTAGGACATGTTTCTATGGATATTGGCAATTCTAGCACTGCCGGAACCATCTATAGTGGAGGAGAGACTTACGATGGCGGAATTGCAACGGTGACTTCGGCAAATGCCTATTATCATCAATTAACGGGAAATATATTTAATGGCAGCACTTACTATTCCACAGTTATTGGCGGAGGCAGCGGAGCCGATGCTAGTGCCATCAATATATCAGACACTCAAATGAGAGTTCAGGAATGTGTCCTGGAAAATATTTGGGGCGGAGGAGAAAATGGCGGCAATCCCCTAAGTCTAAACGGAAATGCAGATTTAATGCTTGATGATGAGATAACATTGCAATCCCTTGCTAACTTTGACTCGATCACGCTAAATGCACCGCTGCATGCTTCGATGATGATGGGAAAAACATTGGAGAATCCTACACTTTTAATTGCGGATGATGAACTGGCAGTCGGAACACCCTTAGTTTATTGTGATGATATTGTGGAAATGGAAAATACTTTCTTGTTAAATAATGGCAAATTAGATTATGCGATAGAGGAAAATCAGTCTGTTTGGAAAGTGGGACAGATGATTTACACAATTGAAACGAAAGCAAGCAGTGGCGGAAAGATTACGGAAACACAAAACGTTCAAAAAAATGGAACATCTACTATACAATGGGTTCCTGACAATGAATATGAGGTTATTAGTGTAGTCATTGATGGACAGCCTTACGATCTAACTGAAAATTCATATACCTTTACAGGGGTCAGAGAAAATCATAATATTGAAGTCACTTTTAGAAAAATACCGGGAATTATTAAGGAACAGGTTGAAGTGGAGAAGGGAAATAATACTAAACTTCCTGATCTTCAAGTTCATTTAGACCAGAACCTAGCGACAGATTTATTAACAGAAGAAGATAAAGCCATTGTAGCTGATGGTAAAAATGTAGAATTCAATCTTAGAATGGAAGAAGTCACTAAAATCCCAAATCCGGTTGTCCAAGGATTAAAAACAGTGATTGATGAAGAAAATGTATTATTAAGTCTTGATCTGACATTTTCTAAAAATGTAGCGGGTGCAATTTCTTCAATTAATCAAACCCTTAAACCTATCAGAATTACGATAATGATTCCACAGGCATATTTAGACCAAAGCAATGGGCGTGAATTTGCGGTGATTCGCAGCCATGTGAATGCGGATGGAACTATCACCACAGATATTCTTAAAGATTTAGACGATGATAAGGCAACTATCACTTTTGAAACCGACCGTTTTTCAATCTATACATTAATCTATGATGTACCAAAAGCTGAGCAGCCGTTGATACCGCCAAAACCAGACAATGAAGAAGAAATTCCTCATCCAAGTGGAGAAGGTGATTCGACAACGAGTATAGAGAATGAAACGCCTAAGACGATTGATCAGACAGCTATAAAAAATGTGGAAGAAACACTTCCATCTTCCATCGATACCGGAGATCAAATTCAGTATAAGGGATATATTGGTCTTTGTATCGGATC
Organism: Coprobacillaceae bacterium UN01-12pH3A; assembly: GCA_027676805.1. Taxonomy (GTDB): domain Bacteria; phylum Bacillota_I; class Bacilli_A; order Erysipelotrichales; family Coprobacillaceae; genus Beduini. The sequence goes on along the minus strand of JAQENU010000003.1, from coordinate 351,458 downwards.
AATGGTCATCCTAGGAATGCTCTTGGTAAGTTCTAAAAAGCATTCAATAAAGTAAAATAGCGGCATAACAGATTTCTGTTATACCGCTTTTTTAATGATGTGCTAGTTCGTTGATTAAGAACTGCTTAATAAAGGGATTGTTTTCCTGACTTAATGTTGGCATAAAGGCCATGAAACGGCACTTTTGGTATTGGACATCATCGAGTGAGAATGTATACCCCATTGCACACTTAGGATTGCAGTCATCCGGATTAACCAGTCGCTTGCACAGGGAAGCTTTACAAATTTCTTTTTTCATTTTCATTGGCAAAGTGTTTAAAAATTCCTGATACTGCTCAATATGATCGGCATAGATCCGAAGCTTAATGCCACTCTTGCGAAATACAAAATTGGCTAAGGTTTTCTTGGTATTTAAGAAAACATAGGATACCAAATAGCCGCTTTTAGCTGCCTTAATCTCACATTTACACTGATCTTTGGTTAATAGATCATGCAGCTCTCGGACAAAATCCTGATGTTGTTTTTCCACGCTGTTTAGAAATAAGTTAAAATTATCATTCATCTTTCGTTCTCCTTTATTCAATGATGGGAATCCAAATTTGGCTCAAATACTGTTCATCATAACTGTTGCCATTGCTGTACCATTCCAATTCGGGGCAATCGGCGTGATGGAAAGGGTATTTAATAACCCATTCCTCAAGCAGATAGCGCCAGCCGTTTTGAATAGCCTGCGGTGCAGGTCCCAGACAATCAAAGATCGCCCAAGTAACTTTGGGAATGATCATTTCTTCAAATCCATCTGGCAGCTCCTGATCGGAAATAACCATAATCGCATACTCTATTTCATCACTCAGAGGATCGACTGTACTAAATAAGCCAAATATCCCTTGATTCTTTGCCGTATCTAATGAAATCAGTTTTGAAAATATACCGTTTCTTTGACACGCATTCCAAAATTCGGGAACCTTGGAATAGTGGGCATTATTTTTACGGCTGACCTTTGTTTTTTTACCGATTAAACGAAAGCCGTTCTTTTGTTCTAAGCGCCAAGCATATTGTTGTTTGGAATGCAGCTGCATTTTGGGATATACATTTAATTCAGTCTCCCTGCTTCTGGCCTCTCTGGGAGATACGCCATGAAACTGCTGGAATGCTTTCGTGAATGAAGTCGGAGAGTCATAGCCGTATTTGTAGGAAATATCGACCACTTTCAGATCAGTACTTTTTATATCATAGCCGGCTAAGGTTAGTTTTCGATAGCGAATATATTCTGCAAGGCTGATTTTATTCAGATAGGAGAATACTTTTTGAAAAAAGTTAAAAGAGCATCCGGCGATTCGTGCAATCTCATCATTATCGATCGGCTCCTCATCTCTTTGCAAATGATTTTCTATGTAGTCAATAATGTTTTGAAGTACTGTATTCCAGTCCATTGGATGCCTCCTTTTTGGTTTGATTGTTACTATTTTATCATTTATAAAAGCGGACTGCATCTTATTTTTAGTACTGAATGGATAGATAATAAAAAGATGACAAATTCTGTCATCTTATTTGACTGTATATTCTCTTAGATTCATTTCTCCTGAAAAATTGGAATCAAACTCACGCTTAAACTGAAAGCCTAAACTTTCATATAAATGGTTTAGTTTTTCATTGTGGCGGCGACAATCCAGACGCAGATAATCTTTATGTTCCTGCTTAGCGTATTCTTTGATTCTCTCCATGATTTTCCCGGCATAACCACGCCCGTTAAACTGAGGCAGAACAAAGAGCTTATGGACATAATAGGCATTATCCTGATTTTCTTCTGAGGTCCAGTAAGAATAATCTTTCTCTAACAAGAGAAAGCCGCCGATCACATCTTCATCTTCATAAACTAGATAGGTTTCATACGTATCATAGACCTCCTCTAATCCTTGGATAGTCAACGATTCATCACTCCACATTTTTTGCGGCAGACTGTCATTTTTTATTTTAATATAAGTTAAAAAAGATTCAGGAGAAGCTAGTTTAACGATCTCCATGGTTCTCCTCCTCCTCTTTTCTTAAAAGATCATCAATGCATTCACCGACACTGCCGACAAAATGATTAACATGTTTTTTCAATGCTGGTTCGATATGTTCGAAAGAGTAGGCATGGTCAGTGACATCAAACATAGAAATATCATTCATTGAATCTCCGATTACTGCAATATCCTCTTTATCAAGATTGAAATGCTCAGCGATCATCAATACGCCTTTTCCTTTTGAACATCCTTTTGTTACCACATCGACATTGATCGTATTGCGGTAAGCAATGATTTCATCAGAAAAATGAGCATTGATAAAATCAACTGCCTCCTGAGCCTGATCTTCTTCTCCCTCCATAAACTTAATCGCCATAAAAGCATAATCGACATCTTCTAGTTCACTGATGTCTTCAATCAGCCTAAATGCTCGATTGGAAACAGCACGGTGAATCACAACCGCTCCCTGTTCTGTAAAGAACATATATTCCTTTGGACAGCGGGTGGCATTATAGATACGTGTCACAATATCTTTATTTAAAGGACGATCAAAAAGGACCTGACCGTTTTTGCCAATGAGTTTTGAACCACTGGCTAATACCAAGAAATCCAAATGAATGCCATAAGGATCAGTGACATGCAGAATTCCTTCTAGGTTACGTCCGGTTGACATGCCAAATAGGTTTCCTGCTTCTTGGAATTCTTTAATTTTTTTAATATCGCTTTCTTTTATTTCATTATTAAAGGCTAATGTACCATCAAAATCACTTGCTAAAAGTTTCATTTTATACCTCCATACCTGCTCATTTTATCATTTATTTTGTATGAGGGGATAGGAGTATCAAAAAATGAAAAAAGTTTAGCTATATCGCTAAACCATTGAGACGATCTTTTTGTGTTTTATATTGATACAGATAAATAGCACATAAACATTCTTTAGAGAACATCGGCATAATCCAATTCGATTCCCATAATGTGTTATCCACCAGTTTTAGGTAGATGAAGCAAATCAGTTCCTCGGTACCTAGATCGGTTAAGAACTTCGTTAAACGAGTGACTGAATAGCCTTTAGTCTGAAAGATGTCACAGCATTCTTTCAAGGTGTTCTCAAACTTTTCGACAATCGTTTCATTTATATCATTAAATGGATAGACCTGATAAGGATCTATTTTATATAATTCAGCCAAAATATCTAAAATGATTAACGTATAATCGGGAATATCTAATGTGAGTTTATTGACATGCTCCAGCAAAAGGTGAGTAAACGGCATAATGTCAAAGATTCGGATATGCTTTTTTATTGATTCACGGTTGATCTTTGCCTCATAGCCAAGAATGCTGTAATAGATATGCTGACACAGCGTTTCATCAATCTCTGGATATAAGGTATACTTAAACCCGAGATAACGCCCATAAGCTTTCATCGTATCGTAATATCCCATAAGCTGTCGGTGCGCTAAGACATCCGCATCAAAATCAAGGAATCCGCCATTATCATTTAAGGGAGCGATATATTTGATATTAGGGCGATGGGTATATTCTTCGTGAGTAAATGTTTTGGCATTTAGTTCTACGGCAATAATTTCTGTGGCGCCCATCTTAAAAGCAAGATGAACAGGCAAATTATCATAATATCCACCGTCAATATAACCCTGATCATTAAAATAATGAATCGGAAACGCCGGGAAACAGGAAGCAGAGGCAATGAGGTAATCCGCTAATTGTCCCTGAGGAATTTTTTTCTTAGTTATTTCAATCGGTTTAAGAGAAGGATATTCTACCGTAACTAACCCAAAATCGACATTTGACTGATTCAATCTATCCTGATTGGCAAGACGATGCACCATATTGATTAGAGGGTCAATATTAGCTCCTTTAGAATTAATATAAGATTTAAAAAAAGGAATAATCAGGTTGGTATTGGAAATAAGCGAATCTAAAGAAAAATCAGTGCTAAATCCGTCTTTTACCACTTGATCAATCGTCATGTTCTGCCATAAATCAAGCAATTCATTATAATCTTTTTGAGCGATCATACACCCATTCAGAGCGCCAATCGAACTTCCGGTAACAATATCCGGATAAATCCCTAATTCGTCCATGGCTTTAAGAAAACCGGCTTCATAAGCGCCTTTTGCCCCGCCACCGGATAATACGAATGCTCTTTTCATAAAATCAACTCCTTAGTTCCATTATACTACAAATAGAATAGAATTATTTCCCAAATTCATTTCAATAGCTTAAACATATAATCAATTTCATGTGTCTATTGACAAGCAGCGGCATCAGCATTACAATCAATATGACTAACAGATATTATTTAGTCATATTGATTGGAGGGACATTTATGCCACGTTTTAGTGATAATGAAAGAAAAAGGATACAGCAAAAGCTTATGCAGGAAGGAGAACGGCTGTTTACTGCATTTGGATTAAAGAAAGTATCGATTGATGAAATTGTACAGGCGGTTGGAATTGCAAAAGGATCATTCTATTCCTTTTACACTAATAAGGAGCATCTTTATATGGATATTGCAGCCCATCTGCAATTAAAAATGTGGTCTGATATGGACATGTTTTTAAATGAAAATCGTGATTTGCCGCCAAGAGAGCTTTGCAAACAATGCTTTCTATGGATGTTCAGTGAATTAGAACGTTATCCGCTGCTAAAGCAGGTGAACAATGAAACAGCAGAATATTTATACCGTAAACTGCCGCCGGAAGTGATCGAAGCGCATACTCAAGAAGATAGTCATGAATTGATTAAGCTACAAGAATATGGAGTGCATTTTACCTGCGGGATCAATGTTGCGGCAAAAACCTTGCAGACTTTGGCAATCAGTTTTTTAAACCTGCAGCAGGATCAGACAGCAGATCAGCAGGTCATTATGGAAATCATTTTAGAGGGAGTCCTCAAGGAGATCGTTAGTGATGAACGTAATTGATGTGAAGAATGTCTATTTAAAGTATCCTTCTTCTAAAGAAGATACGATTGAAGGAATTAGCTTTGATGTAAAGCAAGGTGAAATCTTTGGCTTTTTAGGTCCTTCCGGAGCAGGGAAAAGCACAATGCAGAAAATATTGACAGGTACGCTGCGCGATTACCGTGGAAATGTCCGTGTTTTTGAAACAGAGATGAAGCACAGGACTAAGGATTATTATGAACATATTGGGGTTGACTTTGAATTTCCTAACTTTTATGGAAAATTTACGGCAATTGAAAACTTGAAGTATTTTGCCTCATTATATTCTCATAAAACCGCAGATCCAATGGAGCTTTTAGAAAAGGTGGGGCTTCATCATGATGCCGATAAATTAGTATCAAGCTATTCGAAAGGAATGAAAATGCGCTTAGGGTTTGTGCGTGCATTACTGCATGATCCCAAACTGCTTTTTTTAGATGAGCCGACTAGTGGTCTTGATCCTGCTAATGCAAGAATCTTAAAAGATATGATCTTAGAGGAAAAAAAGAAAGGAAAAACAATTATTCTTACTACCCACAACATGCATGATGCGGAGGAACTCTGTGATCGTGTTGCCTTTATTGTAGAGGGGACAATTAAGGTGATAGATACCCCACATGCGCTGCATAAAAGCAGTACGGATACAAAAGTAGAATACAGTTATTTAGATATGGGTAAAGAAATTCAGAGAGTCTGTATGCTTTCCGACTTAGGGACTTCTGAGGAGTTTCAAGAGGCTTTAAAAAATGCTGCTTTGACAAGTATTCATTCCAAAGAACAGACATTGGAAGACATATTTATTGCCTTGACAGGAAGGGGATTGCAATGAGACTCATGAATACATTCAAGAATGATATCCGTTTTCAAGTAAAATATGGCTTTTATTTCTTATATACTTTTTTCAGTGCTGTTTATATTGTGCTATTAAGAATGACACCGGCAGAATATAAAGGGATAGTCGGTTCTCTGATTGTATTGACAGATCCGGCGATGCTCGGCATTTTCTTTATCGGTGGAATTTGGCTGCTTGAAAAAGGAGAGGGACTGCATCGGTTTTGGCGCATTTCGCCATTACGTCCTATTGAGTATGTTTTAGGAAAATCAATCTCGCTTGCTGCTTTATCGACACTTTCAGCGGATCTGATTGTCTGGCTGGGAATGGGAAGAATATATCATGTTCTCTATTTATCTGTGGGCGTATTTATAGGCGCTGTTATTTTTAATTTGGTTGGGTTAATCATAGCGACTTATGCTCGTTCGGTTAACCATTATATGCTTATTGCGATCCTGCCAAGCATCTTTGTCTCAATCCCCCCATTGCTTACCGCTTTTAATTTCACCCATCCGGTTTTAGAGGTTTTTCCCGGGACTGCATTATGGCATCTTATTGTCAATGCCATGAATACATCTTTAAAATTGAACGGCTGGATAGGAATCAATCTTGGCTTTTGGCTAGTTTGTTTATTATTGCTGGCAAATAAGCGCATCGAAGTCGCTTTACAGTCTGAAGGAGATGAAAAAATATGAGATATACCATTCAGCTTTTTAAAATAGGTTTAAAACAAATATTGAAAGATGGTATGCTGCTGGTTCTCATTCCTGCTCCTTTTTTAGTAGGATTATTTTTCAAGTTCGGTATTCCTTATATAAATCAATGGCTGATTCAACAATTTTCATTTTCGATAACCCCTTGGTACGGATTAATCGATGGCATGCTGATCTGTTTGACACCCATGTTTGTCGCTATGATCTCTGCTTTTTTGCTTTTAGAAGAAAGAGATGAGGGGGTCAATGCTTTTTATCAGATTACACCGGCAGAGGGCTATTCTTACTTATATGCTCGCATCGGTTTTCCAATGCTGTGGGCATTTCTAGTCACTATCGTTATTTCTGCTGTTTTCAATATCTCAGATTTATCGGTTGGGGTTATTTTTTTAAGTGCCATAATCAGCAATTTAACAGGAATCTTTTTAGCGATGATGGTCGTTTCTTTGGCAAATAATCGAGTTGAGGGGCTGGCCTTTTCAAAATTGATGGGGATTAGCTTCCTTGGTCTTATTTTAATCTGGTTTATCCCACGTTCTTATTTTTTTCTAATGGCGTTTCTTCCCTCTTTTTGGATTGGAAAGCTGCTGATGGAGGGGGCTGATTTCCTTTCATTTATAGGTGGCGTTCTGACCTGTAGTGTGTGGATTGCAATTTTTACAAGAAGATTTATTAAAAAAATCTGAAATATTAGCACTCAATACTTGACGGTGCTAACAAGATGTATTAAAATAGCTTTAGCACATGTGATAAAAGAGTGCTAGGAGGATAATAGATATGAGTAAAAAACAATTTAAAGCTGAATCAAAACGTTTATTAGATCTAATGATCAACTCTATTTATACGCATAAAGAAATCTTTTTAAGGGAGTTAATTTCAAATGCTTCAGATGCATCTGATAAACTGTATTATAAAGCCTTAACAGAAAACTTATCTGACATCAATAAAGAAGATTTGAAGATTGAAATTAAAATCGATAAAAATGAACGCAGTTTAACTCTGATCGATCATGGGATTGGGATGAACAAGGAAGAATTAGAAGAAAACCTTGGAACCATTGCTAAGAGCGGATCATTATCATTCAAGGAAGAACTTAAAAAATCAGAAGAAAACAACAGTGATGTTGATATCATTGGACAATTCGGAGTAGGATTCTATGCGGCTTTTATGGTAGCCAGCAAGGTTACTGTCTTATCTAAAAAATATGGTGAAGAGGAAGCCTATTTATGGAGCAGTGAAGGAGAAGAAGGTTACTCTTTGGAAAAATCAATGAAGAGTGAGCATGGAACAACGATCACTTTATACTTGAAATCAAATACGGATGATGAAAACTATGATGAGTATTTAGATGAATATACATTACAGTCATTAATCAAGAAATATTCGGATTATGTACGTTATCCAATCATGATGGATATGACAACGTCTAAAAAGAAAGAAGACAGTGATGAATATGAAGATATCATTGAGACAAAGACATTGAATTCAATGGTGCCTTTATGGAAACGCAATAAATCCGATATTAGTGCAGAAGAATACAATGAGTTTTATAAAGACAAATTTAATGATTACACAGATCCGTTAAAAGTGATTCATACAAGTGTAGAAGGAAATGTCTCATTTGATGCTTTACTGTTCATTCCTTCAAAAGCACCAATGAACTATTATTCACAGGATTATGAAAAAGGATTGCAGCTTTATTCAAGAGGAGTATTTATCATGGATAAAGCCAGTGAACTGATTCCCGAACATTTCCGTTTTGTAAAGGGATTAGTGGATTCTCAGGATTTATCTTTAAATATTTCTCGTGAGATGCTTCAGCATGACCGTCAGTTAAAAGTAATTGAAGGACGTATTGAAAAGAAGATCAAATCAGAGCTTGCCAATATGCTTAAAAATGATCGTGAACATTATGAAGAATTCTATAAGAATTTTGGTTTGCAGTTAAAATATGGAATCTATCAGTCTTACGGAATGAAGAAAGACTTACTGCAGGATTTATTGATGTATTATTCTGCTAATGAAGGAAAAATGATCACTTTAAAAGAATATGTTGAAAACATGTCAGAGGATCAAAAACATATTTATTTTGCTTCTGGTGAATCTATTGAAAAAATCTCTAAATTACCGCAATGTGAATTATTGAAAGATAAAGGCTATGATCTTTTATACATGGTGGATAATGTAGATGAATTCTGTATTCAGATGATGCAGGAATTTGAAGGAAAAACCTTTAAAAACATTGCTCAGGGAGATTTAGATTTAGAAACTGAGGAAGAAAAGAAAGAATTAGAAAAACAAAACGAAGAAAACAAAGAAATGCTGGAAGCTATCAAAACAGCATTAGGAGATAAAGTCGTTGATGTTAAAGTGTCTTCACGTTTAAAATCACATCCGGTTTGCTTAGTCAGCAGTGATGGTATCTCATTTGAGATGGAAAAGGTATTGTCACAAATGCCGGGACAAGAAGATATGCCGATGAAAGCTGGAAAGATTTTGGAAATCAACCCTAGCCATCCTATTTTCAACGCTTTACAGGAAATTAAAGATGAAGAGCAAATCAAAGATTATTCACAATTATTATATGATCAGGCATTATTAATCGAAGGATTCGATGTGGAAGATCCAATCGAATTTTCTAACAAGATCTGTGAATTAATGATTAAAGCAAAAGTCGCACAGTAAAAAAACTACCATTTATAAAAAAGTGTGATATAATGTTTTCATGAGAATTTAAGGAGGATAAACACATGAAATCTAAATTATTTAAAGTGGCTTCAATTGGAATCACAACGATGATTGGTGCATTTTTATCTATTAAATATCTTGAAAACGAAATGGATAAATGCTTTAACGAAAGAAGAAATTCAGGTGAATAGATGAATAAAGGACTGTAACCCATTACATTTGGGGAAGTCCTTTTTTATTACACTGCAAGGGGAGGAAAAGAGATGGATCAGAATTTAAAGACATTGATGGATCTAAAGATAGAAAAGACGAGGAATGCATTGATTAAAAATAATATGGAGGCACATATTGTTGAAAATGCAGAAGAGCTAAATGAATTAATAAGCAAGTTAATTAAACCGGAGACATCGGTCAGTGTGGGTGGGAGTCAAACCTTATTTGAAACAGGTATCATCGATCAATTAAGGAAGATGCCTATTACGTTTAATGATCGCTATGATCAAAGTTTAACTGCAAAAGAGATCGATGATGTGCATCGTCAAGCCTTTTTAGCGGATTACCTGATTACCAGCAGCAATGCCATAACAGAAGATGGGCTGCTTTATAATGTTGATGGGAAAGGAAACCGTGTGGCAGCTTTGATTTTCGGACCTAAACATGTCATTGTGGTGGCGGGTGCCAATAAGATTGTTCCTGATTTAGAGGCGGCAATGAAACGTGTCGAAAATATAGCGGCACCGGCAAATGCGATCCGTTTAAACAAAGAGACACCTTGCACTAATTTTGGTCATTGTGCGCACTGTAAATCCAAAGACCGCATCTGTTCACATTATGTTGTGACAGGGCGTCAGGGAACTCCCGGACGTATCAGCGTTATTATAGTTAAAGAAAGTTTAGGCTATTAATCCTAAGCTTTTTTCTTATATTCACGTATCAGCTAAATATGTTATAATGGAACAAATCACTATGAAAGGAAGAGTAAATATGAAAAAAACAATGATTACTACAACTATAAAAAAGAGAGGTCATAATCAATAGGCCTCTATACTAGGAGGAACTATGAAATTCAACATTAAGAAGTTTATTTCTTACTATAAGCCATATCGTTGGCTGTTTGTAAAAGTGCTGCTTTGTGCCTTGGTCGCAGCCAGCATTACATTGATTTATCCCTTGGGAATTCGTTATATTACCAAAGTATTATTGGTGCAGAACCCGCCTGGGGCTGTACGTCCCATATTATTGATCGGATTAGGCCTACTGGGCTTACTGGTAATCCAGACATTCTGCGGTGGTTATTTTGATTATCAAGGACATGTTATGGGCGCTAAAATGGAAAGTGATATGCGAAAAGAATTGTTCACTCATTTAGAAAACCTATCTTTCCATTATTTTGATAATCATCGTGTCGGGGAATTAATGTCACGCATTACACATGACACACTGATGCTTGCAGAATTGTATCACCATGGACCAGAAGATCTGATTATTTACTGTGTGAAATTCTTTGGGGCAATGGGAATCATGCTCACTATCAATTGGAAAATGACTCTTGTTATGCTTACCATACTACCAATTATGTGCGGCTATGTTCTGTTTTTTAGTAAATCGGTGCATCGGGCAGCTAAGCAGGGATATGAGCGAATCAGTGATATTAATGCTCAGATCGAAGAAACCTTTAACGGAATTCGGATGGTACAGTCGTTTACTAATGAAGAAGTAGAAAAACAAAAGTTTGAACAGGAGAACCACCGTTTTTTAAAAGCCCGTAAGCGCATTTATGGCAGCGAAATGCTTTGCTATCAGGGAATCGATACTTTCGTGGAACTGATGAGTATTTTGATCGTGGTGATTGGCGGAATCTGGATTACTAAAGGAACGATGGATCTTGCAGATCTGATGACATTTATTCTGTATGCTGGATATCTGACTGATCCAATTCGTCAGCTGACCCGCATTATAGCACAATACCAAGATGGATTAGCTGGATTTAATCGCTTTATAGAATTATTAAATACACAATCTGAAATTAAGGAAGTAAAAAACGCCGTAGAATTAACCGATGTAAAAGGACAGATTACTTTTGAAGATGTGAGTTTTGCCTATGAAAAGGATCAAGAGAATATTTTAGATTCCATTTCTTTTGATATTCCCAGCGGTGAATATACGGCTTTAGTAGGACATTCCGGAGGCGGTAAAACAACGCTTTGTTCACTCATTTCTCGCTTTTATGACATTAGTGATGGGAGAATCCTGATTGATGGAAAGGATATTCGCGAAGTGACAATTGAATCGCTAAGAAGAAATATTGGGATCGTTCAACAAGATGTCTACTTGTTTTCAGGGACCATCATAGATAATATTCGCTATGGTTTGATGGAGGCATCAGAAGAGGAGATTATTCAGGCTGCAAAAAAGGCGAATGCTCATGAATTCATCATGGCTATGCCAAAGGGCTATCATACTCATATTGGTCAAAAGGGCATTAAGCTTTCCGGTGGACAAAAGCAAAGAATCAGCATTGCCAGAGCCTTCTTAAAAGATCCGGCAATTTTGATCTTAGATGAAGCAACCAGTGCCTTAGACAGTGAAAGTGAAAAAGTTATACAAGGATCATTAGAAAAGTTAGCAAAAGGCAGAACAACATTAGTCATTGCTCATCGCCTGAGTACAATTAAAAATGCCAGCCGTATTTTAGTAATCGATGATCATCGTATTGCTGAGATGGGGACGCATGCCCAGTTAATTCATAAAAACGGGGTATACGCCCATTTATATCAAACGATTTAAAGGAGAAGAAGTATGTTAAAGTTAGAAGAAGAAATCATCAAGAGAGGAAAGATCATTAACGGAGAAATCTTAAAAGTCGATTCGTTCTTAAATCATCAGGTGGATCCGAAACTGATGGAAGCCATCGGAGAAGAATTCTATCATTATTTTAAGAAATATCCGATCACAAAAGTGGTGACAATTGAGACAAGCGGGATTGCTCCGGCATTGATGTGTGCCTTAAAATTAGAAGTCCCTATGATCTTTATTAAGAAAGCACAGCCTTCTACAATGCAGGAAGCCTATGTCTCTCATGTTTTTTCCTTCACTAAAAATAAATCTTATACAATTTGCTTATCTAAGCATTTAATTAATGAAGACGATCATATACTATTTATAGATGACTTTCTGGCAAACGGTCAGGCATTTTTAGGAGTAGAGCAAATCGTTCATGAAGCCGGGGCTGTTATAGATGGAGTTGGAATCGTGATTGATAAAACATTCCAAGATGGTCATCTATTAATTAAAGAGAAGGGATACGATTTGTATTCGTTAGCTAAAATTAAAAGCTTAGATGAAAATGGGGTAATTTTTGATGAGTCATTATAATACATTATTATTTGATTTGGATGGAGTAATCTTTGATTTTAAAAAAGCCGAGGAACACTCCTTCATTGAAACATTCAGGAAGATCGGCATTGAAGTAGATGAACCACTGTTCAAACGCTATCATCAGATCAATGATCAATTATGGAAAGAATTTGAACTGGGACATGTAACAAAGGATGAGGTCACAGTTGGTCGCTTTAAACATCTATTTGAACAGTTAGGATTGGATTATCCTTATGATCGCTTTGCCAGTGATTATCAGGATGGCTTGGCGGATGGCTATTTTCTGATTCCGCACGCTAAAGAGACACTGGAAACCTTGTCTTCAGCTTATCGTTTATTTGCAGTGACGAACGGTGTATCGAAAACAGCGTTTAAGCGTTTAAAAGGAACCGACACATTGCAGTATTTTCAAGATGTGTTTGTATCGGAAGATCTGCATGCACAAAAGCCAAGTATGGAATACTTTAATCAGGTGTTTTCAAGAATTGAAGCCTTTGATCCTAAATCCACCCTATTAATCGGAGATTCACTGACATCCGATATACAAGGGGCAAATAATGCCGGACTGGACAGCTGCTGGATCAATGCAGCTAAACAGCCGCTTAACGGACCGGCGGTGCCAACATATCAGATCACACATATCGAAGATATATTTGAAATATTAGTTAAACGCGCCTAAAACAGTTTGAAGCGTTTAACTTTTTTTGCTATAATAGGGCAAAGGGGTGAAATTATGACGTTAGATTTAGTACAGCCAGGGATGAGTGCTACCGTCGAAGCCGTCGGGGGAGAAGGCTTATTGAGAAAAAGATTATTAGAAATGGGATTGACACCGAATACTTTAGTAAAGGTGAGAAAAATAGCACCGATGGGGGATCCCATTGAAGTATATTTAAGAAGCTATGTATTGACAATCAGAAAAGAAGATGCAGCTAAGATTACGGTAAAGGGGGTAAAATAGTGGAACATTTGATTGCTTTAGTAGGAAATCAAAACTGTGGGAAAACTACTTTGTTTAACCAATTGACCGGATCGAATCAGCATGTAGGTAATTTTCCGGGAGTAACGGTTGAAAAGAAAATGGGAACAATGAAACGGCATAAAGACATTACAATCGTCGATCTACCGGGAATCTATTCTTTAACTCCTTATACATCGGAAGAGATTGTAACAACGGATTTTTTATTGAAAGATCGTCCGGAATTGATTATTGATATTATTGATGCAACCAATATCGAAAGAAATTTATATCTGACTTTGCAGATGATGGAATTAAATATTCCAATGGTTATTGCATTAAATATGATGGATGAGGTTGTAGGAAGCGGAAACAGCATTGATGTATCCGGATTATCAGAGGCTTTGGGGATACCGGTATATCCTATTTCAGCCAGCAAGGGAGACGGTATCATTGATCTGGTGAATCAGGTCAGTGCAATGGTTAAAAACCGCCCGCCGGTTCACCATGTTGATTTCTGTTCCGGTGAGATTCACCGTGCAATTCATGCGATCCGTCATTTAATTGAGGATCATACGGAGCGTCTGCGTTTGCCAAATCGCTACGTTGTTACACGTTTAATTGAAGGAAATGAACATTTAGAACAAGAATTAGGCTTAACGGATGAAGAATGTCACATCATTCATCATATTGTGGAAGAGATGGAGAAAAATTTGCAGACTGACCGTGAAGCGGCAGTTGTAGATATGCGCTATAATTATATTGAAAAAGTCTGTCAGCAGTGTGTTTTTAAAGAAGGAGAAACGAATGAACAGATTCGTTCTGAAAAGATTGATAAATTATTAACGAATAAATATTTAGCGATTCCGATCTTTATTGGGATTATGTTCCTGATCTTTTATTTAACGTTCAGTGTTATTGGTGGACCGCTTCAGGAACTGTTAGAAGGCGGTATTGATCAATTTAATCAGATGCTCTCAGGCTTACTGCAGACTTGGCAGGTTAACGATTTGCTTCAATCTTTAATCATTGACGGCATTTGCAGTGGGGTAGGAAGTGTCTTATCTTTCATGCCGATCATTGTAGTCTTGTTCTTCTTTTTATCCTTATTAGAAGACAGTGGCTATATGGCACGTGTGGCTTTTGTGATGGATAAGTTTTTAAGAAAACTGGGATTATCGGGACGCTCGTTTGTGCCGATGCTGATCGGTTTTGGCTGCAGTGTGCCGGCGATTATGGCAACCCGTACTTTATCGTCTGAACGTGACCGTAAAATGACTATTGTTCTAACGCCCTTTCTGTCATGCAGTGCGAAGCTTCCGATTTACGGAATGATTACTGCAGCATTCTTTTCAGAAAAAGCGGCTTTAGTCATGATTACGATTTACTGCATTGGAATCTTTGTTGCGATTTTATCCGGATTACTATTAAAAAGCACTGTATTAAAAGGGGAACCGGTTCCTTTTGTATTAGAATTGCCGGCTTATCGCATCCCTTCATATAAGAGTGTTTTGATGCATATGTGGGAAAAAGCAAAAGACTTTATCAAGAAAGCTTTCACGATTATCTTCATTGCTTCAATGGTCATTTGGTTCCTGCAGTCGTTTTCTTGGAATCTAACTTTAGTTGCGGATAGTTCCAACAGTATTTTAGCGTCTATCGGAAACTTTGTTGCCCCAATCTTTAAACCTATGGGATTTGATGACTGGCGTGCTTCTACTGCTCTGATTACCGGAATTACGGCTAAAGAATCGGTTGTATCCACATTAACGGTTCTTCTTGGCAGTGATAATTCAATGATGCTGAGTCAGCTGCTGCAAACGATCTTTACCCCTCAAAGTGCCTTTGCCTTTTTAGTGTTTACGGTACTCTATATGCCATGTGTGGCAGCTTTTGCCGCTACTAAAAAAGAACTGGGATCATTGAAGGAAGCCCTGTACTGTGCCTTGTTTCAAACCGGAACAGCTTACGTCGTTTCACTCGTCGTTTATCAGCTTTCATCACTGATGATGTAGCTTTCTAGTTTAGAAAAAATGACAAAATAATAAAAATATATGTTACATTGTATTTGCTAACATAAGTATATAAAAAGAGGCGCTCAAAGCGTCTCTTTTACTTTATAATTCTTGTCCACTGATAAGGATCTTCTATTTTCCCCCATTGAATACCTGTAAGCGTATCGTATAAACGCTGTGTCAATGGTCCGGTTTTGAAATCATTGATTGTGACAATATCCCCTTTGTAATTCAATTCTCCAACAGGGGAAATAACGGCTGCGGTTCCTGTCCCAAACACTTCCTTTAAAGTACCGTTGTGTCCAGCTTCCATTAAGTCATCAATGCTTAATTCTCTTTCAGAGACTTTATATCCCCAATCCTTAAGCAGTCTCAGCATGGAATCACGTGTTACACCTGGAAGTACGGAACCATCGATTGGAGCAGTGATGATTTCATCGCCAATATAAAACATGATATTCATTGTTCCCACTTCTTCTACATATTTACGATGAACACCATCTAGCCATAATACCTGTGTATAGCCTTTTTGTTCTGCTTTAACCTGTGCAGCGACGCTGGCAGCATAATTGCCCCCGCATTTTGTAAATCCGGTTCCGCCTTTGACAGCACGAACATATTCATCTTCTACCCAAATTTTAATCGGATTAACCCCTTCTGGATAATAAGCCCCAACCGGTGAAAGGATAATGATAAATTTATAGCTGTTTGCCGGATGAACCCCGACACTTGGCTGAGCGGCATACATGAATGGACGAATGTAAAGTGATGTATCCGGTGCTGTTGGAATCCAATCCTGTTCATATTTAACGATCGCTTCGACGGCTTCAATAAACATTTCTTCCGGTAAAGCCGGCATACATAAACGAGCATTAGAATTAATCATTCTTCGTGCATTCATTTCCGGTCTAAACAGCATGACATCACCGTTTGGATTACGATATGCTTTTAAGCCTTCAAAAGTTTCCTGCGCATAATGCAGCACCATAGCGGCAGGATCCATAGCAATCGGTTCATAAGGTGTAATTCTGGCATCATGCCATCCTTGCCCTTCATCATAGTCAATCGTCAGCATATGATCGGTAAAATAATTTCCAAAACCAAGATGATTTTGATCCGGTTTTTCTTTTAAATGTGTACTTCGTGTTATCTTGATATCCATATATAATCCCCTTTTTTAATGATTATAAGTAATAATACGCTTTTTTATTAGTCTTTTCAATAGTTTATTCCTATTATCTAAATATTTTTATAATATTTCGCTTTCTTACAAAAAATATCTGTTTTAATTAATTTAAAAGCTTGCTATAATGGGGAGTAAGGGGTGAAAATATGGAAAAAGAATTGCGTCAGGCAAAAGTTTTAGAATTGATTAGAGAGACAAAAGCTCCTTTAAGTGCCGGGAAACTGGGAAAAATGCTCGGTGTCAGCCGTCAGCTGATTGTCGGTGATATTGCTTTGCTGAGGGCAAGCGGGGAAAAGATCTTTGCAACACCACGCGGCTATTTGTTAGAAGAAGCAAAAGAAAAAGGCATGACTGCTCAAATAGCCTGTATTCATACGCGTGATGAGATGGAAGAAGAATTAAATATTATTGTTGATGAAGGCGGAGAAGTTGTGGATGTTATTATTGAGCATCCAATATACGGCGAATTGCGCGGCAATCTTCATTTAATGACCCGCCATGATGTGCGTGAATTTATTGACAGCTGTCAGGCTCAGGAAGCACCGCTTCTTTCCAATCTGTCTAATGGAGTTCACCTTCATACGATCCGTATAAAAGATACCGAAACGATTGAACGCATTGAAAAGCATCTGCGACAAGCACATTTGCTTTATGAAAAAGAAGAATAATGAAACATCTTTTCGATACATTTCGATATCATATTATTAAATGGCATAATGGCAACGATTGAAACGAGATTGAATAAGGCATGAAAAATAGCCAGCTGCATTTTAATAGGGACGATAAAGGTCAAGATGTAATTATAGATAGGAATATAGAAAATAATAAAGACAACAGCACCGATTAAATTGAATAGAAAGTGATACATTGCTGCCATTTTACTTTCCTTACTGCCGCCAAGACTGGCAATATAGGCAGTTATGGTCGTTCCTACGTTGCTTCCTGTAATCATAAATAAGGCGATCGGCAGATTGATGATATTCAAAAAGCATAACTGCTGGATCAAGGCAACAAAGGCACTTGAAGACTGGATACAAGTAGTCAGCAGGATACCGAAGATGAATGAGAATAATTTATGCTGAGACATTAATAGAATCAATCCCTGAATCTGTGGGAATTCCAAAATCTTAACGAGTTCACTTTCCATCAAGGTGATACCAAAAAACAAAAGACCGAAATAGAAGATTCCTAACGCAAGTTTGGAGTCTTTTTTAACCATATAGAAAACGATGCCTAAAATTAAACATAGCGGTGCTAAGCCTTTAATCTCGATACCGGTAATAAATGCAGTCACTGTCGTTCCCAAATTGGCTCCCATAATAAAGCCAATACTTTGTTTAAACGTGACAATATCCGCACGAATCAGTGAGATAATGATTGCTGTCGTACCAGAACTGGATTGAATCGTTCCCGTTAAAACAGTTCCCGCTAATAATGATAAAAAAGGATTATCGGCATATTTGGAAATCTTTAATTTGACGGAATCCGTTACACAGCTTTTTAAGAGTGATGAAATCTGAGTAATACTGAATAAAAATAACGCTAACCCGGATAAAATAGATAAAATAAACATAGGGCACCTCCTTTATTCATTATATGTGAGAGGTACCTAAATATTTTGTGAGGTTATGTTGATATTTGCCTTAAAATCCTGTAAAATGTATCGAGTAAACAGGGGAGGGAAAAATGTGAAGAAATTTAAGAAATTTATCTCTTATTATCGACCGTATAAAGCTTTATTTATAGCCGATATGATATGCGCCAGCATTGCGGCGGGAGTGACCTTGGTATTCCCGATGGTAACACGCTATATTACCGGAACGATCTTGCAGACAGAGCCAATCGAATTCAATGCGATCTATAAACTGGGGATCTTTATGATTGTTTTAGTGGTGGTAGAATATATCTGCAACTACTTTATTGCGTATCAGGGACATGTCATGGGGGCTAAAATGGAACGTGATCTGCGTTCAGAATTATTTGCGCATTATCAGAAGCTGTCATTCAGCTTCTATGATGATCAAAAAACCGGACAATTGATGTCACGTTTAACCAATGATTTATTTTCATTGACGGAGTTGTATCATCATGGACCGGAAGATTTACTGATTTCACTGATTAAGTTTATCGGGGCATTCATTATTTTGATGACCATCGATGTTCAATTAACATTGATTGTATTTGCTTTCTTACCGATTATGGTTATCTTTGCTTCGTATTTCAATAAGAAGATGAATCAGGCATTTACCAACAACAAACGTAAGATTGGGGACATCAATGCCCGTATTGAAGATAATCTTTCCGGGATTCGTGTCGTGCAGTCTTTTGCTAACGAGGAAAAGGAAAAAGAAAAATTTGCCTACAACAATAACCAGTATGTGTTAAGTAAGAAAAATAGTTATAAGTATATGGGCGGCTATCACTCAGGATTAAGTGCCTTCATCAGCATGATTACTGTCACAGTTATCATCGTAGGATCTGTTCTAATTGGGAAACAGCAGATGTCTACACCGGATTTGATTGCGTTTATCCTATATATCAATAACTTAATTGATCCGGTTAAAAAGCTGATTAACTTTACTGAACAGTTTGCAGAAGGAATTACAGGATTCAACCGTTTCTTGGAAATGCTGGAAATCGAACCGGATATTCAGGATCAGCCTAATGCGATTGAATTAAAACAAGTCCATGGGGAAGTCACTTTTGAACATGTCGGATTTAAATATAAAGAAGGACTGGATTATGTTCTTAAAGATATTGATCTGCATGTTGACAGTGGAGAATATATTGCCTTAGTCGGCTCTTCAGGTGCCGGGAAAACGACGATCTGCAGCTTGATTCCCCGTTTCTATGAAGTAAGCGAAGGACAGATTTTAATTGATAATCAGAATATTAAAGATGTAACTTTAAAATCATTGAGACAGAATATCGGAATCGTTCAGCAGGATGTGTATTTGTTTGCCGGAACGATCATGGATAATATTCGCTATGGGAAGCCGGAGGCGACAGATGAAGAAATTATAGAAGCCGCTAAAAATGCAAATGCGCACGATTTCATCATGGAATTGCCGGAAGGCTATAACACCGACTGCGGTCAGCGCGGGGTAAAATTATCGGGCGGACAAAAACAACGTTTATCGATTGCCCGTGTCTTCTTGAAGAATCCGCCAATCTTAATCTTTGATGAAGCAACCAGTGCTTTGGATAATGAAAGTGAAAGAGTGGTACAGGAATCTTTAGAAAAACTGGCTCAGAATCGTACAACGTTTGTGATTGCCCATCGTTTATCAACAATTAAAAACGCTAAACGCATTATTGTACTGACAGAAGACGGGATTGCTGAACAAGGCGATCATGAAACACTGCTTGCTAAAGACGGGGAATACGCAAAATTGTATAATATGCAGTTTAAAGCTTAAAACGGATCAAACAAAGATCCGTTTTTTTGTATAGTCAGCCATCAATGTCTGGACTTTATTTGTTGGGTGCAGTCCATCGCTTAAACATCCCGCTTCTTCCATCAATTCTTCAATCGTCAGTGAATGCTGCTCACTGTATTTACGTATCTGTGCATAGTGATCGACACATAATAAATTAAATTGGAGTGCTGTATCGCAAATAATTTTAGTGACTTCATCTAAAGGATAAAGTCGATTGGGATAATTTTCGTTTTTGAGTGTTGATGGCGGCGGTGTCATTAAAACAACCTGACTGCCATGTTTTTTTAAATGATGGATTATGGAGACTAAATCCAGCCGAAGCTGTTCCATCCCGTTTTGGATTTTTCGATTATTTGCCCCTACCAGCAATAAAATCAAATTTTCCTGATGATAGAGCTGCTCCAGTCCTTTTAAAATTTGGGTCGAATCTGCTCCGCAGCAGCCATTGTTAATCAGATTTAAATCAGGATAGACAGATCTTAAATCCTGTTCAAGCAGGGCAGACCAGCTGTTTTGGGACTTACTGCGATACCAGATTTTATCATCAAGCTCTAAGAT
Source organism: Coprobacillaceae bacterium UN01-12pH3A (assembly GCA_027676805.1). Classification (GTDB taxonomy): domain Bacteria; phylum Bacillota_I; class Bacilli_A; order Erysipelotrichales; family Coprobacillaceae; genus Beduini. The sequence continues at coordinate 330,722 of JAQENU010000003.1, read as the reverse complement.
CATTTCATTCGTATGACAAAATGTAGAACAGCCCTGACCAGCTGCAATGCTGTCGCCTATGATATTTATTGTAAATTGATTTTGTATTTTCATGTTGAATCCTCTTCATTATTTTCTCCCATTATAGCATATCTTATGTTTAAATAAAAAGAAAACAGCCACGCTAAAAGAGGAGATGATAAAATGATTAAAACCATTTCAAAAATTACCCTGTATGTAAATGATCAGGAAGAAGCTGAACGTTTTTGGGTAGAAAAACTTGATTTTAAAGTAAAGATGAAACAGCCGATGGGAGAAAATCATTATTGGCTGGAGGTCTGTCCAAAGGATGCTGAAACGAGCTTTGTTCTATATAATAAGGATATGATGAAGAATCAAAACCCCAATACCAATTTAGAACATCCTTCAATCTTACTTTCCAGTCCGGATGTCATGTTTACGTTTCAAATGTTAAGTGATCGTGGTGTAAAAGTGGATCCGGTGATTGATATGCCTTATGGCAAGATGTTTACTTTCTATGATCAAGATGGAAATGCCTATTTGTTGAGAGAAGACAAATAAGCATTTCTTTTTTTTATAAACCATGATAGAATATGTCAAAAAGAACGGAGGTATATAGATGAATACAATTTTATTTGATTTAGACGGGACCTTAACAGATCCTGCATTAGGCATTACCAACGCAGTAAGCTATGCATTAAAACATTATGGAATCGATGAAGACTATCAAAATTTACTGCGCTTTATAGGACCGCCGTTAGTTGACAGCTTTATGGAATATTACGGGTTTGATCATGAAAAAGCACAAGAAGCGATTGTCTATTATCGTGAATATTTCAGTGATAAAGGTCTGTTTGAAAATGTGGTTTATGATGGCATGGAAAATTTTTTAGCCGCACTAAAGGACAAAGGATACATATTAGCAGTAGCAACAAGCAAGCCGGAAGAATTTGCGAAAAAAATATTGGATCATTTCCACCTTTCTCATTATTTTACAGAAATTTGCGGAGCAACAATGGACAGCAGCCGTTCTAAAAAAGGAGATGTCATTGCATACGCTTTAGATCAGTTAAAGATTTCGGATCCAAACACTGCTATTATGATAGGCGATCGTCAGCATGATATTGTTGGGGCACATCAAAACCAATTGAAAGCGATCGGAGTTTTATATGGCTATGGTGATGAAGCGGAAATGAAGGAATATCAAGCTGATTATATTGCCAAGGATTTGAAAGAATTAATGGATATCTTGTCTGCCTTATCATCTGCTAATTAATATTTAACTATTATATGTACTGTTTTAAAATTTGCTGAAAACAGGAGAAATTTGGAATATTTCCCAGGAAAATGCGATTAGGAAGCTTGAGATGAGCAGACTAGAACTGCTTGGATATATGTATTTACAATTTCCTGAATAGAGTATGAAGAACTTACTATTTCATTATTGACAAATCTTCAATTAAACCGTATACTTTTTGCAGGGAATGAAGTTCTCCCTTAGTGATGAAACTAAAACTGCTTACGAGCTAATGACTTCTACATTTTATAATGTAGGGGACATTAGCTTTTTTTATGCCAAAGGAGGAAGTTGTATGTTGTTGAGTATTGCTTATATATTAATGTTAGGTATGTTTATGGGGTGGCTCTGTAAGAAGATTAAATTGCCTAGCTTGACCGGAATGATTATTACCGGAATCTTATTGGGGCCACATCTTTTGAATTTGATTGATCATTCTATTTTGACTATATCCTCTGATTTAAGGCGCATCGCTTTGATCATTATTTTAATGAGAGCGGGCTTGTCTTTAGATTTAAATGATCTTAAAAAAGTAGGACGTCCAGCCGTATTCATGTGCTTTGTGCCCGCCTGCTTTGAAATGCTGGGAATGCTTCTTCTTGCCCCTAAATTACTGGGAATATCTTTATTAGATGCAGCGATCATGGGAGCCGTTGTCGGAGCAGTTTCTCCTGCCGTGATCGTACCCAAGATGCTGAAGCTGATGGAAGAGGGGTATGGGACTAAAAACAGTATTCCCCAGCTTATATTAGCGGGAGCTTCGGTTGATGATGTCTTTGTAATTGTTATGTTTTCTGCATTTACCGGTCTTGCTCAGGGGAACGCTGTATCCATGCAAAGCTTTATTCATATTCCGATTTCAATTGTTTTGGGGATATTGATCGGTATTGTGATTGGCGGAATTCTGGCTAAATATTTTGAGAATGTGCATATCCGTGATACAGCGAAAGTCATTATCCTGTTATGTATTGCTTTTATATTGGTAAGCATAGAGGATCGGTTTTCAGCTATTATTCCTTTTTCTGCGCTCATTTCAATCATGAGTATAGGAATCGCAATGCAAAGAAAACGTGAAAATGTCGCTGTGCGCTTATCCGCTAAGTTCAACAAACTGTGGGTTGCTTCGGAAATTATCCTGTTTGTTTTAGTGGGAGCAACAGTCGATCTCAACTATGCTTTATCAGCCGGAGTCATGGCAATTATCCTAATCTTTGGTGTCCTTGCCTTTAGAATGCTGGGAGTCTGGGTGTGTCTAATAAAAACAAAGCTGGATAGAAAAGAACGTTTGTTCTGTATGATTGCTTATACACCCAAAGCAACAGTACAGGCGGCTATTGGCGGCGTTCCTTTAGCGATGGGATTAGCTTGCGGAAACATCGTATTAACCGTGGCGGTTTTAGCTATTTTAATTACAGCTCCGCTTGGCGCCTTTTTCATTGATTATACTTATAAACGCTTATTGAGTAAGTGAAGCTCATCAATGATTGAGATAATAGTTTTACTATTAATATATCCTTTAATGAAAAGAACTGACTTTACGTTTTACAAGCCAGTTCTTTTCATCGATTTTATCCTAAAAGGATATCGAGAGCCATCATGATAATAAATCCAACCATGCAGGTCAAAGATCCTAAAATGGTCGCATCATTCTTTTTGCTTTCGGGAATTAATTCTTCAACGACTACAAACAGCATTGCCCCGCCGGCAAACGCCAAGGCATATGGAAGAATTGAATTAAAAACAGTAGCGGCTAAGTAACCCAGCAAGGCAGCGGGTACTTCAACCATTGCTGAGTATTGCCCATACATCATGGCTTTAAATTTAGATGTACCAGCCTGATGCATCGGTAAAGAAATAGCTAAGCCTTCCGGAAAATTTTGAATTCCGATTCCAATCGATAAGATTAATGCGGCAATGCGTGCTTCCGGATTTGGGTTTGCAAAAGCAACACCAACCGCAAGACCTTCGGGAATATTGTGCAGGGTCATTGCCAGCATCAGCAGTTTGGCTCTAGAAAAATGTGATGATCTTCCTTCCGTTTCGTGGGTCAAAAGATGTTCATGGGGTAAATAACGATCCATCAAACCGACAAAGATCGCACCGACCATAAAAGCAACCGGTAAAAAACCCAAAAAATATTTTGGCTGTCCTTCCAGCAGATCGATTGCAGGCATTAATAAAGAAAAGAAAGTAGCGGCAATCATGATCCCGGATGAACTTCCTAAAGCAATCTCATTTAGCTTATGATTATGGTCATTCACTAAATAAACAAGGGTTGAGCCAAGAAAAGTAGAAAACCAGTTAAATAGTGAGCATAGAAATACTATCAGTAAAGCAGGTAAAGCAAGTAGTTGTCCCATATTTTCCTCCGTTCTCTATAGAATATGCCGTAAATAAAAAAAGAGTGAAACTTGTAGAACGTTAAAAAATATGGTATTCTAAGCACAAGGAGTGATATTATGAGCGAAATTACAATCGCAATGGAAAATTATTTGGAGATCATTTATGAGTTCCAGCAAAACGGCAAAAAAGCCAGAGTCAGTGATATTGCCAAAAAGAAAAATGTCAGCAAGGCAAGTGTCAATAATGCGATGAACGTATTAGCTGAATATGGTCTTGTTATTAATGAAAAATATCATGATATCCTACTTACTCCTGCGGGTGAAGAAAAAGCTAAATTTATATGTGAAAAGCACCATGTCATTCAGCTGTTGTTTGAAAAGGTGTTAGAAATAGAAGAAGAACAGGCAAGTGAAGATGCCTGTCTGATCGAACATGTCATTAGCGATTATTCGGTAAGTAAGATCAAGGATTTTTTAATAAAAAATAAATATTATAAATAAAAAAGGGATTGCTCCCTTTTTTTAGTCTGAATATTCAAGTGTGAGTAATACTGCACGGCTTGTCTGTTCATCTTTTTTACGGTCATATGCCGGTATCACCGTATATTCAACCACATCATATTTTTGCACTTCTTCATCATAAATATAATCTGCTTGTCTAAAGAAGATGGTATCATCCTGAGGTGTCTTGATATTACCGAATTGTTTTTCTTTGTTGTAATAGATAACTTTACCCTGAACACGATCTACCAGCTTATCTAAATGCGCTGTCAGTTCCTCCATCATACGATCATAAATGATTCCGCTGTCTTCATTGGCATAGGGATCATTTTCAATTTCTGTGATTTTTCCCGCTTCTTTTTCAATCTTCTTCAAGAATAATGAAACAAGATCGGCTAAAGCGGTATACTCAGCTTTCTGACATGCCTTTAATAAGTTGTTAAATAAATCGGTTTTACTTACATCATATCCGCTTTGATAAAGATCATAAAGCAGGAATGTGTTAGCTTTCTTATCATCATTCAATGAAGAATACGTTGTATAAAGTACTTCATAGAAATTGATATCTCTGATTTGCCCCTGCAAGGCTAGGAAATCACGCTGCCCTTCTTCATAGTTGCCTAAAGCTACTTGACTGCATGCACGATAATATTTGATCCATTGTAAATTACGGTAATGAAAATTATGGATCATTGCTAATGCATTGTTTGCATAAGTAATGCAGTCTTTGTAGTTTTGCATATCGTAATGTACTTTGACCATTTGGCGATACCATCTTTCTAATGGAGACTCACCTTCTTGATTTCTTTCTTTGATTAGTAACGGCTGATCAGATAACAACTTTGGATCCAATAATTTTAATGTTTCAAGATACTTGTCATAATTGATTGGATTTTGTGAAGTGATGTACTTGATCATACGATTGACAGTGACTTCATATGGAGAGTACTTCTCTTGTTTGCACATTCCCAAAATATCATTGGCAAAACTGAAGAATAGAAATTCATTTTCAGAAATTTTATTTACCGGGATATTGATATGTTTATTGTATAAGGCATATCCATATTGGTTGATATATCCTTTTAAGTTTGGGCACATTGAACGGAAAGTACTGCCAACTTCAATCGCTTCATCAAGCAACCCCTCGTTTTTTAATGAGCGTACATAATCTGTCGCTTCATAGTCATTGAAAGATGTCACATCATCCTCAAATTTTTTTGCATAACCACTTAAATCTACTTTTGTCATAACTTTGCCCTCCTGTACAACATTATAACACTGTTTCTTATAAAAATAAATTTTTAAAGTCATTTTATAACAGGAATTATTCTCTAATATAGAAAGAAAGTTAAAGATCGAATCGTTTTTTGAAGAATTCTTGGAGATTTACTTTTGGAAAGATGTGAATGAAATCAAAAAAAGAGTGAATACTGAAAGTGTAGTAAACAAGAGAAAAAATGTGAATAGTGAATTAGGAGGATAATTTTATGGGTATGAATGAAGATTTATTTGAAATCAGTAAATCCCTATCTCATATTAAAGAAACAGGTATGTATGATGTTGAAAAATATTGCTGTTCTCTGCTGCATTTAACCAATCAGCTAGAATATTTCTACTGCAATCTGGTCCCTAAAGGTTCCGGTGAAAGCGCAAGCACTTATTATCGCTTGCATGATCGACCTAAGGAACATCAAATGGCATATTTCAATATTGGGCGTGGATTCCCCAAAGAACTGATGGATGGTCATTGGTGCTATGTACTAAAAGATCTGGGATATAAAGCATTAGTCATTCCGAGTACATCTATAAAAAAAGATTCTAAACCGTGCCATCCTCAATTTGAGATGGATATAGAAATTGAATATTATGGGAAAAGATTAAAAAGCAGAATACAGCTGAGCGATATTCGTTCTATCGATATGCAGCGATTAGATTTAAGAAAACCATTTTGTCCTGTTTTTACTGATCGAGAAGTGATTAAAGAATTTGTTGAAAAAAATTTACTGAAATAAAAAAAGAGCCGAAGCTCTTTTTATTATAAGTTTAATAAACGTTTAGTATCTCTAGCAATGACTAATTCTTCATCAGTAGGGATAACAAAGACTTTGATCTTTGATTCAGGTGTACTGATCAAGGCTTCTTCACCGATTGCTTCATGGTTGATGTCTTCATTGATCTGAATTCCTAAAGCTTCTTTGATAGCTTCTAAAATATCATGACGACCGCTGAATGAGTTTTCACCGATTCCGGCTGTAAATGCAATCGCATCGCATCCGCCCATTTGAACAAAGTAACGTCCGATATAATCAGCAACACGTCTTACGAAAATCTGTCTTGCTAATTTTGCTCTTTCGTTTCCTTCCTTCATTGCCTTTTCAACATCTCTGAAGTCACTTGAAACGCCAGAAACACCTAACAGACCGGATTGTTTATTTAAGATATCAATCATTTCTTCTACAGAAATATTTGTTTGTTCGCAAATATAAGAAATAATAGAAGGATCAACGTCTCCAGAACGAGTTCCCATCATAATACCTGCTAATGGAGTTAATCCCATTGAAGTATTAATTGATTTTCCATCTTTAACGGCACTTAAGCTTCCACCGGCACCTAAGTGACAAACGATAATTTTTGAATGTTCAGGATTTCCTAATTTTTCAATCACTTTTTGTGATACATAGAAGTGGCTAGTTCCATGTGCCCCGTATTTTCTTACTTTATTTTCAGTGTAATATTTATATGGGATTGGATAGATATATGAACTTGGTTCCATTGTCTGATGGAATGCTGTGTCAAATACCGCAACCGCTCCAGCAGTAGGAATGGCTTCTTTGAAGGCATAATAACCAGTTAAATGGGCTGGGTTATGTAAAGGTGCCAACGCTCTGATCGCATCGATCTTATCTGCTGTATCTTGATCAAAGATAGCTGAAGAACTGAAATATTCTCCACCATGAACAACACGGTGACCAACTCCCTTGATTTCGTCTAATGAATTTACAATTTTTTTATCAATCAAAGCTTCCAGTAATAAATGTACTGCTACTTTATGATCTTTGATTGGTAATGTTTTTACGTCTTTTTCACCGTTGTATTTGATTGTAAAGATCGCATCGTCAAATCCGATTCTTTCGATAACTCCGGAAGTGATCGGAGTTTCGTCATCCATTTCAAACAAACGGAATTTTAATGATGAACTTCCTGCATTAACAGAAATAATTTTTGCCATAAATACACCCCTTTTTTTAAAATCAATTCTATTATATGCCTATTTATAAGAAAAGACCATACTAAAATGTGTTAATTATTTAACAAGCCTCCTATAAAAAATACTTGCTATTTAGGGGGAATGGTTCTATCATAATATCTGCCAGGGGTGCATCTGCTGAGAGAACCAATGTTCAACCCTTTGAATCTGATACTGGATAATACCAGCGTAGAGAGAGCTAAATAGGAACTATTGGCTTTCCACTTTGGAAAGCCTTTTTATTTGGCGGTGGCATTATATAAAGATAGGAGAGAAAGTATGAAGAACAAAAAAGTATTATGGATGAGCTATATCGCAATGTTCATCGCCTTAGAAGTCGCAATGGAATTTGTCAATCGAGCCCTGCCGGGGATGCCGTTTGGCGGCAATATTTCGTTTTCATTAATTGCCATCTTTTTAGCGTCATACCTTTTAGGTGTTAAAGGCGGAATTATTGTAGGGGCAGGCGCTTCCATCATTTTATTTGCTGTAGGTATCGCTACTTTTTGGGGATGGTGGTCTGTCGCATTAGACTATTTAATTCCATTTGGAGTATGCGGCTTAGCGGCACTAATTAAAAATATCCGTTTAAAAAACGGCTGGGAGCTTCCTATTGGCATAGGGTTTGCGATGCTATTGAAGTTTTTATCCCATTATTTTTCCGGGGTTTTCCTTTTTTATCAGAACACACCGGCAGGAATGAGCAAATATTGGTATTCCTTTATCTATAATTTACCTTATAATTTGGCAACTTTAGTGGTTTGCTTTGTTCTTGTGACGGTTTTATTACCAAAATTAAAGAAGGTTGTCAAGCTGTAGTGTGTATACACACATCTTACTATCGTTCATAGTGAGATTTGCTATAATGATTGAGTAATGGAAATAAGTAATGAAATTTAGGGGATTTACGCAATAAACAGTGGATCAAACGGAGTTTAAATGTGAAATTCAAAGTGAGTTTCCCTAAATTAGTTGAAAAAGCAACTTTTTTTATAAAGCTGCTTTTTTTGCGTATCCACAAAATTATTTAGACATAATCCGACAAGATATTTAAATAAAAGCGCAAATATGCAAGAAATGTGTAGACACACTTAACTATTTATCGAAACATAAAGTTCTGTTAGAATGGTAACGTGGAGGTGAGAGGGACAAACCAAATAATAAAGTCTTTTTTAGTTGGGAATCATGGGGAGGAAAACTAAAAAAGCGCAAAGGCAGAAAACGGGATAAGAGTAAATAACCTAAGGAATACTAAAAACGTAGTAAATTTATCAAAAATCTTTGAATTGTTACGTTGTTTCGACAGTTTTTTCATTTTGCCTTTGTTAAAATAAGCGTGTATTCGAGTTATTACACGAATTTAAAACAAAAAATGGAAGAAGATATGCAGAAAATAAAGAATATAAAAAGAAAAGGAAAGTTCCGACTATCGGCAAATGGTGGAATACACCTTGATGAAACTGTATATCCGGGACCATTTTTTTGTTTTTTAAAAGCCATTTTCGATAAATAAAATTGAGACTATCTATTTTTCTGTAAATTGTGTATAATATTTACGTTATAGAAAGAAGGCAGGTCATGAATAAACCTAAATTAGGTGATGAAGTCCTTATCCATAGTTATAAACATGATGGAAAGATTCATCGCAGTTGGTCTAAAGGTTTAGTTCTTGATGCAAATGAGGATCATACGATTGTGATCAATGTAAAGACATTGGTGACAGAAGCGGATGGTAGAGTCTGGTGTACGAGGGAACCGGCAATCTGTTATTTTCCTAACCATGAATGGTATAATGTAATTTGTATGATAAGGAATAATGGAGTATATTTCTATTGTAACTTAGCTAGTCCCAGTCTTTGGGATGGAGAGGCAATAAAATATATCGACTATGATCTGGATTTAAAAGTTTTTCCTGATTGTAAATACAAAGTGCTTGATGAAGAGGAGTACCGTCAGCATCAGCGCAAAATGCATTATCCTGATGAATTAGATATTATTTTGAGGTCACAGTTAGAAGAGCTGATCGAGATGGCAAAAACATCCAGTGGGCCTTTCAAGCATGGATTTAGTGAACATTGGTATCATGTGTATCAGGAATTTAAACGGAAGGAAAAGTAGTGGTATTCTACTTTTTTTCTTTTATAAAACTTGTTAAAATGAAGTGGGTGATAATATGTATAAAGTAACGGTAAACAGTGTAGAAGAAACAAGCAGAATCGCATTAAAGCTAGGGCAGGCAATCAAAGAACATACAGTAATTTTGTTAACAGGAGATTTAGGAGCTGGGAAAACGACGTTTACAAAAGGTATTGCCAAAGGCTTAGGGGTAAAAGAAATTGTTAATTCTCCTACTTTTACAATATTGAAGGAATATCACAGCGGACGTCTGCCATTGTATCATTTTGATGCTTACCGCTTAGAAGACGGCTATGAAGATTTGGGATTTGGAGAATATATTGACAGTGAAGCACTCAGTGTCATTGAATGGCCGATGTATATGCAGGAAGATATACCGGAAGAATACTTGGAGATTAATCTTCAATATATAGACGAACAAACACGAACCATTGAGTTTGTTCCACATGGATTTGCTTATGAAACATTGTGTAAGGAGGTATTGGCATGAGAACAATCGTAATGGATACATCAAATCATTATTTAGCGATCGCATTATATGAAGATGGACTGCTAAGAGCTTGTCGTCAGCTAGAAGCATTGAAACAGCAGTCAGAGCTTGCTATTCCGGTATTAAAGGATTTGATGGACGGACAGCACTGGCAAATGAAGGATATTGATGAAATGGTCGTTTCTTTAGGACCGGGATCATATACCGGAGTTCGTATTGCGATGACGATTGCTAAAACATTAAGCAGTGTGATGCCGATTCGTTTAAAAGCTGTTTCATCTTTAGCGATGCTTGCCGGAGATCAAAAAGCGATTACGATTATCGATGCCAGAGGAAATAAACTCTATGTCGGAATGTATGAAAACGGTGAGCCGTTAATGGAAGATACTTTAATGGAAGCAGAAGCTTTTGAAGTATTTAAGGGTGAGCATCCTGATTTCCCGGTAGTAGCTTTAGCCGATGAGATTCCATTGTGTGACAACCTCTATTTATTAAGCAGAAAAGCACCGTACATAGAAGATTGTGACCGTTTAGTTCCTACTTATATCAAAGGGGTGGAGGCAAAGAAACAATGCTAAGAAAGATGCAGGCAGAGGACTTGCCTTTGATTCTGGAGTTAGAAAAGGAACTGTTCAGCAGTCCATGGAAAGAAGAAGATTTTATCTTTGAATTGACACAAAATCCTTTTGCGACCTACATCGTTTTAAGCATTGATAATGAAATCGTGGGCTACATAGGCTACTGGATCAAAAATCCTTATGTGGAAATTACAAATGTAGCAGTGGGAAAACGTTATCAGCGCCATGGATATGCCAAACAGCTTGTTGCGTACTGCTTAGAAGATGGCATCAAAAATAAGGCTCCGATCTTTACGCTTGAGGTTCGTGTCAGCAATACCCCGGCTATTTCATTATATGAATCTTTTGGCTTTAAACGGGTATCGATAAGAAAGAATTATTATACCGATCCTATTGAGGATGCACATTTAATGATGAAAGAGGTGAAACAATAATGGCTGTTATACTCGCTATTGAATCAAGCTGTGATGAAACCGCAGCTGCTATTTTAAAAGATAAACAAGAATTGCTTGCCAATGTCGTATCGACACAAATTGCAACCCATAAGCTTTATGGAGGGGTTGTGCCTGAATTAGCCAGCCGCATGCATGTAGAAAACATTTCCTACGTTATCAAAGAAGCTTTGGCTAAAGCACAGATGACGATGGATCAGATCGATGCAGTTGCCGTAACTCGCGGACCGGGACTGATCGGTTCATTGCATGTCGGAATGCAGGCGGCTAAAACCTTAGCCTATGCTTGTGACAAGCCTTTAATTGGGGTGCATCATATTGCTGGACATATTTATGCTAATCAGCTAGTCAGTGAACTGAAATTCCCATTGATGGCACTTGTTGTTTCCGGAGGACATACTGAGCTTGTTTATATGCGTGATCATCTTCAATTTGAAATCATCGGAACTACCTTAGATGATGCGATTGGTGAAGCCTATGACAAAGTCGGAAGAGTGATCCATGTGCCATATCCCGGCGGACCGGAAATTGACCGCTTAGCCAAAAACGGAAAACCGGTCTATCCTTTGCCTCGTCCATTGGATGATGATACGTATAATTTTTCTTACAGCGGACTAAAGTCAGCTGTGATCAATTTAGTTCATAAAATGGATCAGCGTCATGAAGAAGTCAATAAGGAAGACTTGTCATGTTCTTTCCAAGAAGCAGCGTTAGGTATCTTAGTCAGCAAGACATTGCGTGCCGCAAAAGCCTATGAAGTGAAACAGGTTATTGTTGCCGGTGGTGTCAGTGCCAATTCTAAGCTGAGAGCCGACCTGACAGCGGCATTTGAAAAAGAACCGATTGAACTTGTATTGCCGCCATTATGGTGCTGTACGGATAATGCGGCAATGATCGCCATGGCAGGAAGCTATATGTACGATCAAAAATGCTTTGCGGACTTAAAGCTGAGTGCAAGACCAAGTTTAGTGTTGTAAGAACTATAGAATTTAGGTAAAATAAAGGAAGAAAGGATGATTTGATGGATAAAAAAATGCCGAAAATATCAAAAGCCACCATGTCAAGATATCCTATTTATCTAAAAGCATTGCGTAAAATGCAGCATGAAGGAAAAGAAGTTTTTCTATCAAGTGAACTTTATGAAGCCACAGGGATTCAAGATACAACGATCCGACGTGATTTTACGTATCTCTCTAAAACAGAGAATTTAGGGCGCCGAGGAAAAGGATATGATGTCAAGCATTTGATTGATGTCTTTAACGAAGTGTTAGGATTAGGATTACATGAACCTATTATCTTAATAGGGGTAGGAAATTTAGGAAGTGCCATTTTAAAGTATAATCGCTGGCAGTACACTGTGGGACAAATCGTATGTGCCTTTGATTTAGATCCAAATAAAATGGGAGAAAGATTCGGAGTTAAACTTTATAATATTGATGATTTGGAAGGGAATTTCCCTAAAGGGTGTAAAATTGCCATCTTGGCTATTTCACAAAATGTACAGGAAACAGTTAATCGTTTGATGGATTTGGGTATTAAAGGAATCGTTGATTTCACTCATACGCATTTTACTGTGCGCCCCGGTGTTGAGGTGCAGACGGTAGATGTTGTTGTGGCTATTCAGGAATTAGCAATCAAAATGCATCTAAATGATGACGTAGAAGAGGAATTGTAAAAAAAGTATTGATAAATATTTAGGAAGATGGTAATAATATAGGTACAAGTAATGATTTGAGAGCATACATCGCCTATTAAGCGAGTTTTGGATGGTGAAAGCAAAACACTTAGATGCTATGTAACACTCAATGAACTAGATAGGAGAAATGTGAGTAGACTATCTCGCTTAGCGGCGTTAAAGCTTAGAGAGCATCTTGTTTAAAGATGAAGTAAGGATGGTACCGCGCTTAGTCGTTCCTTTTTAGGAGCGGCTTTTTTATTTACAAAAGGAGGAAGAAACCATGTTTGAGTTTGAAACAATCAGAGAGTTATATGAAATGGTCATTTCAGGAAATATCGTAGAAAGTGAATCATTGGAATACGTCGAAATCGAAGGATGGGTACGTACAAATCGTGATAATGGAAAAGTAGGATTTATTGCATTAAATGATGGAACATATTTTAAAAATGCACAAATTGTGTATGTAGAAGAAAGTTTGAAAAACTTTGATGAAATCAAGAAAGTAAAAACCGGAGCTGCTTTAAAAATCTTAGGAAAATTTAAGCTGACACCGGACGCAAAACAACCATTCGAAATCGAAGCTACTGAAATCACGATCGAGGGAGATTGTGACGAAGATTATCCGCTGCAAAAGAAACGCCATAGTATGGAGTATTTAAGAGAGATACCACATTTAAGACCTCGTACTAATACTTTTATGGCAGTATTTAGAATCCGTTCATTACTTGCAATGGCAATCCATGAATTTTTCCAAGATCAGGGATTTGTCTATATCCACGCTCCGATCATTACCGGAAACGATGCTGAAGGAGCAGGAGAAACTTTCACCGTTACAACTCGAAATGATGGCAACTACGAAGAAGATTTCTTTGGGAAGAAAGCCTCTTTGACAGTTTCAGGACAATTACATGTAGAATCTTTTGCCTTAGCGTTTAGAGATGTTTATACATTCGGACCTACTTTCAGAGCAGAAATCTCTAACACCAGCCGCCATGTCAGTGAATTCTGGATGATCGAACCGGAAATTGCTTTTGCTGATTTGGATGACGATATGAACCTTATTGAAGATATGGTAAAATACTGCATTCAATATGTATTAGACAACGGAGCGGCAGAAATGGAATTCTTAAACCAATTTGTTGATAAGACATTATTGGATCGTTTAACTCACGTATTAAATTCAGAATTTAAACGTTTAAGCTATAGTGATGCCGTGGATATTTTAATTAAATCAGGTAAGAAATTTGAATATCCGGTTGAATGGGGAATTGATCTTGCCAGTGAACATGAAGTCTATTTATGCAGTGAAGTGGTGAAAGGACCCGTTTTCTTGAAAGACTATCCAAAAGATATCAAGGCTTTCTATATGCGTGTCAACGATGATGGAAAGACAGTGGCAGCCGCTGACCTATTAGTTCCGGGAATTGGAGAATTAGTTGGTGGCAGTCAAAGAGAAGAACGCTATGACGTTTTAGCGGCACGTATGGATGAAATGGGTGTTGATCAGGAATCATTACAATGGTATATGGATCTAAGAAGATACGGTGGCGTTAAGCATGCCGGATTCGGATTGGGATTTGAACGTTTAGTAATGTATATTACCGGTGTTCAAAACATTCGTGATGTGCTTCCTTACCCACGTACACCAAGAAACTTAAAATTCTAAGCGGTCATTGACCGCTTTTTTTAAAAGGAGAAGAGGATGAAGATTGGAATTATAACCGCTCTGACAATAGAAGCGACAGACTATATTAAACACTTTGGCTTAGTTGAACAAAGTGATAACCATGGATTAAAAACTTATTACGGACACTATAAAAAATATGATATTTATCTTACGATCACCAGCTGTGGAAAAGTCAATGCAGCTTACTGTACAAAACATATGATTGATGCGATTCAACCGGATTGTCTCCTTCACAGCGGCATTGCGGGTGGCATCGGAAGCGACATTCACCCACTTGATCTTGTGGTGGCAAAAGAAGTAACGTATCATGATGTCGATCCACAGCAAATGATTGAATTTCCGCCTTATTTAAGCGTCTTTCAATGTGATTTGGGATTAATCGATAAAGCTTTAAAGCATATGGAAATAATGAAACTTCCTGCTAAGGTAGGTCGTATCATAAGCGGAGACAGTTTTATTGCAGATGAAGCCAAAGCAAAGCGCTTAGCGAAAACTTATCAGGCAGAAATGGTAGATATGGAAAGTGCTGCGATCGGACAAGTATGTCAGTTGGAGAATATCCCGTTATTGATTATTCGCTGTGCCAGTGATGAAGCAGGGAATGAAGCCGTTGACACTTATGAAGAAAATGAAGAAAAAGCCTCAACTCAGGCAGCACAAGTTATTCTATCATTATTAGAAAATGAACGTATATAAACAGTTAAGCACAGCAATGTGCTTTTTCTTTTCTCAGGCATCGTAACTATTGACAGTATAAAATAATTTTGTTATATTTATTGAGTAATAACTCAATGAGTAAATACTTAATGAAAGGAGAAGACTATGACAACAAGACAAGAACAAAAAGAAAAGAAAGCGGAAGAGATTGCATTAACAGCTTTGGACTTATTTGTAAAAAAAGGTTATGCCGCAACCAAAACAAGTGAAATATCGAAGGCAGTTTCAATCAGTGAAGGATTATTATTTCATTATTATAAATCAAAAGAAATTCTTTTAGAGACTTTAGTAGATATTGCAATCCAAGAGAACAAGCAATGGATCAATATAGAAGAGGTCGATCCTGTTGCATATTTTAAGAAAGTGATTGAAGCCGTTATACAGTGCTTAAAAGAAGACGATGCAAATGCTAAATTCTTTATGTTGATAGCACAGCTAAAACAAAACGAAGGCATTCCAGCGCATATTTATAAGAAGGTGCTGAAACAAGAAGAAGACGCCTCCATAACAGTCGATATCATTAAGAAGGGACAAAAGCAGGGAAGCATTCGTCCAGGTGATCCGTATGCTTTACTTTATTTATTCTCAGATACACTGCATTCTATGGCACTACGCCATACGTTACATCAAAATGTTTCATATCCTGAACCACAATGGATTTTAGATATTTTGTTAAATCATTCTTAAAGGAGATCCTATGGAAAAAGAAAATATTTACGCTATAAAAGTTACTAATCTAAAAAAAGCTTATCAGGATAAGCATGTATTAAACGGTGTTCATTTTCAGGTGAAAAAAGGAACTATTTTCTGTTTATTAGGATCAAATGGTGCCGGAAAAACAACCACAGTTAAAATATTGTCCACTTTAATTACTCAAGATGAAGGTCAGGCCAGTGTTTGTCAATATGATGTAAAAAAGGAAGCAGCAATGGTTAGAAAAAGCATTAGTTTAACTGGACAGTATGCCGCAGTAGATGAGATTCTAACTGGGTTTGAGAATATGGAGATGGTTGCACGTCTATGTCATGTCCTTAACCCAAAAAAGCACGCAATACAATTATTAAGAGATTTCCAATTAGAAGACGCTAAAGATCGACGTGTTTCCACTTATTCGGGAGGGATGCGAAGGCGTTTAGATATTGCGATGAGTTTAACTGGACATCCATCAGTTATTTTCTTAGATGAACCTACTACAGGATTAGATCCTCAAAGCAGAAATAGTATGTGGAGAATGATCAAAGAATTAAAAGAATCAGGGGTAACGATCTTTTTAACGACGCAGTATTTAGAAGAAGCGGAACAGTTAGCTGATCATGTGGCAATCTTACACGATGGGGTTATTATTGCCGACGGGAGTGTGGATCAAATCAAAGAGCTTTCTTCAAATGAATACATCACTTTTTCTTTTCAAGAATCAAAAGAAATGGAAAAAATGCTTGATATATTTTCTGATCATATAATTACTTCAGATAGGGATGCTTTAAATGTGACATTAGAAATCACAGATGGGATTACTCAGGTTACTAATATTCTAACCTTGATGAAAACCCATAACCTTGCTCCCACTTCTTTTAATCAGAAGAAAGCTTCATTAGAAGATGTCTTCCTAAACCTTGTTGATAAAAAAGGAGAAACATATGTATAAATTAAAAATGAATATGATGGATACTTACACGATGGTATTACGCAGTATGAAACATACTGTTCGACATACAGAAATCTTGATCATGGTTGCTATCTTACCTCTTATGCAGCTGTTATTACTGATCTTTGTGTTTGGCGGCACAATGCACTTGCCGGGTTTTAATTATATAGATTATGTTATGCCGGGGATCTTATTGATGGGAATCGCCAGCAGTGCTTCTATGACCGCAGTATCTGTGAAAGAAGACATGGAAAAAGGAATCATTGACCGTTTCCGAACTATGGCAATAGGAAAGTCAGCCGTATTAAATGGACATATGTTCGCAACTTTTGCACGTACTTTAATTACTGTGGTTATTATTATCACTGTTGCTCATTTTTTAAATTTCCGTTTTCACATGAATATCATAGAGGCATTTCTTGCTTTTGTCTTGATTTTTAGTTTTGTACTGATGTATACATGGGCATCTATTGTTTGGGGATTATTTTGTCCTAGCTTAGAAGCAGTAGGGGCATTCTCTTATTTTGGAATGTTTCTTCCATATTTGAGTTCTTGTTTTGTACCTGTCGAAAATATGCCAACATTTCTTCAATTCTTCACTAGATATCAGCCATTTACACCTATTGCGGAAAGCTTAAGAGCCTTATTTTTAGGACAACCAGTTGGCAATTATTTGATTTTGGCATTTGCTTGGTGCTTTGTTTTATTTATTGTTTTTTATCTGTTGGCAATACAACTCTATCATAAAAGAAAAAGCTAATAAGCCTCTCTTAGTATATTAATATTGAGAACGTGGCAGTTATACATAGGAATAGCTGCCAGTTTTTATTTATCATGGAAAACTTATGATAAAGCATAAATTACTGGCAGTATGCATTAAAATGCGCTAGAATTTAAATAGATTTAATATAAAGGAGTGGGAATCATGAAAACAATTTATATCAATGGGGAGGTCTATACCGTTACTCAGGGATTCTGTGAAGCCTTTGTCGTACAGGATAATCAATTTATCTATGCCGGTACGAATGAAGAAGCTTTGCGACATGCTGATGAAGCTTCAGCGGTTATTGATTTGGAAAATAAATTTGTCACGGCAGGTTTTAACGATAGTCATATGCATGTCTTAAATTTTGGCTATACATTGAATATGGCAAATTTAGCTGCTGCCACAACATCTCTTAATGATGTATTGGAATGCTTAAAAACATATATTCAAAAAAACCATATTCCAGAGGGAAGCTGGGTAAAAGGAAGAGGCTGGAATCATGATTTCTTTAGTGATGTTCATCGTTTCCCAACACGCTATGATTTGGATTTAGTATCTACTCAACATCCAATCTTAATTACCCGTGCCTGCGGTCATGTGTTGGTATGCAACTCAAAAGCGATTGAACTTTTAGGATTAACACCGGATATGGAACCGGTAGTAGGCGGAGAATTTGAAATCGTTGATAATGAATTAAATGGAGTATTTAAAGAAAATGCCTTAAACCTTATTTACAGTAAAGTGCCTCAGCCTACAGTAGATGAAATAAAAACAATGCTTATCAAAGCGTTTCATGAATTAAACACTTATGGAATTACATCGGCACAATCAGATGATCTAGTAGTATTTGAAAACTATAAAGATATTTTGCAGGCATTCAAAGAATTAGATGAAGAAAATAAGATGACAATCAAACTTTATGAGCAATCACATTTTACTAAGCTAGACACATTAAAAGAATTTTTAAATGATGGCTATAATACTGGTAAAGGAACGGAATATTTTAAAATTGGTCCATTAAAGCTAATGGCAGATGGTTCTCTAGGGGCAAGAACTGCCTTAATGTCGGTTCCTTATGCAGATGATCCAACACGTACCGGTGTTCAGGTATTTACTCAAGATGAATTGAATGAAATGGTCGATTATGCATCAAGTCATGGTATGCAGGTTGCTATTCATTCCATCGGAGACAAATCAGCTGATATGATTATTGAAGCCTATGAAAGAACATTAACCAGACATCCGCGAACAGATCATCGTCATGGAATCGTTCACTGTCAAATTACCCGACCTGATATTTTAGACAAATTTAAAGAATTAGAACTACAGGCTTATATTCAATCTATTTTCTTAGATTATGATATTATGATTGTTGAGGAACGTGTGGGACATGAACGTGCTCAGACAAGCTACGCATTCAAGACTTTATTTGATGTCAGTCACGCTTCAAACGGTTCAGACTGTCCTGTAGAATTGCCAGATGTCTTGAAGGGTATGCAATGTGCTGTCACACGCTCTTCTACTCACGGACAAGGACCTTATATTCCAAGTCAGGCTTTAAGTGTTGAAGAAGCAATTCAATCTTTCACGATTCATGGTGCCTATGCCTCATTTGAAGAGAATTTAAAAGGATCAATTGAGGTTGGCAAAGCCGCTGATTTTGTTGTTTTAGAACAATCTCCGTTTAAGACAGATACGGATAAAATCAAAGATATAAAAGTATGTGCTACCTATCTGAATGGACGCTGCATATACAAAAACTAATATAAATGGTTTCTAAAATATAGCCAAAACAAGGAGTAAATTGATTTCTGATCGTTTACTCCTTTTTTTGTTTGTTGGTATTATTAAACATTATCAAATTTTATTTAATGGTTTTTTATTTTATTGTTGCACACTTGTCAAGTTTCTATAATCAGCTATAGATAAACTTTTACTAATAATATATAATCAACCCGTAAAACTTTTTTGGAGGAAAATGATATGAAGAAATTATTTAGAAATTTAGCAGTCATAACTTTAGTATTGGGAGTATGTAGCTTTGATCCTATCTACGGTATTTCATGTGATCATCAGCATAATGCGGAATGTGGATACAACGAAGTAACAGGAACTGGATGTACACATACGCATGATGAAGGTATAGCGCCTTGTGATAATAATAACGGACCTTTAGGATAATAATGAGCAATTCAATTTTTGGCGAAAGGGTTTTAATTACATTTAAAAGAATAAAATATAGATTGACATTAGATAAATGTTATTAATGACACATAATCTACTTGTTAAATCATTTTGAGGAGGAAAATAACATGAAAAAATTATTTAGAAATCTAGCCATTATAGCTTTAGTATTGGGAGTATGCAGCTTTGATCCTATCTGTGGTATATCATGTGATCATCAGCATAATGCTGAATGTGGATATAACGAAGAAACTGGAACTGGATGTACACATACGCATGATGAAGGCATAACACCTTGTGATAGTAATAATGGACCACTTGGTTAATGAAAAATTTATAATTTAAACTAGAGTATTTTAAAATGTAACTAAAGCAAGCGGTAAATGATTAGAAATTCATTTTTCTCTTGCTTTTATTGTTAATAATATTTAATTTCATTTAATAGTTTTTTGTTATACACTTGTCAAGTTTCTAAAATTAGTTATAGATAAATTTTTAATAGTCATATATAATCAAGTTATAAAACTTTTTGGGAGGAAATAATATGAAGAAATTATTAAGTAATCTAGTAGTTATAGCTTTAGTATTGGGAGTATGCAACTTTGTTCCTATCCGTGGTATTTCGTGTGATCATCAACATGATGTAGAATGTGGATACAATGAAGAAGTAGGAACTGGGTGTACACACGCACATGACGAAGGTATAGAACCTTGTGATAATGGAGAAGGACCTATTGCATAATGCATTAGTTTACTGTTAATGAGCATCTTTTAATTAATTTTAACGAAAAATACTGAGTTTGACTGTTAGGCAAGTAGCAGTTGGATTTTACAATAAAACTAGATTGTTTCTAAAAATATTACATAAAATTTAATCTCATTCAAGGGTTTTTAATTTTATCGTTGCACTTTTGTTAAGTTTCTACAATAAGCTATAGATAAATTATTATTAATAATATATAATCTAGTCGTAAAATTATTTTGAGGAGGAAAATGATATGAAAAAATTATTGAGAAATCTAGCGGTCGCAGCTTTAGTATTGGGAGTGTGCAGTTTTGATCCTATCAATGGTGTTCCATGTGATCATCAGCACGATGCAGAATGTGGATACAACGAAGTAACAGGAACTGGATGTACACATACGCATGATGATGGTATAAGACCTTGCGATAATGATAATGGACCACTTGGGTAATGGAAAAATTCAATTTAAATGAACGCCGTCTGGTAACGTTTAAACGAAAAGAACTGGGGTTAACTGTAGGACAAGTAGCAGATGAACTCCATATGAGTAAAAGTAATCTTAGTAGGATAGAGAACGGTAAAATAATGGTTTCGGAAGATAATAGGGAACTGTTAGAGAACCGTTTCTCTATCAATTTTTCTTTAGAAGATAAATATTATCATTTAACATTAGAGAAATTAAATAAGGTTACTGAATTATTGATATTTTATAAACTTTTTGATGATTATTCTCGCAATCAGGTCGATAATGTTAATCAATATGTATTGCAATCAGTAGCTTATCCTGTACATATATTATTAAGACTTCTAGTTTATTCTGTAAAATATATGGAATGGAAATTTGTAACTAAGTATATTGCGATCTTTGATAGCATAATAGATTTACTCGAACCCTCACTTCAGAAAATATTTTATATTAGTAAAATAAGTTTTTTGTACTTTAATAAAGATTACAATAAATCACTTAGTTTATGCATGTTCGTAGAAGAAAATTATAATCCTGAGCCATTATTGGATTCCTATATCTATCATGTTAAATCAATGATATATATTTGTTTAGGTGATCAAGATTTGACTGTTAGATCGATAAATAGAGCAATTGAATTGTCAGCATCTATTGGAAATTCTCCTCGATTAGTAGCATTAAACATCTTAAAAGGAAATAGTCTCCGGTTACGAGGAAAGTATAAAGAGGCTTTAGTAGAGAACAATAAAAATTTAGAATATGCTAAAACTAATCATATTCATATTTATGACTATACGTTACTTAAAAATCGAGGCTGGACATATTATCTGCTTAATAATTATGAAAGTGCATTAAAGTATTATCAAGAAGCCGAAAAAATTGGTTTAGATGATGATATTTGTTTTATAGCTGGGCTATGCTCATATCGTTTGGGTTTAAGAAAACAATGTAAAAATTACATAATTAAAGGACGAAAAACTAAAAATGCAGGTATTGCTTTTCCTTATTTAATTGATTGGCTCGAATTAACTTTAAATAAAAGATACAGTATTAAAGCTGAAAATAAGTTACTCTATTGTTTGAAAAAAATGGGAAATAAAATGCATATTGATAGTAGAAATAATATTTGTAGATTGTTAATAGAGCATTATACTTTTCATAATAATTTTGATAAAGTAAAAGAATTTGAGAGTAAGCTAAGATATATGGATACGGATGATTAGTTTTAGTAACTAAAAATCGAGAAAAATAGGGTATATTTAAAATTTTGTTGCACAAAGCAATGTTTCTAAAATCTGGTGTAGAAAAAAGTTGATGAATAATATATAATCTAGTCGTAAATAGTTAGGAGGATGAAAAATGAAAAAATTATTGACAAGTTTAGGAGTATCTATTTTAGTGTTAGGAATGTGTTCCTTTAACGCAATTAGCGGAGTGCCATGTGATCATCAGCATGATGCTGAATGTGGTTACAATGAAGTAACAAAAAATGGTTGTACACATTCTCATGATGCAAAACCATACATTAATGGTGGAGAAGGTCCAACTGCATAATGCGGAACTTTAATACAGATGAACGCTTACTGATAATTTTTAAAAGAAAGGAAAGCGGATTAACTGTAGGTCAATTGGCTAAAGAGCTAATGATGAGCAAAAGTAATATGAGTAGAATAGAGAATGGCAAAATAATGGTTTCTGAAGATAATGAGGAATTATTAGAGAAGCGATTCTCTATTAATTTTCATAACGATAATCAAGATATGAAGTTAATAGATCGTCAGTTTAGAAAATTAATTAAGATGTTACTTTATTATAAATTGTTTGATGAGTTTTCATATAATCAATTAGATCAACTATGTGCTGACGCTAGCAAATCTATATCATATCCTGTATTAATGCTTTTGAAATTTTGCATTTGTTCAGCTAAAAATATAGATCGCAAATTTGTTGATAAATATTTTAAAATTTTTGATTCCTTAATAACTATGTTTAGTAAAGATAAACAAACAATTTATGCAATCTGTAAAGTAAATTATTTATATCATAATAAAGAATACAAAAAGGCTTTACAATTATGTGAATATATTGAAAGTACATATAACTATGAAGACTATCTGGAAGCATATTTACTACATTTAAAGGCCATTACAAATATTTGTTTGGGCAATAAAAATGCAGCATTAACAACATTAGATAGTGCAATATTTTTTTCAAATAAAACTAATAATTGGATACGATTGATAGCTTTGAATATTACTAAAGCTAATTTTGTGAGATTAAATGGACAAGTTCATGAAGCAATTTTATTAGACTCTAATACTTTACAGTATGGTGAACAAATGCAGGTGCATATATACGATTATATCCTTTACAGAAATTTGGCGTGGAGTCATTATTTACTAAAAAATTATGATAAAGCTGTAGAATATTATTTGTTGGCAGAGAAATATGATAGCGATGATGATTTATATTTTATGTCAGCTCTGTGTAGCTTTAAACTTGGATATAGAAGTCGTAGTCGTAAATATTTAGTCAAGGCGAGAACAGCTAAAAAAACAGATATTTCATTTGAGTATTTAATTGACTGGCTGGAATTAATGCTGAATAAGAAATATAGTTTGAAGGCTGAGCAAAAGCTGTTGTATTGCTTGAAGAAACATGAAACAACAATGCATGTTGACAGCAGAAATAACATTTATAAATTTCTGATTGAGCATTATGAATATCATCAAGATAGTAAAAATGCAGATTATTATCGTAAAAAATTGCAAAATGGGTAGAGGGTATTGAATATAATACCCTTTTTTATTAAAATAATGAAAAAAGTTAAGTAATTTTTATAAAGAAAGAGAATAAATAAGTAAGCGAGAATTTATAAAAAAAGTTTCTTAAAAAATATCCTATTTTTTAGTGAAAGATAAAATCATTCTTTTTACTTTTTAATTCGACGGTTTTTGCATTTCCTGTTGCAACGGGTCTCTAGAGTGTTGAGTTATCGAAAATATGATGATATTATCGTAGTCAAGAAGTAGGCATTTATTTTATAAGACAATTCATAACTCTAAGGGAAAAGAGTCTTCATAGTAATTGTAATGATTACCCTTATTTTATACCTAATGACACTTAAAAACTTATTCTTTTCCCAAACCTATTCGCACTTATATTGTTTGTTCTGTCTTGTGAAGTAATAACCTACTTCTTTTTTTATTTATATATATTAGCCTTCTGATGAATCCTGTATATGGAGCAGTTAGGAGGTTTTTTATTGACTTAATATATTAGACGATAAGCTGTCTATATTCTATAAAAAAATGAGCAGTGATCTGCTCTTTTTGTTTACTCTTTACTAAATACACTCCAAATGACACAACATAATATAAATACGACCGGTTTTAAAAATAAATGCAATAAGCTGCTGACACCATTACAAGCCAAATAACTGATAATCAGATAAATAATGCCAAACACAACAGTATGAATCAGCGGCTTTGATGGTACAAAGTGAATAAACAGATAACTTCCGGCAATAATAACAATATAAGACGTCACTAAGATGATCATATTATAAGTGGCGCTGCTTAATGGCAAGAGATACGTAATCGTCACCATCAGTAGTGATATGATCATAAATAATCCAAAAATAAATGTTAAAGTAAAAAGATATGGGGTCAAGTATTTTTTCATAACGATCCTCCTTAGGGGTGTGCCAATGGAATATATAATTATTATATTAAAGAGTATTTTTGTTTATGTGTATTTAATTTGTTTACTGCGATTTTTAGGAAAGAAAGAGTTTAGTCAGCTTTCTGTTTTTGATTTTGTCGTCTTTTTAATTATCGCAGAACTAATGACGATGTCCTTTGATGAGACTTTGCCGGAAATGGTAGATTCGGTCATTGCGACATTATCTTTGGTGATCCTTGATAAAATTAGTTCTTCTTTATCTATGACAAGTAAGAAATTGAGAGATTTTTTAGATGGAACACCGTCCTATATTATCACGAATGGAAAAGTGAATCAGAAAATGATGCGTAAGCTTAAATATAATGTTGATGCCTTATGTCAGCAGTTAAGACAACAGCAGATCGGCAGTATCTCAGAAGTTGAGTTTGCCATCTTAGAGACAAACGGAACTTTGTCAACCTTACTTAAAAAAGATTGTCAGGTTGCGCATCCGGAACCCGTGATTATTGATGGGGAAATCATCAAAGATGTTTTAACGACTTTAAATAAAGATGAAAACTGGTTAGTCAATGAATTAAAGCGTCACCATGTTCAAGATTATCACGATGTATTTTATTGTGTGGTTGAAAAGGAACGCCTATTCTTTATTATGAAATAAAGGTTAGGTTTATGCCAAGGTTAATGAAATTACAGGTACAAAGAAGTGCCTGTTTTTTTATTGAAACAAAGCGCGATAGACATTCCATGCACTTAAAATTAAAGTAATGCAGATACCAATCAATAACGTGATTCCCATAGCTAAAATCTTGAACTGTGGTGTTAAAACAATGAGTAAAATGACTTCCATAACACATTCGGCAACGCTGATATAAAACATTGTTTTATTTTTATCCAAAGCCTGAAGCAGGGCACTTAGTGGAGTTTGCAGATAGAATAAAATAAAGGGAATACTGAGATATTTTAAATATTGCCAGCCGGAAGTGGTATTATAAAGTAAAGACAGGCATTGCTGAGGGAAAAAGTAGAAAATAAAGGTAAATGGCAAAGCAATTAAAAAACAGACAAACAAACCGGTATATAAATACTTTAGAGTTGTTCTGCGGTTATCTAAATGTTCTAAAAAGATCGGCAATAGGATACGGTAAATAACAGTGGTGAAAAAGGTGGGAATCGTAATTAAACTCATGACATACCCGCTCATCATTCCGTATTCGACCTGAATCTGGGTGGATTGGTAGCCAATCGATAATAAAATAGTAGTAATGATGATTGGTTCTAAAAAGCCGGCAACAGAATGAAGCAGACGGCTTCCGGTCATCGGTAAACTGATTCTGAAAAAATCATAGTATAAATGAGGCTCACTGAAATCAAACATTTCTTTTTTCCTTCTTGGCTTGACATAAAAGAGGAGATGCAGGAGTGAAGCAAGCTCACCTAAACTCATCGCGACAAATGCCAAGGTAACTAAAATGGGCATTGAGTAATCAGTAAAGATCATTAAAAAGGCAATCGTAAAAGCCAAACGTGATACTTCTTCGGTAATCTGTGTCTTAGCAATCACCTTATGCTGCTGCTTGCCTAAAAAGTAATTTTTAATGACCGCACTTAAACTGGTTAACGGAATAAAGAGAATTAATGATTTAAGCGGCAGCAGGGTGTCTGCATTTTTAAGCATGTTGGTGGCAATAAAAGGAGAAAAGATCGTAAACAGCAGCATCATCAAACAAGTGGTAATGGTTGTAATTAAAAAACCGGTGGTCATCACTTTCTTATTCTTGTACTGCGGATCGGCAATCAGTTTAAAAATAGCACTAGGAATGCTAAGCTGGGACAATGTAATCCATAATCCTAAGGTTGGCATGATGAGCATATAAAGACCAAATCCTTCACCGCCTAACAGACGGGATAAAATGATTCGGTTAATGATATTAAAGATTTTTGAAAGAGCAGCCGTAAAGGATAAAATAAAAAAAGCTTGAATTGTTTTCTTTTTCATAAAGCAAGACCTGTGTTTTGGTACATAGTGAGGACCACCTTTCCGTATGATTGTAAAAGATACATTACATAGGTATTCGTCTTTATAATTAAATATACGTGAGAAAGACGAATAAAAAGACAATCCCTTATGATGTTAGAAGCATTTAAAAGTCTTGTAAGCTGTGATAAGATAGAATTAAGAAAAATAAAGACTGTTTATGAAAAGAATTGACGAGGGAGGGAATATTATGAAGAAAAGACATTGGAAATATCCTGTGATTGTTCTTCTTATACTCACTTTCATAATCAGCGGCTGTTCAATAGAAGGAAAAGTCCGCTTTTTAAGAGTCAGTATTTCTGAGACTATCTTAAATCTTCATTCTGCTAATCAAGTATGGGTGAATGATATGGTGAATGAACAACACTATCAAATTGATCAATTTAACTTAGAAGTAAAAGAAGGGGACCTTTCCAAAGCAGACAGCAATGAGGGCTATGATTTAATCCTAGAATTTTCCGCTTATTATTTTGGACGCTACTATCACTTGCAGCTCTTTTGGCAAGAAGATTCTTATATTGTGGGAACGGTATGTTATATGGCATCAAAAAGCATTCCCCTTACCTACAGCAATCAGACGTATTATACTGCTTCTTTAAATTTTGTCGATCAACTCTGGGCAATTTGCAAAAGTTTCCAAGAAGATATGAAGTAAAAGCATAGGAATAATGGTCGCTTTTTATAATCAAATCATAAACTAACGAAAATAAACCTTTCCATATGTCGAAATATCATTTATAATATCTTTTATAAGAGTTTAGTGAGTGAAAGTGGTGGTTTTAAAAATGATTTTGTCAGAAAAGCAAATCGAAGATTTGGATGTTCTACTGGCATTGAAGGTTAGAGAATTTAGAAAAGAAAATATAAAATCGATTGATAAGAGCCAAATTAAGGATTATCTTTTTTCAATCAAATGGAAAGCGAAAAAAAGACTGGAAACATGTGATTTGGTAGATGATGTTTTTGCAGTTAGTTCTGCCCAGATATTTGAATATATGAGTCGTAAGGCGATTCAGGATGCAGCCACTTTAAAAATTGATGATTTTATGGATTTAATTGCGAAATAGCTGAGTAAAATCAGCTATTTTTTTTGGAGGAAAATATGGAATGGAAAAAATTTAGAAGTGAAAACTATCGACACTATCAAGACCTTTATCAGACAAACAGCCTGTTAAGCAAGGTACTTGATCAGCGCCAGATGAATCAAGAGCAAATCAAACAGTTAGGCAAGATGGTTTTTCATGATTATGAATTATTTGCGGAAAGTCAGGAAGTGATCGAACGTATCTTAGAAGCCATCGAACAGGACGAATCGATCTGTATTTATGGAGACTATGACTGTGATGGGATCTTGGCAACAACGATTCTAGTGAAGGCTTTTAAGATGCTGGGAAAAGATGTCGGCTATCATATCCCCAATCGTTTTGTTGACGGATACGGATTAAATGAAGCCAGAGTGCAACAAATGCATGAAAAAGGGTATACTTTAATTATCACTGTAGATAATGGGATCAAAGCGATGGAGGCCATCGATTTGGCAAATGAATTAGGGATTGATGTGATTGTGACGGATCATCATGCTTTCAGCGATGATCTGCCTAATGCTTATGCTTTCTTACATACAAAGCTGTCTCCCGCTTATCCTTTTAAAGAGATTTCCGGCGGTGTTGTCGCTTATAAATTAGCGTATCGCCTGTTAGGAAAGCATGACCGCTATTTATACTGTCTCGCAGCGATCACGACAATCAGTGATATGATGCCATTAGTCGATGAAAACAAAGCGATGGTTAAGAAAGCACTGATGCTGATGAAAGAATGTCACTTTCCGGCAATCGATCTGCTTTTAGGGGATAACCCTGTCTACAGTTCGACTTCAATCGGCTTTAATTTAGCACCAAAAGTGAATTCGTTTGGACGTTTGCCAGAGGAAGTCAATCCGGCTAACTGTGTCAAATATTTTATGATGGGGGAACACCCGAATCCTTCAGAGATGTCTTTCCTGCAAGCTTTTGCTAGTAAGGCAAAAGCAATCAATTCTAAAAGACAGACTATGACCAATCAGTTATATGGGATGCTTAAAGAAGAGATGAAGCCAGAAGATGATTTTATCTTCTTGTATGAACAGCCGGTTCATGAAGGATTAATTGGCTTATTAGCCGGTAAATTTACGAAAGAATACAACAAAGTCAGTTTTTTAATGAATTATGATGAAACCAATAATGTCTATAAAGGATCAGCCCGTTCACTTGGGGGCTTTAAATTAAATGAATTTTTAGAGACAGCCAGTGATGATCTGCTGTTTTATGGCGGACATGCGCTGGCAGCCGGCTTCACAGTTAAATTTGACTGCATCCCGTCTTTCTATGAAAAAATAAAAAATGCAGTGGAGCAGACAGATTTTCAAGAAGAAAATAAAGAATGCATCGTTTTAGATGAAGAAGATATTACCTTGAAAAATGTTGCCTCTTTACGTTTGCTGGAGCCTTTTGGTACTTGCAATGAAGAACCCGTCTTCTGCATCGAGGATGTTTTAGTAGCAAGAAAGAATGTGCTCAGCGGCGGCAAACATTTAAAGATCAGCTGTATCAAGGAGCATGTAAGCTTTGATGCGATCTGTTTTAACTGCGGAGCTTTAATCGAACAGGTGAATGAAGGAGAAAAACGTTCTGTCATTGGTCAAATTGCGATCAATGAATACCAAAATCGACAGTATATTCAAATAATTTTAAAGGATATACTTTAAACAACCGATAGGGTTTGATATAATTTTAATTATACTAGGAGGAAAAAATATGGACTTCAAACAATATATTGCAGATATACAAGATTTCCCTATTGAAGGGGTTTTATTTAGAGATGTGACACCATTAATGAAAGATCCAAAAGCGTATCATGAAGTGATTGACGAAATGAAGGCGTATGCGATCAGCAAAGAGGCAGATTTGATTGCGGGACCGGAAGCCAGAGGATTTTTATTCGGCTGTCCTGTTGCCTATGCGATGGGAGCGGGCTTTGTTCCTGTCAGAAAACCGGGAAAACTGCCTCGTGAAACGATTGAATGTACTTATGAATTAGAATATGGTCACAATACATTAGAGATGCATAAAGATGCGATTCAAAAAGGACAAAAAGTTGTTTTAATCGATGACTTGCTGGCAACAGGCGGAACGATCGAAGCCAGCTGTAAGATGATTGAAGAATTAGGCGGCATTGTTACCGGAATCTGTTTCTTAATTGAATTAGAGGATTTAAAAGGCAGAGAAAAACTAAAAGATTACGATGTGTATTCTATTTTAAAATATTAAGTCTGACATATTTTTAAACAAGGCATAAGATAGAAGGGGTGAGTATCATGGCGAAAATCAAACAGGCAGGAGATCCAATGTGTTTTGAGGATGTCTTAGAATTAGCTTCGACATACATCAAAAATGATGAAAGTATCGATCTGATCAAACGTGCCTATGCATATATTATGGAAAAACATGCGGGTCAAACGAGAAAAAGCGGAGAGCCGTATACG
Source organism: Coprobacillaceae bacterium UN01-12pH3A (assembly GCA_027676805.1). Taxonomy (GTDB): domain Bacteria; phylum Bacillota_I; class Bacilli_A; order Erysipelotrichales; family Coprobacillaceae; genus Beduini. Next base: position 300,552 of record JAQENU010000003.1, on the reverse strand, counting down.
ATCCATTTGATCTGGGTTGCTTATATTTTAGCGAGCCTGCAAACCGGACCAATGACGATTGCTGCCGGACTGCTTCATGACGTGATGGAAGACTGTGACGTATCTCAAGCAGAGATGATCGAGCGTTTTGGTTCTGAGATTACGACGCTGGTTGAGGGTGTAACGAAGATCACCAAGATGCAGTTTAAAGATGAAGCCGATGTTTATGCTGAAAACCACCGCAAGATTTACATTGCGATGGCAAAAGATATTCGAGTGATCCTAATTAAATTTGCTGACCGTCTGCATAATATGCGCACACTGCAGTATATGCCGGAGCATAAGCAGAAGCGGATCGCCAAAGAAACATTGGAAGTCTATGCACCGATTGCCCATCGTTTGGGGATCAACGATATCCGCATTGAACTGGAAGATTTAAGCTTATACTATTTAGACCCTGTGCCTTATCATGAAATCTCTGAATTATTAGAGATCAAGCGTGATGAAAGAAAAGAAGCCGTCGAAGCGATGATGGGAAAGGTCAGAGAACTGCTTGACCAGCATCATATTCAATACCGTATTTTAGGACGTGCCAAACATATTTACAGTATCTATAAAAAGATGGTTATCAAGCATAAGCGTTTTGATGAGCTGTATGACTTGAATGCCTTACGTATCATTACCGATAATGACAAAATGAAATGCTATGAAGTATTGGGAATTATTCATGAGTATTATCGCCCTTTACCGGGACGTTTCAAGGATTATATTGCCATGCCAAAACCGAACATGTATCAGTCTTTACATACAGCGATCATCGGTGAAATGGGACAGATCTTTGAAATTCAGATTCGTACCGAGGAAATGGACGCGATTGCAGAAAGAGGGATCGCCGCTCATTGGCGCTATAAAGAAAATGCCCAGTATTCAAGCAAGATGGAACAACAAGAAATCGGTGAAAAGCTGCAGTGGCTGCGTGAATTTATCAGCTTATCAGAAGATATTAAAGATGGCGATGCCAAAGAATATTATGATTCGTTAAGACAGGATATTTTTGAAGCCAATGTTTATGTATTGTCCCCACAGGGCAAGATCATTGAGCTGCCAAATGGCTCAACGCCGATCGACTTTGCTTATCGTATTCATACGGAGGTTGGGCATCATGCCGTCGGAGCAATCGTAAATGGCGTGATTGTTCCGATCAATACCGCTTTAAAAACCGGTGATGTGGTTGAAATCAAAACCAATAAGAATTCTTCCGGACCGAGTGAGGATTGGCTGAAAGTGGTGCATACTGCCGGAGCCAGAAACAAGATTCGTCAGTTCCTTTCACAAAAGGAAGCAGAGAGCAGAAAAGTTTTTATTGAAACCGGTAAAAAACTTCTGAGAGAAGAAGTAAAAAAACGTGAGCTTGATGAAAAAGTTTATTTAGACGGAGAAGTTTATAAATCGTATTACAGTTCTTTTGGTGCTAAATCTTTTGATGAACTGCTGTATCAGATTGGGCGAAAGGCGATTACCGCCTATGCTTTATTAGATCGTGCCAATCCGAAGCGAAGCAGCTTTATCGACAGTATTTCAAAAATGCTGCAGAAAAACAACACCAACAATGACCGTGATAAAATGACAAATGCCACCGGTGTAGTTGTCAGCGGCATGAGTGGACTGAAGATTCAGCTGAGCAAATGCTGCAACCCGATTCCGGGAGATGAGATCATCGGTTTCGTTTCCAAAGGTCAGGGAATCAAGGTGCATCGCAAAGACTGTCCGAACGTCAAAGGTCCGGATATGAAAAAGCGATTGATTGATGTTTATTGGGATTATGCTTCTTTAATGGCTAAAAAGTACGAAGTGGAATTTACCATTGATGCGACCGACCGAACAAATTTACTGACAGACATCATCAACACATTGGGACAATCCAAAATTAATATCTTGAATATACATGCTGATGTCGTGGATACCAGAGCGATCATTAATTTGAAAGTAACGGTGGAAAACGGTGAACATTTAAAAACAGCGTTCGATAATCTGCATAAGGTTCAAGGTATTTACGGGATCGAAAGAACGATTCATTAGCACTTCTTTTGAAGTGCTTTTTCATAACGTGGCTTGAATTATGAAATATTGATTATACTAAAAGAGAGGTCTTAAGATGAAAAAAATAGTGATGGGTTTAATTGCGCTTTCTGCGGTCGTTTTAATTGCTTTTGCTTTCCTTTACAATAAAGGCGGGACAGATATTGCCCCATTAAAAGAGACAGCCGCTGCAGTTGAACTGCCAAAGAAATATCAGAATGATTTTTCGAATGTGACCAATCCTGCCAGTTCAATTCCGGTTTTCATGTATCATTATTTCTATGATGAAACATCAGAAACACCGGAAAACGGGAACTTCTACAGCATTCAGAAATTTGAACAGCAGCTGGCTCACTTTAAAGAAGAAGGCTATAAAACATTGACGATGGAAGAACTGTATGACTGGCTTGAAGGAAAGATTGAAGTACCTGAAAATTCTGTGGTGATTACGATGGATGACGGCTATCATTATACTTATGATATGGCATTGCCGTTATTGGAAAAATATGGCTTTGTGGGCGTGAGCTTTGAAATAACCTCTGCACCGGAGGATTATACATCACGCTTATCTCACCTAAATTTAGAATTAGAAAGCCACACCCATAACATGCATCAGGGAACCTGTCCGGGGATGAAGCCGATCCAATATGGAGCCATTCAATGTCAGGATTTTGATTCGGCAGTCGCGGATATGAAGGCTTCAGCCGATACAATCGATCAGCCGATTGCTATGGCTTATCCGTTTGGCGGATATGACGGTCAGGCAAAAGACGTATTGAGAGCAGCCGGCTATAAACTGGCATTTACCACTCAATATGGGAGAGTGGAAAGAGGCATGGATTATTTAGAACTGCCAAGAGTGAGAATGTCAACGGATTCGTTTTATTATTAATTCATTCTAATTGACAAGTCAAACGAAGTATGATATAAAATGATTAATATCAATCCAATGAAAAAGAGAGCGTCATTATAAAGTGAAAAGAGATGGGTATCAAGGCTGAAAATACCTGCATGGTTAATGACGGAGACACTTTGGAGGAGCTATTAAAAGCATAGCCGTTTGTCGCGTTAAGACCTTAAGTGCATGAGAGATCATGAATTAAGGTGGCAACGCGTGTAATACGTCCTTATTTATAAGGGCGTATTTTTTATTTAAATAAAGGAGGAAAAAAGAAATGGCATACAACGCACCAAGAGGAACAGTAGACCTGCTTCCACAGCAAACAAAAAATTGGCAGTATTTAGAACAGTTATTACGTACCATCGCATTTAACTACAACGTAAAGGAAATTCGTGTTCCCATCTTTGAACACACCGAATTATTTAACCGAGCAGTGGGGGACACGACCGATGTTGTGTCAAAGGAAATGTATACATTTCAAGACCGCGGAGATCGTTCATTGACATTGCGTCCGGAAGGAACAGCCGGAGTTGTAAGAGCCTTTGTTGAAAACAAGCTTTATGTTAATCCGGATAAACTGACAAAGCTTTACTATATGGGACCGATGTTCCGCTATGAACGTCCGCAAAAAGGAAGACAGCGTCAGTTTCACCAGTTTGGAGTGGAAATGCTGGGGCTGGAAAACCCGGAAGTCGATGTTGAATGTATGGTGATGGCAGTGACGATCATCGAATCATTAGGACTGCAAAATGTCAAGCTGCATATCAATACATTAGGAGATGAAACCAGTCGTGAAAATTATCGTCAGGCATTGATGAATCATTTCAAACCGGGATTAAACGAATTATGCGGAGACTGTCAGACACGCTTTGAAAAAAATCCTTTGCGTATCTTAGACTGCAAAGTGGATAAAGATAATCCGTTAATTACGACAGCACCGAAGACGATTGAGTATTTAACACCGGAAGCAAAAGCGCACTTTGAAAAGGTTTGTGCATTATTAGATGACTTGGAAATTGATTATATGGTGGATACCAATTTAGTCAGAGGGCTGGATTACTACTGTCATACAGTATTTGAAGTCATCAGTGAAGATCCAACCTTCGGCAATGCCGCAACCTTAGGCGGAGGCGGCCGCTACAATAAATTAGTCGAGGAAATGGGCGGACCGGAAACACCGGGCGTTGGATTTGCCTTTGGAATGGAACGTTTAGCCTTGGCTTTAGACCAAATGGAATCAGAGGAAGAGGATGCTTTGGATATTTACATCATGCCATTAGGGCAGGAGGCCAGAGATTTATCTTTGCAGATCGTCACCATGCTGAGAGCGAATGGCTTCAGCTGTGATATGGATTATGCCAATCGTTCAATGAAAGCGATGTTTAAAACAGTCGATCGCCTGCAGGCTCATTTTGCCATTATTATTGGTGAAGAAGAAGTGAAAAACGAAGTGGTTAATATTAAATGTACACATGATAAACAGCAGGAAACAATTCCATTAGAGGATATCGTTGCTTATATTGAACATCATTTAGAAGGGGGACATGAGCATGAATAGAACACATCATAATGGGGAATTAAGAATTGAAAACGTAGGCGAAACCGTTGAATTAAAAGGATGGGTGGCAAAAAAGAGAAATCTTGGAGCCTTGGTCTTTATTGATTTAAGAGATCGTTATGGCATTACTCAGGTGATTTGTGATGAATCGATGGAGAACATAACCAAAGAAGTTAAGAATGAGTTTGTCATTCATGTCGTAGGAAAAGTAGTCGAAAGAAGCTCAAAGAATCCTAAGATGTCAACCGGAGATATTGAAATTGAAGCCACTCAGCTGGACATTATTTCTACGGCGGCACTGACACCGATGATCATTGCCGATGAAACAGATGCCTTGGAAGAAACACGCTTGGTCTATCGTTATTTAGACTTGCGTCGTCCTAAGATTCAGCAGAATATCTTATTGCGTCATCAAATCACCAAAAGCATTCGTCATTATTTAGATGACTTGGATTTTGTGGATATTGAAACTCCTTATTTAACCCGTTCAACACCGGAAGGTGCAAGAGACTTTTTAGTTCCAAGCCGTGTGCATAACGGGAAGTTCTTTGCTTTGCCGCAATCACCGCAGCAATTTAAACAGCTGCTGATGATTGCCGGATTTGAAAAATATTATCAGATTGCTCGCTGTTTCAGAGATGAAGATTTAAGGGCGGATCGTCAGTTGGAATTTACACAAGTCGATGTTGAAATGTCATTCATGAATACGGATGAAATCTTAGCGGTTTGTGAAGGCATGATGGCAAAAGTCATGAAAGATGTTAAAGGGGTTGAGCTTCCTTTGCCATTGACAAGAATGACGTGGCAGGAAGCAATGGAAAGATACGGGATTGATAAACCGGATATTCGTTTTGGTTTAGAATTGGTTAATTTAAATGAAACTGTCAAAGATGTTGACTTTATCGTTTTTAAATCAGCTTTAGAAGCAAGCGGACACGTAAAAGGGATCAACGTTATTCATCAAGCAGCCAATTATTCACGTAAAGCACTGGATAAACTGACCGATATTGCCAAAACTTATAAAGCCAAAGGTTTAGCCTGGATGAAAGTGAATCAAGGCAAAGCGGAAGGACCGATCGCTAAATTCTTTAATGAAGAACAAACACAGTCTTTATTTGAAGCTATGAATGCACATGACGGTGACTTGCTGTTATTTGTGGCAGATGCTAAATATGAAGTAGTCTGCGACGCTTTAGCGGCTTTGCGTAACCATTTAGGAAAAGAATTGAACTTATATGATCCAAAAGCATTCGCCTTCTTATGGGTGACAGACTTCCCAATGTTTGAATATGATGATGAAACACAGCGTTATTATGCTAAGCATCATCCGTTTACACGACCAAAAGAAAGTGATTTGGATTTAATCGAGAAAGATCCGGCAAACTGTCTGGCAGATGCTTATGATATTGTTTTAAATGGGTTTGAATTAGGTGGGGGATCAATTCGTATCCATGAACAAGACTTGCAGAAACGTGTCTTTAATGCATTAGGCTTTACAGATGAACAGATTCAAAGACAATTTGGCTACTTTGTAGAAGCTTTTAAATACGGAACGCCTCCTCATGGCGGCTTTGCTTTAGGCTTAGACCGTATTGCGATGCTGCTGACACAGTCTGAATCATTACGTGATGTTATTGCTTTCCCTAAAATTTCAAGCTCTAGCTGTCCGATGACCAAAGCACCGACTGCTGTGGATAAATCGCAATTAGATGAATTAGGATTAGAGGTGATGGCAGATGATGAAGCCTAATCGCTTAGAAAAAGTGATCAATAAAATGAAAGAAAAGAAGATGGATTACATGATTATCAGTGATCCTTCTTCTATCGAATATCTTTGCGAAGTCACTAATCATCCTGGCGAAAGAATGTATGCTCTGCTGATTGATGTGAATGGAGAACATCGTTTATTCTTAAATAAATTATTCTTTGTTCCTCAGGATGTGGGGATTGAAAAAGTCTGGTTTTCAGACACCGATGACAGTATAGCCTTACTCGCTAAAGCGATGCAGGCAGATAAAACGATCGGAATCGATAAATTCTGGGCAGCACATTTCTTATTGGCATTACAAGAAAAACTGCCAAATAATAGATTTGTAAACGGTTCGAGTGTGATTGATGAAGTGCGCATGGTTAAAGAACAAGATGAAATTGAGACAATGATCAAAGCCAGTCAAATTAATGATGAGGCGATTGAGCGTTTGATTGCTACGCTTAAGCCAACGGATACGGAACTTAGCCTAAGTGATCGCTTATTAGCGATCTATCAGGAATTAGGAGCCAGCGGGCATTCTTTTTCACCGATCGTCGCTTTTGGCAAGAATGGTGCTGATCCGCATCATGGAAATGATGATACCGTGATCCAATCAGGCGATTCCATTATTATCGATATGGGCTGTCTGTATCAGGGGTACTGTTCAGATATGACCAGAACCTTCTTTTATCAAAGTGCCAGCGATAAGCAAAAAGAAGTTTATCATATCGTGAAGGAAGCAAACTTAAAGGCTCAGGCGATGATTCAGCCGGGAGTACGTTTATGTGAGATCGATGCCGCGGCCCGTGATTATATAACCAAAAAAGGCTATGGTGAATACTTTACGCATCGTCTTGGTCATTTCATTGGCAGAGATGTACATGAATACGGGGATGTATCCAGCCAATTTGATATGAGAGTCGAAGAGGGGATGATCTTCTCTATCGAACCGGGTATTTATTTGCCAAATGAGTTTGGGGTACGTGTCGAAGATTTAGTGGTCGTTACTAAAAACGGCTGCCAAAGCTTGAATCATTATTCTAAAGAATTAAAAATAGTTGATTAACAGCAGAAAAATTCTGCTGTTTTATTTTTGTTACTAAATCTTTTTAACTTGATTTTATTTTAGCGTATAATAAAGATGGACAAAGAAGAAAAAGGTGAGTATATGAATTTGTTGTTTTTTTTGAAATCCAAATCGGATGTGACGTATATTGACGAAAGCAACACCGCCAGACAAGCTTTAGAAACGATGAAGCATCATGGCTTTACGGCAGTGCCGGTCGTCAGTGACGATGGTCGCTATGTAGGAACGATTACCGAAGGCGACTTATTATGGGAGATTTTGAAGCATGATCCCTTCGAATATAAAATGAGTGAACATATTTATGTAAAAGACATGATCCGTCAGCAGCTGAATCCTGCGGCAAGGGTTGATACGTCAATGGCAGATCTATTGCTGATGGCAACGAAACAGAACTTTATTCCTATTATTGATGACCGTAAGCTCTTTATTGGAATCGTTACCCGTAAAGATATTCTGCAGTATTATTATCGCTTACATTATGTAGATAATAATCCTAAGGAATTCGCGGAAGAATATCAAAAATAGTTCCGCTGAGCCCTTATTTATGCTATTGTAAAGATAGATATAAATGGAGGGGAAATACATGTATTTAGGAATTGATATTGGCGGTACTTTTATCAAATATGCGCTAGTTGAAAAAGATTATACCATTATAAAAAAATGGAAAAAGGAAACCAAGCTGTGTGCGACCAAAGATGAATTTTATGATTATCTTTGCGAGGGGCTAAAGGAATTAGATGTCGAATGTATCGGGGTCAGTGCACCGGGGGTGATTGACAGTGACTCTACAGTATTGTCAAAAGCAGCCCGCAATGTGCAGATCATGATGCATCATTCTGTCAACGAAGAAATTCAAAGCCGTATCGGAATCAAGACAGCAACGATGAATGACGCTAAAGCGGCAGGTTATTGTGAATTGATGATCGGTAATGGGAAGGGGACTTCTTCAAGTGTATATTTCGTTATCGGAACGGGAATCGGCGGATGTGTCTGTGACCGTGACGGCGTGATTCAAGGAGTCAATAATATTGCCGGAGAATTCTCTAATATTCCAATGGGTTATGCCAACGGAAAGATTTTAGGGTTATCTCATCTGGCATCTATGAGTGCTTTGATTGACATTTATAACAGCATGAGCGAAACCTTGGTGACTTATGGAACAGAAGTATGTGAACGCTATCTGGCAAACGAAGAAACGGCAGTGAAAGCGATGGATCAATGGTGCTTAAATATTTGTTTAGGGCTTTTTAGCATTGTTATTTTCTATAATCCGGAAGTGATCTGTCTAGGCGGCGGAATCAGTGAAGAAGACTGGTTTATTGATAAAGTAAGAGAGACTTGGAATGCGTTGGAACGTCCGTTCAAAGACTTAACTACGACAAAGATCGACCGTTGTCTTTATAATAATGACGCCAATCTATTAGGTGCCGTATTATATGCAACAAAACATTAGGGAAATAGAGCTCTAATGTTTCTTTTTTTTGTGATTGTGATAAAATAGTTTTAGAGGTGAAAATAATGTATTATTTTATAGGTATAAAAGGTTCGGGGATGGCATCCCTAGCAAGAATTTTATATGAACTTGGGTATGAAGTTGCCGGAAGTGATATTGATAAATATATCTTTATTGAAGAAGATTTAAGAAATAAAGGCATCCCGATCTATTCTTTCAACAAGGAAAATATTAAAGACGGGTATAAAGTAATTATTGGCAATGCGTTCAATGATGATCATGAAGAAGTGAAAGCAGCATTGGAAAATCCTAATGTGGAATGCTATCGCTATTTTGATTTTTTAGGTGACATGATGGATCGCTATGATTCGATTGCGATTGCCGGAACTCATGGAAAAACCACGACAACCGGAATGGCGTATCATCTGTTTAAGGACTATGATAAGACAACGGTGCTGATCGGGGACGGAACTGGTTTCGCAGAAAAAGACAGCAAATATTTCATCGCAGAATCATGTGAATATCAGGATCATTTCCTGCATTATCGTCCTAAGTACGCTGTGATTAACAATATTGAATATGATCATGTCGATTATTTCAAGACGTTTGAGGATTATAAGCAGGCGTTTGAGAATTTTGCCAATCAGGTAAAAGATACGGTTATCATTTGGGGGGATGACCCTTATCTGCCAAAACTGAATATTCAAACCAGAACACTCTCTTTTGGTTTAAATAAAAACAATGATGTTCAGGCGGTTAACTATTTGCCGACAGAAGAAGGCATGAGCTTTGATGTGATGATTCACGGTGAACTGTTTGGTCATTTCAATCTGCCTTATTTTGGTAAGCATATGCTTCAAAATGCTCTAGCTAATATTACATTGGGGTATTTAGAAGGGATGGAAGCAGAGTATATCAATGCGCGTTTAGCCTCATTTGATGGTGTAAAGCGCCGTTATAGCGTGAAAAAAATTGGTCATAATATATATGTTGATGATTACGCTCATCATCCAACAGCGATTCGCATGGTGATTGAAGCGACACGTGTGCGCTATCCGTATAAGAAGATCGTGGCGGTCTTTAAACCCGATCGTTTTTCAAGAATCCTGCGTTTTGCTAAAGAATTCGCTGAAGCTATGGATCTTTCAGATTATCCGTATTTATGTCATTTTCCGGAAAATGCAGCAAAAGAGCCGGGCATTGACATTGATATTCATGAGATCGGACAATATATTCCTAGAGCGAAGATCATTCGTGAAGATCAGGAGTCTGCTAAGCTGCTTGCAGAGTATGATGATGTAGTCTATTTATTTATGAGCAGCAAAGATATTTATAAGTTCGAAGATTTAGTGATAGAGGCGAAGAAAGCGGAAATTTAATACATTTATTGCATAATGAAAGCGACTGTGCAATAATAAACTTAAGAGAAGAGGTGGATATATGAGCGCATTGCAGATAAGCCAATGTATCGTTTTATTAGCAGGCGCGTTTGCCTTGCTGGCACTCGGTTTTGTCTTTATAAAATTAGTCAGCACGATCGAGCGTCTCAACATGACGATCGACCGCTCCAATCAAACAATCGATAAGGCCAATCTGATGATTGATGATATCAATTACAAATTGGATATGATTAATCGTCCTTTTGAAGCGATTACACGATTGTTTGCCCCATTTGGCGGAAGAAGCAAGTTCAGGAAAAAATAGGAGGATATAAATATGAAATTAGGAAAGTTTATTGTTGGTTTAGGTGTTGGTGTTATTGCCGGAATGCTGTGTGCACCTAAAAAAGGCAGTGAAATGGTAGAAGACATTAAAGAAGGATCTAAGAAAGCATACGATAAATCAAAAGACCTGACAAAAGATGATATCGTGGGAATGATTAGTACGACTGCTGATAAAATGAAAAAAGCTGTAGAAGATTTCGATGCTGAAAAAGTAAAAACTTCAACTAAAGAAAAATTAACAGACGTTAAAAGCAGTTTAGATGAATTGGTACAAAAAGCAAAAGATAATGAATCATGCCAGGAAGTATTGGAAAGAATCGATGATCTTTCTCAAAAAGCAATGGAAAAGATTAATGAATACAAAGAAAAAATCATTGAATACGGTCAAGATGTATATGATGATATGAGTGATGAAATCGACGAAGAATTAGATGATGTTAAAGAAGAAATCGATGACTTATTAGAAGAAATTGGTGAAGAAAAGTCTGATACAGACGATTCTGACAAAAATAATGGATAAAAAGGTAACCATTTATGACGTAGCTAGGGAAGCAAATGTTTCTCTAGCTACAGTTTCCAGAGTTATCAATGGGTCAAGTGTTGTTAAACAGGCAACTAAAGCCCGAGTTTTAGAGGTCATCGAACGATTAGATTTTAAACCTAACGAAATTGCCAGAGGATTGGCAAAAAGCAAGACAACGACGATCGCTGTTGTTTTTCCACAATCATTATTTGCCCATGTAAAAGATATGATCGGTGGGATCGGAGATACAAGCCGTACTCTGAAATATACAGTGACATTTCATACGACAGATGATATCGGTGAAGATAACATGGTCAATGAATTAGTGGAAAAACTAGTAAAATCAAGAGCAGATGGTGTTATTCTTTTCAACAATGAATTCTTGGAAGAGGAAATTAATCAAATTTCTAAATATAAAATTCCGATTGTAGTCGTAGGGGATTACATGGCAGGAGATAATTTAGGAAGCATTCATACGAATGTTAAACAGGCGATTTATGATATTACCTGTGACCGCTTGGAAAAAGGGATTGATGATATCTTATTTGTAACGACACATCAGAACTTGTTAAGCGATGAAGAAATGGTAAGCGGAATCAAAGAAGCTTATGCGAAATACAATAAAACATTTGATCAGATTTTAGAAAGTTCTTCTGAATATGAAGAAAGCTACAAACAGTTTCAGGAATATTTTAAAACCCATAAACATCAGCTTGTCATTGCAACCAATGATAAAGAAGGTGTAGCTGTCATCAACGGAGCAACCGATAACCAGATTTCAATTCCTGATGAAATGGAAGTCATTGGGATGTTTAATACCACTTATGCTCTGATGTCAAAGCCAACGCTAACAAGCATTAACATCCCTATTTATAATATGGGGGCCTTAGCTGTTCGTCTTTTGACAAAGATGTTGAATAACGAAGAAATCGAATCAAATGATGTTGAAGTGAAATATATTTTAATTCAACGTCAGTCAACGAAATAAAAATGAAAGCAGTATAGTCTGCTTTTCTTTATGAATTCTGTTTGACAAACTGAAATAAACCATATATAATCCAATTATACGCTGAAAGAGAGAGGTTCAAAGGAAAGAAACAGAGAACTCGTGGTTGGTGAAAACGAGTCTGGAATTTGATCTATACGCTCTGGAGTTTCTAAGTGAAAAGCTTAGACGGGTCATGTCGTTACGCATGAATGAGTGCATGTGAAAGCATGAATAAAGGTGGTACCGCGAGACTTCGTCCTTTGGAGGGGGTCTCTTTTTATTTTGAGGAGGACAACATGAAAATTTATGATGAATTAGTATGGCGTGGATTGATCAAAGATATCAGTTCACCTGAATTAGAAGAAAAATTAAATAACGGAGGATTAACCTTCTATATCGGAACCGATCCAACCGGAGACAGCTTGCATATCGGTCATTTTTCTTCATTTTTGATCAGTAAGCGTTTAAAAGATGCCGGTCATAACCCTATCTTATTAGTCGGGGGAGCAACAGGATTGATTGGAGATCCAAAACCGGATACAGAAAGACCGATGATCACCAAAGAACAAGTGACTCATAACTTTAATTGTTTGAAAAAACAAGCAGAGGATATTTTTGGCTTTGACGTAGTGAATAACTATGACTGGTCGAAAGATATTAATTTTATTGATTTCTTAAGAGACTATGGGAAGTATTTCAATATCAACTATATGCTTTCAAAAGAGATTATTAAAAGCCGTTTAGATCTGGGAATCACCTATACTGAATTTTCTTATATGATTATGCAGGCTTTGGATTTTTTATGGCTATATGAAAACAAGGATTGTATGATGCAGGTTGCCGGACAGGATCAATGGGGTAACATTACAGCCGGAATTGAATTGATTCGTAAAAAAACCGGAAAAGAAGCTTATGGATTTACAATGCCGTTATTAACTAAGAGTGATGGAACGAAGTTTGGTAAAACGAATGGAAAAGCCATCTGGCTGGATAAAGAAAAAACATCTCCTTATGAAATGTATCAGTTCTTTATCAATTCAGAAGATGATAAGGTTATCGATTATTTAAAATTCCTGACCTTCTTAACACCAGAAGAGATTATGGATTTAGAGGAGAAAAACAAAACACAGCCTCATCTGCGTGAAGCACATAAAGCATTGGCAAAAGAAGTCATCACGTTCCTACATGGATCTGAAGCTTATGACGAAGCTGTGCATATCAGTGAATTGCTGTTCTCCGGAGCGATCAATGAATTAAGTTTAGCTCAGGTAAAAGCTTGTTTAAGTGGAGTGCCTACTTCTAAAACGAATGAGGATCTGAATATTTTAGATGCTTTGATTCTTTCCGGAGCAGCGAAAAGTAAACGTGAAGCACGTGAATTTACAAAAGGCGGATCGGTATTAATCAACGGAAATAAAGTGACAGATGAAACATTTACCGTTAAAAAAGCAGAAGCCTTTGGCGAAGAAATGACAGTTATTCGTCGTGGAAAGAAAAATTATTACCTAATACAGCATGTTTAAGATATCCGAGAGGGTATCTTTTTTTGTAAAAGAACGGGATTTGGGACAGCGTTATGCTAAAATGTAAGCAAATAAAGAGGACGTTCAATTAATCATAGAAAGGAGAAAGAGAAACAATGAAGCAAGTTAAATTTATTGAAGTGAAATCAGAATTAAGCGGGTATGGCTTGGGAAAAGGAACGAAGTATCAATTTGAAGGAATCGAAAAGATTATCTATGAAATGATCATGGAAGGCTGGGACTATAAAGGGTATGTTCCCCTAGAGACAAGAGGAACCGGTGATATTGAAAAAATGTCGCTCATCTTTCAAAAAGATGCAATAGAAGAACAAAAATAGATAACAGCTAATAGCTATTTGATCTATGTATAAGAATGAAAAGACAGATTTTTAGCCAAAATATAGAGAATTATAAAGGAGAAGTAAACGATGACTAATGAAAAAGTATATCAGATGAAGTTTTCTAAAATCTATCCATTACTTGTCAGTAAAGCGATAAAAAAGGGACGTACGCAATCAGAGGTGGATCAGATCATTACTTGGCTTACCGGTTACAGTGAAGCTAAACTGAAAGAGAGTGCGGATACTGAAGTAACTTATGCGGATTTCTTTAATCAGGCACCATGTCTAAATCCAAACAGACATTTAATTAAGGGTTCTGTCTGCGGCGTTAAAGTAGAAGAGATCAAAGAACCGTTAATGCAGGAAATTCGCTATTTGGATAAATTGATCGATGAACTATCTAAAGGGAAAAAGATGGAGCATATTTTAAGAAAATAAATAATCAGATACAAAAAAAGATCCCGAAGGACCTAGTGATTATAAGTGTCTTGATCAAACTGGTTTTCAGATTTTGCCACGATGATCGAAGTGGTCGAGTCGCCGACAACATTTAAAGAGGTCACCAGCATTTCGATTGGGCGATTGATTGCTAAAATTAAAGAGTAGGCAAGCAATGCGGCATCGTTTGTATACCCCATACCGGTTAGAATTGTAAATAGAATGACAGCACCGGCACCCGGAGCAGCAGGTGTTCCGATTGATGAAACTAAGGCTAATACAGCAATGATGCCAATACTTGTAAATGAAACATCATATCCTGAACTGGCAGCAATAAAGATTGCGGCAATGACCTGCATGATCGCTGTTCCATCCATGTTGATAGTCATTCCCAACGGTAAAGTGAATGAGGCAATTTCGTCGTGAACGCCTAATTCTTCAACCGTTGTTTTTTTGTTTAGTGGGAAAGCGGCAGCACTTGATGAAGTAGAGAAGCCAAACACCGCCACTTTAGCAATCTTCTTAACAAAAGGAATCGGATTTAACTTAGCTAATAAACGAATATATATAGGATAACCAATCAGAAGATAAACAAATAATGCCAACACGGCAGTAACGACATAAGCTAAAGCAGGCTTTAGATAATCAATGCCATAGATCGCAAAAGTACGAGTCAGTAAAACAAAGATGGCAATAGGTGCAAATTTGTTGATGACAAAACTTAAACAAACGGTAATGATCTTGTTGATTTCTTCAAGCAGACGATGAAAGACTTGAATTTGACTATGTAAATGATTGATTGCTAAACCGATGCAGACGGCAAGAAAAACGATTGATAATACTTTACCATTACTAGAGAAAGCAGAAATAATATTGTTAGGCACAACAGATAAGATAATGTTTAACGGATTGGCACTCACACTTCCTGTTGATGGTGCTAAATTATTGACATTGATCGGATTAAATGCACCACTGCGATAAACGCTCATTCCTACAACTCCGGCAAAGATTAAGGCACATACGGTAGTCAGTAAAAAGATTAAAATGGTTTTGGTTGAGATGCGACCTAATTTTTTTGTATCTTTCATAGTACAAATAGCCAATGTAATGGAAGTAAACACCATTGGAATAATAATCAATTGCAGGGCATTGACAAATAATTGCCCGATGATATAAAAGATTCCGATCGCATTTCCCGCGTTTTCGGCACTGATATCCTGAAATAGAATCCGATTAATTGTATTCCATGCTTCAGCATGACCATTGGCTAACAGATTTTCACGCAAGACCATGAAAATGCCGCCGGCGATTAAACCAAATAATAATGAGAACAGCATTTTAACTGCTAAGGATAATTTCTTCTTTTCTTTCATTTATAGACCTCCTGATTTGGACACAAACCTTTAATATTATATATAGCTTTGTCCTATTAGGCAAATATTTTTTTAAAAAACTTCTTTATTGTATTATTTTGGCAAAAAAAGACTCGATTATTAAATCGAATCTTAATGAGTTAAATATAAGGCTAATAACTTCATTGAGTTTTCAACACCTTGATAATGAGAACGCTCATAGCCGTGGCTGGCAAAGACTCCGGAACCGATTAAAGCAGCACGAATATTGTTTCCGCCACGTAAGGCAGCTGAAGCGTCGGAAGAATAAGACGGATAGATATCTACGGCATATTGTAAGTCATTGGCTTTTGCTAATTCAATTAATTTTGTAGTCATCGCATAATCGTATGGACCGGAAGAATCTTTTGCACAAATCGATACATCATATTCACTGCAGGCAAGATCTTTCCCGATGCATCCCATATCGACTGCCAATACTTCGGAAATATCACTGGGAATATATGCCATGCCATGTCCGACTTCTTCAAATGTAGAAATCAAAACTTTTACGTTATATTGAGGCATTATATGCTGATCATGCATGTATTTTAAAACTCCAAAGATGATAGCTACGCTTAGTTTGTCATCTAAGAAACGTGATTTAATAAATCCGTTTTCAGTAATCACAGTTTTTGGATCAATGCAGATATAATCCCCATTTGCAATTTCTAATTTTTCTGTGTCTTCTTTTGTTTTTACAATTTCATCCAAAATTACTTCCATATTTTCTTCTGTTCTTTCCAATGTAGCGGCATCATTATAGACATGAATAGCTGGACTGGTTGAAAAGAATGTGCCTGAGTAAGTTTTATTGGTGCGGGTATAGATCGTACATTGTTCACTGTCTAAAGTAGGTAAGATAGGACCACCGACACGAGTAAAGGCTAAGCGTCCATTGGCTTTGATGCTTCTTACCATCGCTCCCAAGGTATCAACATGAGCAGAAACACCAATAGTGCGGCTGCTGTCTGTTCCCAGAACCGTAATAATGCCATTTCCTTTTTCTGTCATTTCAAAAGTGAATCCTAATTCCTTTGCATAGGTTTCAATCTTTTGCATGACTCCATGTGTAAACCCACTTGGGCTGTCTGTTTTTAAAATATCGGTTAAGACATCTAATACATATTGTTTATCAAAATTCATTCTGTTTCTCCTTTTTTAAACTCTATTATTATTTTACATCTTTTAAGTGAATATACAATATTATTTTCCTTTTAAATAAAGACGGAATTTGTTAAAATAGGTAAAGTAATGAAGAAGGGTGAAAAAGACATGGATGGGATCATATTAATCGATAAACCGTTAGGATATACAAGTCATGATATTGTAGGGAAAGTAAGAAGAGTACTGCATACAAAAAAAGTGGGACACTGTGGAACATTGGATCCGGAGGCGAGTGGAGTTTTAGTGGTTTGCGTGAATAAGGCAACCAAGGCTTTACAGTTTTTAACGAGTGAAGATAAACACTATATAGCCACAATTAAATTGGGTATTTCTACAGATACTTATGATATGACAGGAACAATTCAAAACCAAGTGCCTTATCGCTATGATGTATCACAGGCTCAGCTTGATCATGTCTTAACTCAGTTTCAAGGAAAACAAAAGCAGATACCGCCGATTTATTCTGCAATCAAAGTGAATGGAAAAAAATTGTACGAATATGCCCGTGCTGGTGAAGCTGTCGAAATCCAGCCACGTGATATTGAGATTTATTCAATAGAATGTGTATCCTTTAAAGAGGATGAAATTCAAATTCAAGTGCATTGTTCTAAAGGTACCTATATTCGTTCATTATGTGTGGCTATTGCTAGTGCATTAGGTTATCCGGGATGTATGAGTGCATTAAAAAGAACCCAGTCCGGGCCTTTTAAATTAGAGGACTGTGTCAGTTTGGAAGCTTTGGAAAATAATCAGTATGAAATGATTGCAATAGATGAAGCATTGGCGCATCTGCCATCATTAACGATTGAAGACGAAAAGATTGTTTACCATGGAAAAACAATTGATTCTGCATTAGAGGGGCAGATCGCTATAAAAAACAAAGAAGGACATATTCTAGCTATTTATGAACAATCAGGAAATCATACTTTAAAAAATGTAAGGGGGTTATGGTAGTGAAGGTATTGCATTATTCTTTGAATGAACCTTTTACCTTGAAACAACCGATTGCTTTAGCGATGGGCTATTTTGACGGACTTCACTTGGGGCATCAGGCTTTAGCCAATAAGGTAAAGGCTTTTGCGAACCAACATCATATCGCATCGGCCCTGATGACCTTCTCTCCTAATCCCTTGATTACTTTAGGGAAGATGGAAGTCGAACATCATTTAACTTCTTTTGAAGATCGGGCAAAACTTTTAGAAAAGATGGGGATCGATTACTTGATTATTGTTAATTTTGATAAAGCAGTAAGTCAGTTATCACCGGAAGACTTTTTTAAACAGTTTATTCAACCTTTAGACATTCGCTGTCTAGTTTGTGGCTTTGATTATCATTTTGGTTCAGGGGGCAAAGGCAATGGCAAGCTGCTGAAGGATTTGGCGGCGGATCATTTTGAAGTCTATATACAAGAAGAAATCATGATCGATCAGCAAAAAGTAAGTTCTACTCGTATTCAAAAAGCACTGAGTGACGGAGAGGTGCAAACAGCGTGTCATTTATTAGGACGGCCTTACTCCATCAAGGGTGAAGTGATTAAGGGACGTCAGATTGGGAGAACGATTGGCTTTCCGACGGCTAATGTGGATTATGGCGAATATGCGGTTCCTAAAAATGGGGTTTACGGAGTTAAGGTAGAAGTTGATCAGCAAGAATATATGGGAATGTGTAATATTGGTTACAATCCCACTTTTGATTCATTGGAGCATCGTTCATTGGAGGTCAATATCTTTGATTTTGACCAAGATATTTATGGCAAGATTGTCCATGTCTATTTTTACTGCTTAATACGTGATGAAGTGAAGTTTTCTTCACCTCAGGAGTTAATTTCACAATTAAATAAAGATAAAAAAGAAATCATTGGTTATTTTTTAGCCAATGATTAAATGTTTTTACCCATAATTTACCATTTTTACCAATTTTGATTATGTAATTGACAAAATTAGAGGATTATAGGATAATCTGTAAATAGAGAAGTGTGCAATTAAAAGGGGGAGTAAATCGATGCATAATAAGAAGAAAATAACGTTGTTATTACTGGCATTTATGATGATTATTCCTGCGTTTTATAGATATGGTGAATCTGTTAAAGCGGAGGAAAATGAGAACAACATCAGTGATATTGACAATACTCACTTTATTGTTATGGATAAAGAGGGAAATGTAGAATATATAGAATATAACAATGAGGCAGAACCATTAGCGGTATCTGATGAAGATGAAACCTATCAAGTCGTTTCTGTACGTGGTGAAGATGAGACTGTCCTAGGGGAATACGATACCTATGAAGAAGCCAGTGAAGCGATGGAGAAGTCAAAGTACTATCGTTCAGCCGGAGATGTGATGGTCAAGGCAAATAATACGGTTCGTACAACAAACTATGGATTAGCTCGTTTGAAAAATCAAGTGATTTATTATACTGAAGTAGATTCGGGAAGAACAGGATACATTCATGGGGGAACAGCGGCAGATGCAGCTTATATCAGTACAAGTGCAGATGGCCGTACGATCCGTATTAAAGTTTCCGGTGTGGTGATGGATGTAGCTGCTGGGTACATAGCAGGTATTGAAACAAATGTAACAGATGACAGAGTCAGCTTTTATGAAGTCGATAATGGAGTTTTATACCATGCTTCACGCTATTACAGCGGGTCTGGCTATCCGCTTTCTTATGCCCGTGTAGGATTTAAACAAAGCTATATGCAAGAAGGGGCAACTTATTATAGCTATGATGGTCATTACTTCTATACAAGCTATACTAAAATGTTAGATGACTATCGCAATGGCAATTATAGTAATGCCATTAATAGTGGGAATCCCTATTATAATTACTATCAATATTTATCCCATCATACAAAAACCAATTTTTCAGTAAACAGTTTAAATAGTTTTTTAAATGCTGGAATTAACGGAAGAACAAGTGCCTTGACTTCTCAAGGACAGGCATTCGTCACTTCTCAAAATACATATACGGTCAATGCCGGGTTAATGCTTGGGGTTGCGATCAACGAAACCGGTTGGGGAATGAGCGATTACGCATTAAAACGTAATAATTTATTTGGACATGCAGCTTATGACAGTGATCCTGACCAAGCGACTTATTATAAGAGTATTTTAGATAGTATCAACGGACATGCTTATGATTATGTTTCACGCGGGTATTTAAATGCGATTGACGAGCGTTATTGCGGACCGCATTTAGGAGATAAGCACAGCGGATTAAATGTTGCTTATGCCTCTGATGGCTATTGGGGTGAAAAAGCAGCTTCGCATATGTGGAAGTTAACATCTAGTGATAACAGTGACTTTGGACGTTATACGATTGGTATTTTAACTAGCGGGGAACAATGGTTTTATAAAGAAGCTAATCCTAATTCAAAGGCAATTTACTCTAGTGCGACTATGGATGGGGCTGGTCTTGACCAAGTGTATGATTTTCCGGTGACAATCCTTGACGTTGTTACAGGAACAGATGGAAAGAAATGGTATAAGATTATATCCGATACCCCATTAACAGAAGATCGTAATCAATTGGCGACAACAGCGGTCTTTAAATCAACTCGCGATTATGTATATATCCCTGCTTCATCAACAACTGTAGTGTATAATGGAAGTGGTCTTGATATTCCTGACGATATAGTTTTAAAGGGGGATGTAAATGGAGATGGACAGATCACCCCAGCAGATTATGTAAAAATTAAAAATCATATTATGGGTAGCAGTTTACTTTCGGGAAGAGCATTAGAGGCAGCAGATGCAAATGGAGATGGTAAAGTAACTCCGGCGGATTACGTAAAAGTTAAAAATATAATTATGGGCAGATAGAGAAGAGGAATGATAGATGAAAAAGAAAAATAAAATCATGATAAGTGCATTGTGCACAATTACAATGGTGGTATGCATGATGACTGGGTTTATTAGCGATGTCTATGCGGCAAGTGCTTCTATTTCTGCAAGTGCAAGTACCATTTATGTCGGGGAATCCGTCACGTTTACAGTTTCGGTAAGTAATGGTGCAGGTTATGTTACATTATCTGGTGCCGTGAATGATAAAGTATGGTTAGATAATTCTTCCCAATCATATACTGTGTCTGGAAATTCAGCAGGTACTTTGTCAGTTTCTATCGGAGGTATGGTTGCTGATTATGATACAGGTGTAGATCAGCCGGTATCAGGTGGCATTTCTGTTTCGGTCGTTGAACGTCCAAGCAATACACCTTCAGGTGGGGGAAATTCCAATACCGGAGGATCAACCTCAGGTGGTACAACTTCCGGAGGAAATTCAACACCAACCGCACCGACAGATACTCCTGAGGAAGAGCCTAAATCAACAAATAATAATTTATCAGGATTATCTGTAAGTACAGGATCAATAAGTCCAGAATTCAATGCAGATACAACTGAATATACAGTAAATTTGCCAGCTGATGCGACAACGATTAGCATTGATGCAAGTGCCGCAGATGAAAAAGCGACTGTAGAGGGAACTGGTGAACATAGCTTGAAAGCAGGAACTAATGAAATTGCAATTAATGTTACTGCAGAAAACGGTGATGTTAAGACGTATTATGTAAAAGTGAACGTGGATGAAACACCATTAGTTTATACAACCTTTAATAATCAGAAATTAGGCGTTGTTAGAAATACCGATGAAATTGGCATTCCGAATTCTTTTGAAGAAACAACAGTAACGTTAGACGGACAAGAAGTTAAAGCATGGAACAGTGCTCAAATGAATAAGACCATTGTATTCTTGGTAAATGAAGCCGGTGAAAAGAATTTTTACTTGTTTGAAAATAATCAAATTACCTCGATTTTTAAACCGGTTGGTTTATTAGGACGAAACCTTTATATTGTGGATGTACCAGCAGATAAGCAAAAGATGAAGGGGCTTATTTATGGAGAAGTTGTGATTAAGGATGAAAAATTTAATGGCTGGACGTTTGAAGACAAAGCATTTTCAAATTACTCTATCATTTATGTGATGGATGAGCTGGGAAACATTAAATACTATCAATATGAAAAAACAGAAGATGCTTTGCAGCTTTATTCAATGGCGGCACCAACGACTCAGGAAGCAGTAGATAAGACAAATGAAAAGGTCAATACACAGCAGATGATAATCTATGCATTGATCGCAACAACTCTTGTCGGTGGCGGATTAGCCGCTTATGCATTCTATCAATTGGTACAATCAAAGAAAAATAGTGGTTACAACAAGAAATTTGACTATACAAATGATGATGAATAGAAGAGTAATATTGCTCTTCTTTTTATTTTGTAAGATAAAAATTTAGTTTGTCCCTAATATTCTAGTCAATTCTACATGGGGTTAAGCATATAGTATTACTAGGGAGTGAGGATGAATGAGTATTACTAGAGGAGATATTTTTTATGCCGATTTATCACCGGTAGTAGGAAGTGAACAAGGAGGATATCGTCCGGTCCTGATATTGCAAAATAATAAGGGAAATAAATTTTCTACTACTGTGATCGTAGCCCCTATTTCTTCAAAAGTGCAGAAAAATAAAATACCTACCCATGTCTTAATTGATAATGATCAGTTAGAAAAGAAATCGATTGTTTTACTCGAACAAATAAGAACGATCGATAAAAAACGTATTTTTGACAAAGTTGGCTGTGTTTCCGCAGAGAAAATGGAACTGATCAATCAGGCAATAAAGACTAGTTTAGATATCAAATGAATTTTCTTTTATTGGGTGAAGTGATATAATGTCATAAAGGGAGGTATGAGAATGCGTAATATTGATATAGTATATAGATCTAAAGAAATGATGATTCAATATAAAAGAATCTTAATTCCGATTTTTTTATTTGTTTCTTTAGTTGGGGTAATCCCATCACTAATATCAAATTCACTTCTTACACTGATAGCGAGTATATTGATAATGCCTGCTACACAAGGACTTATCACTTCATCTTTAAAAGTTTATCGTGACAGTGGGGAAACGGCAGAAACATATGAAGATGGGCTATATGGTTTTAAGAATTGGACGAAATTATTTGGTACATATTTTACGTATAATTTTATAAAATTCGTCATATTCTTTATTGAAGTTATTTTGGTAACGACACTGGTTTATATGGTGTTTGGTGATCAATTGATGGAAGCAGTGGAAATGATCAATCAGACAAATTATGGGTTCCTTAGTTATGAATATGCGTTAATGTCAGCATTAGGTGCTGTATTTACAGTATTGGCAATGATTGTCTTGCCAAATATTATCGTAATTATCATTACTAACATTATTTATGATCTATACTTCTTTCCGGTGTTTTATCTATTGGAAGACGGAGTTAAAGGATTTGAAGCAATGGGAATTGCTAAACGAATGATGAAGGGAAAGAAGAAACAGCTGTTTTTATTAAAGCTTTCTTTCTTTGGCTGGATGGTGTTAGCCTATATTCTGACCGTGATTATCGGAACGGTGATTTCGATGCTGATTCCAATTGGTGATAATGGGACTTTTTTATTCACTATTATTTTATCTGCAATTATTAGTGTTTTAGTATATCGTGTGCGTTATCAATTAGCCATGACCATTTTTTATAAAGAATTGGTCGGAGAGGATACGATAGAAATGGATGATCATTATTATGATTATGGAGAACCTCGTTCTAAAGAGGAACTGCCAAGAGAAGATGATGATTTTTATGAAACATTCAGTAATAGACAATTAATAATGGGGGTGGGTATATATCTACCTCTATATTTTATTGGTGCGACATTTTTACTAAGCATTGTGTTTGGTCTTTTAATCAATGCGTTTGGCTGGACAGACAGTAATTTTGTTAATTCATGGTTTAATTTTGTTGTCGATGGGACATTGCTGGTTATTGCACTTTTTATGTTTAGAAATGTATTTCAATCTGCTTGGCGATATTTCAGGAGTCTTTCCTTAAAAGAAATCGGGAAGCTGACATTAGTTGGTTATGGCTTGACTTATGTTGTGATGGTGGCTGGAAATATTGTGGTTAACTTATTTGATTTAGGCAGTGAAAGTGCAAATCAGGTAGCGATTGAAGGATTAATGCATAATTTTCCAATCCCAATGCTGTTTGCAACGATTGTCTTTGCACCATTAGTTGAAGAATTTGTTTTTAGAGGCATTATTTTCAGAGCAATGCGCCGTTTTGGTCCGATACTGGCAATTTTGGTATCAGGCTTCTTGTTTGGCTTTATTCATGTCAGCCGCGCTGTCTTTGCCGGCGACTTAAGTCAGTTTATACAAATTGCACCTTACATGTTCATGGGATGCTTATTTGCATTTCTTTATGAAAAGACAAAATCGATCGCTGTTCCGATGTATTTACACATCTTCAGCAATCTGATTTCAGTGCTTGTCATCTTATTTATTTAATCATAGTATTTTAGTAGCTATTACAGCTACTTTTTTACGTTTTATGAACTAGTATTGCTTATATAGATGGGGTATAATGAGACAAAGGGGGATTTTTATGAAAAAGTTTATACAGTGTTTACTTGCTATTTCTTTAGGATTAGTAGTACTTACAGGATGCAGTGATAAAAAGCATGGGTTGAATCCGAATAATCCGATCAGTATTACGATTTGGCATTATTATAATGGGAAGCAATTAGTTGCTTTTGAAGAAATGGTAAACCAGTTTAATCAAACCGAGGGAAAAGAACTGGGTATTATTGCCACAGCAAAATCAAAATCAACGATCAATAATCTTTATGATGAATTGCGTAATGCCGCAAATGAAGAAGTAGGGGCAGATGAGATGCCTAATATTTTCACTAATTATGTAGATTTTGCTTTAGAGCTGGACAAAATGGGGAAATTAGTGGATCTAGATCAATATTTTACTAAAAAGGAATTAGATACGTATGTTGATTCATTCATTGAAGAGGGACGCTTTGATGCGAAAAATGCGTTAAAGGTGTTTCCAACCGCTAAATCAACAGAAGTGATGATGGTTAATCAAACCGATTGGAATAAATTTGCCGAAGCGACAGGAAGCAGCCTGGAAGAGCTTCAGACTTTAGAAGGAATTACGGAATGTGCAAAGAAATATTATGAATATACGGATGCTTTAACACCGGATATTGCAGATGATGGAAAAGCATTGTTTGGACGTGATTCAATGGCTAATTATATTTTAAGTGGAGCTAAAGAATTAGGTGAAGAAGTGTTTAAAGTGGAAAATGGTGAAGCTGTCATTTCACTGACAAAGGAAACAGCTAAAAAGTTATGGGATAATTACTATATTCCTTATATCAATGGATATTTCTTATCTAAGGGGCGATTCAGCAGTGATGATGCTAAAACAGGGGATATTATTGTTTTAGTTGGTTCATCTTCTTCAGCAAGCTATTTCCCATCAGCAGTGATTGATGATGATGGAAACAGCTATCCCATTGACTGTACAGTAATGAAAGCTCCTTATTTCAAAGACGGTGAAGCCATTGCAGTACAGCAGGGAGCCGGGATGTCTGTTTCTGTTTCAGATGAAGCACATGAATACGCATCTGCGGTCTTCTTAAAATGGTTTACTCAAGAAGAACAAAATGTAGAGTTTTCAGTAAATTCTTCTTATCTGCCGGTTCAAAAATCTGCCAATAATTTTGAAACGATCACAGCGCGTTTACAAGACAGTGAAGTTGCTATGTCACCTGTTGTTAGTGATACTTTAAAAGTATCGGTAGATCAAGTCAATGATTATGAACTGTATACATCCAAAGCTTTTGATAATTCCAATGATGCTCGTAATGCGCTGGAAAAATCATTAAGTGATAAAGCAAAGGCAGATCGTCAAGCTGTATTGGACAGCAGTGATAAAAAAGCAGCCATTAGTAATTTTGATACCGAAGAAAATTTCAATAATTGGTATGAGGGGTTATTAAAGGAATTAAATGAAATAATCAATAAATAGGAGTATCTAATATGAAAAAGTCAACCTCTATAAAAACTAAATTATTAAAAGCGATGATTACAGTTGTATTAGTGCAATCATGTATTTATATAATTTTCGTTTTTGGTAGCGGGGCAATCAAGAATATCGAGACAAATGCATATAATAATATAGCAGCGACTTCTCTGACAAGAAAAAACACTGTGGAGTCCATGTTAAGTCGATATAAAAACAGTTTAGATACTTTTGAAAAAGAATTTAATAAAAATATTCAAACACGTGCGAAAGATTTGGGGATAGATCTGATGAGTTCATTAACTTCAGAACAAACCTCCGATCTGCTCCATCCTTTTGCCGATGAATTACTCACATTAACGAAAAATTCCAATGTGAACGGAGGATTCATTATTTTAGACGGAGATGGTGCAGTTGAAAAACCGGCTTTGTATTTTCGCCGTTTAGATATTTCTTCTATCTCTTTGGATAATAGTGATATTATTGCCGAGTATGGATTGAGTTCAATTATGAAAGATTATAATATTACGCTGGATAGTCAT
This sequence comes from Coprobacillaceae bacterium UN01-12pH3A, assembly GCA_027676805.1. GTDB lineage: Bacteria > Bacillota_I > Bacilli_A > Erysipelotrichales > Coprobacillaceae > Beduini. The sequence continues at coordinate 274,198 of JAQENU010000003.1, read as the reverse complement.
TGGACACCTTATGTCGATCTAAATATGATGGATTATCAAGATTTTTATACAAAACCATTTTCGGTGGTTAAAGAATATCCGGGATTAAAAAGCAGTCAATATGGCTATTGGTCAAAAAAATTCAGTCTGAGTCCTACCGATATCGATATTTTCACCTATAGTTTACCCTTAATTGATGATGCTGGAAATGTTTATGGAGTTGTCGGTATCGAAGTAAGTACGTCTTTGCTGGCTCAATCCATGAGCTATGATGATTTAAATGTAGATGAAATGGGCGGGTACCTGATTGCAGTAAACAATGGTGCCCAAAACAATCAATATGAAGTTGAATTTATTAATAGCCCGTATTTAAAAGCCGTCTTAAATAATGCGGATATAACACTGAAGATGATGGAGAATGTTCCGGATATGGCAAATGTTTCCGCACAAGGAGTCAGTGACAGCCTGGTTGCCGGGGTACATCGTATCAATATTTATGAGAAAAACGGTCCATTTTCAAATGATCAGTGGTATTTAGTAGGCGTTGTCTCTAAGAATAATCTGTTAAGCATGGTGTATACGATGGATAAAGCCATTATCTTATCGTTTGTTGCCGCAATCATGGTATCGGTAGGCATTGCCTTACTTTCCAGCTCCAATATTTCTAAAGCGATGCTGAGAGTCATGAAGCGATTAAAAGAAAGTAATCCGGCTTCAAAAATTGAATTAGAAAAAGTAAATATTAATGAGATCGATGAATTATCCTCAGCCATTGAAAAACTGAGTTCAGATGTAGCATTCAATGCTTCTCGTTTAAGTAAGATCTTTGAATCCATCGATTTTCCATTAGGTGCGATTGAATATAAAGAGAGTGAGAATTCGATTTACTGTTCAGATAATCTGGTAACACTTTTAGGAATGCCGGAGGATATTAACTTAACGAATATCAAAGAGGTTTCTGAATTCTTTGATAAATTTAATGAACGTATATTAGAGAATGAGCAAGAAGAAAGTACTTTTACTTGCTTAGCACCGGTAGGCGACACGCAGAAATGGTTCCGTTTCGTTTTAAATGAAGCTGACGACCGTTTGCTGGTTATTGTTACTGAAGTCACCAAAGAAAAGCTGGAAATGCAGAAAATGGCTTATGAACGTGATTATGATGTTTTAACTAATTTATTAAATCGCCGAGCATTTAAAGAAAAAGCAATGCAGATCATTACCGAAAACTATTCAATCATTGCCTGTGTATTATGGGATTTGGATAATCTAAAGTATGTTAATGATACATATGGACATGATTTCGGAGATCTTTATATTCAGCAGTCAGCTCAGGTTTTAAGTACAGTAGATACTGGAAAAGCAATCATATCTCGACAGTCTGGGGATGAGTTTATAGGTTTATTTTATGGCTATGAGACATCAGAAGAGGTATTGACAGAAATTAAAAGAGTACATGGTACTCTATCAAAAACACGTATTCAATTCCCCGATCAGTCCTCTATGCGTCTGCGTGCCTCTGCCGGTATTTCGTGGTATCGCGAAGATTCCTATAACTACGATCAGATGATTAAACATGCCGATTTTGCTATGTATGATGCTAAAAGACGCCAAAAAGGAATCGTAGTAACCTTTAATGAGGATTCTTATGAACGCGATAAGATTCTGTTAAATGATACAGAACTCTTAAATCAGATGCTGGAAACAATGGCTGTTCGTTATGCCTTCCAGCCCATCGTTTCGTTGAAAACAGGAGAGGTATATGCCTATGAGGGCTTAATGAGACCTCAGATTCCTAATCTAAAAGATCCATCTGATGTGATGCGTTTGGCAAAATCACAATCTAAGCTCTACTATATTGAACAGATGACCTGGTATCGAGTATTGGAAGATTACAGTGCACAGATCTCTTCTGACATGCCTTATAAACTATTTGTGAACTCTGTACCAAATACCAGTCTGTCGGCTGTAGATATGAATCATATTCAGGAAACCTATGGCGCTTATTTGAAATCAATTGTAATGGAGATGATCGAGAGTGAGCAATCCGATCTGGGACGCTTTGAAACGAAGGTCGATCAGCTTAACCGTTGGCAGGCAGAACTTGCGATTGATGATTTTGGGACAGGCTACAGCGGTGAAACAACCGTGTTAACGATGAATCCCGCTTACGTTAAAATTGATATTTCGTTAATCAACAATATTGATAAGGACAAAGATAAGCAGTTAATGGTTAAAAGCTTTTTAGCCTACACCAAAGCCAAAGGAATAAAGGTTATTGGTGAAGGGGTTGAAAGAGCGGAAGAATTAAAGACATTGATTGATTTAGATTTGGATTTTGTACAGGGATTTTATGTGGCAGAACCAGATTATACAATAAAAGATATTAATGAAGAGATTAAAAAAGAAATTTTAAGCTATCATCAAAAAAAATAAAATGTGTTTTGTCTTTGGATAAAGAAAGCCATACTAATAATAAAAGGTAATGAAAGGAGGAAAATACATGGATATCAAGTTAAGTATTGAAAGTGGATTTGAGAATTTTAAAGATCGTTTTGATCATTTTCCTTATGGGATATGTCTGATCAGAAAAGATGATGCATTAACGATTGACTATTTGAATGAATCTGCAAAGCGATTGATGTTAGATGTAAATCCGCCTTTTTCATTAATGGCTTTTATAGATATGAAAGAAGACAATAAAAAGGCTTTTATTCAAAAGCATAATCAGGATTGGCTGATGAATATTAATTTTAATATGGGGAAGTTGCTTCTTCAGTTAAAATGTACACAAATGCCTGAACTGAGTCACTATATTGTCGGATTGCTGCTGGATATCAGTGAGTATCAGAGTGATGAAGCACAGATCAACCGCATTATTATTGAGCAGACAGGAATAACTGTATTAGAATGGCAGCGTCAATTATCGCGTTACTATTTATCGGCGGGTGCGGAACGCTTTGGCTTTTATGAACACATGAATCCTCATAAATTTAATTTTCTCGAAAAAGAGGATATTCATCCCGATGACTGGAAAGAAGTCAAACAGACATTTCTTCTGCTGCAAAAAAATGAAAATCAGGCTAAGATTACTGTACGCTTAAAAGATAATGATCACAGTTATTTATGGTGTCATCTTACTTTTTTTGCCATGCGTGATAAAGAGGGGCAGATCGACCGGGTGATCGTCACCATTCACAATGTTGACGAAGCGGTAAAAAATCGTCAGTCTCTTGAATATTGGGCGGAATATGATCCTTTAACAGGCTATTATAATTATGGTAAATTTAAAGAGTATGCCCGTGAGCTGATCAACAATAACCGAGATAAGAAGTATGCTTTGTGTTATACGGATTTAAAGAATTTTAAGTTTTTAAACGATATCTATGGCTATGAAGAAGGAGATCGTATTCTTAAATACTGGGCGGATAAGTTGAATTTAGTTTCAAGGGAAAAAGAATCATTTGCACGAATTTCTTCAGATCATTTCGCAACATTGAGAACCTATGAAGATATTGAGGATCTAGTATCTCGTTTTCATCATTCGGTGCATGAGCTTTACAAGTATCAAAGTGCTACCAATAAGAAATTTCCTTTAGAAGTAGCAGCCGGGTTTTATCTCATCAAAGAAAATGATCGCCACAGCATTGAAGATATGCTGGATCGTGCCAATATTGCCAGTAAGAGCGTAAAAGGGAAACCGGGCAGTCAATATGGCTTCTATGATGAACATCTGCGTCAAAGTGTGATTGTCCGCAAGGAATTAGAAGCGGAGATGTTCCATGCATTAAAAGAAGAACAGTTTGAAGTTTATTTTCAGCCCATCGTTGATATTAAAAACGGGGATCGAGTAACCGCAGTGGAAGCGTTGGTACGCTGGCAGCATCCACTTCGCGGCACCATTTCGCCAAATGATTTTATTCCTTTATTTGAACGCAATGGATTTATTGTAGACTTGGATCTCTATATGTTTGAAAAGGTCTGTCAGTATGTCAATAAGAATAAAATCACAGACATGATGATTTCCATCAACGTATCACGAGTAAGTGCTTTTCAATCGGATTTTGCGAAAAAGTATATTCAGCTAAAAGAACAATACCAAGTTCCTGATGGTATTTTGGAACTGGAATGTACCGAAACAACAGTGGTGAATAATCCCCGTGAATTAAATACGATTATGAATAAGCTGAAAGATTATGGTTTTCTATTCGCTATTGATGATTTTGGTTCCGGCTATTCATCCTTGAATGTTTTAAAAGAAATCTCAACTGTTGATGTTTTAAAACTGGATCGAATCTTCTGTACCGATGATTTACAGGAAAGCCGTAATCATGCGATTATTTCCAGCATTATTACAATGGCAAAGAAGCTGGATATGAAGGTGATTGCCGAAGGCGTAGAATCTTTAGTACAGTGTGATATCTTAAAATCTTTGAACTGTGATTATATACAAGGCTATTTGTTTGATCGGCCAATGCCTATTTCAGTGTTTGACAAGAAGTATCGCGATTTAAAAAACTAAGCCCAAATGGGCTTTTTTGATGCAAAAAATCGCTTATATCAAGCGATTTTCTGTAGAATGAATAACATTTTGATAAATCTTTGCTTCTTCATCTCGATTTTGCTTTGTTAGGAAAAAGATCAGCAAATGAGCGATATAGCAGCGACTTCCATAATGTCTGCTTTGGTATTCTAATTGATACATCTTTTCTAAATGACGAATGATCTTTGTTTGATTGTTGCTGAACAGAAACAGCTCTACTAATTCCAAATATAAAATTGAAGTCTGTGATTTTTGTTCAATTTGCTTCCCTGCTTCTAACCATTTCAAAGCCTTATGTGGCTGCTCTAAGTAAAAGTAGTTCAAAGCATAATGATAATGTAGGTTGTTAGCGTGCTTTGAATGGTGAAGCAGGTCTAAAGATCTGAGTGACTGTTCATGCTGACCGGCATAGAGTTCACTGCATGCCTTACACTCAAGGATGTCTTCTGCCATTGAATCAAGCTTCATATTGATTGCTCCAATCAGACAGTTACCGTAAATTGTAATTGCTCGATTAAACTGACCGATGGATGCCATGATCTTTGCGTCATTCATTTCAGTATAAAGCCAGCGAATTGAGTTATCGGTAGCTAGAAAAAGATGGATCGCATTTTGGCTGCTGTGTTTTGCTTTAATACTATCTCCCAATGAAAGATAAACCATTGTCAGGTAATATTCATTCATGGCTTTCATATTCTGCACTTGGGCATATTGCTGGACAATTAACAGTTTTTCTAAAGCGTCTTCGTTATGTAATGTGTAATGGTCAAGTAATGCGCTATATTGAATAAATATCAGATCATCAAAAGTGAAGTGTTCATCTTCCTGCACGTGGATCCTAGTCAGAAACTTGATAATCCTTTTTGCTTCAGATAAATGTATTTCCAGCGATATATAATACATTGCCACAATGAGCAGAAAAAGCGGATAATCATCAGTATTCTCGTAATGTGTTTCCCATTCTAATAAATGGCAAAAAAGCTGTTGTCTGTCAGCTGTTTTATAAAAAACACTGGCATGATAAAATGCGAAAAAAATATTTCTTATCAGTTTATGGCTTTGGGCAACAGTCAATCTATCCTCGATCGGATAAGCTAATGGGATTGACTCATAAAAAGATTGAAGAAATGGGATATCGATCTTATTCCTTTTTAACACAGCATCATTCAGCATATATTGAGGACGTTCTAATTGATAAACGTTTCGGGCATGCTGTGATACTTTTTTTCTTCTGAAATCCTGATTATCCTGTGGGCTCATTCATATTTCCTGACAATTCTGTTCTTTCGATTCCTACTGTTTATATAGGAACGCAGGCAGATTGCATTAGGTGAGCTATTCGCCTTAAATAATGTGGAAGTTTTTATATTGGTTGGATAGTGGCTGAATCTGTTCATCTGTTTTTCTCCTTTCTTTAAAGATACTACTATTATATAGAATTAACAAAAGCTTTGTCTAGATAGCGTTGTTTATACACAAATGAGTATTTCATTTAAAATATATCATTATTAGTGACAATTTTGTGACAATTTAGAGAAAAATACACGTTTATCTGTGATTTTATTATATAAATTTCGAATAGAATATGCAGGTATTTCCGGTTATTTGGAATATAATTCTTTATAAGATATGATTTATCTTTGAATCGTGTCGAATATACTGTGCAAACTTGTTATTTTGTCAAAAGTTTATTATAATGGTACTATAAATAACTATTTATACATATTGTTTTATTTATAATGAGAAAAGGAAATAAGATAGCAGGGGAGGGGTACTATGCATAAAATGAATAAGCGTATTGTCATGCTTTTTTTCGTTGTATTGTCAATAATAGTGTCAGGGATTCCTCTGCACGCTAAAGAAAAAAGGATTATTAAGGTAGGATTCCCGATTCAGCCGGGACTGACTGAGCTGGATGCAGAAGGCAATTATTCCGGGTATACCTATGAATATTTACAGGAAATAGCGCAATATGCCAATTGGGAATATGAGTTTATAACATTGGATAAAGATATTAATGATTCCTTAGTTGAATTAATGGGGATGCTGGAAAGAGGAGAAATCGATCTTTTAGGCGGAATGATTTATTCTGAAAGCTTAGCAGAGAAATATGATTATGTTGGACATAGTTACGGCAACGCCAATACTGTCTTAAAGGTATTGTACGACAGTGATATTACGAATCTAAACTCTGCGAGTCGTACAGAATTACGTGTAGCTGTGGTGAAGGGTGCCCAGCAGCGTCAAAAAGAATTGCAGGAATTTTGTGCCTTATATAAGATTACGCCGGTTTTAATTGAATGTGAAAACGATATAGAGCAACGACAGGCTTTGAGCGAAGGGCGTGCGGACGCAATGCTGGATGTCAGTGCGAATCCTACAAAGGATCTTCGAACAATTGCTACCTTTTCACCAAGACCTTTCTATTTTGCGACAACGAAAGGAAAAAGTGATATTGTCTCTGAGATGAATACCGCTATTGATTTGATCGAGCAAACCGATCCTTATTATAATGCAAATCTTTATGATAAGTATTTCGGAGGAAATTCTTCTATTTTAAAATTGACAAGTGAAGAACTTAAATTTATTGAAGAAAATAATACCGTACGAGTGGGACTCCTTGCGAACAATCCACCCTTTCAATATATCAATAATAAAGATCAGGCAGATGGCATTACCATTGATCTTTTAGACTATATCAGTGAAAAAACAAATCTGCACTTTGAATTTGTAGTTGCTGCCTCACAGGAGGAACTTAATCAGTTAATTGAAGAAAATAAAGTGGATATTATTTCTCATGCCGTTTGTGACTACAGTCTAAACCGTGATACGGATGTTGCACTGACAAGACCTTATTTGAGAACTCAGAATTTTGTTGCTTTGAAAAATGGAGCTGAGCAAAATGACTTGAAGAATATGCGTTTTGTTTCCTATCTCGATGAACCCCTCAATACTTATGATAATACTGCATTGACGGTCAATGATTTGAAAGATGCGTTAGATGCGATTAAAAGCGGGAAAGCAGATTTTACTTTAGGAAACGGTTATGCGCTTCAGTATTATGTGAATCAATCAGAATACAACGAGTTAACGTTGATCCCGGCAAATACGGATGAGTATGGGATTGGCTTTGGTGTTGTACGACCAGTAAACAAACATTTATTAAGTATATTAAATAAAGTATTTATCAATTTAAGCGATCATGAGCTTCAGAATATTATTTATCCGAATACAACTTATGATCGAACTTTTTCAATTGGTGAGTGGATTCGTTTAAACCCATTTATTTCTTTAGCGTTCACAACTCTAATTATGAGCATTATTATTTTACTGCTTGTACGTGGTTTAAGAATGAGAAAACGGATGAATGAAAAGACCCTGATGGATTTGGAAAAACATCGTCAAATCTATGAACTGGCGAATGATTATTTCTTTGAATATAATGTAACGGATGATACTTTGATGATTTCTACTAATGCAGAAACAAAAATTTATGATCTGAAAGATAAAAATATATATTCTTCTAGTGACCGTGAGGCACTTTACTGCTTTGTAGAACAAATTAAAGGACTTCAAAATGAGACAAAAGAAGTACAAACTTTATTAGAGAACGGTGAAAAATGCTGGATTAGTCTGACCGGTAAAACCATTGTCGATCAAAATGGGAATAGAGCTTATATCATTGGGAAAATCAATAATATTAATGAAGAAAAAATCCGTGAAAGCAGGTTGATTAAAAAAGCAGAACAGGATAGCTTGACCCATATTTATAATGCGGAAACATGCCGATTAAAAATAACACAGAGCTTAAAAGAGTTTAAATCCGGACAGTTAGGTGCATTGCTGGTGATTGATGTGGATACTTTTAAAACAGTGAATGATCAGTTTGGACATTTACAAGGCGATAAGGCATTAATTTATCTAGGTGAAGTATTGCTGAAAGAAACAAAGGAATCTGGAATCTGCGGAAGATTAGGCGGAGATGAATTCTTGCTTTATCAGGAAAACTTAAAAGATGAAAACGAACTGCAGATGATCTGTCAGCGAATCAGTGATACAATCAATGAATATGATCTAAATGATGAATATCATTTAACTGTCAGCATCGGTGCTGCTGTGTTCGATTCATCGGTAGAGTTTGACGCATTGTATGAAATGAGTGACCAGCTATTGTATGCCGTTAAGAATCAAGGAAGAAATCACTATTTAATAAAACGATTTAACAGTAAATAAAAAGTTTGCCGGAATGAAGACAGAAAATGAAACAGATCTAAATATCTCAATGATCATAGATTGTAGGCGGATGTTTCTATGCTTATTGATGCTTTAAATGAGGATAGATAAAAAGAAAGAGGAGATATGTATGGAAATTAAAGAAGCTTTGGAACGGCTAGGGGTGGATTATAAAATACTAAAGCAGCGCTTTAGCAATAATGAAGGCCTACTGAAAAAATTTATTTTAAAGTTTCCTAATGATGCCTGTTATGCTCGATTACAGACAGCTGTTCAAGCTAAGGATTATAAAATGGTTGAAATGGAGGCACATACGTTAAAAGGGGTTTCTGCTAATCTTGGATTTGAAGTATTGTATTTAAAATGCAGTGAGCTTGTTCAATATTTGCGAGATGGGCATACAGATAACGTGGAAGAATTAAATAAGGCAATCATTGAAGAATACAATAAGATCATTGAAGGATTGACATTGGTCGATCACTAAGTATTGGCGGAATAGACCATGATAAATAAAAAGACAAAAATATTGATCGTAGATGACATTGAATTAAATCGGGCCCTATTATGCGAGATGTTTCAGTCAAAATATGAAATTTTGGAAGCAGAAGATGGGAAAAGTGCACTTCGTATTATTGAAAAAGAAAAAGAGAATCTTGCGATTGTTCTTCTTGATGTTGTGATGCCAATCATGGACGGCTTTAGTGTACTGGAAATTATGAATGAAAAAGGATGGATTGATTTTGTACCTGTCATCATGATTACTGCTGAAGTATCAGATAATGTAATGGGAAGCGGTTATGAATTAGGCGCAATGGACATTATTAATAAACCTTTTAATCCTAATATTGTAAATAAGCGTGTAGAAAATATTATTGAAAACTTTGCTTATAAGAATAGTCTGGAACAAATGGTTGAAAATCAAGCACGCAAGATTCGTGAACAATCAGAGCGTTTGCATGAAAACAATTTGCGCTTAATTGATGCTTTAAGTTCTATTATTGAATTTAAGAATACAGAGTCTGCACAGCATGTTTTTAATATTCGTATTATCACTAAAATGTTGTTGAATAAACTGATTGAAATACGTTCAGATTATCATCTGACTCAAAATCAGATCGAATTGATATCGGAAGCGGCGGCTATGCACGATATTGGCAAGATTGCAGTACCCGATTCTATTTTAAATAAACCCGGAAAGCTAACTTCGGAGGAATTTGAAGTTATAAAGGAACATACAATCAACGGCTGTGAAATATTAGAGCATATTGCCGGAATTAAAGAGATGGATTTTTATCATTACTGTTATGATATTTGCCGTCATCATCATGAAAAATGGGATGGAAAAGGCTATCCGGACGGACTTATAGGAAACGAAATATCAATTTGGGCTCAAGCGGTATCTTTGGCAGATGCCTATGATGCACTTACAAGTAAACGTGTTTATAAAGATGCTTACTCCAGTGAAGTCGCTATGCGAATGATTTTAAATGAGGAATGTGGTGTATTTAATCCGGATCTGCTGGAATGTCTGATCCAAATCCTGCCGCTGCTGGCAGAAAAAAATGGTATTATCAAGAAAGATAATTCTGTATCGACAGAAACATTAAAAGCCGAAAAACAAAAGAAGCAGCCGATGGATGTTTCTGCCAGAACGTTGAGATTATTGGAGATGGAACGTCAGAAATATAAAATCATATCCGAGCTGTCTGATGAAATTATTTTTGAATATGATAAAGAAAATGATAAGATTATTTTCTCTGAAGAATTTCATAAAATTACCGGTCATGATACAATTGTATTTGATTTGAAGAAAAAAGGGGCATTGCTTCAGTATATTAAAAAGGAAGATTATTATTTCATCATCTCAAAAGTTGAAGCGTTATCACCGGAAAATAAAATGCTTCATTTAGAGCTTCAATTAAATTTAAATGGAAATGGGTATGAATGGTACAGCCTTCGCATTTCCGGACTGTGGGATATTAGCTATGAAGTAAAATGTATGGGGTATGTTGGAAAAATTGTGAATATTGAAGATGAGAAGCAAAAAAGTATAGAACTTGAAAAAGCGGCGAATTATGATTCTTTAACTAAAATTTACAACCGTCATGCGGTTGAAACCATTATTTCCGATTATCTTTTAACAGCTTCAAAGGCAGCAGTCTGTTTCATCGATATTGATAATTTTAAAATGGTTAATGATCGGTATGGTCATATTTTCGGGGATAATATTTTAAAGCGTATTGCGACGATTGTGCAAAAGAACTTAAAAGAAAAAGAAGTTGTAGGACGATTGGGCGGAGATGAATTCGTCGTGTATATGCATGATTATGAGACGAAGGAATCCCTTAATCAGCGTTTGGAGATTCTGCGTTCTGAACTTAAAATGGAATTGAATGATTTTGTTTTATCCGGCAGTTTGGGAGTCTCTTTTTATCCGGAGAATGGAAAGGATTATCGTGAATTGCTTTATAAAGCGGATCAGGCATTATATTTTTCAAAGTATCATGGAAAAGATGTCTGTCACTATTATAATAAAGAATGTGAAAATATTCCATTTCGCTCATTAGTCTCCAATGTCGATGATTATGGAGACGAAGTGGATTATATCGGTCAATTGCTGAAGGGGAAGAAAGATTCATCCGCTAAATAGGATAAACATATCGTGTTGAATACGCTTCAAAAGGGGGAGGGGTAAACATGTTTACTATTTTTAAGAAAGAATTATTTGTTGGCAGCAAAGAACAATGTGTACAGATTGCATCAAAATTAAATGCCGGGAATATCAAGTATACGATGAAAAAACGCAATCCCGGTTCCAATTTTACGCCATTCAGGGCAGGCGCTTATGGAATGACAGGCGGTGAAAGAGCCTTTCAAAGAAAAGGATTGGATATGCGTGACTTGTATGTTCTGTATGTGCGATATAAAGATTTAGAAGAAGCGGCTTATTTGATGAATCAATCATAAAAGGACTTTGATTATAATTATGGTTAAGATCAAAAGGATGTTGAGTTTTTAATCATCATGGATTGTATAAATTTATTATATATTGGAGAATATTAGCGTGATAAAAAGGGTTCACGTATTCATCTTATTCATTGTTATGTTGGCACTATTGGGTTGTCATGACACTAAAGAAATCCCGAATTATGATTCCGAAATTAAAGGCATCGATATTAATGAATTATCAGCAGAAAATATAATTCTTCCTGACTATAAATTAGTCAGTGCCACTAGACAGATGTCTTCATCTCTATCTTTAGAGGAGTTAATGAATCAATCGGATATTATTGTTAAAGGGACGATTGAAAAAATATATTTCAATCATTATGCTTATTTTGATTGTCTGCTGACAGAAGTCTATAAAGGCGATTTGGAAACAAAAACAATGATTACGATGAATACTCAGCAGGAATTTTGGAATATCAACAGCAAAAAAATGGAACAGGAAGAAAACGATCCTTATGATACGAGGATGTCTACTGCTGACTATTATGGCATCGATATCAACAATAGGGAATTTAGTGATACAGATTATTTAGATTATTGTGGGATAAATATGTTTGAGATTTGGCAGAATAAGGATCAGGAATACATCTTCTTCTTAAAAGATGGCAGAAAAGCAAAGGGCTATAACGGATCTAAGCCAATTCATTTTGCCGTTGATTATTATTACTGCTTATTTGAAGAAACTGCGAATGGTCAGTATGCCAATAAAGAGAATGGCTACCTGGATCTAATGCCTATAACGTTTAACAGTAAAGATTTGGTGAATTGATACTGTGTGAATAATACAAAAGCTATTTGAAGGAGTACATTTCAGGGATGTACTCTTTTTTGAATAGAGGATCAGCCGGATTTAATTGTTTCTGATAATTATGCTATAATATGGTTATGTTGGGAGTGATAGAATGGAACAGTTAGCTTACACATTATTAGCATACATAAATAATGTCATTGAGGAGGATATGAATTATCATATCGCAAAGAAGTTTTTAGAGAATATATATAAAATCAAGGATTATTCATTAGAAGATATTGCGTATGAGTGTAATGTTTCGAGCAGAACAATTAACCGCTTCTGCAAAAAAATCGGCTATCATAATTTTACGACCTTAAAAAAACATATATTATATCCGATCATTGGAAATGATAAACCCTGTTATGAAACGACTGAGTTCCAAACTATTCTTTCACAGCATTTTGACGTGATTGAGCGAATTAAACAATCTGAATATCTAACCTTGGTAAATATGCTGAATGACGCTAAAAATATATGGGTCATTGGCTTTGAAAGACATCAAGTATTTGCATTGGAATTTCAAAAGCGATTATTTGAATTTGGAAAAATAAGCCGATGCATTATGAATTATCACCAACAGCTTATCGATATTAAGAAAGCAAGTCATGAAGATTTAATCATCACTATTTCTATAAATGGGTTTGCATTAACGGATTATAATCAAATATTAAGTAAGATTCCCGCAAAGAAAGTTCTATTGACATTTAATCCTCAATTAAACCCACACATTTTTGATCAATGTATTATTTGCGGTAATCCTCGATATGTGGAGTTTAGTGAATATGCTTTGCTTCGCTTTTTTGATATTTTATTTTATCATTATCAGCTATGGATAACTGGACAGAAATAGTCCAGTTATTTTTTTATCGCAGCGTTATAATAAAGCTAGATAAATAATAAAAAAGGAGCGAAGGACTATGAGTTTTCCAAAAGGATTTTTATGGGGTGGTGCTACTGCCGCTAATCAATATGAAGGTGCATGGAACGAGGATGGTAAAGGACCAAGCATTTTAGATGCCTCTACGGCTGGATCCGTCACTAAAAACCGTGAGTATTTTAAAGCGGTACAAGATGATATTTATTGCCCTAATCATGTTGCTACAGATTTTTACCATCATTATAAAGAGGATATTGCTTTGATGGCTGAGATGGGCTTTAAAACATATAGAATGTCTATAGCATGGACAAGAATTTTCCCAAATGGAGATGAAGATAAACCGAATGAAAAAGGACTCCAGTTCTATGATGATGTGTTTGATGAACTGTTAAAACATGGAATTGAACCTGTGGTGACACTTATTCACTATGATACCCCCTTATATTTAGCGAATCTTTATAATGGCTGGTATTCAAGAGAGTTGGTTGATTTTTTTCATCATTATACCACTGTAGTTTTTGCACGTTATCATAAAAAGGTAAAATACTGGCTGACCTTTAATGAAATAAATTGCATTGCGATCGGCGATCCTTATATAGCAGGAGCTTGTCGAGCTGTCGAAGGAATCTCTTTAGATCAGGTTACTTATCAGGCGGCTCATCACCAGTTTTTAGCGAGTGCCAAAGCAGTGAAGCTTGCTCATGATCAATATCCCGATCTTAAAGTAGGGATGATGTTAGGAGGATTATTCTTTTATCCGGATACTTGTCATCCATTAGATATGCAGGAATATCAGAAATCTAATTATCAGCAGTATTATTTCAGTGATTTGATGTGTCGTGGTTATTACTCAAATCGTGCTAAGGCGTTCTTGAAAAATAAGGGCGTAGAATTAGTGATGGAAGATGGAGACGAGGAAATTTTAATGAACGGAAAAGTAGATTATTTGGCATTTAGCTACTATATGACGATCAATGCTACTCATATTTATAATCCTGAATTAAAATTAGCGGGTTCTGGCATCACTTCACCAAAGAATCCATATTTACAGGCGAATGATTGGGGAATGGAAATAAATCCTGTTGGAATGCGTTATTATTTAAACGAATTGTACGATCGCTATCAGATTCCGTTAATGATTGTTGAAAACGGACTCGGGCATGTGGATGAATTAGTCGATGGTAAAGTACATGATAAGTATCGTATTGACTATTTAAGAGAACATATTCAACAAATGGATTTAGCGATCAATGAAGATGGAGTCGATTTAATGGGATATACATCATGGGGCTGCATTGATTTAATTTCTGCTGGAACGGGAGAAATGAAGAAAAGATATGGTTATGTTTATGTAGACCGTGATGATGTTGGAAACGGGACACTTCAACGCTATAAAAAGGATTCATTTTACTGGTATAAGAAAGTTATTGCATCAAACGGAGAGAATTTGGATTAATCTGTATTAAAAAACATCCTATCGGGTATTGAATTATTCCCTTTAGGATGTTTTTTGTTACCAATTATTTAATTTGCAGTCTTTTTTTCCGTATCCTTTTTCCAAATAGTAATTGTAAAGTTCTAAGAATCTTTGGTAATGAACGACTTCACGTTGTCTTAAAAAAGACAGCGGTGCTAAAATTTCCGGATTATCGGTTAAATCCATCAAGTGTTCATATACAGCACGGGCTTTTTGTTCCGCTGCCATATCTTCCGCTAAATCCGCAATCGGATCACCGGTTACCGCAAAATAATCGACAGTAAATGAAGCTCCTTGAGCATTAACCGGATATAAGGCACGCCCATGTTCGGTGTAATGCCCTTCTAATCCGGCTGCTTTGATTTCTTCGATCGTTGCTCCTTCCATCAATTGATAAACCATCGCCGAAATCATTTCCATATGCGCCATTTCAATAGCGCCGTTATGATGTATATAATCATCTTGTTGTTATAAGTTCAATAGTTCTTTTTTCTTAATATCAAATTCTTCTTGAGTGATAATACCTAGATCTAACAATTCTTTGATTTTCTTTAGTTCTTCATAAGGATCTTGAACCTTTGATTCTAATTTCTCATTGTCTTTATTTTGCTTTTTAAAGTTAGAGAATGCAGAATATAATCTTGAATATATTGTTTCTGCAGCTCTCCCGCCTAATACAACAGTTTGTTCTATATCGATATCATCATGAAAATCGATAGTAACATATTTAATCGTATCTTTCTCTTTTTTCTTTAAAGCTAATGCAAAAACCCCTAGTGTGGCAAGTCTTGTGGCGGTTATACGAGAGTTAATTTGCTCTATTGTTTCAAAACTGATTTTATCAATATCGTTAAATTCTATTTGTATTTCTTTTGATCCGAAAACCATTTTAACTGCTTTGTTCGTAATAGTTAATTCCACTTTACATTCTTTATTTAGCTGTGGGTGTCCGCCTTTATAGTCTACAAATAAAAATTTTGCATAATCATATTCCACATTATTAGAATTAGTTGCTTGCTTTTTTTTGTTTATTTCTTCTATAAATTCGTTTATAGCTTGTTTATGCCATATTTGATAGGCAATGGTGAATTGTCCGCTAGTAAAGACAAAAGATATTGCACCATTTTGTTTCATTGTCGGTTCTGATGTAGAAATATCTACTAGGTCTCTAATTGCAAATTCTTTCTTTACAAATCCACTTTTTAATAATAAGTGTGTATCATCAATAATTGTTATTGATCCCATGTAACATTTTATTTTTCTTTCCATATAAATTCCCCTTTATATTATATTTTAAAGTTAATTTCTAAGCTGAAATTATCGATTGCAGCTTTATTCCAGCGACCACCGGTTTCCTTTTTATAAACACATTGATTGATTGCCGATTTTAATAAATTGTTTTTTTCTACTACACTTGATTTGTCGTAGACTTCTAATATATGTGTTAGCAACGGAATCGCCTTTTTATAGCGGTCTAGCTTATTTTCTTTAGATTGTTTAGTGAGCATTTCTTTTTGTTCTTCCATTAAGGCGATAGATTTTTTAATACTATTTGTTCTATCTTTAAATAATTCTTCTGTGTAGGTACCAGTCTCTAAAAATTCACAGCACCTAACAATTTGATTATTTAATTTCTTAATTTCTTTATCAATATTGGCGATCTGCTTGGCATAATTGTTCTTTTCAGTAATAATTTTTTCTGAATAATTATTTACATATAAAGTGCATTCTTCTAAATAATTTTCTATAGATTCCATAATCCGGCTTTCGATAATATGCAGATCAGAAGCAACGTTTGGGCAACCAATAGTATTGCATAATAATGTTTCGATCCGTCCATTAGCATATGGTTTGCGAATCATTTTTTTTCCACAATCTCCACAAGTTATGAGAGTAGCTAAAGGATTTTTAAGGGTTCTCATAGTATTGGTACGTGGAATAGACTTTTCCATTTTCCTACTCACAATAAGATCATACTGTTCTTTAGTAATGTAGGTTGGATGCAATCCTTTATACAATTCATAGTCATCATTTCTTGGGCGCGAACGAGAAATTTTATTGTTGTTCACAACCTTCTTAGTTTTTCTATAATTCCACCTTAATAAGCCGGCATAAATGGGATTAAGCGTTATGGCATCTACTGCAGCTTTCGTCCACTCACCACCACTACGCGTTTTGTAGCCTAACATATTTAGTTTTTTAGCAATCGCTTGGCTTCCCATATTATCATCTATAATAGAATATAAAATTATATTTGTTGCGTCCTCTTCGGTTTCTTCTTTTTCTAGCGTATTCCCCTTTTTTAAACGTTTTATCTTATATCCATATGGAGCGATGCTTCCTAGATAAAACCCTTCTTTTACAGCCATTTGCTTTCCAGCTTGCATACGTCTGTTAATTGTTTTATATTCGCGTCTACTCATAAATAAGCCGAACTCAAAATATTCTTGGTCAAACTCGTTTGAGGGGTCTATTGTTTTCATAGGTGTAATGATCTTGGTATTAGTAAATTGGAATGCTTGAGATATAATCCCTTGATCGATGCTGTTTCCTCTTGCAAGACGTTCCACCTCTACAACCAATACCCCAATATATTTTTGTGTCTCTATATCTTCTAATAAACGCTGCATTTCCGGTCTAGCACTTAGGTTTTCTCCGGAAACAACTTCTTTGTATATTTCAATTTCGTGTTCACCAATATTAAGTTTTTGCGCTAATTCGATTAGTCTTGTATAATGTCTATTTAGCACTTCCTCGATGGTGGCGTCAGGATCATCGGAACGGCTTTTTCTTAAATACATAGCATACATTAATATCTACTCCTATCATTACTAAAATTACAGTTATATTGTATCACAATGATTTAATTAAATTATAGAAAAATCTTTTTATTGAATAAAGTCACGTTATATTATATCATTAATCTAACAGGGGGAGTGTTTAGAAAATGAGTGAAGAAGATGCAAAAAATCTTATAAATTTACTAAAAACTATCTATAATAATATTGTTAAGCTACCATCGTTTGGAGAACATAAAACATATACTTTAAATAGTACTACGACTAGAGATGTTTTCATTGTAAATATTAATAGAAAAAGTAAAAATAGCAACAAGTATACAATTCAAGCAAGAGTACAGGGGAGTAATGTTAAACTAATGAGGTTGGATATTTTATCAGATAATGTTCCACATCGCAATAGTGATGGAACATATATTTATGGACCACATTTACATATTTTTAAAGAAGGCAAAGAATTAGCGGATGCAGTAGAATATAAAGATGATGAGGGTTTTTTAGAGAATTGTATAAAATTTTTGGATTCATTTCATTTAATAGATTATAAACTTGATTATCAATCAGAATTGCAATTATTACACTAAATTCATAGGAGGAATATTAATGGAAGGGTTAATGGATGAATATTTTAATTTTTTAAAATCGATGACGAGCGCCGTTAAGCTTGGGGATTTTTATGAAATAACTGTTCCATTATTTGATTTTGATGGTGATGCTATTCAACTGTATGCCAATAAACATGGTAATTCAATACATATAGACGATGATGGCTATACATTATCTAATTTGGAAATGGCTGGTATTCGAATTGAGGGAAATAGACTTAAGCAAATTAAAAGAACCTGTATGAACTTTGGAGTTACTGTAGATGAGAATGGAAAATTATCAGTAAAAACAAACCATTCAGATTTTGCTAATAAGTTGCATTCTTTAATACAATGTGTTTTAAGAGTAGATGACATGAATTTAACGTCATCGGGTAGAGTAAAGTCATACTTTTTAGAGGATGTTATAAATTATTTTGATAAAAATAATATATTTTATACTGAAAGTCCTAGTTTTACAGGTATAACAGGATATATCTATAATTTTGACTTTTTATTTCAAAGATCAGCAAAGAAACCGGAGAGATTGTGTAAGCTACTTAATAACGGAACGAAAACAAATATGCAATCTACTTTATTCTCATGGAGTGATACATATCCAACTAGAAAAGAGGATTCTCAATTTATTATAATTATTAATGATGAAAATAAAGTCGATGATAGTATCTATGATGCGGCAGAAAATTATGGTATAAAAGTAATTCCTTGGTCTAAGATAGATAACAACGTACAATTATTTCAATAGTCAACTTTGGTTGGCTTTTTTTATTTTAAACATTAAAAATATAAATTTTGTTTTATTAACAAATAAAATTGTTATAAATTTTGTATAATATAACAAAATATCTAAATAAATAATATTAAATATGTGAAATTTCTATACTTAGTGTGCAACAAAATGCAACTAATTGGCAAAAAACCGCCGAATGATTTTTTATATGAAGATTGTTATATCCTAGTAAAATGATTGTTATCAAACAATAAACTAACAATTCTCATAAACATAAAATAAATATTAAATAATTTGTAGAAAAAAGAAGTATTTCTTTATTTATAAGAGTATAAGTAAATAGGGTAATCTGCACAACTAAATATTATATGCTATTATTTATTTACAGAAGCGCTACTGGAAATGAGAAGATCAAGGGGGAAAATAATATGGATAAAAATATTTATAAAGAAAGAATAATAGAAATGATTGAAGCAATCGATAATTTTAAATACATCAAAAGCATATATAATTTTATAATAATGTATTATTTAAAATAAAAAACGAGGATTTATTCCTCATTTTTTTTTTGCGCTTTTTTCTGCTAACGTTAATAGAAAATCTTTAATTGCGTTTCTTTGCATTTCTGATGCCTGCAAATAAGTTTCGATGATAAAGCGATCTCGAATATCTAAATCAAATTCCTCTACAAGACTATCGATTATTGTTTCGGGAATAGCTGTGAACATATCCCCCTCACCAGTTTCAAGCCAAAACGGATCGACTTTATAAGTCGTACATATTAATTTGATCATTGCTTCATTAGGGATTCTTACCCCGCCTTCGTAACTAGCAATAGCATTTCGAGATAAGCCTAATTTTTTAGCAAAATCTATTTGTGTTAAATTAGTAGATTTTCTAATACTTTTAATTCTATCTCCTATATCCATTTAATTTTAATACCTCCTTCATGCGTATAATAACATTAAATATACACAATGTAAACAAAATGTATTGACAAAATACACAATGTGTAATAATATGTACACGAAAGGTATGTTGGAGGTGATGACAATGAATGAGAAAGATTTAAAGGTTAAACAGAATCAAGGAAAAGAAATTGCTAAGGTCTTACAATCTTTGAAGAAAAATGGTTATGAACTGAGTGATTATGATATGGGTTTTATTACAGGTCTTTTATCAAACAAACAAGCAGTTCATAAACAAACATAGGAGGGGAGTTATGGACGGATTTATTGAAAAGGTGTACCAATTAGCAAACGAAGATTATGAAAGATTAAAAAAAGATTGCTCAACATGGAACGAATTAAAAAGTGAGATCAATAGGTATTATCGCAATATTTCTTGGCAAAACGAAGAATTGGGAAAATATGTTTATAAAATGCATATGCAACGTTATGAAAAAGAAATAGGTGAAATTCTTCTTGATCTTAAATAGCACCTTATATAAAAAAAGAAAGGAAAAATTCATTATGTTTTATTTAGTTCTTATTGCATTAATTATTAGTTTAGTTGGATGCTTTTTTCACTCAAACTTAGAAAAGAATAAAGCAATTATATGTTGGTTAATATCATATCCTATATCAATTTTTGTTTTATTAAAGGCGCTTATTAATATTTTTGGATAATTCATTAAGCTTAGGCTGAATTATTTCGTTTAGTTTAGTTGTAGGGTTCCAATTATCAGGGTTCATTAGAACTAAATCAATGTCATTTAGAATATTACGAGATTCTTCATTTGCTATAATATAGAGTTTTTGCAAAGCGGACTTGTATGCCGGATTTTCATTATTAAACGGTCCGTTATGGTAGATGAATTTGCTAACAGCATCAAAATAATTATCTATATAGTTTATATTACGCTGAAAGCGAGTATTTAACAGAGCTATTTTATATTGGTGCCTGTTATTTAGATATGTTGTTATACAAGGAGCAATCACAGCGATGCACGCGATAACAACTAAAATCCATTGATCTAAATTTTTCATTATTTTCACCTCTTTTCTAATTATATTTCGATAGTCCTAATATCGATACTTTAATTATAGTTGAGGATTTAAAAAGAAACAATAATAGGAATAAAAAACAAATGATAAATATCACATTTTGTAAGTATGTATAGAGTGAGGGGGTGATTAGAATGCCGATTGATCCTAGAGACGATCCAAAAGACAATCGTTATATAGATAAAAAGAAATATCCTAAAACAAGGAAATACATGATCGGTAATACAAAGATTATTACACATCACCCGGCAACACCAAGCCGGGAAGCAGTTATAAATCTATTTGATACAATCAACGAAATTGCAAAACAACACGAAGCAAGAGGAATAGACACAAGCAACTATTTCTATACAGAAGAACAACTAGAGGAACTTAAAAATGACCCAAATACAATTATTTTATAAAAATGATTTTAGGCATGAAAAAAGCTCTCTAGTTAAAACTAGGGAGCCTTTCTTAAAATATACACCATACATATTATAAGAGGTTGCTCCCGAAAAGTCAAAGATTAAAAAACGGAGGAAAAAGTAAAATGGAAAATGCAACAATAGATAAAATAGAACCAATGGAAGCGCCGCTTTATATATCGATTAATTATGCGGGTTTTAATTTCCAAATTATTTGCGGTCAATATAGAAGTGGGGGGTACTGCTGTATTCCAAATTTTGGAGTTTCTACAGATTTATCTGAATATAGTTGGGATACTTTTTACAATGCGGAGAGATTAGCAAATGCTTTTATGCAAATGGAAAATTGGAGAAAAGATTTTGCTTTCGATGTAGGGAAAAACTTAGCCTTAGCCATTAAAGAAGCGTGTGAATATGTAGAAAGAATCGATAAAGATGAATGATGCACAATGCTTATTGATCTTCTTTGTAGCGGCTGTACTTTTAATAACAGCAATCTTAAATAAAATAAATTTTAGGAGTTTAAAGCATTATGGTTTATTTGTGTATCGGAACATTACTAGAAAGTTTAATATTCCTTGCTTTATTAGGCGTGGAAGGAATAAAAGAAATAGAAGGTATTATGATCGTTATTCTTATAGCGATAGCAATCGTACTCGGCATTAATACCGTTATTTTGGGATATTAGGAGGAAAGCAAATGAATAATAAACAAATTGAAATTTATGCAGCTGGAAAAACTGTTTATTGTAATATGGTAGAAAACGGAGAAAAAACCGGGGAAGGATATTATACGTTCCCTCAAAACATTAAAATGGACTTTATTAAAGGGGCAAGATGTGCCTTAGAACAACTCGCAGAAAGCGAAAGACTTAAACCAAAAAAGACGGATTTTTGCACTGTTGGCGGTGAAGAAATTTATACCGGAGATATTTGTCAGATATATATAAATTGCACATTTATGGGAACACAAACTATGGATAAAAAACTAATTGAAACGTTAAAAACAATTAAAAATAAAAAGATTAGTGTAGCCATTAGAAAAGTGAATCACATAAATGATATTCCTTCTGATAATACATTTCGAATGGTGGTATTTGAATGAGTGATATGAAAAAAAACGATGAAAATCGTTATCAGAATAATTATGTCTTGATATTTGACTGGATGATTAGAAAGTTTGAACTGAAAGGAAATAAGTTGCTTATTTATGCGGCAATATATGGCTTTAGTCAAGATGGGAAAAGTTGCTTTAATGGCAGCTTGAATTATTTATCAAATTTAGTCAATATTTCTCGTGCTACGGTTATCAGAACTCTTCAAGATTTGACAGATGCGAAATTAATTTTTAAAGAAAATTATCATCAGCGACGTTCTTATAAAGTAAATATTGATCTCATAAATGAGCGAATTTTTGGCATTCCAAACCAGTATCAAAATGATACTGAAACTGGTATCAAAATGACACCCAATAATAAATATAATAATAAATATATATATATATTGCACGGAGAATTTAAAAATGTACAGCTTACAGAAGAACAATACAACAAGTTGAAAGAGCGAAATATGCTTTATTATATCGAACGGTTAAGCGGATATATGGAAGGCACTGGTAAGAAGTATAAAAACCATTATGCCACGATCTTGAATTGGTATAGAAAAGATCATCCGGAAGTAAAAACAGAAGATGTACCTAATAAAGAGCATAAAGCACCTAGCATAGAAGAATTAGGAGATTATTTAACATGATTCCTTGCAACATAGAAGCGGAGAGAGAAGTATTAGGGGCGTTACTCTACGATTATCAAGAGGTGGCGGTAAAATTTTTAAAATTAGTATCAGAAGATTTTTATGATGAAATCCATCAAAAAATATTTAATGTGGTGAGTGATATGCTTAAACAACATGTGCCGGTTGATCCGGTAACCACGTACGAAAAAGACAAGACCTTAGATATTATGATACTGATGGATCTATCCGGCGCAGTTGCTACAACGGGAATGGTCGATCATTATATCAAAATTTTAAAAGAGAATACATCGAAACGAAAATTAATTCGTGCATGTAAAAAAGTAATGACTGATATTGAAAATAATGAGGTGGAAGATCTTCGAGATTATGCGTATCGCTTTACCGGATTTGTGGAACAAAGTGTGACACAGACACGTTCTTCTTTAGTCCCATTGCAAGATGTTATAAACCAAAACATTGCAGAGGTAAACGCAATCGCAAGAGGACAAGGTAAAAAAGATATTAGAACCGGATACTTAAACATCGATTTAAAAACACACGGAATCGATGAATCAGCTTTGGTGATTATCGGCGCTCGTCCTTCGGTCGGAAAGACAGCGTTCGCAATGAATCTTGCTATGAAGGCAAGCCGGCAAAATAACTTCGATGTCGCATTCTTTAGCTTGGAAATGTCCGGAAGCCAAATAGCCTATAGGGTAATGAGTAATATCGGACATATAAGCCATGAAGAAATTAAAAACGGGAACATTGTAAGAAAAGAACCCGAACAGCTATCAAAAATCGCCGAGTTAAGCCAACAATATAAAATTTGGATCGATGATGGAACGACGACAAAAGTCGCAGACATTAAAGAAAAATGTGTGAATATGAAGCGAACCAAAAACCTAGGCTTGATCGTGATTGATTACTTGCAATTAATGAAGCCAAGCAGAAATAATATGAGCCGCTATGAAGCGACAAGTGAAATATCAAGAGATTTAAAACTAATGGCAGCAGAATTGAAAGTGCCAATTATTGCCCTAAGTCAGCTAAGTCGAACAGCAGATACAGAGCCGAAAATGAGTGATCTTCGTGATAGTGGTAGCATAGAACAGGATGCAGATATCATCATGTTAATGCATCGTGATGATTATCAGAAAGAGGATACTGGATCGCCATCTTTAACAAAAGTAAATTTAGCAAAGGTCAGAAATGGGAAAACGGGCATCTGTGAATTTTATTTTTATAAGGATCACACTTTATTTAAAGAAGTAGATTATACACATAAAGATATAAGAACATAGGAGAAAAAACAATGAATGAATTAGGTAAAAGGATTGTTAATTTAAGAGACCAACAAGATATTAGGCAAATTGCATTGGCAAAGTCTGTTGGGATAACCAAATCAATGTTATCTAAATATGAGCATGGCACGAATATGCCTAAAGCTGATGTGTTGGCAGCTATAGCGGAAAGATTAGATGTGTCTATAGATTATCTAATGGGAAAAACAAAAAGCGAAAGCTATGATCCTAAAAAGTTATGTATGCACATTACACTGGAAGAAATGGATTTGTTTAAGAAAATTAGAACATTAAGCAGAGATGATCAAATCCGGATTTCTGAAAGAGTAGAGTTTCTAACGGATTTAAGGCATAACAATACTTTAAAATGACAATAATAGGCTTGTAAAAAGGAGGGCAATATATGCCATTAAATCAAAAAGACAAGGATTTTTTAAGCAGTTTTAAAGATGATGTATTTTTCACAAGAGATAAAAACGGACGCCTATTTATGTCTATTGTGATGCCAACAAAAAATGATTTAGGAGAGTGGGAAACTGATCCAACTGATTTGCGAAATCGTTTTTTTGAACTTGATAAAGAAATATTAACAGCAGTAACGTGGGAAAGCGGAAAGGCTTGGACCCCACAAGAATTATTAGCATTGGCGGACTAATCCGCCTTTGCTTGGGGGAACAGAATGGAGAATATAAAAAATAAATGGTTAGAACAACACTTAAACACGATTGTACTAGGAGATTCTTACGAACTAATAAAGAATATTCCGGATAATACAATCGATTGCATTTACACCGATATTCCATATCTATTTGAATCGTATGGAAAATGTAACAATGAATGTGGAATAAGGTTTCATCGGCTTATGAACGAATCAATCGATGTTATTAGCAATGGGATAAATTATAAAATTTTAGATGAATTTATTAGGGTGATGAAAAAAATTAATATCTTTATTTGGTGTAGCAAAAGTCAAATATTAGACATTATGAATTACTTTACCAATAAGGGGTGTCGATATGAAATATTAGTTTGGTGTAAAACAAATCCAGTCCCTTTAGCGAATAATAGTTGGCTCTCGGATATAGAATATTGTTTATATTTTCGTGAAAAAAATGTACGTGTCAATGATGGAATAAAATTAAAATCAAAATTTTATATTAGTCAAATAAATAAAGCTGATAAAGAATTATACAAACACCCAACTATAAAACCTATTAAACAAGTAGAACAACATTTAAAACATGTCTTAAAATCCGGAGAAATCGTTTTAGATCCATTTTGTGGAAGCGGAACGACTTGCGAAGCGGCTAAAATTAATGGGTTCGATTTTATTGGGATAGAAAATAATACAAAGTGGCATAAAATCGCTGTTGGCCGTATTAACGGCATTACTGCAGACGGACAAACAAGTATTTTTACAGATTTCGAGGAGTTAGGGAAATGACTATAAAAGAATGTAAAGAGCAACTTACAAAAACTAAAAGTCCTTATAGAAAAAGAGACTTAGAAAAAAGATTGCTGAAAGAAGAAAAGAAGGTGAAAAATTGAATACCTTGTTAAATTATCCAGGATCAAAGCAATTAATAAAAAAATGGATTATATCATTTATTCCGGAACACAGTACCTATTTAGAACCGTTCTTTGGTTCCGGCACGATTTATTTTGAAAAAAAGCCTGCGAAAATTGAAGTTGTAAATGATATAGACGAAGATATTTATAATTTTTTTAAAGTATTAAGGGATGATCCGGATCCTTTAATTGATAGCATAACGTTTACACCATTCTCCGTTAAAGAATATAAAAATTCAAGGCTGCTTGTGGCAGATGATAGTGACATAGAAAAGGCAAGAAAATTTGCGATTCGTTGTTGGTTTGGTATTGGAAATTCTGCCGTTTATCAAAGCGGGTTTAGAAGGTCAAAAAGTAAAACAAGTTCTAATAAATGTAAAACATGGGATAGATTACCGGAAACGATGCAGTTTGCAGCTTCTAGGCTAAAGAATGCGATTATCGAAAATTCCGATGCAATCAACATAATCCAAAAATACAACAATGAGGATGTGTTTATTTATTGTGACCCGCCTTATGTACTTAGCACAAGAAAAGAACATCTTTATAAGCACGATATGACGGATTCACAGCATATAGCGTTATTGCAAACTCTTAAAGCACATAAAGGAAAAGTGCTTATAAGTTGCTATGACGAAGAAATCTATAGCAAGGAACTAGCTGGGTGGCATAAGGAAACGATCGTGACAGCAGCTGAAAGAGGGAAAAGAACGGAATGTTTATATATGAACTATCTTCCACAACCAACATTATTTGATATTGGTGAATTAGATGAATGAAATAGATTTCTATTTTAAAGAAGGTGAAATAAATGATAAAAGAAGATGATATACAAATCGGAAGCAAATTTATAAGTGATATAAACGGTTTTGAATTTGAAATAGTTGATGTAAAAAATGATAATGGTACGGAATATGTAACTATCAAAGATAAAAAGAGTAACAAGGATGATATCTCAATGAGTAGATTTAAAAATTTATTAATAACGAAAGTAAGGTGATTAAAGATGGAAAAATTAATTTATGCTTTTGATTTTGATGGAACGATAGTAACGAATTCATTTCCAAATATAGGCGAACCCATAGAAGCGGTAATCGATCTGATTAGGAAAGTTAAAAGTAATGGTCATTACATTATTCTTAACACAATGAGAGAGGGTACTCACTTAACAAAAGCCTTGCTGTATTGTAGGAGTCAGGGAATCGTATTTGATGCAGTAAACGACAATCTTCCACATATGAAAGAATTCTATAAAAACAATCCAAGAAAGATATTTGCTAATCATTATGTCGATGATCACAATTTGCTTGTGAAAGAAATAAATAAAATTGATATAAGAGGTAAAAGAGAATGAAACTAACTGAAAAAGAATGTAGAGAAGCGCTAAGTGAACTTGAAGGATTAGAAATTTATGACGATGATTCCGATGGCAATATTTGCTATGAAAATCATAGCAAAATAAAAGATTTATATAGCTTCTATACTTTAGAACAACTTACTAAAGAGTACTTTGAATTAAAAGATTCAGAACACGCGAATAAAATGATTGTAAGAAATTTATGTGAGCATTTCGGTGTAAACAGCACTGAAGAATTACAGAATATTTATTTGAACAAACCCTATAAATTTATGGATTTAAAAAAAGGTTTGTGTGTTTGGGATAAAAAAGAAAAAGAATATATTCCAATTATAGTTATTTTAAGTAAAAAAGATTGTGAATATCGTTATCATGATAAAAACAAACAAGTATTTATATCATGGCAAGCAATTGAATTTGAAGAAGACCGTTTCTATCCAAGAGAGGTAAAAGAGAATGAATAAATATCAAGAAGCGCTAGATTTACTCGCAATACAAACCGATAATGAAATTACTTATCAAGATGAAATAAATCATTATGTCAATACCTTACAAGAATTGGTTGATAAAGCAACACCTAAGAAACCAATAGAAAGACACTATGAAGACGAGGGAGAACCTGAATATATAAAAGTGTGTTGCCCTGCCGGCTGTAAAGTTCAAGTTGGTAGTTATTACAATTTTTGTCCAGAATGTGGGCAAGCATTAGATTGGAGCGACGACTGATGGAAAGATTAACAATTAAAAATGGCAAAGATATTTATGCACTAGATATAGAAGCAAATAACGATCTTGATGCCAAAAAAATATTAATGGATATGTTTAAAGTCGCTTGCAATAAGTTAGGCAAGCTAGAGGATTTAGAAGAACAAAAGGGGATGCCGTTAGAAAGTTATTTCAAGAAGTTAGAGAAAGAAAACAGCAACCTAAATAAATATATTGATCACAAATTAAAAGAATATCTGTTCTTTACTAAGAATCATGTCAATATTATTTTGGCTATGGAAAAAGCGATTGATAAAGCGTGTGAGCAATTAGAAAAATATAGTAATTACATTGAAAATGAAGATATGACAAAAGAACAATGGAAAGAGTGGTGCTTAAAAAATGAATAGCCAAGTTGAGGAAGCACAGCGTAAATGTTGGAGGACAGATGATGAATAACAAGATGCAAGAGAAAGAAGAGGTTTTACATTCGTTTATTGCAATCAAAAAAACGATGAGGGATTTTGGCTTAGATGTGGAAGTAGAACTCGAAAGCAATAACGGAGAAAAAAGAAGCGTTAATGCTTTGATAGAATTAGAAAAGCATGTAGTAAATTTCATTAATGAAGATTAAAAAGGATGTTTTGAAAGGATGGATGCATTATCGCTAGACGTGTAAAAAAACTACCACAAGGAAAGCAACAAACTAAGCCGGTAAAGCGTAAAGAGCAGATAGAAGAAATACTCTACTACCTGCTTCAAAAACGCGATAGAGCGGAGAAAAAGGAGCAAGCTGGAAGATACTGGCAGTACGACCGAAACTATATGTTGGTCCTTGTTGGATTTAATACAGCATTTAGGGCAGAGGATCTGTTGCAGCTTCGTGTTAAAGACCTTGTACATGGGCATATCCAAATAAAGGAGAATAAGACCGGAAAGTCACAGATATTTAATCTTAATAAAACATTGCTGGAAGAAATAAGGGCATATGTGGAACGCAACGAATTAACGGACTACGATTATATGTTCCCTTCACAGCGCAGTGATGGCGCGTGTAAAGCAATTTCTAGGCAGCAGGCAGATCGTATTATCAAAGACATAAAAAGGGCGTTACATATAAATTACACGTTTGGAATGCACAGCCTTAGAAAGACGTTTGGTTATCGTTATTATTCGGATCACAAAGATGTGTTGACGATTATGCGGTTATATAATCACGACAGTCCGGATGTTACACTTCGCTATATTATGTGGGATTCAGACGATGTAGAAAAGGCAAGAGAAGGTGTTTATATAGGCGTAAAGACCAACAAGAAAAAAACATCGAAAAAGAAGTGATTTCCAGTAAATAAAAAGTTGTCACATATTTTTATAACAAGCAAGTTAAAAACAATGGAAAGCGCCTAAAGAATAAGGCTTTTCCAAACATTAAGGGAAGTAGAAAAATACGTTACACTCTTAGGGAGTATGTCACATATTTTAAAATGGTTATTTGAGTGTTGAGAGTTCATTGAAAAGTAAATCAAAGTAGGTTGTGGTAATTAATTATGAAAAAAGGTCGACTAAATACGCTTGACTTATCGACGAACAAATGTATATACTATATATACCGACGAACAAAAGTAATTGATAAGAGAGAGGAGGACTATGTCGGAAAAGAAAAAAATGGGTAGACCAGTAGTTGGTCAACCCAAAGACATTAGATTAACTATCAGGATTGATAAAGAAACATTAGATAAATTGAATTCTATTTGTGAGCAAAAAAAAATTAGTCAATCCGAATGTATCAGACAGCTAATCAGTAAAGCAAAGTAAATTAAAGGAACCAGTGATAAGTTTGACCGACGAACACTGATTCCCACCACAATCTACAAGAGATTGCTTAAATATTATAACATAACGAGCAACCTCTTGTATAGATGTATTGTTTTTGCAATACAAAAAATTAACAGGAGGTTTTTATATATGAAAACAACACTAACTAAAAAAGAACTAAAAGATGAAATAATTGAAGCTATAAACGGGAATTTAATTAAACAAAATTTAGAAAAGATATATTTAATTATTGCAATAACCAGTAAATACGAAAATGCTATACGCGGAAAGTGCGAATTAACCGATTTTGAAATAGAGAGATTTAGAGCAATTAATAATATTTTTATTTCAGAAGGTCAACTTAAAAAGGTTAATGATTATGCAAGCACCATAAAGTATAGATTGGGAGGAAAATAATATGAATGAATTACAAATATTTAAAAATGAAGAATTTGGAGAAGTTAGAAGTTTAGTATTTAATGATGAACCGTATTTTGTCGGGAAAGATGTAGCAGAAGTTTTAGGATACTCAAATCCACGCAAAGCATTGATTGATCATGTTGATGTGGAAGATAAGGGGGTAACGAAATGTGACACCCTGGGAGGATTACAAAATTTGACAATCATCAATGAATCAGGACTTTATAGTTTGATTTTATCTAGCAAGTTACCAACTGCTAAAAAATTTAAAAGATGGGTTACATCAGAAGTTTTACCAGCTATTAGAAAAACTGGAAGTTACCAAGTTCCAAGTGATCCAATGAGTGCATTAAGATTAATGTTTGAAGCACAAAATCAATCAAACGAAAAAGTAGCAGTGATTGATAAGCGTGTAACTGATTTAGAAAAAAATAAATTACTAAATCCCGGCGAATATAATTATATTTCTCGAGCGGTAAAAAGAAGAGTTAGAGAAGTAGCCAGTGAACTAAATTTTGATTTAGTTAATAAACAACGTAGTCAAATTTACCATTCCTTAAATAGAGACTTGAATTGTTTTGTTGGTATTAAGACAAGAAGTCAGTTTAAAGCAAAAGATTTTGATAAGGCAATAGAATTTATTCAAAACTGGCAATTATCTTATACAGATAAAAAGATTATTGAACAAATGTCATTAAGATTCTAAAAATAAAATAGGAACATAAGAAAGGATTAAGTATATGAGCAGAGAAGAATTAAAAAAAGCTTTGTTAACAATAAAAAAGGAATGCAAGCGAAATCATAATTGCGATCATTGCATGACTAAGGATATATTAGGCACACCACACTGTTTAGACATTGAACCACATCAATGGTTTACAAATAAAAATGAAGAAATTTATTTAAAAACAATAGAGCGGTTAAAATGCTGCGGTGTTGATGTTGATGATGAAAAGGAAGTTATTGCAGCCTTAGCAAGTGAAATCGATGAGTATAGAAGTGGAATTAAAGCATTAACAGAATGTAAATAGTAAAAATAAAGGAGAATAAGGTATGCTGGAAAGATTGGAGAAAATAAATAGGGCAGAGAGTATCGAACAGTTAAGACTGGAATTTAGGTTGTATAATGATTGGGTTAAATCAATACATAGCTTAAAAAAGTGGTATGCTTATCAATTAGAAAATTTTGATCGACCAATAAGGGAAAAGGAAGAACAACTAAAAAGTATAAAACAGTCTTATTCAGA
The DNA here is from genome assembly GCA_027676805.1 of Coprobacillaceae bacterium UN01-12pH3A. Classification (GTDB taxonomy): domain Bacteria; phylum Bacillota_I; class Bacilli_A; order Erysipelotrichales; family Coprobacillaceae; genus Beduini. Next base: position 242,591 of record JAQENU010000003.1, on the reverse strand, counting down.
TGGGATTCCTACAGCTAAAAAAGATAGAGTGCGCTATAATGCCATTATTAACTCGATTGACCAATATAAAATGAATAGGCAGCAATGGATCAAAGAGAATAACTATAAATATCTATCTGCTTTAAACTTTAGAAAACGTCGTTGTGAAATTATTGATGCGTATTTAGAAATGCTAAATGATAATGATCGGGCATTTATCTGCGATTTATATATTAATCAGCTTAAAATAAAAAGGTTAATGGATAAGTACAAGATAGAGAATCCGAGTAGTGTGAATCGAAAAGGAAGAAAAATTTTAGAAAAATTACTTTGATGTCATTGTTTTCACTATTTTTTGGTGTATTATGATAGTATCGATATAAGTGTAGAGGAGCAAACAACGCTCCTTTTTTTGTTGCTAATCGAAGTTAAAGGAGCGATCTTATGACAGGGAAAGTAAAAGAATATAATCAAACAAGAGGATATGGAAAGATCATCGGTGAAGATCAGCAAGAATATTTTGTTCACTTCACACAAATTATTTCTGAAGGTTATATGCTATTGAATATAGATGACCAAGTATCTTTTGATGGTGTCAATTGTAATCAAGGATTGCAAGCACATAATGTCTATAAGGTTTAAATGACAACACAAGAATTAGTTAGATGGATTAATGAACTCATTGAAAAGGATGAGTTATGGCGATTCTACAAGTCAAAAGAGTTCAGACATTTAGCGGCTGATATATTGAAAGAAGATCATAAAGAATGTTGTATATGTGGGAAGCCAAATGCCACAACCGTTCATCATAATCAATTTGTCCGTAAGCATCCAGAATTAGCTTTGAGTAGATATTATTACTATAACGGTAAGAAGTATCGCAATCTTATATCTGTTTGTAAGACATGTCATAATAAGCTGCATCCTGAAAAGTTAAAGAGAAACAAGACAAAGAAATTTATTACGGAAGAAAGGTTTTAAATGGAAAAGACAGAACAAATTGTAATCGACAATACATCACAAATGAAATTGTTGGATATCTATCATGCCTATGGATACATACGCTATATAGTTCAACATGATCATTGTAAGATAATTAAGGTAGATGAGGTAATGAAGTCAATCACAGAAGAACATAAAAAGAAAATTAAAAACTTATTTGGATATGATGAAGATACAATCGATTTTGTATTGCATTATGTTAAAGAAAACTCAAATTTATAACCCCCCCTCAAAATAAAAACGATTATTTTTGGGGGACGTTTCAACGATGGGGGGTACACGACAAAACGAAAACATCGCGCGTGCGCACGTGAAAGAAGGTGAAGATGATGTGCCGGCATGGTTATGTAGAAAAGAAAATTATATATCACACCAATTCTTTTGGTATCACCACAAAGCACATTATTTATCAATGTGTTTTTTGTTTGCGTGAATTTAAGGAAACCTCTGTATTTATGGCGAAAAACAGAGGAAACGATAAAGGAAATAAAGCTCTTTTAAAGCAAAAAAAGAAATATGGAGGGGAGCCATTATGAAGAAAAACGAACCGAATTGGGACACTATACACCTAACCAAACCATATAAAGACCTACGTGAAAGTTTGCTTCAACAGCTTATTCAAGATGGTAAAAATACCCCACAAAACATCGACCTTATTGGTACATATATGTCATTTTGGGCGACGGTTGAGCAGCTTAAATGGGATATTAAGGAGCGGGGTGTTACCGTAGAATACTATACTGCTAAAGGGGATGTGAATTATAAAAATAATGGTAGTATGGCAGAAATGGTCAAGATTAATGGACAAATGCTGCGTATCTTACAACAATTAAATATTCAAGCAACAATGAGTGGTGAGGACGATGAGTTGTAGGATTCCTCAACCCGTTAAAGATTATCTTGATTTAATTGATCAGCACGCAGAAGAAATGTGTGAATGGCAGCATAAGCTAAAAGCAATGATCCTTCGTATTTTTAATGAGGAAGTGTTAAATTATGATATTCAACAAATTGAAAAATATTTGTCCTATCAAAAGTATTTTCCGTTTGATCTTTTTGATTGGGAAAAGTTTTGCTTTGTCCTCCATAATTGTGTATTTCGTGAAGATGGATATCCTCGTTTCCCGGACTTAAAAATTATTGTAGGGCGTGGTGCCGGTAAGAATGGGTACCTATCATTCGAGGATTTTTGCCTGATTACAGATACACATGGCATTGAGAATTATGACGTTGATATTTATGCCACAAGTGAAGATCAAGCGATGACCAGTTTTAAAGAGATTTATCAAGTCTTAGAAAAACATAAATAAAAATTACAACGTTTTTTTTACTGGAATAAAGTAGTCATTACGAATTTAAAAACAAAATCTTCGATTCGATACCGTACAAGGAATGCAGATACGAAGGACGGAGGAAGACCGGGAAAGAATGATTTTGATGAAGAACACGCTTATCAGAATTGGGAATTAATTGATGTAGCGAATACAGGACTAGGAAAAATCGATCATCCACGGACGACTGTCATTACAACGCAAGGAGATGTCCGCGAAGGTCCTCTGGATGACGATTTAAAAACGTGTAAAGATATTTTAGACGGAAAACAGCCGGATAATGGGACATTGCCTTTTTTATGTATGTTAGATGATAAGAAAGAAATTCACGATGAACGGAAATGGAATAAAGCGAATCCTTCATTACGTTATCGCCCTCAGCTTTTAGAACAAATGAGAAAGGAATACCAGCAATATCTAAAACATCCCGAAACATCACGTGCATTCGTAGTAAAGCGAATGAATTTGGTGGAAGAAAACAAAGAAACAGCGGTGACTAGCTGGGAAAACATTTTAAGCACCAATCGCCCATTACCGGATTTAACAGGACATTCATGTATTTGCGGGATTGACTATGCAAAAACAAGCGATTTTGTGGCAGCTGGATTATTATTTAAACAAGATGGTATGCGTTATTGGATTTCTCATGCATGGTTTTGTAACCAATCTAAGGACAAAAGTCGAATTAAACCTAACCTAAAAGCATGGGAGGAAATGGGAATCTTAACCATTGTTGATGATGTTGAGATTCACCCAAAAGTAATTGTTGATTGGATAAAGGAAAAGAGGAAAACCTATAACATTACTAAAATCGTGATGGATGATTTTAGATATACATTATTTTCTTCTTACTTGAAGTTGATTGGCTTTGATGCAAAAGATAAGGAACGAATGAAACGAATCCGTCCTAATGACATCATGAAAGTAGTACCTGTGATTGATTCTCATTTCAACAATCAAATTATTGTATGGGGTGATAATCCGTTTATGCGTTGGTGTACGAATAATGTTAAATTAGTACCAGCAGGTAAAGGAAATTATGTTTATGATAAGCAGGAAGAAAAATCAAGAAAGACAGATGGTTTCATGGCATTTGTAGCCGCAGAAACTTGCGATGATGAACTGGTGGAATATAGAAAACGTAAACCATTAGGAATTATCAGTCTTTAAAAACAGAAAGGGGGTGACTTATGGGAATTAAACGATCTATTCAAAATTGGCTATTCTCAAACTTTTTTGAAGATGGAAAACTACCACTTAAAGAAGCAAAGGTCTCAAGATTGGAAGCCGAATTATATTTTAAAGAATTGGCATTGCTTAAAGTGAAATCTATTATCTCCGGGATTCTTTCTCAATGCGTTTTGAGAAATTATGAAGAAAACAAAGAGGTCAAAACTGAAAGTTATTTGCGCTGGAATATCCGTCCTAACAAAAATGATAAACAGCATGATTTTATCAATTCGATAGTCAGCCATTTAATTAGTGACAATGAATGTCTTGTGATTAATTATCAAGGTGAATATTTAATTGCTGATAACTTTTGTCGTGAAACATTTGCCGTAAAGAAAAATGAATATACTGGCGTAGTCGTAAAAGATTTTAGTTTTAATCGGAAGTTTTATGAAGATGAAGTCTATTATTTTAGTTTAAATGATGAAAGCATTTGTCATTATATTGATGGTGTGTATACTTCCTATGCCAATATGTTAGGTGCGGCAAAAGAGAATTATCTCAATATCGCTGATAAACATTATTTCTTAAATATTTCAACCGCTGCATCGAATGAGCCTGATTTTGAAGCTCAATTTGCAGAAATGACGGGCGAAAAATTAAAGGAATTTTATGGTCATGGCAAAAAGGTATTGCCTGTATACGAAGGGTATAAATATGAAGATGCAAACAAGGGAAACAATCAATCTTCCACAGAATTTCGAGAACTTCGCAAGGAAGTTTTTTCTTTATGCGCAGAATCTTTTAAGATACCGATTAGCTTAATGTTTGGAGATACGGCTAATATTGATGATGCCATCCTTAATAATTTAATGACCTTGTGCATGAAGCCTATTTTTAAAATGATGCAGGAGGAAATCAGTTATAAAGATTATGGTCTAAAAGCAGTGACTAAATTTTATGAGTATGACTTTAGTCAGGTAAAATATTTTAATGTGATTGAAATGGCAACAGCCATTGATAAATTGTTAGGCAGTGGCGTTTTCTGCATTGATGAAATCAGGATTAAACTAAATGAAATGCCACTGAATACCGAATGGTCAAAACGCCATTATATGACAAAAAATTACAGCACCATTCAAGAACTGCTAAAGGACATGGATGTTGAAGATATCCATGAAATCGATGGGACTTTAGAGAAAGGGGGTATATAAATTGAAATGGAAATTGAAACAACAAGCGGATAATTCCGTTTTGGAATTGTATTTATACGATACGATTCAACCTAGTTATTACAATTGGTACGGAGAAAAAGAAACAAGTGAAACAAGTCAAGAATATTTCAGGGAGCAATTAGGACAATATCCAAATGTAAATGAAATACGTATTTACATTAACAGCAATGGAGGGGATGTCTACGAAGCGTATGGAATGGTCAGCCAATTACAACGTCACCAAGCAAGAAAAGTGTGCTATGTTGATGGCTTCGCTTGCAGTGCCGCTTCTTTATTCTTATGTATTGCGGATTATGTCTTTGCTTCAAAACAAGCTACGGTTATGATTCATAACATGGCAGCAGTTTGTTATGGAAATGCGGAACAGTTAAGAAAAGAAGCAGATGACCTCGATGTATTAATGGAAGCAAATAGACAACTTTACTTAGGACGTATGAAAATTACAGAGGAAGAACTCATCACAGCTTTAAATGCAGAAACCATTTATACAGCGAAACAATGTTTAGAAAACGGACTAGTTGATGAAATTGTCGGAGAATCTAACGTAGAAGAAATGGAAAAAGTCAGCCAAATCAAAATTGATAATTTACAAGCTATGATTCAACGCCAACAGCACATGGTTAATGTTTTGAATCAGATCCGTACAACGCAACAAGTACCGGAAAAACGAAAAGAACCGGAACCACAAACCAATGAACTTATGGCTTTTTTTAATAAAGCCTTTCATATAAAATAGGAGGAAAACAATGTTAACATTAGAACAAAAGAAATTATTAGAAACGATGCAACAAAAATTAAAAGACGGAGATGTAGAGGGATACGCACAATCCTTTACGGAATATCATATGTCTTTACAAGAATCTATTAAACAGGATTACGACCGCTATGTAGAAACCAATGACCAAAAAATTCTTCAAAATCGAGGAGTACGTCAGTTAACTGGCGGAGAAAAGAAATTCTATCAAGATTTCATTAAGGCAGCAAAATCACCGAATTATAAACAAGAAATCAGCAACATGAAAGTATCTTTGGAAGAAACGATTATTACAGATGTATATAAAGAATTATTAAATGATCACCCACTGCTTTCTAAGATTGATTTTAAATTTACAAGTTTTGCAACGAAATGGATTGTTCAGGATCATTCAAAGCAGACGGCTGTGTGGGGCGAACTCAATCAAGCTATTACAAATGAAATTACCTCTGCATTTAAAACCATGAATATCGAACAATTTAAACTAACCGCATTCTTTATTATCAGTTTGGATATGTTGGATTTAGGTCCGGAATGGATTGATGCTTATATTCGTGCCGTGTTATATGATTCTTTGGCAAATGGATTAGAATCCAGTATTGTAGACGGAACAGGGAAATCATGCCCAATCGGATTAGCACGTGATGTTTCAGAAGGAGTAACCGTTACAGGGGGTGAATATCCTAGAAAAACAGCGGTTAAATTGAAAAGCTTTAAACCTAAAGAATATGGAAAAGTATTGGCTAAACTAGCAAAAACGGAAAAAGGAAATATGCGTAAATTTAGTTCTGTTGTCTTAGTCTGCAATATGACGGATTATCTAACTAAAATCATGCCTGCTTCGACCGCTTGTAATTTTGATGGGACTTATACAAAAGATGTTTTTCCGTTCCCAACCGAAACAGTGGTATCCAATGAATTAAACGAAGGTGAAGCGGTTGTATTTATTCCGCAAGAATATTTCTTCGGATTAGGATCATCAAAAGAAGGGAATATCACTTATTCAGACGAAGCTAAATTCTTAGAGGATCAGCGTGCTTATAAAATTAAACTTTATGGAAATGGTCGCGCATATGACAATACGATCTCTATTCTATTAGATATCAGCGAATTAGAGGAATTTTATGTAACGGTTAAAGAATTGAACAGTGCAGCACCGTCCGCATAAAATCCATGCAAGGGGAAATAGATTTCCCCTTTTCATTTTGGAGGAATAAAATGAGCGATATATCAAGTGAATTATTAAAGGAAGTTAAAATAAAGTGCGGGATTACATGGGAAAATAGCAATACCAATACACTCATCACATCAATCATAAAGGATGGTTTAGCAGAATTTAAAAAACGATTTGGCACTGTCAATATCGAAACGCCGGGAAGTATTCACAAACTTTTTTTAGCCTATTGTAAATACAACTACTATGATCAGGAAGAGGATTTTGAAGAAAATTATAAAGCCGAGATATTGGCGGAACGAATGAAATATGAGGTGCAGTTTTATGAAGAAAAAAAGAAAAACACGGTATCGTGACGGGTATCTTTCTGTATTAAAGGAGAAGATAAAACTAAATAACTTTAATGCGAAGGAGAATGCAACTGTATTTCAAGAAGTATGTACTTTACCTTTTGAACAATTAAGTGCAAGAGTACAGGACATTGAGTTAATGAATATCTTAGATAAAAGTTTAGAAATTAAAGTAAAAGCTCCAAATTGTGGACTTGATATAGATAAAAAAATGAATGTTGTCATTCATGATGATTTAACATCCGTGTATTCTATTTCACATTTTGATATGACAAAAGAAGAATACTTTTTTTATTTAACAAAGGTAGGAGGTAAAAAGAATGTCGTTATTGAACGAATTGAAGAATTGCCTTGAAAAGATTGATCCTCATGTTTGCTATGGCAAATGCTCTGATGATTATGTTGTTGAAAATGGATGGAATGTAATTGTGTTTAACCGCAGAAGTATTCGTAAATTAAATAAGGATTTAATCCAAACATTTGAGATCAGTATTTGCCGGGAATCCAGTATTGACGAAGATTTAGCCATGAAGATCATCAAAGAAGTTACCGGTGAAACAAAATTAAAATTTCCGGAACAAGATATGCCCTATAGTTATATCAAAAAAGGGGAATCGGATGATGTGGTCGAAATCTTAACCTTAACATTTACAAAGCAGGAAAAGAATGTCTTCTGTTAACTTCCAAATAAAACAAGAGGACATCATCCGATTGCAAGAGGCAATGACGAAATTTGGAGACGAATCTGAAAACGTAATAAACGATTATCTTATGGGAATCGGTGCTAATATTGGGGTTCGGGCAATTACATTGTTACTTCCAACAAGTGGAAGGACATGGAAAGGAAAAGGAAAGCCAGCAAAAAGTGGTAATCCCTTTCAATCTGATTTTGTTAATCTCGGCTTTAGCATTCGTAGTAAGAAAAAATATAATTATCTATACTTTCCGGATCAAGGTGTTGGAACATCACTGAAAAATAATCCGTTAGAATTTATGGATAGAGGATTGGATAAAGTGTATGACGATATTGTGGATGGCTTATTAAAGAGTCTAAAAATTAAAATAGAGGAGGAACTATAAATGCAACAAACTGAATTTAGTGAATATTCGATTAAAGAAATGAATTTAAATTTTGGAAATCAAAATTCAATGCCTGCCGGGTGTATCGGAACCTGTGAAGAGGCTTTGGAAGTTAAAATCCTGACCAAGAAATGTAAGGGCGTAGTGACCAAAAAGAAAACGAAGCACAGCGGCGGCGGTGAACTAAAAATCACCGGGCATATGTTATTGGAAGCCTACTATACTATGCACGGAATGAAGAATGCAGATTTAGCAGATGGGGTTATGTCTTTTGGATCAGGATCAATGCCATCCATGTGTATTACAATGGTTGTCTTGGATGAGGATGATAACGTGAAACTAAAAGCATATCCAAATAGCACGGTATCATCTGGACCGGCAAGAAAAATTGATGCTTCCAGTGAAGAAATTGCAGAGGTAGAATTGACAATTTCATTAGCTGCAGATTCTAATGGAAACTGTCTTTATGAAAAAATTGTTGATCCTACGACCGATGAAGAATTGATGACCAAATGGATGACAAACTTTAATTATGATCTTGTAGAGAAAAAGGAGGTTGCCTAATGGAGACAACGCCTTATTTATTTCAATTAAATGATCAAGAAAGCTACCCTGTTAAAATTACATTTTCTAAACTATCGACACTAAGAAAGAAAAATAAATCTGCCTATGAAAAATACAATAAGATCATTCTTAATGGCGCACAGGATATTTTTGATTTCCTTTATATTATTTATATTGGGTATCTCTGCGCCAACGATGATAACGATAATGTATTGAGTAGTGAAGCATTTATTGAACGTGCAGAATATGACATTGCTAATATAATGGAAACCGTAAAGGAGTTAACGCAACCTAAAAAAAAGTAGGAAATGATAATTTTGAAAATGCGTTTAAACGTAAGAATAAAAAGCGATTCCGAATCCCTAAATTTCAGCTATATGATATAGAAGATTATTATACGTATTATGTATTGGTACTAGAAATGAGTGAGGATTTATTTTGGAATGCGGACATCGGATTTTTAAAAGGTGTAGCAGATAATAAGTCAGCTTATGATAGTTGGGTCACATACGAGACTAACCGACTGAGAAAGGAGGGATAAAGTGGCAAGAAAAACACAAGCGCAAATTGATTTTATTGCAAATACCAGCCAATATAATGCGGGTATTAAAGAAATGGATTTATCAAATAAAACCCTTCGATCGGAATTAAAATTAAACGCTGTAGAATTAAAAGGAAATGCGGATAATGTGGATCTGCTTTCTCAACGTCAAAATCTTTTAAAACAAGAATCCGGGAATACATCTGAAAAAATACGATTGTTAGAAAAGGCACTAAAAGAAGCTGAAACTACATTAGGAAAAAACAGTAAAGAATACTATAATTTGAATAATGCTTTAATTAATACTAAAACACAGCAAGCAGCCATTCAAAATGAAATTCGTGATACTAACAATAAAATGCGAGAGCAACAAGACTATACGAAAGATTTAGATGTAGCGGTAGATGATTTAGGCGAATCGCTTCAAGAAACCGGAAAAGAGACAACGACTTTTGGTGATGTTTTAAAAGCTAATTTAGCTGCAGACGCTATCAAAGAAGGTATCGAACAGGTTTCGCAATTAGTTATCGGAAATTTCATGGAAATGAATGATTCGGTAAAAGATTTAAGTTCTTCTTTAGGGGCTACAGGTGAACCTTTAACGAATCTAAGATCAGTCCTTGATGAAGTGTACCGAGCTGGTTATGGTGAAAACTTTCAAGATATTTCTTCTGCTATTAAAGAAGTATCGACACAAATGGGAGATATGGACGGTGATGAACTGGTTAATGTCACAAAAAATGCCATTGCTTTAAGAGATACTTTTGATCTTGATTATTCGGAATCCATTCGTTCTGTAAATATGTTGATGAGCCAGTTTGGTTTAACGTCAGACGAATCTTTTAATTTAATTGTGCAAGGCGCGCAAAACGGATTGAATAAAAATGGGGATTTATTAGATGTTATCAACGAGTATTCCGTACATTTTAAACAAATTGGGTTAGATGCGGATGAAATGTTCAACGTTCTGATGAATGGGACAAATGCCGGAACCTTTAGTGTAGATAAATTAGGAGATGCCGTTAAAGAATTTGCAATTCGTATCAAAGACGGTACTGCCGATGAAGCGTTAACGCAATTAGGATTGAACGTAGATGATGTGAAAAATCGTTTCGCACAAGGCGGGGAGGTCGGAAAACAAGCCTTTGAGGAAATTAATCAAGCATTATTTAATGTATCCGATACAAATACCCAGTTTGTATTAGGGGCATCGATGTATGGAACGATGTTTGAAGATTTAGGGGCTACAGGTGTTCAAGCATTAAGCGACATGGACAATATTTTTGATTCAAATATATCTTCTATGAATAAAATCAAAGAAATCCGTTACGACGATGTAATCACGCAATTAGAGACATTAAAGCGTGGATTTGAACAAGATATAGGCGGTGCCGTACAAACGTTTGTATTGCCTGCCTTATCCGGGATGTTAGATTTCGTGACTAAGAATAAAGATGTGATTGAAGCATTAGCTATTGGGTTAGGAGCTGGAGCCATAGTCTTTGGTACTGCTACTGCAGCAGTTGCAATTTATAACGGAGTTTTAGATTTTATGACGGTAAGCGCTGCGGCAGGAACGACCGCTTCCACTGCTTTGGGCGGAGCATTAGTCTTTCTAACTAGTCCAATAGGGATTGCAGTTGCAGCGGTCACTGGATTAGTCGCAGCAGGAGTTCTTTTATATAAAAATTGGGACACTGTAAAACAAAAAGCGAGCGAATTATGGCAAAGTGTTACACAAACATTCGGTGATATTAAAAATAGTATTGACGAAAAGATAAATGGTGCTAAAGAATTGGTGGGAAATGCGATTGATGCTATTGTTGGGTTCTTTAGTTTTAATATTCAATGGCCACATATACCATTACCGCATTTTGATGTAAAACCTGCAGGATGGCATATCGGAGACTTGCTGAAAGGTAAAATTCCAAGTTTAGGTATTAATTGGTATGCAAACGGTGGTTTTTTTAGAGGACCTACTGTATTAAGTGGAGTAGGAGAAGCGGGAGACGAATATGCCTTACCATTGAACGACCGAACACTAACACCACTTGCAAACTTACTTTCTGATCGACTTAATAGCATGAATGTTCAGGAACCGGAGTATATCTTGTATTTAACGATGCCTATCCATGTTGCTGAGTTTGGTATTGTAGATAAGGTGAGTAAAAAGATTGCTTTAAACGCAAGGAGGTTGGGAAAAACATAATGTTAGATCACGATGTTAAAATAAAGATTCAAAAAGAGAATGATCGGATTGACCTTTCCTTGTTTGAAGCAGAATTCTTCGGTTACGATTGTGAATTTGGATCAGTCAATTCACGTTCATATCCCACTCACTATGGAATGACGAATCAATATATTAAAGCGGATTATGAACCATATCGTTTGACAGTGACGTTCTTAGTTAAAACATTAGAGAAAATGGTGTCTTTAGCAAGATGCCTTGACCGAGTAGACTATTCATTTTCGGATAGTCTATTTTTATATCATGCGACTATTTCAAATTATGAATATGAAGTTATAAATGCTAATACTTATCAAATTCAAATTGTGTATGATGCGGAGATTTACTCTGATCATATTAAACATACAATAAGCCAATTGGAGACAGATTTATTTATAGATAGTCCGATGCCTACTTTTATATATCTATATTTAAAAGTACAAGAGAGTACAGACGATTACACATTAAGGTTGGAATACAATGATCCTTTTTATTTAAGGATGATAAACAGTCATATTCGTCTACAGCATTTAAACAAAGGAGATGTTTTGGTGATTGATTCAAAGAAATTCAAGATATGGAAAAATGATAAATTACAATTAAAAGATATTGAAATAGATTTATTTCCAATTATGAATGGTAATCTAAAAATTCATTTACCTAACGAAAAGATAAATGTTCGTATTGAGTACGAAAGGAGGTATTGATATGTTGAAATTGAAAACAGGGGAATATTTAGATAAAGATATTGATCCATCCTCTTTATATCTTGAAATTAATGAAGATGGAACTAAAACGCTAGGGTTTAACATTAGTCCTTATAGTGATCTTTATGAAAAAATAGAAAATGAAACATCTATTTTTTATGAAGATCTATGGTATTTAGTTAAAGAGATTAATGAGGATCGAGATCAAGCGGAGATTGTTTGCAGCTTAGATCGGGATGAATTAAAAGAAAGCATCTACGAATCTTATAAAAGCGAAAGTGCAACAGAGTTAGAATTGATTCGTTCAATTTTGAACGGTACAAAATGGACCGTATCCGGAACAAGCAGTTTAAAACGAAAAACAATTGAAATGGAAGATGTGACAAAGCTGGATATTTTGATTGAGATAAGCGGAATATTTGAATGTTATTTAGATTTTGATAATGTAAACCGTATTGTTTATTTTAGTTATCCCGATGAAACGCCCTATAAAGGACTATTTATTTCTGAACAAGTAAATTTAAAAAAGAGTTCCTACACCGCTGATTCTTATGACTTAGTCACAAGAATATATGGCTTTGGTAAAACAGATGATGAAACTGGTAATACTGTCAACTTTGCATCTATCAATAACGGTAAAAACTATGTAGAAAATTTATCTTATAAAAATAGAATTATTTCTAAGATTATTCGTGATGATCGATTTACTGTTCCAAAAAATTTGTTGGACTATTGTCAGCAAGAATTAGAGAAATATTCTAAACCAATTGAAGCATTCGATCTCGACATTATCGATTTAGCAAAGTTAAAAGAAGATGAATATTATATGTATAATTTTAATGTTCGTGACTTGGTGGATTATGTGGACCGAAAACGTAATAAACGCGTTCGACATCGAATAGTAAAATACATTATTTATCCATTTAAGCCGGAAGATAATAAAATTACATTAAGTACAAATCCTATAAATTTAGAAAGCGTCGTTACTTCCAATTCCGGAGACATTAAAGATTTAGATAAAAAAACTCAAAGTTTTCTTCAACAAGCCCAACAAGCGGCAACAGAACTCATTAATAGTTGGGCGACTAAAGGGCATGTTATAGTCGGTGAAAATGAAATCTATGTTTTGGATAAGCTACCAAAAGAGACAGCAAAATATTGCATCCGGATTAACCTTGGTGGGATTGCTTTTAGTCAACAAGGGTGGCAAGGACCGTATGTATCAGCATGGACTATAGACGGGAAGTTTAACGCTGATTTTATCACAGCAGGAACTTTAAAGGCGATTAATGTTGAAGGAGTTAATATAAAAGGGGGAACCATTACCGGAGAGACCGCTATTAATGTTGGAACGGATTTGACCGTTGGAGATAATATTTATGTTGGGCAGAATCAAGATTCTGAGTATGCTGGGAGAAAGTATATCAACTTTTTAAAAGATATAGGTATTCGATTCTCTAAAATTGGTGAGAATGGATCGATACGTATTTTAGGAAAAGGATCCGCATCTTTATCAAATCAATTTGGAGGATATAATACAGTAGTAGATGCAAACATTGAGAGTATTTATTTGGATGTTTATGATAGTAATGGTCAACTGAAAAATATGCTTCATGTCAGCAAAGATAATACTTTTAGTAGTTATCAAATAACTGTTACTTCAGATAAACGCCTTAAAGAAAATATAATCGATACCCACTTAGAAAATTTAATTGATAGAGTAAAGATTAAACAATTTGATTATATAAGTGGTCAAAAAAATAAAATTGGAGTGATTGCGCAAGACTTTATCGGAGATCCTTTTGAAAAGTATGTGTTGTCGCAGGATGAAAATGGATATTATTCTGTAGATTATAGTGTGTTGTATTTGGCAGCAATACAGAAAGTGCAATCATTAGAAAAACGCCTTGAATCCTTAGAAAAACGATTAGAGGAGGTGATTAAATGATCGTAGGAAAAATTAATCAAATAGAGGATTTCTTGACAACCGATAACACCAACATTGCTAACCAGTATGCAGAGAATTTGCAGCTAGAAGTTTCTTTCGATGGCAAATATGATGGCTACAGCTGGTTATGGTTTTGTGGTTATAGTTATACCCAACCCAAAGCAGTGCCTATTCTGTTCGACAGTACAACCAGCTTAATAACATTACCGGCTGAAGCGTTCAAACGTGAAGGTCCATTGTATGTGCAAGCTGCCGTTATAAAAGATAATGCTAAGTTTACATTAGAACCGGTAAAGTTTTGTATTGGGCAATCTTTAAAACAAGATTTTATCAAGCATGGTCCTACAGAAACGGAAATCTTACAGGCGCTGATCAGAGAAATTGTGAAAAATGAATACGATGCACCGTTGCAAGAATTGATCACGGAAGCTGGCAAACAACAGGAAATCGCTAGCGAACAACAGAAGACAGCAGAGCAGCAACAGAAAAACGCCGGAGATATGCAAGCAGAAGCAAAAAAACAACAGTCGGAGGCGGAGAGACAACAAGCGGAAGCTGAACGGCAACAGGAAGCGGTTAATAATCTTATTGGAACTTCAGAGCAACAACAAGAAACAATCACAGAACAACAATCTAAAGTAGAAGAATTAATCTCGGAAGCACAACAGCAACAAGAAACAGCTATTGAACAGCAAGACCTAGCACAGCAGCAACAAACCAATACCACCAATTTGCAAAGCGAAGCCACTAGGCAGCAAGAGGTGGTTAATTCTTTGATCACAAATGCTGAAAGTCAACAAACAACGGCGGATCAACAACAAACTAAAGCTAGTGAAATGCAGAATGCTTTAACTTTAAATTTAGAAGAGTATAAACGCGCGCTGGATGCCGGCGAATTTATTCCCGAACATAAATGGGAAGGCACAACAATATTTTTCAAACATTCCGATGGAACATGGGGAGAAGGGATTGATCTGAACAATCCTGATCTTGCTAATTATATGTTAAAGAGCGGTGGGACATTTTCCGGAGATGTTGCTTTTGCAAACGGTAAAACAATAAAAGGGATAACGCTTGCAGGTAGAAGTCTAACTATTTTGTGCGTATATAGTGATAACAATGTGTTGGTAGGATCGCCTGAATTATCCATGAAAATTAGAAGTGCCACAGTACCAACTTGGGAAAATGGATCAGAAAAAAAGAAATTTCTTACAGAAGCAGGTGGAGAATTAACAGGGAACTTAAATTTAGGAAATGCAGTGTATGTAACGGCAAAAAAAACAACAGGAGGAACGCCGCTTAGTATTTTGTGTATGGGCGCAAACGATAATGCGATCGTCGGATCGGCGGAAGTGCCATTGCAATTAAAAAGTTCTGTAAAACCTGTTTGGAATAATGGAACAGAAACAAAAAATATCCTTACACAAGACGATGTCACTCCTCCAGGTGTAATTAATCAATTTGCCGGAGAAACAGCACCTAATGGGTATTTATTATGTCAAGGACAGGCTGTAAGTAGAACTACCTACGCAAATCTATTTGATGTGATAAGTACAAAGTATGGTAGCGGTGATGGAAGTACAACTTTTAACTTACCGGATTTAAGAGGGCGTGTGCCAGTAGGACTAAATACCTCGGATAATGATTTTAAAGCACTTGGAACGACTGGGGGAACTAAGACAGTCGCTCTTACTTTAAGTCAAATTCCAGCACATAATCACAGTGCAAACACTACCGTTAATAGTGCTGGAGCGCATAATCATAGTGCGAGTAGTAATAGTACCGGATCACATACCCATACAGTAAGCGGTAGTGCTGCCAGTTCGGGTTATCACAGCCATCCACAGATTGTAACAGCTGGCAGTGGTAGCAGTTATTCTCGAAGTGATTATGAGCATGATGGCGCTAGTGGAGCCTATCCACAGGGAATAGATTGTGACAGAGCCGGAACCCATACGCATACAGTTAGTGGAACGGCTGCCAGTAATGGGGCGCATAGTCATACTATAACTGTTAACAGCAATGGAGCACATGCCCATACAGCAAGCACGAGCATTGGAAATAGTGGCGGCGGCGCTGCACACAATAACTTACAGCCCTATATAGTTTTAAACTACATTATCAAATACTAAGGAGGTTAAATAATGGATAATTTACCATTTTATGATGAAAATGAAATAGAAACAGTTCTTCAATTAGATAACGAAAACAGAATTATTGCGATGGACTGTTCCTATTTAACAACCGATACAATTGTAAAAGTAATAAGAAAAGATTTGCCTTTGCCCTATATAGAGTTTTCGAGGGTGGCAGATCGGTATAAATATGTGAATGGGTCTTTTGTATTAGACCCAATAATTTATGATCCGGATCCATTAGAATCTATACAGGAAGAATTAAAAAGGCAAGGGGACGCCTTACAGGAAGTTATTATGTTAATGTTGGGAGGGGAATAGATGGAATTGTATATTATAACGCAGGATCGAAGGAAATATATTCCTGTAACCAAACCGATAATGCTCAAAGGTCGATCATTAAAACATGGATGGACTGAATTAGGAAAGTATGAAAGCAAAATACAAGCACAAGACGTATTTAATGAAATTACCAAACAAATTGGAAAATACCATCAGTTTACAAAAGATGATGAAGTATATATTGCCTTTGCTAGTGTATCTGACACATACATCATGCCCACAGTAGAAGAACTAAAAGCAAAGGAGGTGGAATAATGGCTGAATTTTTAGCATATCGTATTTTAGATGGAAAGTTAGAATTTAACGCAGTACCAAAAACATTAAAAGAAAAAGTGCGAAAAATCTTATTAGATTTAGGATCAGAGGAGTTAGCTAAATAAGCTGCTCCTTTTACTTTATAAAGAAGGAATGAGGGAAATGAAAAGAATGGATAAAGTAAAGATGTTTTTAGGCGCTATATGTAGTGCCTTTTTTAGTTTCTTTGGCTTATTAGCTATCCCAATTCTACTGTTGGTAGGATGTAACTTGATTGATTGGTTTACTGGTCTAGGAGCAAGTTACAGTAAAGGAAAACAAATAACAAGCAAGCAAAGTTTTGCAGGTATTGTGAAAAAGATAAGTATGTATGTTCTTATCTTTGTGGGATATGCCTTAGATATGTTGGTTGTATATATTTCAGTGAATATGAACTTAGGTATAAATGTTCCACCAGTCATTAGCTGTTTTGTGGCGGTGTGGCTGGTGCTTAACGAACTAATTAGCATTACTGAAAACTGTGAAGATATTGGCGTAAGCATTCCTTTTTTAAGCCCCATTGTCAAGCTAATCAAGGGAAAAATTGAAGAAGCTGCTAAAGTAGAAGAAAGTGAGGAAAAATAATATCGATAATGGTAAATTTTTAGAACTATGTAAACAAGAAGTAGTTAAATACTTTAATTCCAATGTAGATAAAACGGATAAAAAGCAGATTACGGATTCTGATGTGTTTATTGTATGGAGTTGCAAGACATTACAGAACAATAAAGCATTAGTTAGTACGACAGTGTCTGATGGTATGTATTACGAATTAACGTACAACGGAGATCGTAAAGAAGTATACTTAGATGCTTATAAGAAGTGGGAAAACAAATGTATTAAAGTACAGGAGGGTATCTAATATGAGTTTATATGGAATTGATATTGCAAGCTATCAGGAGAGTTTAAATCTTAGTGAAATCGTTTTTGATTTCGCCATTGTAAAGGCTACAGAGGGAATAGGATATATTAATCCCTCTTGCGACAAACACGTTCAGCAAGCCTTAAATCTAGGCAAAAAGATAGGATTTTACCATTATGCGCAAAACGGACAGCACACTGCAGCACAAGAAGCGGAATTCTTTATTAACAACTGTAAGGGATATTTTGGCAAAGGTATTCCGGTATTAGATTGGGAAGAGGCGACACATGATGTGCAATGGGCATTGGAATGGCTGCAAACGGTCGAAAGAGAAACAGGAGTAAAGCCTTTAATCTACATGTCTGAAAGTGTAGTGAATGCCTATGACTGGAGTAGCGTTGCCAATGCCGGATATGGCTTATGGGTAGCAAAATATAAAGGATATGATCCAATTTATAATTTTGATTTGACTAATGCAGGCGCAGAACCAAGCGTAAAGCACTGGTCGTTCTATGCGATGTGGCAATTTACATCTACTGGTCGTTTAGATGGATACACCGGTAACTTGGATTGCAATGTTTTTTATGGCGATGAAGCTGCTTGGGATAAATACGCAGGAACAAACAACGTTGCAGATCAACCATCAGAACCAACACCTACACCACAGCCAACCTTAAAGCACCATGTTGGAGAATATGTTTCTTTTGGTAGTTGCTATGCTTCATCTACCGCTAAAGTTGGTTGGCCGCCTAATGGAGAAGCCTTGGTACCGGATATTAAAGAAGGAACCATCACAGCTATTTATGAGGGTACCAATAACCCCTATCTGATTAATGATGGTATGTGTTTTGTGAATGACGGTGACATTCGAGAAGGTACTTCTAATCCGGATCGACAATATGTTGTTCAAGGTGGAGATACTTTATGGGATATTGCAGCACAACAGCTAGGAGATCCAACACGTTACAAAGATATTATGTCTTGGAATTCTTTAAGCAACGATGCAATTTATCCGGGACAAGTTTTAGTTATTAAGGGGTAGAACTATGCAAAAAGTATGGTTAATACCCAATGCCAAAGATATGAACGGGCAATTACTTAAATTAGATTTCTTTAACAAAGACATTTATATTGTGGAGAAAAGACACCGTACCTATATAATTAGATGTGGTGATTGGGATATAGAAGTATATCACGACCAAGTTAAAATTTTAGAGTAAAGTAAAACCCTAGGTCCTTGGCTGGACTTAGGGTGATTTTTTATTGTATTAAATTTACAGTATCTAAATAATCTTGTTTTGTGCGGTGTGTGTATAAATTTAGTGTTGTTTGAACATCTAAATGCCCTAATAAGTCTTTTACTATATCCACTTTTGCACCATTTTGTAAAAGTGTAGTGGCGAATGTATGCCTAAGCATATGTATGGTAATAACTTTATTATGGCTTCGAGCAAAGTAGTTTATAAATGCAGATACCTTGCACGAGGAGATATATTCTCCGTATTGATCCGTGAATAAAGTATCCTCTTTTATGGTGGATAAATAATTAATTAGATTTATTTGAAGCACTCTGTTTACATAGATTGTACGATTTGATGATTCGGTTTTTGGCGGGCTAATAACAGTTACTATTTTATCATTAACGGTACGTTGGCTAACGGTTTTATTAATAATAATCGTATTTTCTTCTAAGTTTATATCATGTTTTGTTAAAGCAAGGATTTCTCCTAACCGTAAGCCGGTATATCTCGCTATTTGTATTACCATAGCATAAATAGAAGCATTTTTACTTCTACTATTTTTTAGGTAATTTAATAATTCTTCATAATCTGTAATATTAATCAGCTTTTCTTTTGTATTGAACTTTAAGTTATATAATCGCAATGATTTAAAAGTAATGAATAGAGTAGTTTTCTTATTGTTGTAAGTGTGCCGAATAACAAAGTTTAAACTATTAAAGATCATTTTAATTGTTGATGCACTGTATGTATCAGTCAAATCTTGAAGTTCATCACGAATATCAGTGATAGTTATACAATTAATATCTTTATTGCCCCACAATGGAAGCCAAATTTTATTAAGATACCCTTGATATATTTCAACCGTTCGATAGGATAAATTACAATAGTCAAAGGCTTTGTGTGCCGCTTCTTCTAACGCAATCATTACTCTATACCTGTCACTACAATTTTATTTTGGTTGTTTAATTCAATACTTACCAAAATATCGTCAGATTCTTCTGCAGAAGAATCAATAATATAATTTATACAACCATCTTCAAATATTTCGTTCCAATCCACATTCTCGTTGCTGCAGCAACCTAACTGCGTCATATCATTATCAAATTCTATCCAATTATTATATTTATTACCAATAATACTACTTTTAATTAATTCAATTTTGCACATAGCAAATGCCTCCCTATTTTTTAGAGTTGGCTTTATTTATTGTCTCCTGCATGGCTTTTCTAAAAATATCACTTTGTTGTAAACCTAATGTTTTTGCAGCTTCTCTAAATTGCAAAACAAACTCTTTGTTATACCTAAAACCTACAGCCAACATATTTTCT
Source organism: Coprobacillaceae bacterium UN01-12pH3A (assembly GCA_027676805.1). Taxonomy (GTDB): domain Bacteria; phylum Bacillota_I; class Bacilli_A; order Erysipelotrichales; family Coprobacillaceae; genus Beduini. The sequence goes on along the minus strand of JAQENU010000003.1, from coordinate 222,327 downwards.
TTTTGCCAACTCTTTTTGTATTCATCTTCATTAAATTTCTTTTTTGTCATTTTTTATTCCCTCGTAAGCAAATAAAAACTAATTACGATTAGGATTATTCCTATTAACCATAAAGGTTTAAAAAGAGTAAGAATAATACCTAAAAACAGAATTATTATTTTTATTTCTTTTTTCATATTTTTTTGATATAATTTAAAGGTGAAGAGGGAGGTTATTTCCTCCGTCTCTTCTTAGATTTTGAAACCTTTTTAGTGGCTTTGTATCCAACGACCGCTACTATTAAGGTCACTATCGGTTGGGCGAAGTTGTTAAAGATTTCGCTCAACTTTTTTATATCCTCTAAATTCATCTTTCCCCTCCTTTCTAAATATATTATAACATAGTGCATGCACTATGTAAAGGGGCTTTAATGCTAAATAAAAAAATAAATCACTAAATTTGCGATCTATTTTTCTTTTAATGTATAATTTTCTATAATTTTTCCGTTAACAGTTTTAAAAGATAATTTACAGCTATTACAATAAAATAATTGATGTACCGTTCCACCTTTATTTATTCCTTCTAAATACGTGCCATGTTTTATAATACTTTTTCCACATTTAGGACACTTTGCCTTTTCTTCCATCCTATTCACCTCAAAAAAGAATTATAGCATCAAATATATAAAATGCCTTTCTAATTTACTAATTTTTACAAATAGTTTATTGCATATATTTTGAATGATTACACACAACTAAATATATAGGAGTGTGATAATAATGCCCATAGCACATAAAAGCGCAATAAGTGTCGGGATGTTATATGTTCCGGTAAGTTTACATAAAACGACTAGAGAAACCGGAATTTCTTTTAACCAATTATGTAAGGATGATTCAGGAAAGCACCAACGCATTAAGTATCAAAAAATTTGTCCTAGCTGCGGAAAAGAAGTTAAATCCAATGAAATAATAAAAGGATTTGAATATGAGAAAGGAAAATACGTTACCATAACAGAAGATGAATTGGAACGAATTAAGACAAAAAAAGATAAGACCATTCATGTTATTCATTTCGCTAAAATAACTGATGTAGATCCAATCATGTTCGATCGTGATTACTATCTTGTTCCGGAATCCGGAGGAGAAAAAGCGTTTGAATTATTAAGACAAGCATTGCTTAGTTCTAAGAAAATTGCAATTGCTAAAACGGTAATGGGGAATAAAGAAGAACTAGTGGCATTGTATCCTACAAAAAATGATATAATTGCTAAGATATTATTTTTTAAAGAGGAAATACAGCCGATCCCATCTATTAATAAAGTACAAGTAGATAAAAAAGAATTAGAAATGGCTAAAACTCTAATAGCAAGCATGACAGAGCCTTTCAAAGCAGAGGAATATGAAGATGAATATCAGGCTAAGTTACGAGATGCCATTCAGAAAAAGGTAAATGGTCAAGAAATTGTAGTTGCAGGTAATGAACAGCCTACTACCGCTATTGATCTAATGTCCGCCCTGCAACAAACGTTAGAAATGGCAAACAACCATTCAATACCTTCATAGTATGGATACCTTTAGCAATAGAGAAGCAAGAGCAATGCTGATTGCAAATTTAGAAGCACCCTTTGATAGCAAAGATTTTATTTATGAAATTAAATTTGATGGAATCCGTTGTCTTGCTTACATTACAAAAGATAGTGTAGATTTACGAAATAAAAGGAATAAGGATATAACTAGTTTATTCCCGGAATTGCAAAAACTAAATCTACAGGTTAATGAGAAATGTATTTTAGATGGAGAAATTATAGTTATTAAAAATGGAATTCCGGATTTTTTCGAAGTGCAAAAAAGAACGCTAATGACGAATCCGTTTAAGATCAAACTGCAGTCTGAACGTCTACCTGCAAGCTTTGTGGCGTACGATATTATTTATGTAGAGGATAAGGAAATAATTGATCTGCCATTAGAAAAAAGAAAAGATGTTCTTAATGAAACTATTAAAGAAAATGATCGCATAGCTATTTCCAAAACAACGGAGAATAATGGAATAGCCTTATTTAATCTTACAAAAGCGCAAGGCTTAGAAGGTGTTGTTGCTAAGCGTAAGGACAGCAAATATTTTTTTGGCAAGCGAAGTAAAGATTGGATAAAGTTTAAAGTGTTAGAAGATCAGGATTATGTGGTGTGTGGCTATATTCAGAAGCCAAACAACATGACCAGCATAGTAATAGGACAGTACGACAATAAGAAAGAATTAATCTATAAAGGACACGTCACACTTGGAAGTAGTATAAGAACGCTTAATCAACACAAGTATACAATTATAGATCATCCACCTTTTGATTCTGTTCCTGCTGGAAATGAATATGCCATATGGTTAAAACCGGAATTAGTATGTATTGTAGAATATATGCCCTCTAACAAAGAAGGACTAAGGCAACCAGTTTTTAAAGGAATCCGAACAGATAAAACAGCAAATGAATGTATAGAGAAGTAACATTCTATTGCTGTTTTTATTATATACATCATTGTGGTACTGTTTCCTCAGTTCCAATGTCTGTCAGCAAAGCGCGTCCTCTTTCATCTGGCATGGTATATCTTTGGGTTAAATAACGGAGCAGAGCACCTAGTTCACCGTTTGCACCACCAAACTGAGTGATGATATACTTTGCCATCTGTAAATCTTTATGTTTAATATTTACAGGGTATTGCAGTGTTTTCTCATATTTCCACATAGTTGTCTCCTTTTATTTATTTTCCCATGGCCAGGGTGAATGAATCCACATCCAATGATTTGTAGGATTACAGTGATCTACAAATAATGGACGGTACTGTTTTGTATACTGGCTTAATAATTTTTTGTACATCTCATCATATTGATTGAATAATTGAATCAATTTTTCGTTTTTAGGATCATTATCCAATAATAGATTTAATTCATGTGCAGCAAACTGGAATGCCAGTACTTGATATAATAAGGATTGTTCCTGATTACATGCTTGTAATGGGAAGTTGCTGAATCCACAGTATGGATCATATAATCCTTCATACAGGTTTCCAAGCATAAATGCTGTATCCACTTGAAATAATGGATAGTTTTTACCTAGAGGAATACAGCTGGCGCTTTTCATATCTTTTGCTGGTTTCGCCATTGCTTCATCCTTTTGTGTCTTTTGTGGTCCCATGCATTGAACGTTCATTTCTTGCATTTGCGGCGCTTGCATTTGAGCCATAGACTGAGTGTTCATTTGCGGTCCTTGCATCTGTGCCATTGCTTGCTGCATTGGACTGTTACAGCCACAAACTTTAGGCATTTCACTTTGACATTGTCCACCCATCATCATTTGTGTTAAATCTTCATAATAATTCATATTTTGCCTCCTTCAATGTAGTCTATTAAAACATCAAGAAAATGTATAGTTAAATTGTACTAGATATGTATTAATATATTAAATTATGATATGATAAAACCAAAGAGACGGGAAGGTGGAATCTATGTATTTAGTGTTTGATATTGGTGGGACAGCCATAAAATATGCATATTTAAACGAAGAAGGAACAATTTTGGAACGACATGAATTTCTTTCAAATTCATTGCATACATTACAGGAATTTATCGAATGTTTGAGCCGTATTTATCATGAAGGAAAGCATGATGTGGAAGGGATTGCTTTGGCGTGTCCTGGCGTTATTGATGCTCAAGAAGGAAAGATTTTGGTTATTTCAGCATATCCATATTTAAATGAAGTGTGTTTGACTAAAGAGCTTTCCAAAGCTTGTGATGGGATAAAAGTGACATTAGAAAATGATGGTAAATGTGCGGGGTTAGCAGAGGCTTGGATCGGAAATGCTTCTGCCTATCAGGATTCAATAGTTGTTGTGTTTGGAACGGGAATCGGTGGTGCTATTATCAAAAATAAAGCAGTTCATCATGGCGGACATCGTCTCGCCGGGGAAATCAGTACCATTATTTCTGATTATGACGCTGCACAAAATAAGTTTATCACGTGGGCAGATACATCTTCAACCAAAGCATTGTGTCAGATCACGGCGAATCGCTTGAACCTGCCGGTATCCGAAGTGAACGGTTACTTTATTTTTGAAAAAGCAGAGCAAAATGATCCGATTGTACTCGATATTCTGAATCAATTCTATATAGATGTTGCAGTACAGTTATACAATCTGCAATATATGTATGATCCGGAAATAATCTGTTTAGGCGGGGGAATCAGCAAGCAGCCGAGAGTTCTTGAAGGCGTTCAAAAAGCGTTGGAGCATATCTATAACGAAACAAAGAAACAATTGCTTATTCCTAAAGTGACAACCTGTAAATATTATAATGATGCCAATTTGATTGGGGCATTGTATCACTATAAACAAATACGTTAAATAAAAGAAAGGGTGCATGCACCTTTTTCTTTTTATTAGTTGTATTTTGTGGTAATATTTTTGTTATATGAGGAGGGATAATATGTCAGAATATAAATTTGAAACATTACAAGTACATGCTGGACAGCATATCGATCCAACAACAAAAGCAACTGGAGTTCCTTTATGCTTATCTAACGCATTTACTTTTGATGATGCGGATCAAGCGGCACGCATCTTTGCATTAGAAGAAGGGGGATACTTCTATTCACGTTTATCTAACCCAACGGTTACGGCTCTGCAAGAAAGAATGGCGGCTTTAGAAGGCGGAGCAGGGGCTGTCGCATACGCATCAGGTACAGCAGCAATCATGGGAACAATCATGACGATTCTGCAAAGCGGAGATGAGATTTTAGCGGCAAATAACCTTTATGGAGGAACAATTGGTTCTTTATCCGGAACAATGGTTGGAATGGGATTTACGACGCATCTGTTTAATCCTAAAGATTTAGATGGAATGGAAAAAATGATCAATGATAAGACAAAAATGATTTTTGTTGAATCTGTAGGAAATCCTAACGCTGATATTATTGATTTTGATAAAGTCAGTGCAATCGCTAAGAAATATGGTATTGTATTTGTGGTTGATAATACAACTCCGACCCCTTATTTATTCAAACCGATCGAACATGGGGCTGACATCGTTGTTTATTCAACAACGAAATATTTAGCTGGTCATGGAAATGTCATGGGGGGAATCGTTGTCGATAGTGGAAAATTTGATTGGCATAACCCACGTTATCCATTGTTTACACAACCGGATAAGGCTTACCATGACATTGTGTATGCTGATCTGAATGAAGGTGCTTTGACAACTAAAATGGTCGCTAAAACATTACGCGACTTGGGAGCCTGTATGTCACCGTTTAATGCCTATATGACATTATTAGGTTTAGAAACATTGTCTTTAAGAATGAAGCAGCACGTTAAAAATTCACGTGAAGTAGCACAATTCTTAGAAGCTTGCGAAGATGTGGAATGGGTAAGCTATCCTGAATTGCCTAGCCATCCTGATTATGAGCTTGCGAAAAAGTATTTTCCTAATGGATTTGGCGGTTTATACACGTTTGGAGTAAAGGGTGGAATTGATGGCGGAAAAACTGTGATCAACAACATTAAACTAATTATTCATGTGACTAATTTTGCGGATTCAAGAACATTATTGACACATCCGGCAAGTACAACACATGCACAGATGAGTGAAGAAGAACGTCAAGCGGCAAGTGTTAAGCAAGAAACATTGCGTATCTCAGTCGGATTAGAAGATTCGGAAGATATTATCAATGATTTAAAACAAGCGTTTGCCTGCATTAAATAAGACAAAGTCCTTCGATGATACGAAGGACTTTTTCATTGCTTTTCATAAATAAAATAATAAATCAGCGAAGCAAATAAACTAAAGAATAAGGTAAAGCCTAGAAACATAATAGAACCATTTGTTTTAGATGTGATCATGATTTATCCTCCTTTTATAAAGGATACGAAAAGATTATCAGAGAATAATGAGAAAATAATGTTGAAATGTTGTTTTTATAAGAAGTAAGTTTTTTTAATATTTTACTGGATATTGTCAACAAAAAGTTTAATGAAACTAAAAATTGATCATTATCTTCATATAAAATAAAAAACCAAGCATTACACTTGGTTCATTTTACATTTGGAGCGGGTGATGGGAATCGAACCCACGTAGTCAGCTTGGAAGGCTGAAGTTCTACCATTGAACTACACCCGCATATAAACGGTCTTTATTCAGTTTTTTTAATGGAGCGGGTGATGGGAATCGAACCCACGTAGTCAGCTTGGAAGGCTGAAGTTCTACCATTGAACTACACCCGCATATATATGGCGGTCTGGACGGGACTCGAACCCGCGACCTCCGCCGTGACAGGGCGGCATTCTAACCAACTGAACTACCAGACCAATTTATAATTTGCAATATGGCGGAGACAGAGGGATTTGAACCCTCGCGCCAGTTTCCCGACCTACACCCTTAGCAGGGGCGCCTCTTCAGCCTCTTGAGTATGTCTCCAACTCGTTGCTTAAATATAATAGCATAACATGCATTTCATTGCAAGTACTTTTTATCAACTTCTTTTATAGATTGATAATATTCAATCCAACTCAGAGATTTACTCTTAGGAAAGGCTTTCTTATTGCTTTTTTATAATAGCATATAGGTATTTATTATGTCAATTAGAAATTAAATATATATTTTTTCATTTTTTATTTGGTCTAACAAGGATATTAACAACAAAAGTTTCTTTATGTATACCTATAATTAATTTAGGGGTGAGAATCCTTAGTTTGAATATAGGAGGTGATTATATGTTAAAGAAGCTATTTTTATTTATAGGAAACAAAATCTTCTGACTGATAGGAATTACAATTGTTTTAATGCTAACTGTTTTTAATGAGCATATTTTGCTTTTTGTCATTTTCTTGTTATTAAATGTTATTGATTGGATAACAGGCCGTGCTAAAGCAAAAGCACAAAATAAGTTAAACTTAGATACTGGAAGCAAAGGAATGCAAAAAAGTTTTATTGCTATTTCTTTTATTGTATTTTATGATAATAAATATATATAAAAACACTGGCTTATAATATAGGCTTTTGATATAATCGGTTTATTTTAAATAATTATGGGAGAATAAAATGAATAATAAAAATGAAGTGATGTATATAGTAAATACTGCTAAGGCTACCAAGAATAATGAAGAGTTATCGTATTTTAAATTAATGTTTTATTATAAAATAATTTCTTGCATAGGTTGGGGATTAGGATTTTTATCAATATTTTTATATTTTAATAATAAAATATTTTTGCTGTTATTTAGTATAGCTATTATCTGGTTAATTTTTCGATTATTATGTATTATTGCATATCAATATCAAAATATTTTTTATTTTAAAAATAGTGGGGACATTTATTTTTACGAGAATCATATGTGCAGAAAAACTGAATCCACTATGTATAAAGGACTATATAAATATTTAGCTAAAATAAATAATAGGCTGTTCAAATCTGTATCTTCTAATATTCAATATAGCCAAATTACATGTTTAAAGATGACAAAAGAAAGTTTACTTATAATGACGCGATATGAATATATTTGTATCCCTAAAGAATTATATTCAATAGATTTGATATGTTTTTTATTTACTAAATTAAAAAGTATATCATGCACCAATGAAACAAAACAATCTGTTGATAATGAGAAAATTGACACTGCTGCTGAGAGGTATTATGCATATGATGCCTTGAACGCATATATATTTGGGGAATTGGATTTTATAATAAAACTACTCATTGTTTCAGCTTATCTGATGTTTACTGCTTATAATAGCTATTTAATAGTTGGTATAGTAGATATCGTTTATACAGTTTACTTACTTTTTTACTATTATTTGCCAGGAAATGTATTTTATAAAAAAGTACAAAAAGTAAAATCAGTGTTTTTTTCAAATAAAAAGATATATTTATTAAAATTCCAAGGCGATGAAAAACTATATCAGTTTCTTAATGATGAAGATAAACGCGAAGGGTATATTTTAGAAAACTTACTTTTTTCAGAAGATAAAAGGTATATACACATATATATTAATAACGAAGATAAAATTGTCTTGTTTGATAAAAAAAGACAAGATGTTGATCTTAAAAGAATTATTAATAAATTACTATAGTATTAAAAAGCTTTTAGTCTATCATTGTCTAATTTCCACAGACTATTTATTTCTTATATTGCAAAATTAAAAGACTGGAAAATCATATTTTGTTTAAAAAAGATAAAAATCATTTTACGTTTTATCTTTTTTATTATATTTGTTTATCGATTGCAAGTCTATGGACTGTTTATATAAATAATGTACTGAACAATAAATATTAAATATTAGGAGTTGTGACTATTAGAAAGGTACATGCATGTTTAGCTTTATCTTTACGACTTTTTGGATATTCAAATGGTAATGTAAATATTAATAATTCACATATCAAAGCGAATATTAGCTCTACTGAGGAGAAGTGGAAAGAATTCAGAAGCAAGTTAGGTTTCAGAACCGACTAATCTAAAAATTTACTAGATCATACTAATAGTTTCATAAATATGTATGCTTCTCATCTTTCATTCATTGTTGTGCTACATAGTCGAAGTAACGAAAGAATGTTTTTTCATGACAAAGATAATAGCCAGCTTTTAATGCTCTATGATAAGGTATTAACTGAATTTGAAAACAATATATCCTTTAAATATATGTTATTTTAAGTTATTAATTCGATAATATTAGATATTTGTTATATCCAAATATTAATGTCCACTTGATCTATTAACCTCTCTTGTTCTTTCTGTACTTTCAACTTTAAAAACAGACACTCTGATTACCTTTACTTTCTCCTATTCTGGTACAAAAAGGTCAGTGGATGCGAATTATAGTTAAATATATAAAAAAGCCCACTATAAATAGTGGACTATTCTGTCTAAATGGTCTCCCCTCACGGGCTCGAACCGTGGACCCTCTGATTAAGAGTCAGATGCTCTGCCAACTGAGCTAAGGAGAGACAACACAATGATAATACTATATTTAGCGAAAAAAATCAATATAAATTGACCATTAATGTGTTAAGAATTTTTAAAATATGATATGATAGAGACAATCGAGAGGTGAGCATCATGAGTTCTTTAAAAGATTTTGAACATTATAAAGCAATCGTCATAACGATGGATGATTTAATTTTTAATTTAAATGAATTACGTTATGATTTTTCTTTGCTTTTATATCCAAAAACATTTCTTCATTTTTCATATCAGGAATATACCCGCCGTTTAGGAACGGTTAAATCGATGTATTCATTCGTTCAGGAAGAAATTGCGACTTTAATGAATCGTAAGATCGAAAACTTTGTATATGATGAAAAAAATCTACATAATATCAGATTGAAAGAAAGTGCTGATGCTTTATTGAGCTTTGCTAAAAGCAAACAGCTTAAAGTCATCGTTTTAACAACACATGATGCGACGAATGCGAAACAATTGCTGCATTACCGTCATTTAACTCAGGATATCGATCAAGTCATTAGTTTGAGTGATGTATGTGATGATGTTCCCTCTGTAAAATTATTTTATGCATTAAAAGAATCCTATCATATTGAATTAGAAGAAATGTTGGTTATATCCTCTTTAACCAGTATCTTTAAGTGTCTTCAATATTCTCCTATCGATACGATCTATGTTCCGGATAATGATAAATCTTATTTTGATGCTTCCCTTTCCTTTAATGGAGTAATGAATACTCTTTTTGATGTTTTGCAGTATGTCTTATTTGGCAAATATACTTCTGCTGATATTTATAAAGATTTTTTAGGCTACGATGAGAATATGGATGAAAAGCAAAAAGCATCACGCTATGCCTATCTCAAGATGAAATATGAAAATCAGCCGGAAATATTACCGATCGTAGAGGAAGTTTTTTCTACTGCCAATAAAGTAGAAGTAGGAGCGATGACAAAAGAATTTCATCAGGCGTTCAGTGATATTGAAAAGAAATTGTTTAAGGTTGAATCAGAAATCAAAGCAGATGCTTCATCTACCTTGCTTTCTTTTGAAAAAATTCGCGAACGGGATACTTTGCCTGCGGAAGAAAAGGCACCGGAAACAATTAAAGAGCCGGAACCTATTTTGCAAGAGGAAAAAGAATCAGAAAACACAATTGAAGCTACATCTGAAGATAAACTCATATTTGATCAAACACAGGAATTCAGCTTAGACGAATTAGATCGTACGATGGAACTATCTCCGATAAATGAATCAGTGGATATTCCCAAGAATGATAAAATACAGGAAATTTTTGATGAACTCGAAGAAAGAGAAACGATCAAAGAATCTATTGCTGTCCCTCAACTTACACCCAAGGAGCCAATTGTTGCTGATGAACAATCAGAGGAGCTTCCGATTGCACCGGAAACAGAACCATTCGTTGAGGAAGAAGAAAAACTCCGTGTGCTGGATGTTCTTTTAAGTGGAATACTGAATTTACTGACATCAATTATGATTGTCAGCATTGGCGGACTCATCTATATGTGTTTTTATGATATGGTAGAAGATAACGCCATCTTAAGAGCATTATTCGATATTTTCTTGGTAGGCTTTGCTAATATTTGTACGGCAATCTATGAGTTTATTGTTCAGCCGTTCCCAGCCTTATCGATTTATAATGCAGCCGGTGTGTCGCCTATGTTTTTGCAATTTATTATTATCATTTTTATGGTGTTCATTATATCCAGTCTATATAAGATCATTGGATATTTCTGGCATCGTCATGAATATTTTGAAGAGTGATATGAGACAAATATCACTTTTTTGATAGAGAAAGGAGACTATCATGAGAAAATGCTTACGTTGTCAAAGTGATATGATTGAGGGGCTTGATTTTAAAATCGATGGAGCAAGCTATGGAATTACCTTGGCAGAAGATGAAAAAATATTTGCTAAAAGAATAGGGAAGCCTAAAGCAGCTGTATGTCCTAACTGTGGAGAAATCTCAATTTATTTAGAAAACACTAAGCAACTAAAAAAGGCGCTTTAAATTAAGCGTCTTTCTTGCCGTAACGGTTATAAGCATACATGATTGCAATAATTGTTTTCGCATCAATGATTTCCATTGCCATAACCGCTTCATAGGCAGCTTGGATATCCATCATGCAGACATCAATAAATTCATCTTCATCACAAGCCAGCGGATGTTCCGCTTTTTTTAGTTCATTTGCTTCATAAAGGTAAAGCACCTCGGTACAATACCCCGGTGTAGGCAGGGCTTTTGAAAATAAAGTTAAGGACTCAGCATGATAGCCGGTTTCTTCCTCGATTTCACGCATTCCTGTCAAATATGGGTCTTCTCCCAGTTCGATTTTTCCCGCCGGTATTTCTAAAGTTTCTGCCTGCTGTGCATAACGATATTGCTTGACTAGTAAAATTTTCCCCTCAATGATGGCTAGGATACCCACTCCACCATGGTGTCTTACGATTTCACGATAGCCGATCTGATGATTGGGAAGCTCTACTTCATCTAGCTCTACTTTAATGATCTTTCCCTCATAAATTGGCGTTGATTTAATTTTCTTTTCCATTTTTATCACCCGTTTTCAATTGTATCACACTTTTTTTGATTATCTATCCAATCTAGGATATTTTGATTAAAACCATAAATTTTTAATAACTTAATAGCGTTCATTGTGTGACTTGGTCCCGGTTTTAAAAGATAGTCAAAATAGATAGACTCATCTTTTATCGTTTCTTCAAAATGATATTGTTTAAAATCCGGCTGTGCAGTCAATTCAATATCGTGGGTAGCAATGATGCTGAGTGAATCTTTCTGACTTAAATAATGGCAGACTGCGCCGGAGGCCAGTAAACGTTCATACGTATTGGTTCCCCTTAGTATTTCGTCAACTAGGCAAAAGCAGTAGGTGCGGTCAGTTAGATCAAGCAATCGCTTTAGAGATTTGATCTCGGCAATAAAATAACTTTCCCCATCCAGCAGATGATCCTGTATGGCCATTGAAGATACAATCAAGCAGGGCTTCATTTTAAACGCCTGAGCAGCAGCTGTATGAATAGTTTGAGCTAAGATCATATTTACCGCTACAGCTTTTAAGAATGTGGATTTTCCAGAAGCATTGCTGCCGGTAAGCATGACCGATCCATCCATCGTTAAAGAATTGGCAATACCATCTGGCAGCAGTGGGTGATACCCCTCTGTCATTATCAATTGAGAGGCTTCGATAAATTCCGGCAGACAATAGCGCTGATCTAAAGAGTGCCGATAAGCTGCAACAGCGATGCATAATTCGATTTCTCCAAGCGTCTCATACAATATCATATATTCACGGGGATGCTTTGTTAACTGCTTTTGAATTTTCAAGAAACAACGCGCTTCTTTTAAATTAAAGTAGCGGTATAGACTCAGCATTGCTCGAAGATCGGAATCCTTTATTTTCGTTACTCCTTCAAAAGAACGGATAAACGGACTCCAAAACTGCACCATCTTTACCATCACAGGGTAGAAAAATAAGGATGAATCGATATAAGGCAATATTTTCTTGGCTTGGAGGATCATCATTCCGCCGCTGGATAATAGATAATCGAGCTTAGAAATATATAAGTTAGCATATAGATATAATACAACATTGATACAAAGCGCAGTAAATAATAAAGCAATGCCTAAATTAGGATGAAAAGGAATAAAAATCAATGTCAAAATAGGAAGATAAGCAAACAGCTGAAATAATGGCTTTCCCTTGATTTGAATGCCTTTTACACGCTGCGGCAAATCCTCAACGAACATATCTTCGCTTTTCCCCAGCAGGTAAAGCAGATATTGAATTTCGGTACGCTCTTTTGAATGTGTACTAAAGTAGGTGATCGCAGCCTCACGATCTAATAATGTTTTTTGATCTTTTAATTGATGACAGGCGGCATAAAGGTAGGATTCGCCAATCATACTTTGGGTATAATTTAATGTGTCTGCCACTTTATCTAAATCCAAATCATTCCATGTCTGATGATCGATGGTATGATAAGGTTCCTGTTTTAAAGTCTTGTAATAATGATGAAAGCATGGCATCAACGGTTCCTTTAAACCATCATTATAGTTTTGATTTAATTCGTTTTTAATTCGCTTTGGATAATTGAGATCATGGATAACAGCGACGATGGTGGCAATAACCACGAAAACAAGAATAACGATTAGTGACATAAAAATTCCCCCTTGTCTAGCCTGATTGTACAGGTCCTCCTAAGGGGGAAGTCAAGTTATTTCATGAATTTTTCTTTCATTTCCAATAAAAACAGCTTAATTGAGTAGTAAAGCTTATCACTTAAAAGAAAAAGACTGAAAAAATACATCATGAAATAGAAATCATCGTTTTTTAGTCCAAAATGACTGACAAGTCCTGCAGATAAGCTGATCAGTAAAAGACATATCCCGATTTGCTGATGATTCATGGCGTGATTCGTTATATCTTCTTCTTTCATGTTGCGATCCTCTTGGATTTGTTCTAATAATTCATCGATAGTTTCCTGTGGTTCTGCTTCTTCTTGAACTTGGTCAAGATCGGATTTAGTCTCTGCTGAACCTTGACATTTCAGTAATTCCTCGGTTTGATTCAAGTATAGAAGATTAGTCTGTAGATCGTAAAGCTGTCGATTAATTTTCTTTTTCTTTTCATTGAATAAATCAAATTGATGCTCATTGATAAGACGGGTAATTTCTTCAATTGAAAAATCAAGCTGTCTTAAAAGCAGAATTGTTTTTATTTGGAAGATATCCTGTTCATTATAATCACGATAACCCGAAGGCAGACGAGTAGGGGAAAGCAGTTTCTTGTTTTCGTAGTATTCCAGCGCCTTCTTGGTAATTCCGGTTAATTCCATCACTTGTTTTGCCTGCATTGTGTTCCCCTTTCTTTCATAGCTCTCTTAAAAAGTATTATAAGTCGTCTTTCAAAAAAGAATCAAGATAATAAATCATAAAAAAGAATAATTTAAGGAATATATAAGAAACATTAAACATATAATGATTATTAGCAGAAAGGAGAGCTTATGAAAAAGACCGCGTTACAAGTGCTTGAAGATTATTTCCAAAAAGCCTTTGAAGACGGGAAGAATGTGTATGTTGAAATAACTTTGCCTCAGTTTACGGAAAGTGAGTTTATTATTAATAAAAATAAAAGCATCTTAGAAAAATTAAACTATTATAAAGAAAACTTTACCGATGAATTAATCAATAAAACAAATAGTGAAGTCGAAATCATTGCATTTGGTACCATTAATCCCGCAAATATGCCTAAAGGGCTGGAAATATAAAAGGATCTATTAATCCATTTAATAGACCCTTTATTTTTTACATTGAATACGGTAGTTTTCCATCATTTCCTTAAAAATATCAGCACTGGTTGGCGGCGTATAGGTAATGGCATTCGCACCGGCCTCGATGACATCCATAATTGTCTCCTCATTAGGCCCGCCGGTTGCGATAATCGGAAAATACGGATCGATCTTTCGCAGCGCCTGTACAATTTTTACTGTGTTTTTACCACCCGATACATTAATGATATTTGCACCGCTGTGAAGCATTCTTTCTTCAAGATTTTCATCTAACGAAACGATCGTTAAAACAATCGGAATATCTACATATCCTTGCAATTCCTGCACAAATTCGGTTTTGGTCGGTGCATTCAAAACAACAGCTAAGGCACCATGCAATTCAGCATCCAATGCAATCTCTTTGACACGTGGTCCGGCTGTAGTTCCCCCGCCGACTCCGACGAGAACGGGTCCTTGTGCTACATCGATAATAGCGTTCGTAATTTGTAAAGTTGGAGTAAAAGGGTATACTGCAATGATAGCATCTGCATCACAATTTGAAATAAGCGCGACATCGGTTGAAAACAATAACGATTTAATACGTTTTCCATTAATCAGAATACCAGTTGCTTTACGTATACAGGGAGGAACTGCAACTAAATGAGTTCTTAAAGATGAAACGATCTTGGGCATTTCTTTATTCATAAACCTACCTCCTTTTCTATATTTTAGCATATCCTTGTGAAAATCGAATGAACAAAATAAAAAAACTACCTAGGAACAGGTAGTATTACAGAAAATCGTTGCCGTTAGGATAAGTGATCTCGTGATGATGATCCCATTCGTTATATAATTCCGCTAACTTATCATCCGGCATTCTCTCTATTTCAGAACGGTTTTCAAAAAAATCGTTGCTTAGTTCGTTGATCAATGTATTTCGATCTATTTTCTTTTCTAACATGTTTTCCACCTCAGGTTTATTATGGAATCAAAATGGAAAACCATTCTTGAAAGTATATTATTTATGCTTATTAGTATATTGATTAAAAATGAAAAAAACGTTATTTTATCGCTAAAATTGGTAATTAAAAGACGAAATTCGCAATCTATGTGCGTTTATTTGACAAATTTCTCCATATTGGTCTGATAAATTGACATGGGGTGAATCATATGGAAAGAAAATGTCATTGCGGAAAAATCATTAAAAGTATGAATTGTTATGAAAATAAGAAAGATGGTTTTAAAGCATATCATTATTTTTGTGTGCATTGCCAGTCAAACTTTACAGTGCTTGTTTATGATAATCATCAAGTTAAAGTATTTAAAGGTTTCATTGGCTAAGCTTATACGATTTAAGGGGGATTAGTTTATAAAAAAAGAAAACGTCCGGGGGGGACGCTTTCAGTCTCTATTATATTCACGTAAGGGTGATAATAGGGGGTATGTGTAAGTGAATGCGCTTCACTTAACGATTACATTATAGCATATCCAATAAAAATGTAAAGGGTTTCAAAATAAAAAATGGATTTTATTAAAATGCCATTTTTTTATAATTTCAACTAAATTAGTAGGTTTATTCTTAGATAGAAGTATGCTATACTTGGGCTGGTGATAAAATGAAAAAAGTAATAATCGACATGAATAATGCCAATCAGCGCATAGATAAATTTTTAGTGAAGTATCTGCCTTTGGCACCGAAAAGCTTTATCTATAAGATGATTCGAAAAAAAGATGTCAAAGTGAATGGCAGCAAGGTAAATGAAAACTATATACTGCAGTTAGAAGATGAAGTCAGTCTTTTTTTATATGAGGATTTATTTATGCAGTTTGTCGGGAAGAAAGAAATCTTAGATCTCCCGCAAACCTTTAGTGTGTTGTATGAGGATGATCAGATTTTAGTGGTGAATAAGCCGGCAGGACTGCTGGTTCATGAAGATCAGAATGAAGAAGTACATACTTTAAGCAATGAAGTGTTAAGTTATCTAAAGCGTAAAGGGGAATATCTTGATAGTGTCGAGAACACCTTTACACCCGGACCGGTTCATCGCTTAGACCGCAATACTAGTGGAATCGTGATTTTTGGAAAGACATTGCCGGCATTGCAAAGCCTTAACGAGATGATGAAGCAGCGCCACTGCATTGATAAGAAGTATTTAACGATCGTTGCCGGAAGAATAGATAGTGACAAAGAATTGATTGATTATGTAAAAAAGAATGAGAGCTTGGGGAGAATGTATCTTGTTTCACCAAAAGATCCGGAGGGACTAAAGATGCATACCTTGATCCATCCGGTGCGCTATAATGCTGCCTATACATTGCTGGAAGTTAAAATCGTAACCGGACGAACACATCAGATCCGTATTCATTTAGCGAGCATTGATCATCCGGTGATCGGAGACAGTAAATACGGGAATTATGAATTGAATAAGAAAATCAAAAAGCAGTATCACTTGTCGCATCAGTTCCTGCATGCCTGCCAGATTACTTTTACTAAACCGCTAGGGAAACTAGCCTATTTAAAAGATAAGACGATCACTTGTCCGCTGCCGGAAAAGTTAGATAGAATCAAGCGGGAAATCTTTAATTAGGGTATTCATTAATCTTAAATTATTGTATAATAAAAACAGAACGTTAAGGAGGAAAAAAGATGAGATATTTTATCGGAGTAGATTTGGGAGGAACTAACGTACGTTCATTATTGGTCGATGAAAAAGGGACAATCATTGCCGAAGTTAAAGACGTCACAGAAAGTGAAAAAGGACCTGACTATGTTACTCAGAAAATCATTAAGCAAATTGAATCAATCGATTATTCAGGAATTGGCGGATTCGAACATGTAGATGGAATCGGGATCGGAGTACCGGGACCGGTAGATACAGTGAATAAATATATGGTTATGGCAACGAATTTGCATGATTTTGCCAAGTATCCTATTTGTGATAAGTTAGAAGCTTATTTTTCAAAACCGACTTTTATTGATAATGATGCGAATGTTGCGGGGCTGGCAGAAGCTATCGTTGGAGCAGGACGTTTAAAGGCAACTGTATTTTACATCACTATTTCAACAGGAATCGGTGGGGCGTTCATCGTTGATGGTAAGCTGGTATCAGGAAATCGCGGACATGCCGGAGAAATCGGCAATATTATCGTGAAATCAAATGGTGAAAAGATTAACCATCTAAATGCCGGAGCGGTTGAAAATGAAGCGAGTGGAACAGCAATCGTTCGTAAAGCACGCAAGGTTTTTGGTGAAGAAGCGATTAAACATGCAGGGAATGTGTTTGAACTGGCGGCTAACGGAGATAAGGATGCCATTGCGATTAAAGAAGATTTCTTAGATTGTATTACTACGATGATGGCCAATATTGCCCATACTGTAGATCCTCACTGTTTTGTTATCGGTGGTGGAGTTATGAAATCAAAAGATTACTTTATCGATGAGTTAAATGAAATGTTTAACAGTAAAATTCATGAAGGAATGCGTGGCTATACACCCATCTACAGTGTAGAAATCGATGACTGTGGGGCTATCGGAGCTGCAATGCTGCCAATGTCACAATTACAATAAAGGACGTCAGTCCTTTTTTTAGTGATTTGTCTTAAATTGAGGTATAATAGATTAAGAGTTGCAAAAAAGAAGAAATATGGTAAACTGCTTTAATGAGGAGGGATAGGATGAAAGAAAGAGTAATTGTAGGATTAAGCGGCGGTGTTGATTCCGCAGTCAGTGCTTATCTATTAAAAAAACAAGGCTATGATGTGATTGGTGTCTTCATGAAAAACTGGGACAGTCAGCTAAATAATGATGTGTTGGGAAATCCCGACAATGATGCTCCTTATTGTCCGCAGGAAGAAGATTTTAAAGATGCCAAAAAAGTAGCGGATACACTGGGAATCGAGATTCATCGCGTTGATTTTATTAAAGAATATTGGGATCATGTTTTTACTTATTTTATCGATGAGTATAAAAAAGGAAGAACACCGAATCCGGATATTTTATGTAATAAGCATATTAAATTTAAAGCCTTTTTAGACTATGCGAAAACATTGGGAGCAGATTATATTGCGACCGGGCATTATGCACGTGTAGAACATCATCCCAATGGGGAATCGATCATGCTTAAAGGCTTAGACCATAATAAAGATCAGACTTACTTTCTTTGTCAGCTATCTCAGGAACAGTTGAAAACTACTTTATTTCCACTCGGAGAACTAGAAAAGCCGGAAGTTAGAAAAATCGCTCATGAAATTAATTTGCCGGTAGCAGATAAAAAAGACAGCACAGGTATTTGTTTCATTGGTGAGCGTGATTTTCGTGAGTTTTTGAAAAACTACATTCCGGCTAAAGATGGTCAGATGGTGGATATTGAAACAAAAAAGACAGTGGGAACGCATCAGGGAATTATGTATTATACCATTGGTCAAAGAAAAGGACTGAATATTGGCGGACCGGGAGAAGCATGGTTTGTTGTGGGAAAAAATTATGATGAGAACGTCTTGTATGTCTGTCAGTCAGACCAAAATAAATGGCTGTTATCCACTGGGGCATTAATACATGATGTGAATTGGATTTCTAATACAAAGCCGGTCGGTAAATTAGAATGTCAGGCAAAATTCCGCTATCGTCAGCCAGATAATCCGGTAGTGATTGAATTTATTGATGAAACAACATTACAGGTAGAATTTTTAAAACCGGTTAAAGCAGTGACTCCGGGACAGGCGGCAGTCTTTTATTTAGGGGATGTATGTTTAGGCGGCGGAACAATCGATAAAGTGTACAAAGATGGCAAGGAATTGACGTATTTATAATGGAGCAATACGTTGGAACGATTGTTCAGGTACGTTTTTATAGTGACCAATCCCGCTTTATCGTGGCAGTGATCGATGATGATGAACTAGAAAAGCCATTACTGATTACAGGATTAATGAATGAACCGAAAGAAAATCAGCGTTATCGATTTTTCGGAGATTTCGTGATTCATCCAAAATATGGCAAGCAGTTTAAATTCAGTCATTATGAAGAAGTACTGGCGAATGATTATGAAGAAATCATTCGCTATTTATCTAGTCCGCTGTTTAAAGGAATCGGTAAGATTCAAGCTGCCTATATTGTGGATGCCTTAGGCGAAAATGCCTTGGAAATGATTAAGGAAGACAGTGATGTCCTCAATAATATAAAAGGAATGACCTTGTCTAAAAAACAAACCATTTGTGAAATATTAAATACCCAGAGCTATGATAGTGAAGTGATGCAGTTTTTAATGAGTCATGGCATCAGCATGGCGATGATTGATAAAGTATTAATTACCTATAAAGAGGAAGCAATGAAAATCATCAATGAGTATCCTTATCAGCTGATAGAGGATATTGAAGGAATTCAATTTAAATCGGTTGATCAGCTGGCTTTGGCAATCGGTGTGGAGCGTCAAGATGAAAGAAGAATTAAGGCATTGGTGTATCATTTAATCAAAGACTGGTGTTATCAAAGCGGAAATACATATGTAGAAGAAGCGAATTTGTTGAATCGGCTGCAGAAGTTTGACTATTCAATCGAATTGATTTCTTATCAGCAGGCGATAACGGAAATGATTGAAGAAGGAAAATTATATCGCCATGGGGAAAAGCTGTTGGTGGATCTATATGAAGCTGCGGAAAAAAGTATCGCTGAACATCTTTTGTCTTTTATCGGTATGGAGGCACATCACTTTGAACAGACTAAAATTGATGAGCAAATCCAAGCAATTGAAGAAAGAGATCATATCGTTTTTGACGATTCACAAAGAGAAGCGATGGCTTTGTTTTTAGAGTCTCCGTTAATGATTCTTACCGGCGGACCGGGAACCGGAAAAACAACGATCGTAAAAGCAGCGATTGATGTTTTTTCAAGAATGAATAAGGATTGCCCGATTTCATTAGTAGCACCGACCGGCAGAGCTGCCAAGCGATTAAGCGAATTGACAGGATTAGAATCACAAACAATCCATCGTTTATTAAAATGGGACATCCAAAAAAATGAATTTATGCATGATGCACAGCATCCATTGGAAACATCTCTTCTTATTATTGACGAGTTTTCCATGGTCGATACTGTCCTCTTTGCCAGATTGCTGGAAGCTTGCAGCAAAGTAGAAAAAATACTGATTATCGGGGATCATGAGCAGCTCCCATCAGTGTCACCCGGCAATGTTTTACGTGATTTACTGATGATTGAAACGATTCCGACAATTCGGCTAAACAAGATTTATCGTCAAAAAGAATCTTCTGGAATTGTGAAGATGGCACATGAAATTCGCAATGATGAATTGCATTCTTTTGATCTGTTTGATGAGTATAAAGATATTCATTTTATGGATTGTGCGAACGTACAGGTATTAAGCTTTACTAAAAAAATCGTTGAAAAAGCACTTTCCGAAGGCTACAGCAACAGTGAAATTCAAGTTTTGGCGCCGATGTATCAGGGTGTTGCCGGCATTGATGCCTTAAATGAAATGCTGCAGGAGGTAATGAATCCTAAAAGTGAGTTTCATCAAGAAATCCGCGTAGGACAGCGTATTTTTCGTGAAGGGGATAAGATTTTGCAGTTAAAAAATAGAGTCGATGATAATGTTTTCAATGGTGATATCGGAACATTAGCGGAAATTCGTTTTAAAGATAATGTTGAGACACTAAGTGATACAATCGTTGTTGATTTTGATGGAACCTTTGTTGAATATCCGGCAAATGATTTTAATTCGATTACTTTGGCGTACTGCATGAGTATCCATAAGGCACAGGGAAGTGAATTTAAAATTGTTATTCTGCCGATCTTAAATGATTATTATGTGATGCTTCAAAAAAAGCTGATTTATACTGGCATTACTCGTGCTAAGCAGTCCTTGTTCCTGCTAGGACAAAGACAGGCATTTGCACGTGGCATCACGACACAAAAAACAAAAGAACGATGTACCTACTTAAAAGAAAGATTTAATGAAGAAAAGGGAATGTCACCGTATGATTTCATGGATTAGTGCCACAATAATTTAGAGGTGATTGTATGTCTAAAGTCGCAGCCGTTGCGTGTGGTATGGCGCTTGCAGCCGGTTTATATGCATTGATGATGGATCCTAAAGAGAAGAAAGCAATGATGGATAAAGCCGAAAAACTATATGAAGATATGGTTGACGCCATGTAAAAACAAGAGTTCGCTCTTGTTTTTTGGTACATGAAATAAAGTCAGAATATCGACTATTTGACATTTCATTATAGATATCATATAATTTAAGCAATTATATTATTAAAGGAGATGGATTTAATTTGGACCCGGAACAATCGATGCAGATAGTAATTTTTATTGTCTGTCTAGTGTTATCAGCTTTTTTCAGTGCTTCTGAATCAGCACTGCTATCAGTAAATAAAATAAGGATGAGAACTCTGGCAGAAGACGGCGACAAACGTGCTAAAACAGTAGAAAAACTATTGTCAAACACGAATGCGCTATTAAGTACAATTCTTGTAGGAAACAACTTAGTCAACATTTTAGCGACTTCCCTTACCACTTCAATCGCAATTGCGATCTTTGGAAACAGCGGAATTGGAATCGCTACGGCAGTTGTAACGATTTTAATCTTGATTTTCTCGGAAATCACCCCAAAATCTTTATCTACTAAATATGCTGACTCATTTTCTCTAAGAATAGGTAAAATTATTACTTGGCTGATCGTTTTATTTAAACCGGTCGTGATCATATTAAATTTTATTTCAGGGATGATTATCAAGCTTTTTGGTGGAAAGATCGAAGAAGCACCGGCAATTACGGAAGAGGATTTAAAAACCTTCGTGACAGTCGGGCATGAAGCCGGTGTATTGGAAACAGAAGAAAAAGAAATGATTCACAATGTATTTGAATTCGGTGATACCGAAATTCGTGAAATCATGACACCACGTATTAATGTCATTTCAGTAGCGGAAGATGTTACCTATGATGAACTGATCGAAACATATAAAAAAGAACAATTTTCCCGTATCTTAGTACACAGTCAGTCATTTGATGAAATATTAGGTGTATTAAATATGAAGGATTTATTATTTATAGATTTCGATAAAGAAGTTTTTTCAATTAAAGACTATATGCGTGAAGCTTATATGGTTTATGAGTTCAACCACATTTCAGATGTTTTTGCGGCAATGCGTAAAGAAAGAGTGTCGCTGGCAGTTGTATTAGATGAATATGGGGTTATGAGCGGATTGGTGACATTTGAAGATATTGTAGAAGAAATTGTTGGGAATATCGATGATGAATATGATGAAGAGGAAGAATTGATCAAGCAGATCGATGATAAATCTTATTATGTAGATGGCGCTATGAGTTTTAATGAAATCAATGATGAAATTGGAACACATTTTGAATCAGAAGAATTTGAATCAATCGGCGGGATGGTATTGGGAGCCTGCAATGGCGCACCGGAATTGCATCATCAGTTAGTGATTGATGATGTCTTGATCGAAGTAGAAAAAATTCATAAAAACCGTATATCGTTATTGAAATTAACGATTATGGATCCGATTGAGGAAACGGAAGAAGAAGAGTAGCCTTACTCTTTTTTTCTTCTTTATATAGGGGGGAATGAAAATGGAAAGCAGAATTGCAAAAGATTGGAAGGAGCATCATCCTGCAAAAGCAATACGTATCAAGGTGTTTATGGAAGAACAGGGATTTACCCAAGAATTTGATGAAATTGATCCGATCGCATATCACGCTGTAATTTTTGATAATGATCAGCCTGTGGCATGTGGGCGTCTTTATCAAAAAGAGGGGACACCGGATACCTATCTTTTAGGACGAATTGCGGTTTTAAAAGAATATCGAAAACAGCATCTAGGAGCTGAAATATTAAAATTGCTCGAAGATAAAATAAAAGAGTTAAACGGTAAGAAAGCAGAATTATCAGCACAGATCAGTGCAGTCGGATTTTATGAAAAAAGCGGTTATCATAAACAAGGCGATGTGTATTTTGATGAATATTGCCAGCATATCAAAATGATTAAGTATTTATAAGGAAAGTGATAGAATTATCACTTTTTTTGCATAATTTATGTAATTTCACTATACTATTATAAAAAGGAGTGAACGCGATGAAAAAAGAAGAACAGATTATTAAAAACGCATTGAAGCTAACAAAAGAAACAGATGATCATCTTTCTGTCTATGCGACTAAAAACAGTGACTGCATCAAAGTCAAGGAGAGCATTTCAAAGCCGGGTGAATTTGATATTCGCTGGCCGTTTGAAGAAGATATTGATCGCGTTTTATATTGTAAATCCTATCAGCGTTATGTGGATAAAACTCAGGCTCTTTCATTTTTCAGGAGTGCCCATATATCCAAACGTTCGATTCATGTTCAGTGGGTGAGCCGTATTGCCAGACAGATTGGCCGCGGGTTGAATCTTAATTTGGATTTGATTGAAGCCATTGCTTTAGGTCATGATTTAGGTCATGCACCCTATGGTCATGTCGGTGAAATGGCATTGAATCAAAAATTAAAAGACAGTGGCTTTGGCTATTTTTGTCATAATGCCAATAGTGTCCGCAACATTTTGTTTATTGAGCGCAATGGTGTCGGATATAATGTTTCCTTACAGGTATTAGACGGTATTTTATGTCATAATGGCGAGATGCTGTCACAGAAATATGTCCCCGATAAAGAAAAGACCATTGCTCAGTTTTGGCAGGAATATGAGGACTGCTGGAAAAAAGAAGGCACCAGTTTAAGAATTCGGCCAATGACATTAGAAGGCTGTGTCGTTCGCGTATCTGATGTTATATCTTATATTGGAAAAGATATTGAAGACGCTGTAAAAGTCGGCTTAATTACTATTGATGATTTACCGGAACATGTAGTAAAAGTGTTGGGTATTGACAATAAATCCATGATTAATCGTCTGATTGGGGATTTAGTGATCCACAGCTACAATAAGCCTTATTTGAGCTTTTCATCCGAAGTCTTTCAGGCATTAAAGGAGCTGCTGAACTTTTTATCATTACGTGTTCATCATCATCCTGTCCTAGTTAAAGAAAACGGAAAGCTAGTTCGTATGATTAAAGAACTGTATGATGTTTATTATGATGATCTGATGACGCCAAAATCAAAAACAACCGGTATTTGGCGTTACAAGGAAAAAATGACGTCGGATTATCAAAAAAATGCACCTGAACTGATTGTTTGTGATTATTTATCGGCAATGACCGATTCTTATGTACTAAGTGAATATGAGCGTATTTTCTTACCAATCGTTCACGATGAAATGATCTGACACCCAGAAAGCTGGGTGTTTTATTTTGACAATAACAGTAAGTTAGTTGCCTCTTCAATTAAAAAAATGCTATGATGTTCATATTAGGAGGGATTTGGATGATTTACGATATCACCACATTACAAAAAGCCATTGAAACTTTAGCGGGAATGTTTCAAGTGGAGGAAAGCCGTATTATCAATACGGGAAAGGAAAAACAAATTGCCGATGTTGATTTGTTTTTAAAAGAGATAGAGGGCTCTTTACAGGATTTTGATATCGATGATTTGAAAATCGTGGGGATTCATAGCACAACAAACAATGACCAATGCGCTTCAATTAAACGTACGGGTCTTATCAATATGAAACAGGCACTATCATGTGATTCAAGTTTGAATGAATATCTGCACAGCAATGGGATATACATAGATATCTATACAAAGAAATTGACTTATCAAAATAAAAGCTATAATTTAGTCGATCAAGGAAATTCAAAGCTGCATTATAAAATCTTTGGGGATTATCAGCTGGACTGCTTTTTGACATTAAGAGAAAATCGCCCATATGACGGTGCCCTGAGAGCAAGACCGAAAGTATTGAGTGAAATTGAAAAGTATGTCGGATTGAAAGGACTGCATCAGGGCTGGATTGACCAATCTGCCCCTTATATGATTAAATTCATTGATCGTGCATCTAACTTTAATCCTTATAGTTTCAGTGCTGATGGTTCAGAAGTAGGAATGAAAACAGCTTTGGTTTATTATGCTTTAATGGTTATTTCTTCGCATCAGCAGATTGATGTGCAAATCGATTTAGCGAGTGAATATCAAGTCACACCGGAACATATTTTAGAAATCATTCCGATCTGTGAACAAAAGGAGCAGCTATGTATATAAAAAATTTAGAATTGAAAAATGGATTGCCTAAGATTTGTGTCCCTTTAATCGCAAAAGATAAAGCAGAATTGCAAGGTGAGCTGAATGCGTTAAAGGATGTCTATTACGATCTGGTTGAATGGCGAATCGACCATTATGAAAAAGTAGAAGAAGAATCAGAGCTTATGGCAGCGTTGGAACTGATTCGAAAACAATTGCCGGACTGTATCCTATTGACAACTTTTCGAACGATTTATGAAGGCGGTAATAAAATTACAGAAAGATATTTTGATATTTATCGTTCACTGATCGAGAGTCAGCAAATCGATTTGATCGATGTTGAATTTTCTCGCGGCGATGAACTGTTCACTGAAATATTGAAACTTGCTCATCAGCATCACGTTGGAGTCATTGCTTCTTATCATGATTTTTCACAAACGCCAAGTAAAAAAGAAATGATGGCATGCTTTGAAAAAATGAGAAACTTACGGGCAGATATTTTTAAATTAGCTGTGATGCCTAAAACCATGGAAGATGTGCTGGCATTGTTGGAAGTGACATATAAAGCCAATGAACGATTTAGCCAGCCGATCATCACGATGTCGATGTCAAAACTAGG
Organism: Coprobacillaceae bacterium UN01-12pH3A; assembly: GCA_027676805.1. GTDB lineage: Bacteria > Bacillota_I > Bacilli_A > Erysipelotrichales > Coprobacillaceae > Beduini. Next base: position 196,303 of record JAQENU010000003.1, on the reverse strand, counting down.
TTTTGTTACACGTGCTGTCGGTGAGTTATTTGGCAGTGCTGTGACGTTTGGCAGCGGACAGCAATCATCAGCGCCGGGACAGATATCAGCCAACCAGCTTCATCAATTATTGGCATTAATGCACGAAGGATTATAAAAACTACAGAAGTTCATTCAGAACATCCTGTAGTTTTTTTATTTCTATCGCTAAAGCTTCATCTTCTAATTTATTACGTACATGATTCATCTCTTCATAAGGTACCCACCAGACCGGACCGGGAATCGGTGTATCCTGAGAATGTCTTGGAAATAAATGCCAATGCAGATGGGCATCCCCATTTCCCAAACATTCATAATTTATCTTTTCGGCGCCAAACGCAATTTTGACAGCTTTTGCAACCATTATCATTTCTTCCATAAAGGTCTTTCTGAAATCCTCCTCTAAATCAAAAAGCTCAGTGACATGCTGTTTACATAGAAAAAGTGTATATCCTTTAAAATACTGATGATCTCCCAATACGACATAGCCGGTTTTCAATTCCTTTACAAAATAACGATTTTGTTTTTTCTTTATTTGTTCAATTCTTTCGCAGATCAGACAATCCATATTCATTCCTCCTAAGTTAACGATAACAGATGACGTAAGGAAACTGTCAAGAGGGGTTGACAATTTTCTATATGTGTAATATATTACTTATTAGAAAGGTAATGTATTACATAATGGTGACTATGAAAAAACTACTAAAGATTATTGGCTTTATTGGATTAATGATCCTCATTGTATTTGGGGGTATCTTTTTTAAAGAAAAGAATGATGTTGACCGATTAAAGAATGAACAGGTCTTACATGTAAAGGATGGCAGTTACATTGGCGAAGCGGAGACTTTGCTGATTAAAGCAAAGGTTGAAGTGACGATTCTCAATAAAGAAATAACAGACATTCAAATTCTTAAGCATGAGCATGGGCTTGGAAAGCAAGCGGAAACAATAACGAAAGAGATGATAAAGGAAAATACTTGGGATGTAGATACCATCAGTGGTGCTACCTTATCAAGTGAAGTCATCAAGCATGCTGTCAATCAGGCATTGCAGGAGGGAGAAAAATAATGAATAGAGATAAATTATTAGAAGGCATGGAAAGCAGAAAGGCCTTGTTTGGATTATTTTTTTGTTTTGATAATCGCCTTCAGCAGGCAGGAGATCAGTTTTATGAGGAAATTACATGTAAACAGTTCTTTTTATTAATCTGTCTATCGCTGTTTAAAGAGGAAGCACCGACAATTAATGATTTATCTGAAATTATGGGAAGTTCTCATCAAAATGTTAAACAGATTGCATTAAAACTGGAAAAGAATGGCTTTATTAAAACGATGAATGATCCGCAGGATAAGCGAAAAGTAAGAATCGTGCCAACACAGAAGATCCAGGACTTAGGAGAAAAATATTATGAACAAGAAGAGGCCTTCATGGCAGCTTTATATGATGGGCTGAGTGATGAGGAAATTGAAAGAACATTTAAAACGATGAGCAAAATTGAACAGAATCTGATTAAAATTAAAGGAGAACATCAATGAAAACAATCGTTATCTATTCAAGTAAGACCGGGTTTACCTTAAAATATGCGAAAAAATTGAGTGAAGAGTTAAACGGCGAACTAATTAATGTAAAAGATATAAAAAAGAGAACTCGTGATTTTAGTCACTTTAATAAAACAGTGAAAGTAAATCCGGGACAATTGATTGTCTTTGCCTGTGGATTAACTTCAAGAGACGATCAGATAAAGATTCAAGAGATAAAGAAAGCCAACCATTTAGAGACCACCCCTTTTTATTATTTTACCGGTGGTGTAGATTATAGTCAGTTGGGTTTTGCGAGTAAGAGTCTTTTGAAAATGATTTGCAATTCTATAAAAAAAGATCCTCAGGGAGATCAGATGATGGCTGCTCGTTTGGAAAAGTCAGGAGATTATACAGATCTTGATCTTTTAAAAGAAATGATTGAACAGATAAAAAATAAGTAATGATTTAATAAAATAAATGGTGAATAATGCGCTGAAAAATGGATTTGTAATCCAAGGCTAACCAATAGCTGTCTTTACTTTACCTATTGAATTCACTAAATTTTTGGTGTAAACTCTTAGAAGTTGGGTTAAGAGGAGGTTAAGATATGGTTAAAGATATGACAGAAGGCAAACCGATAAAATTAATTTTAGCGTTTTGTTTGCCGTTAGTAGCAGGAAATATTTTCCAGCAGTTATACAACATGGTAGATAGTATCGTGGTAGGTAAGTTCGTTGGTGTAAATGCCTTAGCAGCAGTAGGAGCAACAGGTTCTATTAACTTTTTGGTCTTAGGCTTTGCTTTAGGACTATGCAGTGGGTTTGGGATTCCTATCTCTCAAAGTTTTGGGGCTCAGGATGAAGTTGGGGTTAGAAAATTTGTGATTAACTCTATTTATTTATGTTTGATCGCAACGATTGTTTTAACGAGTCTGACAATGATTTTTACACCGTCATTATTGACATTGATGAATACACCGGCTGATATTTATCAGGATTCTTATACATATATTTCCATCATGTTCATGGGAATTGTAGCCACTATTTACTATAATATGCTTTCAAGTATATTAAGAGCATTGGGAGATAGTAAAACACCATTACTTTTCTTAGCTATTGCTTCAATATTGAATGTTATTTTAGACTTAGTATTCGTTATTAACTTTAAAATGGGGGTAGCCGGGGTTGCTTGGGCAACGTTGGTAGCACAAGCCGTATCCGCTATTTTATGCGCCATCTTTATGATCAAGCGTTTTCCTATTTTGAAGTTTAAAAAAGAAGAATATCGTTTCGATATGACTTGCTGTAAAAGACTGTTGTCCATCGGCGTACCGATGGCATTGCAGTTCTCTATTACTGCCATTGGTTCAGTTATGATTCAGACCGCTGTTAATGGATTAGGATCTGCCCGTGTTGCCGCTGTCACTGCCGCAAACAAGATTCAGATGATGGTGACTCAGCCAATGGATACATTGGGAATCACTATGGCAACATACTGCGGACAAAACCTTGGGGCAAAGAAGATCGACCGTATCGAAAAGGGCTTAAAAGTAAGCTTTGCTTTATCTTTTGGATACTGTATTATTGCCTGTATATTTATGTGGGGATTTGGAACATTTATCGCCCAGTTGTTTATCGATGCGTCAGAAACCGCCATCATGGCAGATGTCTCATTATTCTTAAGAATGAATAGTATCTTATTCTTCTTACTAGGAGCTTTATTCATTATGCGTAACTCTTTGCAGGGATTGGGCTATTCAGCATTAACGATGTTAGCCGGAGTGGCTGAATTGATCGGACGTGCCATCGTTGCCTTTGTTTTTGTCGGAATATTCGGGTATACGGCAATATGCTTTGCCAATCAGTTTGCTTGGTTACTGGCAGATATTATTTTACTGGCAACCTTTATTATAAAAATGAAACAGCTGCGTCTATCTGCTGTCAATCAAACATTGTAGTTAAAAAAACTTGGAATTTGCCTATTAGGGTTTTCCAAGTTTTTTATTTTAACACTTGTTGTATATGCCCTGTTTTTATGACAGCTTCATAAATGGGACAAATCAAGCAGTCTTAGAGAAGATGGCGAACTGTGGTGTATCTTCTATCTGCTGGATTAATTTATATAAATTCTTTGCTTTAAGAAAAACATCTGTTTGGGTATTTTGTACTATTAAATTAAAATGAAAAACAACATAATACGCATTATGTTGTAACGATATAAAAATAGACCTATTATCATGATTTAACTATAGGATATAAAGCCTTTTTATAAAACAAAGATGAAATAAAATTCCAATATCCACATCCTAATATCAAAAATTATTGTCACCAAGGAAATTTGTTGTTAAAATGAGGGTAGATTTATTAGCAAAATATGAAACATAAACAGCTTACATTTTCTTTTTTACTATATAATGATGAATATACGTTGCTTATGTTAGAGTAAATTCCATTTACTAGAGTATTTTAGATACAAACTGATTTGACAACATAATGCGTATT
>JAQENU010000003.1:40814-192254 GCA_027676805.1 Coprobacillaceae bacterium UN01-12pH3A | reverse complement strand
ACAACATAATGCGTATTATGTTGTATACAGCTATCCATGATAAATCGTTAAAAACAGCAGAATTAATCAAGGCTTTTAGGAATAGAGGGTAGGGGGATGAACATGATTGAAAAGAAGATTAAAGATTTAAGTGAATCTATGATTGTATGGTTTTTTGAACAAAAAGAAGATGATGTGTTTGCATCCCATCTATCAGAGAAATTACTGTGGATCAGTGAGGATCAGAAGCACTATGATAAACAGATCACCCTATCTTACCTTAGGCAGCTGCGTGATGATTATCAGGGTAAGGTGGAAATTAAGCATCAGGATTATTATGTCTTTCCTCTTCATCCGCTTATCTGCTTTGCGGTAGGAACCATGACGATTGAGTTGAATCTGGAAAAAGATCAATTTAGAAAAATTGAGATTTGTATCAGCAGTATATGGCAAGAAGAAAAAGATTGGTGTCTGACTCATTTCTATTCTTCTATTAAAGATGAACGACTGATGAGTCGAGAGGGTTCTTTGTCTTTGCATCAGCAGCTAGAAGTGATCCAAAAGGCAGCGATGCTCGATCCTTTGACACAGATCAATAATTTGCAGGGATTTGAGGAAGAAGCGGCTGTACTTTTAAAACAATATCCGAAGCAGAAATATGTCATGATCAAATTTGGTATTCGGGATTTTCGCTTTGTGAATCGTCGTCATGGTTATAAGATGGGGGATTTGGTATTGAAGCATATTGCGAAGAACCTTTTTGCGACCTTGAAAGAGCGTGAAGCGTGCGGACGGGTGGAGAAAGATGTTTTTGCCATGCTGTATTGTTTTGAAGATAAACCCTCTTTAGAAAAAAGGGTAGAAGAGCTGGAAACAGTTCTGATTGATCAGCAGATTCGTCAGCGATTAGAAACAAAAATTCACTTTAATATAGGAATCTATCAAATTGAAAATGATCATACCGAATACATCAAAGATATGTTGGATAAGGCATTGATCGCTCAGAAAAAAGGAAGCCGCTCAATTAGCCATCGCCATCACTACGCATATTATGAGGAATGGATGATGACGGCTCAGTATCAGCGAAGTAAATTACTGGAAGAAGCACCGAAGGCAATGGAAAAAAATGAATTTGCGCTTTATATACAGCCGCAGTTTGATTTGACCTCAGGAACTTTAGTGGCAGGAGAAGCGCTGGTAAGATGGATCACTAAAGAGGAGATTCGTATGCCCGGTGAATTTATTCCGATTTTTGAAGAGCAGGGGTTTATCTTCTCGTTTGATTATTATATGCTTGATAAGATTTGCCGGCAGATGAGAAAGTGGATAGACGCAGGGGTAGAAGTACATCCTATCTCTACGAATCAGTCAAGACTGCATATTGAAGAAGATAATTATTTTAAAGATTTTTGTGCGGTGATTGATCGCTATCGGATTCCCCATGAATATATTATTTTTGAATTGACAGAGTCAGCTTTTGTAGAAAACAGTGAAAAAATGGTGCGTTTGACAGAGCAGCTGCATGAACATCATTATAAAATTGCCATTGATGACTTTGGTACCGGTTATGCTTCTTTAAACCTATTAAGCGTGGTTCCGGCAGACATTCTAAAAATTGATAAAAGTATGCTGAAGGGGTACAGCACCAACATTCGAACACAGATCATTATCGAAAAGATCATTCAGTTAGCTCATGACATTGGGATGAGTGTGGTCTGTGAGGGGATTGAAGAACCGGAAGAATGGGAATATCTTAAAAAGATCGGCTGCAACATCGGTCAGGGTTTTCTGATGGGAAAACCGATTGAAGCAGAGGCTTATCGAAAGCTTTGGCTAAAAACACCAAACCATTAAAATCACAGGATTTAAGTTTATAATTGTAAAAACATGACATAATATTTGTAGATGAGTATTGAAATTTATTGTATTATACTATATAATTCTAGGTAATTCAGTGAAGAAGATGAGTAGATAATGTCTATTTTACAGAGAGAAAACGGTTGGTGAAAGTTTTTAAAGGATATTATTGAAGGCTACTTTGGAGAAGTTCGCTTTGCAGCGTTATTGCATAATTAAGTGTGTGACAGATAGTCATGAATTAGGATGGTACCGCGATTTAAGTCGTTCCTATTATAGGAGCGGCTTTTTATATTTTAAAGGAGGACATTATGAAAAAATTAACCGGAAATCAAGTTAGACAACTGTTCTTAGAATTTTTTGAAAGCAAGGGACATAAGGTAGAGCCTAGTCATTCGCTGATCCCTAATGGTGATCCCACTTTATTGTGGATCAACAGCGGGGTGGCAGCACTCAAAAAATATTTTGATGGAACGATTACACCGGATGTACCCAGAATTACGAATGCACAAAAATCAATTCGTACCAACGATATTGAAAATGTTGGGGTAACAGCCAGACACCATACATTCTTTGAAATGCTGGGTAACTTTTCTATCGGGGATTATTTTAAGAAAGAAGCGATTGATTTTGCTTGGGAATTTTTAACCGGTGAACAGTGGCTGGCATTTGAAAAAGATAAGCTTTATATTACAGTATATCAAGATGATGAAGAAGCTTATGATTATTGGGTAAACGTAAAAGGGGTTCACCCAGATCATATGCTTAAAACAGAAGGAAACTTTTGGGAAATCGGAGAAGGACCATGCGGACCCGATTCAGAAATTTTTTATGACCGCGGAGAAAAATATGATCCCGATCATATCGGTACAAAATTATTCTATGAAGAATTAGAAAATGATCGTTATGTTGAAATATGGAATTTAGTATTCTCTCAATTCAATGCGAAAGAGGGCGTAGATCGTAAGGATTATCAGGAGCTGCCGAAAAAGAATATTGATACCGGAATGGGATTGGAACGTATTGTGAGCATTATCCAAGAAGGAGAAACAAACTTTGATACAGATTTCTTTTTACCGACGATCAGGGCTGCAGAAAAACTGGCAAAAGTATCTTATGAACAAGATAAAATGGCTTATCGTATTATTGCCGATCATATTCGTACAGTTACATTTGCTTTGGCAGACGGAGCTCAGTTTGATAACGAGGGACGCGGCTATGTATTAAGAAGAATTTTGCGACGTGCGGTACGCTATGGCAAAAAGATTGGGATTGAAGGAACCTTCATGTTTAATCTAGTTGATGTGGTATCCGATATTATGAAAGAATTCTATACGTATTTGCCTGAGAAAGTAGAATATATTAAAAAACTGGTGAAAATTGAAGAAGAGCGTTTCCACGCTACACTAAGTGGTGGAGAAAAGATGCTTTCAGAGATCATTGCTAACACGAAAGGGGATACGATTGACGGTAAAACAGCGTTTAAACTTTATGATACGTATGGATTCCCTTTTGAATTAACTTTAGAAATTGCAGCCGAGCATCAGCTAAAAGTAGATGAAGACGGTTTTAAAGAAGAAATGAGAAAACAAAAAGAGCGTGCCCGTAATGCCAGAGGCGGGAATGAATCAATGGGATCTCAAAAAGAAGATTTGATGAAATTTATGGAACCATCTGCATTTACTTATGACCCAACGCCATTAAAGGCAAAAGTCATCGGTTTATTTAAAGATGGCGTACAGGTTGATGTATTAGAAGATAGCGGAGAAATTATTTTCGATCATACGAACTTTTATGCACAGATGGGTGGTCAATGCGCAGATCAGGGAACAATTCAAAATGATACGACGGCTTTAGTCTGTACAAATGTATTGAAAGCACCAAACGGACAGCATTTACATTATGTAGAAATAAAGAATGGACAAGTAAAAGTTGGCGATGAACTTATGCTTGAAATCGATATGACATTAAGAAATCAAACTCAAAATAACCATACAGCGACTCATTTACTGCAGGCAGCTTTAAAAGAAGTATTGGGCAGCCATATTGCACAGGCGGGTTCTTATGTGGATTCTCAGCGTTTACGTTTTGACTTTACGCATTATGAAAAGCTAAGTAAAGAAGAGTTAAATAAGATTGAAAGCATTGTAAACGATAAAATCTTTGCGGCTTATCCGGTCAATATTTCTCATATGTCAAAAGATGAGGCTATTGCTTCAGGAGCAACTGCTTTGTTTGATGAAAAATATGGGGATGAAGTCCGTGTGGTCAATATTTCTGAATATTCGGTAGAGTTATGTGGTGGGTGTCATGTTGCCAATACATCTGCAATCGGTATTTTTAAGATTGAAATGGAGGAAAGTATCGGGTCAGGGATTCGCCGTATTGAAGCAGTAACGGGAAAAGCTGCTTATGCTTCATTAAATCATGCAGTTCAAACGATCGATGCCATCAGTGATACTTTGAAACTCAAAAACAAGGCAGAAGTTTTAACGAAGGTAGAAGCTTTGCAGGCTGAATTAAATGAAAGTAAAAAAGAGAATGAAAAATTACGTTCTAAACTCAACAGTATTGAAGCAAAAGAAAAATTAAGCAGTGTCGAAATGATCAATGGCATTCCATTCTTATTAGTGAATCAGGAACAAATGAGTGCGAATGAAGCGAAGCAGCTTGCTTTTGAATATCGCAGTCAATTAGGCAGCGGAATCGTTGCTTTAATCAATGTTGAAGAGGATAAAGCAACTTATTATGTAGCGGTCAGTGAGGATATTGTCGCTAAGGGATACAAAGCCGGAGATTTGGTAAAAGCAGCTTGTGCAGCCAGCAATGGGCGTGGTGGCGGAAAGCCTGATTTTGCTCAAGGCGGAACAAAAGAATTGGACAAGGTTTTGTTGGGAATTAGCGAAATTAAAAAAGCTTTATAGTAGATAAATTGCGATAAATAGTGTACAATGCTTATGAGGATTAGCAGAAGGGAGTGACTGATATGGAGAAAGATATGACAGCAACAAGAATTTTCAGTGCCGAAGATATTAAGCGAGAGGTTATTCGTTCAAACTTACAAACGGTTGTTTCAGCATTAGAAGAACGCGGTTATAATGCCGTACATCAAATTGCCGGATATTTGATTTCAAATGATCCTGCTTACATCTCTAGTCACAAGGGAGCACGTGCTATTATCCAGCAAATCGATCGCAATGAAATTATCGAAGAACTCGTAAAATTTTATTTGGAAAGTAAGTAGATTTATGGAAAAAATAATGGGACTTGATTTAGGGTCAAAGACGTTAGGAATTGCCATTTCTGATGCGTTAGGAATGATTGCCCACGGGGTTGAGACATTCCGATTTGCGGAAAATCAAGACAGTTTGAGCATTCCTCGAGTAAAAGAATTATGTGCTCAGGAAGGCATTAAAAAAATTGTTTTGGGTTTGCCTAAACACATGAATGGCGATGTCGGTATTCGCGGTGAAGTGTCAATCAAGTATAAAGAAAAGCTTGAAAAGAATATCGAAGGAATTGAAGTGATACTTGCAGATGAGCGTTTAACGACAAAGGTAGCGGAAAATGCGCTGATCTTTGCAGATGTATCAAGAAAAAAAAGAAAAAAAGTTATCGATAAGATGGCAGCAGTAACAATTCTGCAGTCTTATTTAGATAGCCATTAAAGGAGATTACAATGGATACAAATCAAATCGTAGTGACAGATGATCAAGGAAATGAACATGCTTTAGAAGTATTGTTCACATTCAACAGTGATGAAACAGGAAAAAAATATGTTTTATATTTTGATCCAAAAGAAGAACAGCCAACTGTATTTGCTTCTTCATTCGATGATGAAGGACAATTATATGAAGTAGAATCACCGGAAGAATGGGAAATGATCGAAGAAGTATTCCAAAGCTTCGTTGCTCAAGATGAAGGTGGATGCGGATGTCACAATCATGGTGACGGAGAATGTGATTGTTCAGGAGATGGTGAATGTGGATGCCATGATGGTGAAGATCACGAATGCTGTTGCGGTGACGACGGAGAATGTTGCCATTAAGACTGATTTATCAGTCTTTTTTTTCTTGCCTGAATATACTGAGCCGTTAAGAAGAAATTTAAAAACAGATAAGCTGTAAATAAAGAAAATCTGTTATCAGCGTGTTTAAAAATGATAACTTTATATTCTGTGCTATTATAGGCATAATAAATTGAAAACCGTCGATAAATAGATTATAATAAACTTATTTGGAGGTAACGAATGAAACGTATACATAAAAGTATTATTGCTGTTGTGGTCGTAGTGATGATAGCCGGAGCTGGTTTTTTTATGACTTATCAGCAATCCATTAAAGCTGTTTCAAAAAATGATGAAAAAGTACAATTTACGGTGGTTGAAGGAATGAGCCATGGGGATGTTGTGAATGAATTAGAAACATCAGGATTGATTAAGAGTAAGTTTTTTACACAGTTATTCTTAAAGTTTAATTCTTATCCCATCATTCAGGTGAATACATACCAGTTAAATAAAAATATGGATTTAAAAACAATCTTCAATATTTTATCAACCGGATCTTATGAAAATTTAGTACAAGCTGGGTTTACTGTGAATGAGGGACTGACGATTCCTGAAATTGCAGAGATTATTGCCAAAGAACTTAATGTTTCAAAAGAGGAAGTGTTAAATAAATGGAAGGATCCGGCTTATCTGCAAAGCTTGATCGATCAGTATGACTTTTTAACGACAGATATATTAAATGATCAGCTGCTTTATCCATTGGAAGGCTATTTATATCCGGAGACTTACAGTACAGTGGGTGTAGAGGCAACGATTGAAGGGTATACCAAGCTGATGCTGGATATGTCAGAAACAATTTTTGGGTCTTATTTAGATCAGATTAAAGCGACAGGCATGAGTGTGCATGAATTCTTGACGTTTACTTCGGTAGTGGAAAGGGAATCTTTGTATGAACAGGATAAGCCGATGATAGCCGGAGTCTTTAAAAATCGTTTAAATATTGATATGAATCTGCAAAGTGATATTACTGTTTTGTACGCATTGCAAAGAACCGGATTGGATATTTCATATGAAGATTTAGAAGTGGATTCGCCTTATAATACATATATGTATAAAGGATTGCCGGTAGGACCGATCAGCAGTGTATATAAAACAACGATTGAAGCCTGTCTGAAGCCTTCAAAACATGATTATTTATTCTTCTTTGCATTAAAAGATGGAAATGTTATTTATTCTAAAACATTAGAAGAACATGATAAAGCTGTAGAGGAAAATATGTGGTATTAGTATGATAGATCAGAAAACATTAGATATAATTGAATTAGAAGCATTAAAACGTAATATACCGGTAATGCAAAAAGAGGGGCTTGATTTTATGATCGGCCTTTTAAATGAAGAAAAAGCAGCGACTTTACTGGAAATTGGCAGTGCTATTGGCTATTCTGCAATGCGCCTAGTGACGAATGTCGATCAGATGATTGTGGAAACTATTGAACTGGACGATGAACGCTATCAGGAAGCAAAAGAGAATATTGAAAAATATAAACTGAAGGATCGGATTCATCTTCATCATGATAATGCCTTAACCTTTGATGAAAGTCGGCTGGTGCTTAAAAGCTATGATGCTTTGTTTATTGATGCAGCCAAGGCGCAATATCAGCGCTTTTTTGAGAAGTATATTCCTTATATTAAAGAGGGCGGCATTGTAATCGTTGATAATTTGGATTTTCATGGTATGGTCGATCATATAGAAGAGATCCGCAGCCGCAATACAAGACAACTAGTCAAGAAAATAAAAAGATTCAGAGATTGGATATTTGACCATGAGCTTTATGATGCCCATTATTATCCGGTGGGGGATGGGATTGTCGTGGTTAGAAGAAAGGAAAACGCATGAAATATATTGTTCACTTAAATGATGTGAAGATGATTGAGCCTTTGATTGAGCGTCAGATAGCGGGGGTAATCATCGGAACGGATCATTATTCTAGTGGTGGTATTTTAAATAGTACGATAAAACAGATTCAAGAGATGACAGCTAAAATCGATCATCGAATGCAAGTCTATGTTTTGGTAAATCGTCTTTTTCACCAGCATGAAATAACAGGATTAAAAGTATTTTTAAAAGATCTGATGAATAGTAAGATTGACGGAATTGTTTTTCAGGATTTTGGCGTGCTGAATATCGTTCAGGAGCTGCAAGCACCCTATAAAATGATTTATGCTCCAGATACCTTGAATACAAATCATCAGACTATTAACAGCTTATCATTATTAGGGGTAGATGCTTTTATGCTTGCCGGACAGCTCCATTATGATGAAGTGGAAGCTATCGTAACACATAGTCAGAAGCCATGCATCGTCCCTGTTCACGGAGTACAATACATATCGTGTTCAAGAAGAGAGCTGCTGACAAACTATTTCCAGCAGATCAATAAAACGGAAACCAGCACTTATCAAGATAAAATCAAGATCAAAGTGAATAATAAAGAAGAGTATTCTTATATCTATGAAGATGAAGCGGGTACGCATATTTATACCACGAATGAACTTTGTACATTGGACTTGTCAATTCCAGGAGAATACGGTTATATAGAAACACTTTATTTGGACAATGATTATATTTTGGATGTAATTGATTATTATCAAAATCATCAAACAGAAAAAGAATTGAGAAGCAAGTATCCTGAGCATGACTATGATCATGGATTTTTGGAAGACGGAACAGTTTATAAGATTGAAGATGTAAGGAAGCGTGAAGAAAATGAGAAACGTTAGTACAATCATAGATGGGAAAAGAGTGATTACCAAAAAGCCAGAGCTATTGGCTCCGGCCGGTAACTTAGAGAAATTAAAAGTTGCCATCATGTATGGTGCTGACGCTGTATTTGTCGGTGGTAAAGAGTTTTCTCTGCGTTCTCTGGCTTCTAACTTTACTTTGGAGGATATAAAGGAAGCAGTGGAATTTGCCAATCAGTATGGGGCAAAGATTCATGTGACCTGCAATATTATTCTTCATGAAGAAAATTTAGAAGGCATTAGCGACTATTTAAAGGCGCTGGATGAAATTGGGGTAGCAGCGATTATTGTGGCTGATCCATATATTATGCTTTTAGCTAAGCAACTGCATTTATCCTTGCAAGTGCATGTGTCTACACAGTTGTCTTCAACAAATGCTGAAGCTATTCGTTTTTGGCAGAAGCAGGGTCTGGAACGTGTTGTATTAGGACGTGAAGTCGATTATCAGGATCTTAAAGCCATTATGGCAGAAACCGATATTGAAGTAGAATATTTTATCCATGGCGCTTTATGTATCTCTTATTCAGGAAGATGTATGCTGTCAAATTATTACTCTAGACGTGATGCTAATCGCGGCGGCTGCTCTCAATCTTGCCGCTGGTATTATGATATTTATAAATACGATAGAAAAATCAATACAGATGAGGATATTCCTTTTAGTATGTCCAGCAAGGATTTGTCATTAGTAGATCATATCGGCGAGCTGATTGAATTAGGCGTTGATTCCTTTAAGATCGAAGGAAGAATGAAATCCCTGCATTATATTGCAACAGTCGTGTCAACATATCGTAAACTGATTGATGCGTACTGTGCCGATCCGGATCATTTTGAATATGATGCCAAATATATAAATGAATTGAATAAAGCGGCGAATCGTGCTTTGACACTTGGCTTCTATAATCAAAAGCCAAGTCAAAAAGATCAGTTATTTAATTTGCGTGACGAACATCCTACTCAGGAATTTTGTATGCGTGTCCTGCACTATAATCCACTCACTCAGCTGGCAAAAATCGAACAGCGCAACTATTTTAAATTAGGAGATGAAGTTGAGTTTTTCAGTCCCGACCGTGATAATTTCAAAATGGTGGTGAGTGAGTTATATAATGAAGATATGGAAAAAATAGAAGTAGCCAATCACCCGATGGAAGTTTTATATGTGAAAGTAGAGGGGATCGTTAAAAAAGACGATATGGCAAGAAAGGTGGGAAAATAGTGAGACCCATTATTATCGGGATTGCCGGCGGAACAGCATCGGGCAAGACCACTATTGCGAACCGGCTAGTGGAATCTTTTTTAGATGAAACTCATGTTACGGTAATTCGCCAAGATGATTATTATAAAGATCAAACCCATAAAACCATGGCAGAACGAGTAAAAAACAATTATGATCATCCCGATGCTTTTGATACGGAGTTCTTAGTTGAGCAGCTGTCAGCCTTAAAAAGAGGCGAGACGATTTTAAAGCCGACATATGATTATGAACTGCATACCCGCAGTGATATTGTAGAAATGATTGCTCCCAGCCGTGTTATTGTGTTAGAAGGGATCTTTGTTTTAGCTCAAAAGGAAGTACGTGATTTATGCGATATCAAAGTCTATTGCGATACTCCGGATGATATCCGTTTTATCCGTCGATTAGTTCGTGATGTGAATGAGCGCGGGCGTACAGTTGAATCTGTCATCAATCAATATTTAAGTACAGTAAAGCCAATGCATGATGCCTTTATTGAACCTTCTAAAAAATATGCCAATATTATATTTCCGGAAAACACCGAAAATGATGTGGCGATCGATCTATTAATTACTAAAATTGCTAGTATTATTCAATAAATTATGTTATATTTAGGACTGGAAGGTGAAAAAACATGGAAGAAAATAAAGTTTTACTAACCCTAAGTGGTATCGAAAAATTAAAAAAAGAACGTGAAAATTTAGTTAATGTTGAACGTCCACATGTCATAGAAGAGTTACAAGCTGCCAGAGCACAAGGGGACTTGTCTGAAAATGCTGACTATGATGCAGCCAGAGATAAACAAGCCGCACTAGAAGCAAGAATCAAAGAAATCGACAGCATGCTGCAGCATGCGGAGATCATTAATGAAGATGATACAGATGTTGCCTTAGTAAAACCGGGAACAACCGTTACTTTATTAGATCTAGCAGATAATGATGAAGGAACTTATACTATTGTCGGTTCTTTTGAAACAGATCCGGGAAATGGAAAGATTTCAAATGAATCACCATTGGCAAAGGCCATCATCGGACATGGTATTAATGAAATCGTCACTGTTGCAGTGGAAGATCCTTATGAAGTAAAGATTTTAAAAATTGAGTATAAAAGCTAATCTCGCTCGCGAGATTTTTTTTATTCCTTTTTTGCTTTAGAAGAAAAGTTAAAAAAGTGTTTAAAAATGGATACAAAGGCCGGGTTTATAGATTATAATAGATTATATTGGATATGGAGGGGATAGAATGGAAGATGTAGTTATAAAGGTGAAAATGCTTGGAGATTTTACAGTTGAATATAAAAATGAAGAAATTCATCTCTCTCAGCATTTTGGTAAACAATTGCTGAATCTTCTGCAAGTCTTTTTACTGCGGCACGGCATGGAAGTGACGAAGGAATTTTTAATGGAAGAATTATGGTCAGAAAGTGAGAATCCTGGCAGTGCATTGAAATTTACTGTTTTTCGCCTTCGAAATGAACTTAAAAAGTTGCCGGTCTTTGCGTCGCTTCATCTGATTGTGACAACAAAAAACGGGTATAAAATGAACCCGGAATATACATATGACTGTGACTATGACCAGCTTGAGGCTATCTATCGTAAATTAAATCAACAAGAATGCAGTGAGGCGCATATCGAATCAGTACAACGCATCATGAAGCTTTACCGCGGTTCTCTTTACATGACATCCTCTCAGTTGATATGGGCAGCACAGCAGCAGGAATATTATCGCAGCGCTTTTGTGTGGATGATATCGAATATTTGTCAGTATCTGCTCAAAGAGAAGCGCTATATAGAAACTAAATCGATTATTTATCCGGCGACAGTTTTAGAGCCTTTTTCCGAAGAACTCCACTATTATTACATGGCAGCAATGGTTGGAATGAAAGAATACCGTGGCTGTTTAGAATACTATGAACGCATTGACGGCAATTTTTATAAAGCGACTGGGTCCGGACTGTCTTCAAGATTTAAATCACTTTATGAATTTGTAGAAGAGGATTTAGATCATCGCTGTATATTAAATATAGAAGAGTTCCATCGAAATTTAGAAGATGAGAATCAAAATAGGGAAGAAGCCTTTTATTGTGCTTATGATGTTTTCAGGCATATTTATGAGCTTGTTTTACGCGGAGCTCCCAGAGATCCTAGAAAATTTTTTACGATTCTGTTTAAAGTAGAGGCATCATTATCTAATGAAAAAAGAATGGATGCTGTAAGTCAGCTGAAAAACATCATCTTAAAAACGCTTCGCAATAGTGATATTGTTTCAAAAGTGAGCGATTCCCAGATGGTCGTCTTATTAAACTGCAATGAGGAAGACAATGTTTATTTGATTATTCAAAGAATTGCCTCACAGTTTTACAAAAAGTGCTCACAGAAACATTATCGTTTGCATTATCATGTAGATAAAATAAAGAACTGTTTGTAAAAAAATACAAAAATCGATAAATATAACCAATATATAACCGCATGTGACTATAATCTAACTGAAAATGATAGGAGGAGGCTAGTGACATGGCAAATAAATTAAAAAATATATTGATTATTGTATCGCTATTAGTTACTGTGATTTTTACTGGCATCGCATCACCGGTGCAGGCTGCTGGAAATAAAACAGTACATATAGCTTATTACTTAACAGATGATCAAGAAAACTATATAAATTGGGATGGTGACAGAATTGATTCTGAACAGCGTATCTTAATATACGAAGAAACACAATACAATTTAAACAATGGGGCTTTAATTAGATCACAGCGCCAATTTACAAACAATAACGGAGTGAAGCTATATGCAGCTATTGGAGAAAAACAAGTAGCTTATAAAGGAACCGATCATTGTGAGATGATGTTTGGATACTATATGGATAACACAGTTACTTATATGGACTGGAATAACGATGTTGATCAGCAATATGTAAAAGTTGCTGCAAAACCAGTACGTTTCCCATACAATTTCAACTATGAAATGACTACTCCTTCTAAAAACGGATATACGTTTATCGGATGGTTAGATAAAGATGGATACCAATATGGACGTGATTCCATTATTAAGAAAGATGTAGTTGTATATGCACGCTATGTTAAAAATGAAGACAAAAAAGAATATACCGTTAATCATTATGTAGAAACGTTAGACGGTAATTATATTGTTTATAATTCAGAGCAAAAATCAGCTGAGAATAATGAAGAAATTTTAGCATCATCATTAGTGAAAACCGGACTGACAGGGTTTAGCTTTAATGCTTTAATGTCAGACCATTCTATTATCGTCGGTCAAAATCAAACAATTAATCTGTATTATGATCGAAATATAAAAACGGTTACATTTATGAATGGGGAAGTAATAGATTCTGTTGTGAATGTTAAATATGAAGGAAAAGCATCCATTCCACAGACACCTGTTAAAGAAGGATATACGTTTGTTAAATGGAATACAAGTCCTGATGGAACCGGAAAAGATTTCAATGCAGAGGATACTATTACATATGATATAGTCTATTATGCAATATTTGAAGCAGTACCAGCTTATTCATATACAGTAGAGTATTATCAGGCAGAAAATGACGGGTATCACTTACAGCGCGATGAAATGAAAACGGCTTATCAAGGAACAATGATTAGTGCCAGCAGCGATGAGAAAAATCAATATCCGGGCTACAGCTTTAATGAAGATAAATCAGATAAAGCGGTTGAAATCATTCAAGAAGGACAAACGATTCGCTATTACTATGACAAAGTGCAGTATCCTTATACAATCCAATATTATTATGATGGTATATTGGAAGATTCTCTAACAGAGCATAAGAGTGCTTATTTAAATACGGTTATTACTGAATATTCAGATAAAAACAAAGAAGGATTTCAATTAAATAATCAGCCTTCATTAACAATTAGTGAAGATAAAAATATTTTGAAAGTAGAATATGTAAGACAAACTTTTGAAGTCAGATTTTTAGATCAAAATGGTCAGGTAATAAAAACAGAATCAGTTAAATATGGAGATGCTGCTACTGCACCGAATGTAGAGGCAGAATCCGGAAAATATTTTATTGGCTGGGACAGAGCTTTTGATCATGTTGTAGAAAACTTGGATGTGACGGTTCAGTTTGGTAATACATACTGGGTTGAGTTTCAAGATATGAATGGAAATCTCTTATCAAAAGCAGAAGTAAAGCAAGGTGAAGATGCGCCATTGCCTACAGTACCGGTTGTAGATGGTTATGAATTTATTGGTTGGGATGGAAATTATCAAAATATTCAAGAAGACAGTATTGTAAAGGCACAGTATCGTAAGCTTGAAGATGCTGTAGTACCTCCGGTGGATGTACCTGATGATACAGTTCCGCCAGCACAGCCGCCGGTAGATGTACCTAGTGACACAATTCCACCTGTACAGCCGCCGCAGCAAATTCCAAATGATTTGGTTCCGCCAGCAGATACACCAAACACAGGGACAATCGTTCCTGAAGTACCGGAAATTACGATTGTGCCAAATCAAACTATCGAAGCTCCCGTAAATGATGGTCAGCAAACCTTGCCTGTCACGATTGTGGAACAGCCACAAACCCCATTAGCTTTAGGGGATAATACTTTAACAAACGGTGAGCAGGCAACAGAAGAAGTTTCTGAATCTCAAACACCGCAGTCTAACGGTGGAAACGTTCAGCATTGGGCGGTTGTCAACTTAATTGCAGCAGGATTAACTATAGTGCTGACTGTTGTTCTGCTTCTGTCAAAGAAAGAAAAAGAAGAAAATGATGAAAATGAAGAAAGCAAAAAACGAAGAACTTGGACAAAGGTAGCTTCTGTGTGTTTATCAATCATCTCTGTTGTTATCTTCATGTTTACGGAAAACATTTTCTTAGCAATGACTTGGGTTGATCCATATACATTCATTATGTTGGTATTATGTATTGTGCAATTATTTGTGCTGTATATCGGAAGACGTTATAAAGATAACAATGACACAAGAGAAACAGTTGTTTCATAATTAAATGTCAAAATAAAAAGCGGGGATTCCCGCTTTTTGTTTACGCTTTAGCAATCTCAATTAATAATTCAACACATTGTTTCATGGCATTAATGCTGACATATTCGTATTTGCCGTGAGCGTTGTATCCACCTGTCCCCAGGTTTGGACAAGGCAGTCCGGCATAAGTAAGCATCGCTCCATCAGTTCCGCCGCGAATCGCACTGCTTCTAGGCGTTAAGCCGATTTGTATCATAGCAGACTTTGCTTTCTCGATGACACGCATGTCTTTTTCAATATGCTGTCTCATATTGGCATACGTATCTTGAATATCTAAAGATATGATCGGATAGCCGTATTTTTTATTCATAAAATCTTGGGCATTAATAAAATCCTGTTTTTGTTTTTCCAACAAATGTTCATCATGATTGCGGATAATATAGTCCATCTGTGTAAAATCTACATTTCCACTCATATTGTTTAAATGATTGAAGCCTTCATAGCCTTCGGTATAAGCAGGATTGTCAAAAACCGGCAGCAAGCTCTGAAATTCCATTGCCGCTAATAATGAATTGATCATTTTATATTTAGCACTTCCGGGATGAATCCCTTTTCCCTGAACATTGACTTTGCAGCTGGCTGCATTAAAGTTTTCATAATCAATACAATCAATGGCTCCACCATCAACGGTATAAGCAAAATCACAGCCAAAATACGCTGTATCAAAGTTTTCGGTTCCGCGTCCTACTTCTTCATCGGGAGTAAAGGCCAATTTAATCGTACCGTGCTTGATTTTCGGATGGGCTAACAAGAAGTCAGCCATCTGCATAATTTCTGCAATCCCGGCTTTATCATCGCCCCCTAACAGGGTCGTTCCGTCAGTCACAATTAAATCCTGATGAATATTTTCTTTTAAACTAGGAAATTCTTCGGGATCCATCACAATATTCAGTGCCTCGTTTAAGACGATCGGCGAGCCATCGTAATCTTCAATGATTCTCGGATTCACATTTTCGCCGCTCATATCCGGTGATGTATCCATATGTGCAACAAATCCAATTGTAGGTAATACTTCGTCTGTATTGCTTGGCAAGCACCCATAAACGACTCCGGACTGGTCCAATTTTACTTCTTGAATGCCCATTTCCTGCATTTCTTTTTCTAAAAATCGTGCTAAATCCAATTGCTTTAATGTGCTTGGCACACTGCTGGAAACAGCAGAGGATTGGGTATCTATCTTGACATAATTTAAAAATCGATCAACAACGTTCATAATATCCCTCCGTTCTTATAATTTTTATTATATGCCGATTAAAATGAAAGAGCAATGAAATCATTGCCCTTTGTGTATTTGTTCTATTAAGTTCTTTGCCTCTGTAATGGATGCCGCATCCAGATATGTCACATAGAGTTCTTCCCCATATTGAGGAAGATAAGTGATGTCATCTTCACCGGAAATAATCAAGTTCTGATAGCTTAAATTGCCAAAATTAGGTGCCAGTCCGGCAAGCGTATATAATTCCTTTTTAGTAAAATTCGTCAGCATGTTTGATGATAATACTTTTAAGATAGAATTAAAGTTGGTTACTACTGAGAAGCTCGTCAGTTTATTGGTGATTCCTTGGATGACTTGTTGCTGTGCATTGTTGCGGATATGATCGGTCACGGTCTTACGATGACGGGCATACGCTAAAGCCTGTTCTCCGTTCAGGTTCTGCTGACCTTCTTCTAAGCAGATGGCATCCGGCACATCATTGCTGTCTTGTTCACAGAAACCATAATCGACATGAATATTAATTCCCCCGATGGCATCAATAATTTTAACTAACGCGTTAAAGTTGAATTTCGCAAAATAATTAATATTGATATCTAAAAGCTCTTCCACTGTATTGATGACAGACGGAATACCGGACATCCCGGCATGAGTAATCTTATCTTTTTGTCCGCCATTGATGCTGACATAAGAATCACGAGGAATAGAGATTAAACTGATCTGCATAGTTTTAGGATTGAAAGAAGCGACCATCAATGTATCAGTACGGCTGTCTGTTTTGATTGTTCCTTCTTCTTCACGAATATCAACCCCCATGATCAGAACATTGAAAGGCTCACTGGCAACATTGACCGGATCACTGGTTGCTGAAGAAGAAAGAGACAGCTGACAAACTAGGGTGGTCTTTTGTGTAAAGTCCTCATTATACTTTTTCATCGTTTCCGTTTCTTTTTCAGAGACGACGATGACATCGACATCTTTTTCTGCCAAACCGATGTAAAGATCTACGGCAGTTGGATAAGAGACGATCGTATGCGTTGAAGAAGTTTTGTTGTAATCTTTTTTGAGTGTATTGGATAATGGCATCTTAATGCTGCCATCTTCACGGGACAAGGTTCCAAAATAATCGATTTCTTTTGAACTTAAACTGGTAATATTGGATTCTTTTAAAGCATATACATTACAAACCAATACCTCTTCAGTTAAGTCTACATCTGTGATGGAATCCATCGTTCTATCGATATTATAATAAAGATGGTTGACATAGGTTAATGCGATACATAATGCCAGCATTAAACAGATCGAGCTTAATCGCTTGCGCTTGATTCTGTTTTTTTCTTTAAGAGGCATCTTGCGCTTAACCGCTTTTAGCTGTGTTGACCAGAAGCGAATGAAGATCAATGCACAGACAACGATTAAGATAATAAGGAATGTGTAGCGAAATCCAGTTGTAAAGCCTTCATATTGATAAAGCTGCCAGCCGCTAAATCCGGTAATCGCGATAAAGATGGCAGACAGCACAATTGCGAATATTTTTCTCATTTCTATCACCTTGTTTAATATTACCCAATGAAGCAAATTTAGTCAATCAATATCATCGCTTTTTTCGCATGACAAATTTCGCATAATCATATATAATGAGTCAGGGAGTGTGAGAAAAATGAAATTGATTGAACAGATGAAAAATGAAGATTTAGGATGTGTTCTTTTATATAATTTTACTTTGGGCTATAATCGACCTGTTCCGGTAAGTATTTATGATTATGTTTTGCCGCTGCTTTTTAGTGAAAGCTTTACTTCGCATATTTTGAATACTTCTAGCTACAAGGAATGTGTGGAAGAAACTATAAAAGAGGATCCTGCTTTATTTGACGATGTTCGCAATCAGCTGGAAGAATTGAAGCAGCTGACAAATCGTACTTTAGGGTTAGCGGTGGTTAATAGAATATTAGCGTTTGAAACAGTGGAGCAGCAAGTCTGCGGTGTTACAAAAACGTGTTCTATTCTGCCTTTTAATGAAGCAATCCGTTTAGGCGAATGGTTTAATCAGCTGACTTTAGAGGAAATGATTGCGCCTTTTTCTATTCAGACGAAGAAAATTGTTATTTTGGATGGAGAGACACTGGGCGATGATATTGATCTTACACTATTTAAAAAATTAGGATCGCTGACGATTTATCCTGCCTCTACTCAGGAAGAGGCAGTCGAAAGAATAGCAGATGCTCATTATGTATTAGTAAATAAAGTGGTGCTGGATGAAAAGGTATTAAAAAGCGCTGAACATTTAGAGTATATCGGATTGTTTGCTACTGGGACAAATAATATTGATTTAGCGTATTGTCAGAATCATCAGATTACGGTAAAAAATGTGTCCGGGTATTCTACGGATATTGTGGCACAGCATACGTTTGCTTTGCTTTTATATCTTTATGAAAAAATGGCTTATTATGATCACTATGTTTTGTCCGGTGATTACTGCAAGTCTCCTTCGTTTTCTCATTTTGGAATGCCATTTAACGAATTAGCAGGAAAAACTTGGGGTATAATAGGATTAGGGCAGATCGGATGTCAGGTAGCCAAAATAGCTGAAGCCTTTGGCTGTCATGTTATTTATTATTCGACAAGTGGCAGAAATCATCATGATCACTATCAGCAGGTACCGTTTTTTACCTTGCTTGAACAAAGTGACATCGTCAGCATCCATGCGCCCTTGAATGAACAAACGTATCATCTATTCAATGGGAAAGCATTTGCACATATGAAGCGTACAGCTTATCTGATTAACGTTGGCAGAGGACCGATTATCGATGAATTTGAATTGGCTTTTGCCTTAAAGCATCATTTGATAGCTGGCGCCGGATTAGATGTATTAGAAACAGAACCTATGACTAAAGACAGTCCTTTGCTCCCGCTTTGTGATTCACAGCACTTGGTCATTACGCCGCATAGTGCCTGGGCAGCAGTAGAGACAAGAAATCGGCTGGTTCAATTTGCATTTTCCAACTTAAAGGCATTTATAGAAGAAAATGTTGAATAGAAGGTGATTAATCGCCTTTTTTGTTTGCTTTTTGCATGAAAATGTGGTACAAATAATCTATTGCAAGAAAAAGGAGAAATGAATGAAGAGATTTGAAGAATTTAATTTAAGTATTGAGGTACTGCAAGGTATCCGCAACATGGGATATGATAAACCAACAAACATCCAAGCAGAGGCGATTCCTTTAATGTTAGAGGGACAAGATGTTATCGGTTTAGCTCAAACTGGAACAGGAAAAACATTGGCTTTTGCCAGCGGGATGCTTTCGTTGTTAGAATATAATTATGATAAATCAATTAAAGGAGTAATTTTATCTCCAACAAGAGAGTTAGTTGTTCAAATAGAAAATGAAATGCGTCGTATCGGTGAATTTACAAAAGCCAAGATCATCTCTGTCTATGGCGGAAGTAAAATTGAACCGCAGATCCGTGATATTAAAAGAGGAGTAGACATCATTGTAGCGACTCCGGGACGTTTAATGGATTTAATGCGTCGTAAAGTTGTAAAATTGGATCAAGTAAAAATATTTGTTTTAGATGAAGCAGATGAAATGCTGAACATGGGATTTTTGGAAGATATTGAAACAATCCTGGAACAGACCAATACAGACCGTCAGACGGTATTATTCTCTGCTACTATGAAAGAAGATATTCAGCGCATCGCTAAAAACTATATGCGTGAGGATGCCGAATTGATCAAAGTCGATCAGCATACAAAAACAGCGTCTACGATTAAACAGTATTATATTGAAACAAAACCGAAGGCACGTTTAGAAACTTTATGCCGTTTGATTGATTTTGCTCAGATTGAAAGTGGAATTATTTTCTGTAAAACTAAAAAAGGCGTGGATGATCTTGTTTTTGAACTTAAAAATCGTAACTATTTAGTAGAAGCGATTCATGGAGATCTGTCACAGGAACAGCGTATGAAGGCTTTGCGTCAGTTTAAAGAAGGAGCGACAACTTTATTAGTAGCGACAGATGTCGTAGCTCGTGGAATCGATATTGAAAATGTTACACACGTTATTAATTATGAATTGCCGCAGGAAAAGGAAGCCTATGTACATCGTATCGGACGTACCGGACGTGCTTCTAAAGAAGGAACCAGCTATACTTTAATTACGAGCCGTGAAAAGAGCTTTATCGAACAGGTGCAAAAGCAAATGAACTGTACGATTAAAGAATTGCCGATTCCAACAAATGAACAAATCTTAGAAGTGAAGGCAGCCGCTTTATTAACAAAAGCCAGTCAGTACTTTGAAGATCGCCGTCATCAGCGTTTTGTTGATATGATGAGTGCTTATGATCATCATATGCTTGTGGATTTATCAGCTTCTTTATTTTCCATGCTGTATGAAAAAGAAATTGGTTTTGATGAAACACAGCGCGTTGAAAAGCCAACTGAATATGAAGTCATTCGTTTAAATGTTGGAAAGAAAGAACGTGTTCAGGCAAAACAAGTATTATTCTTTATCTTAGATAACAGTAATATCAATAAAAGAGCGGTTGGACATATTCGCTTGGCACCGAAGTTTACTGATGTTGAAATTGAAAAGAAATACGCTAAAAAAGTATTGGATAAATGTCAAAATCAGCGCATTGGCCGCAATAAAGTAAAATTAGTCAGAGCGTAATATAAAGAAGCGGGTCATGAGGACTCGCTTTTATTGTTACAACAATGGCATTTCTTTGGCATATAATGATAGTGATTCTCTGATATAATGGTAGTGTGTTATCTTTTATTTTCATAAAAAGCGTGCTATACTGATAATATTCAAAGGGGGAAAGAGAATGAGTAAGAAAATTATTGCGATTTCTGGTGGGATTAGCAGAGAAAACGGTGTGAAACGTGCCAATATCAGTCAAAATTATATTGATGCGGTCGTGGCAAGCGGGCATTCACCTCTTATTTTACCGATCATGCAGGATGAAGACGCGATTGAAGCGGCACTTCGTGTTTGTGACGGATTGATTATGACCGGGGGAGTTGATATCAATCCACTTTATTACAATCAACCGGTACATCGCTTATGCGGTGAATTAGATGATGAACGTGACACATATGAAAAGAAAGTCATGGATAAAGCAACAATGTTAGATATGCCGATCTTGGGGATCTGTCGTGGGAATCAGATGATTAATGTTTATTTTGGCGGGACTTTGTATCAGGATGTTACGTTGAAAGACCAAAATGTCATTCAGCATACTCAGATGGGAAGCCGTGGGAAAGGCTGTCAGTTTATTGATATTGAAGAAGGCAGTTTATTATATAGTGTGTTAGGTAAAAGAGCTTATGTCAATTCCTATCATCATCAGGCAGTAGATCAGATTGCCCCTCAGTTTAAAGTGACAGCCACAGCAGTGGATGGCATCATTGAGGGGATTGAGCATGTTTCTAAAAAGATTTATGGAGTGCAGTTTCATCCGGAAGTGACCCATTATGAAGATGAGTTAATGCTGGGAATTTTTAAGGAATTTATTAATCGTATTTAGGAGGAAAGTATGTACAGTTATATAAAAGGAATTGTCACGATGATCTTTAAGGATCATATCGTATTGGAAAATCAGGGAATCGGCTATATGATTTATGTACCTAATCCATATAGCTTTAAAACAAACAGTGATATGACTGTATATATTTATCAGCAGGTAAAAGAAGACGGACATCTTCTTTTTGGGTTTAAATCTTTAGAAGAAAAAGAATTGTTTTTAAAATTAATTTCTGTAAAAGGGATTGGTCCCAAAACAGCGGTCGGAGCTTTGGCAACCTTGGAAGTCGAACGAATTGTCGGTGCTATTGAAAGCGGGAATATCAATTTCTTAAAGAAAATACCGGGAATCGGTCCTAAGGCTGCCGGACAGATTATATTGGATTTGCAGGGAAAAATCGTTCTGCACAGTGAGCCTTCGATCAATCCGGCATTTGATGAAGCCATTGAAGTGCTGGTGGCATTGGGGTATCGTGAAGCGGATGTTGTGAAGATAATGAAAAAAATTGAAGACGATGCGTTAGATACTAATGGGTACGTCAAACAAGCATTAAGTTTATTAGTAAAGTAGGGAAAACATGAATAGAGAAGGAATATTGGATGCCACTTACCAAGAAGTGGAAGAGATCACATTGCGTCCGCAGTCTTTTACGGAATATGTTGGACAGGAAGATCTTAAACAAAATTTAAAAGTGTTCGTTGGAGCTGCCAAAATGCGTGAGGAGTCGCTGGATCATGTGCTGCTGTATGGTCCGCCAGGTCTTGGAAAGACTACAATGTCTATGATCATTGCCAATGAAATGGGAACCAACATTAAAGTGACGACAGGACCGAGTATTGAAAAAACTGGGGATTTGGTAGCAGTTTTAACGCAATTAGAAGCAGGCGATGTTTTATTTATTGATGAGATTCATCGTATTCCCAAAGTAGTTGAAGAAATTCTATATCCGGCAATGGAGGATTATTGTGTGGATGTGGTGATTGGAAAAGATGCCTCAACACGTTCCGTGCGTATTGATTTGCCGCCGTTCACCTTAGTCGGAGCGACAACCCGTGCCGGAGATTTATCGGCGCCATTGAGAGATCGTTTTGGAATTATTTCAAAGCTTGAATACTATCAGCCGGAGGAATTAATCAAGATTATTTCCCGTACTGCCGGGGTATATGGCATGGAGATGGAAGAGGAAGCAAAGGCGGAATTAGCCCGCCGTTCCCGCGGAACACCTCGTATCGCCAATCGTTTGTTTCGCCGTGTGCGAGATTTTGCGCAATTTAATGGGGATACAACGATCACTTTAGAACGTACACAAGAAGCATTGGGACGATTAAAAGTCGATCATTTAGGTTTGGATGATGTTGATCATAAATACCTCTTAGGTATTATTGAACGCTTCCGTGGTGGACCGGTGGGATTGGAATCCATTGCTGCCTCAATCGGAGAGGAACCGATGACTTTAGAAGATGTTTATGAACCCTATCTATTGCAGACGGGACTGATTAAACGTACACCAAGGGGACGCGTCGTGACAGAAATGGCTTATCAACATTTTAATATTCCTTATCATACGAAGTAGATCTAACGAGGTTAGGTCTATTTTTATTTAGGAGGCTATATGAAATCAATCGTTCTATTTATTATACTGCTGCTCGGCAGTTATTTTTTTACCTTTCAAACGCAGGAACCATTATCTAAAGAGGAAAATCAGCCGATAATTACAGTCATAGCGGAAGGGGCTTTAAGTAATCCCGGATCCTTCGAATTAAGTGAACCTACCATGGAACAATTATTTTTACATCTGAAGCTAGATGTTGATGCCGACTGCTCTTGCATTGATATGGGGCGCACTTTACTGGATCAGGATATTGTATTTATACCCAGTGTGACACAGCCTAAAATCTCTTTGAATCAAGGCAGTTTAGAGGAGCTGATGAGTATCAGTGGGATTGGTCAAAAGAAAGCTGAAAAGATTATTGAATATCGAAGCCAAAATTCATTTACCTACGTTGAGCAAATTATGGAGATTAGTGGTGTAGGCTATAAGACCTATTTAAAATGGAGACCTTATTTATGTTTATAGTTTACTTGGCTTTATTTATGATGATGATCATTTTATTCATCAATGGCACTTATGCAATTGGATTCGTTTATGGTTTGCTTCTGTATTTTTGTTATCGAAAATATAAACTTAAAATTACATTGCTGCTTCAGCTGCCTGTTCTTTTGTTTTCCTTGATGGTGACTATCCCACAGGCGCAGCTGCCAAATGAATTAAAAGGTGAGGTGGTAGAGGTGGGAGAATACCACTACATTTTAAAAACGGACTACGGAAAAATAAGGGTAGTCAGCAATGGACAGGAAATTGAGAAAGGCAATCATTTAGTTATTGAAGCTAAGCAGGAGACAATATCAAGACCAAGTAATTTTAATGCCTTTGATTATCGTCTGTACTGTTTTAGTCAGAAGATCTTCTACCAAGTTCAAGAAACACAAATACTTTCAAATGATAATCATCAGTCGTGGCTGTGTAAGGCTGAACGGTGGATAGAAAGCTTTAAAAACGAAAAAGTTGTTTCAATGACAAAACAGCTGATATTAGGAATAAAAGATGAAGCTATGGCAGAGCTGTTAGAAGCGGGACAAAATCTGTCGATTGTTCATCTCTTTGCCCTTTCCGGGATGCACTTAATGATGCTTAAAAAAATATTGGAAAGAATCGGTATTCGCCAAACAAAATGGCTTTTGCTCCTATTAGGGGGGTATGTCTTGTTTTTAGGTAATATGATTTCCTTATGGCGGGCTTATTTAATGCTTCTGTTTCGTTATTTATTGAAAGATAAAGCGAATGATGTAGAGATTCTTTCAGGGATTAGTATTTTATTTTGTCTTTACAATCCTTTTGTAATTTATTCTCTGTCCTATATCTTCTCTTTTACTATTTATGCTTTCATTTTGCTAGCTAAAGGGCATCGCTTTTCATTCATCTATCCTTATTTAGCGGGGATTCCCATTGTTTTATCTACTCAATTTTCATTGAATCCACTCAGTTTTCTTTTTATTTGGCTGTTTGCGCATATGATTGAATTGCTTTATGGCATCGTATTATTAAATATGATGTGTTTTAATCTTTTGGGAACGATTACGGGATTTTTAATTTCACAGTTTGAACGGGTTCTTTACTTTTTGGATCATTATTCAATAGAATGGATTTTTATGAAACCGCCCTTGATCTTTATCTTATTTTATTACGGCTTCCTATTGTTATCACTATATCATGAACCAATCAAATCCTCTTTATATAAAGATTATTTGAAACTGGCAAGTGTGTTATTAATCCTATATTTTTATCCCTATCTTCAGCCTTACAGCCGGGTAGTGATGATCGATGTGGGACAAGGAGACTGTTTTTTAATTATGCGTCCCTTTCATCAAGGAAATTACTTGATTGATACCGGTGGGAATCAAAGCTATGATCTTTCAAAAAAACGCATCATTCCTTATCTAAAATCGATTGGCATTAAAGAGCTGACGGCACTCATTATAACGCATGATGATTTTGATCATATGGGTGCCAGTGACAGTCTGCTGACTCATTTTAAAGTCAATAAAGTAATGACGAAAGGAGAGGATATCGACATCTTAAAATATTTACCTCTTCCTTATACCGCTGATGATAAAAATGCCAATAGCTTAGTGTATTATCTGTCCTTAAATCAGCTGGGATATTTATTTACCGGGGATCTGCCGATCGTTCAGGAAGAACAGCTGATAGCACGTTATCCACAGTTGCAGGTCAATGTTTTAAAAGTGGGACATCATGGCTCTAATACGTCTACAAGTGCTTTGCTGCTGTCTGCTTATCTGCCACAGTATGGTCTGATCAGTGTGGGAAAAAACAACCTTTATCATCATCCTAATACGGAGGTTTTAAAACGGCTGGAAGCCTATGATGTTGACGTTTATCGCAGTGATACGATGGGAATGGTGGAGATCATCAGTCTTTTTGGGATTCACCGAATTAATTATTGTAGAAAAACCTGAGACAGGGTATAATTTGAATGGTGATAAAAATGATTTATGTGCTTTATGGGGAAGAAACGTTTCTATTGGAACAAAAACTAAAAGATATTAAAACAGAATATGGAATCAGTGAAGAAAATATGAATCTTGCTGTTTATGATTCAGCTGCAACAGAACTGAAAGAAGTAATTGAGGACTGCAATATGCCTCCTTTTTTAAGTGACTATAAAATGGTGCTGTTGAAAAATCCTTATTTTTTAACGACACAAAAAGGACCGGCGAGTCTTAATCAAGATGGCACTTTACTGGAAAAATACCTGAAAGCACCAATGGAATCTACAATATTTGTGATTTATCATAACGTAAAAAACTTTGATGAACGTAAAAAACTGGTAAAGCTATTAAAAAAAGAGACAACCTTTATGCTGATGGATAAGATTGGACATCATCAATTAAAATCTTCGGTTCGCAATGCGATTAAGCGCAGAAGGGCGGTTATTGAGGATGATGCCTTGGAGTTTATGCTGAGTCGTTTACCTAATGATCTGATGATGATCTCGAATGAAGTCGAGAAATTGTGTCTGTATTCTGAGCATATTACCTTGGAAGATGTACGTGCCGTTGTGAGTAAGCCGTTAGAAGAGAATGCCTTTGAATTAGTCAGTGCGATTATGAAAAAGGATCAGCAAAAAGCGGTACATATCTATAAAGACCTGATGGTAAATAATGAAGAACCGGTCAAGCTGATTGTACTGATTGCCAATCAGATGCGTTTATTGATGCAAGTGAAAACATTGGACCGAAAAGGGTATAATGATCAAGAGATCGCTAAGATTCTGGGCATCAATCCTTTTAGACTGCGTTATATTCGTGCCGATGCTTCCCAGTATGATATACAGGATTTAATGAGCAAATTGAATGACCTCGCCTTATTAGATACCAATATTAAAAAAGGAATGGTCGATAAAAAACTGGGCTTGGAATTATTTTTGATGAAAGTATAGGAGATAATTATGGAATCTTTAAGAAACTTATATAAAATTGGCGTAGGACCCTCGTCTTCACATACCTATGGACCTAAATTAGCGGCAGAAAGAATTAAATCGCTTTATCCAAATGCTTCAAAGGTCGTGGTTACATTATATGGATCTTTAGCATTGACGGGGAAAGGGCATTTAACCGATTATATTATCAAACAGGCTTTAGCGCCGATAGAGTGTGTGTTTAAGTTCAAAGCCGATGCCTTGCCTTATCATCCTAATGGCATGATGTTTACTGTCTATGAAGAAGAGAAAAAGATAGATGAGGTGACTGCATATTCTGTAGGCGGAGGAAAGATTGAAATGCCCGGCATTGAAAATGAAACCCATCAGGAAGTTTATCCGCAGAAAAATATGACTGAAATTATTCAATATATTGAAGATCATAATATTTCTTTTTACGATTATATATTAGAATTTGAAGATGAAGAGATTGAAGTCTATTTATACCATGTTTTAGAAGCAATGTTCCAATGTGTTGAAGATGGACTGCATACACAAGGAACGATCCCCGGACGTCTGCAATTAAAAAGGGTTGCGAAGATGATGCATGCTCAGGCTTTGAACACGAAAAAAGAAAGTGAACGTGAACGTCTGCTGGTAAGCAGTTATGCCTATGCAGTCAGTGAAGAAAATGCTTGTGGACATACGATCGTGACTGCTCCGACATGCGGGGCCAGCGGAGTTATTCCGGCAGTGCTATATTACTGCTATAAACAGTTGCATATGGAAAAGAAAGATTTGGTCAAGGCTTTAGGTGTTGGCGGATTGTTTGGAAATGTCATCAAGAAAAATGCGACAATTTCCGGCGCTGACGGAGGCTGTCAGGCAGAAATCGGTTCTGCGTGTGCAATGGCAGCGGCACTTTACGCATGGCTGCTGGAACTTAACAACAGTGCCATTGAATATGCAGCAGAGATGGGGATGGAACACAATTTGGGCTTAACCTGTGATCCCGTTGGCGGCTATGTTCAAATTCCTTGTATTGAACGCAACGGTTTTGCAGCATTGAGAGCGATGGATGCGGCAGTATACTCAAAACAGCTCGGGTATATCCGTAAAAATAAGATCTCTTTTGATGCAGTAGTTAAGGTCATGTATAAAACTGGAAAAGATCTAAATTCTGCTTATAAAGAAACGTCACTGGGCGGACTTGCAAGTAATTTTGAATTTGGTGAAGAAGATGAATAAAAAAATAGAATGGTTGGAAAATAATGAAGGGATGGGATTGTATGTCCATATCCCTTTTTGTACGAATATCTGCACATACTGTGATTTTTCTAAAATGTATTATAAAAAAGAGTGGGTGGACCGTTATCTAAAAGCCTTAGAAAAAGAGGTTCAGCAATATGCTATTGATGTCCCTATTACCACACTTTATATTGGCGGCGGCACTCCAAGCAGCTTAAATGAGGAACAGTTGGAAAGTCTCTTCCAGATATTAAAGCCCTA
The DNA here is from genome assembly GCA_027676805.1 of Coprobacillaceae bacterium UN01-12pH3A. Lineage (GTDB taxonomy): Bacteria > Bacillota_I > Bacilli_A > Erysipelotrichales > Coprobacillaceae > Beduini. Next base: position 164,105 of record JAQENU010000003.1, on the reverse strand, counting down.
TGCAGGCAGAGCGCTGGAATACACAATTGAAGTCAATCCGGAATCTATGACATATGAAAAGTTATTGCTGTTTAAAACTTATGGGGTTAACCGCCTGAGTATTGGGGTTCAGACATTTAATGAAGCAATCTTAAAAAAAATAGGCAGACTGCATCATAATCAGGAGGTTTTTCTGCTGATTGCGCAGGCACGGGAAGCTGGTATAAAAAATATTTCTATTGATTTGATGTATAATCTGCCTTTACAGACAAAAGAAGACATTTTAAAAGATCTTATGATTGTGGAAGCATTACCGATCACTCATCTTTCTTATTACTCTTTAATATTAGAAGAACATACTGTGTTATATAATGAACATTTTGAAGGAATGGATGAGCAGGAGGAATATACGATTACGGAAATGATTCGCGAAAAGCTCGAGCAGTTTGGCTTTCATCGATATGAGATCAGTAATTTTGAAAAAAACGGTCATCCTTCTTTGCACAACTGTGTCTATTGGCTGGATCAGCATTATTATGGATGTGGTTTAGGGGCACATGGCTATCTTGATAATATCCGCTATCATAATACAAAGCAGTTATCTGCATATTTAAATGGGGAGTTCTTGCAGACTAAGGAAACGATTGAACACAAGGAAAGCATGTTTGAAGCATTGATGTTGGGACTGCGTTTAGCTAACGGTATTTCTCTTTCTTCATTTAAGCAGCGCTATCAGATTGATTTGCTTACATATTATCAAGAAAGACTGCAGCCATTTATCGATCAGGGTCTTTTGATCATCGAAGAAAATCATTTGCGTCCAACGAGTAAAGGGATGGATCTGCTTGATTTTATCCTGCTTGAATTAGTCGATTAACTTTTTAATATTTTTAGCACTAAATTGTTGACAGTGCTAAATAATTATGTATAATATAGTTAGCACATGAAAATGATGAGTGCTAAAAGGTGGTGACATCATGCTTACATCAAGACAAATCACGATATTTAAAGCTATTGTTGATGCGTTCGTAGAAACCGCAGAACCGGTAGGCTCTAAGTATTTATTGGAAAGATATCAGTTACCGTACTCAAGCGCAACGATTCGTAATGAAATGGCAGCTTTGGAGGACTATGGATATTTAGAAAAAACACATACCTCTTCTGGACGTATTCCCAGTGTGGAGGGGTACAAGTATTATGTGGAAACACTGACAGATTTTAAAATCGAAGATACGATTAAAAATCAGATGCAGACAATCTTTAGTGAGCGCGGCAGAACCTTGAGCGAAGTCGTAAAGGAAAGCTGTGAGATGCTGAGTCAGCTGACACATTTAACCTCAATTGCATTAGGACCGGATGCCCGGAATGAAAGCTTGCAGAATATTACGATTGTTCCAATTTCCAATGAGCGTGTCTCTGTGATTATTGTGACCGATATGGGTCATGTGGAAAACAAGACATTTATCTTAGACGGAACGTATAGCTATGAAGATTTGATCTCTTGTGTAGGAGTTATGAATGAGATGCTGATCGGCACCCCGATCAACCAGGTCATCATTCGTTTAGAAAAGGATGTAAAACCGATCATCTCCAGTCGTATTCAGGAGCACGAAGTGCTTTTCAGAGCTTTCTTGGAAGCTTTCGTCAAGTTTGCCAGCAAAGATGTTTATTTCTCTGGTAAAGAGAATATGCTGTATCAGCCTGAATTTAATGATGTCAATAAATTAAGAAGACTTGTCAGTGCCTTTGAAAATTCACAGATGTGGCAAAGCATCGGGCTGAATGAAGAAGAAGGCGTCACTGTTAAAATTGGTCAGCCACTTCCTTTAACAGAATTAGAAGATGTTTCAGTGATTTCCGGATCATTCAAAACCGGCAGTCATTCATCCGGAACTATTTCCGTTATTGGTCCAACAAGAATGCCTTATGAACAGGTTGTTTCTTTAGTGGATTACGTGTCAAAGAATATCGAAGAATTATTCTTTGATGATGACGACGAAGATGATGAATAAGAGGTGAAAGAATGGAAAAAGATAAAGTAGAGCAGGAAGTAAACGAAGAAGTTGAAGAAAATCAAGCTCAGGAACAGGAAGAAGCAGTTGAAGAACCAAAAGCTGAAAAGTCAGTGGAAGAACTTCAGCAAGAAAAAATCACTGAATTAGGTGAAGAAGTAGAAAAATGGAAAACAGATTATTATAAGGTATTTGCCGATATGGAAAACCTTAAAAAACGTCTGCAGAATGAACATGCGAATGCTTTAAAATACATGCTTCAGTCTTTTGCAGAAGATCTGCTGCCCGTTGTAGATAACTTGGAACGTTCACAGAATGTTGCTGAACCAAGTGAAGAATTAAAAAATTTCTTAAAAGGTTATGAAATGATCACTACACAATTCATTGATGCATTAAAAAAACATGGCATTGAACAGATTGATGTGGAAGGAAAAGAATTCGATCCTAACTTCCATCAGGCAGTTATGATGGTCAATGATGAAAATTATGGTCATAATATGATCGTAGAAGAATTACAAAAAGGATACAAGTTGAAAGATCGCGTAATTCGTGCATCTTTAGTAAAAGTAAATGAGTAATTTTTAGGAGGATAAGAATATGAGCAAAAAAATTATTGGTATTGACTTAGGAACGACTAACTCTTGTGTTAGTATTATGGAAAACGGAGAAGTAAAAGTAATTGCTAACCCAGAAGGAAACAGAACAACACCTTCAGTAGTATCATTCAAAAATGGTGAAATTATTGTTGGGGAAGCTGCAAAACGTCAGGCAGTAACAAACAAAGATACAGTTGCCTCAGTAAAAAGACATATGGGGACTGCCTATAAAGAACACGTTAATGGAAAAGATTATACACCACAAGAAATCTCAGCTATGGTATTGCAGAACTTAAAAGCAACAGCAGAAGCTTATTTAGGGGAAACTGTTACAAGTGCGGTTATTACTGTACCGGCTTATTTCAATGATGCCCAAAGACAAGCAACTAAAGATGCTGGTAAAATTGCCGGATTAGAAGTAGAACGTATTATCAACGAACCAACAGCTGCTGCTTTGGCATTTGGATTGGATAAATTGGATAAAGAACAAAAAGTATTAGTATATGACTTAGGTGGAGGAACATTTGACGTATCTATCTTAGACTTAGCAGACGGTACTTTCGAAGTATTGTCAACTGCCGGAGATAACATGTTAGGTGGAGATGACTTCGATAAGAAAATCATGGACTATGTTGTCGCTGAATTTAAAAAACAAGAAGGTATTGATTTAAGTACAGATAAAATGGCAATGCAGCGTGTAAAAGAAGCAGCTGAAAAAGCGAAAAAAGATGTTTCAGGTGTTATGCAGACACAAATTTCATTACCATTCATCTCAGCCGGAGCAAACGGACCGGTGCATTTAGAAATGACATTAACTCGTGCTAAATTCGATGAATTAACAAGAGACTTAGTTGAAAGAACAGTAGGACCAGTTAGACGTGCATTAAGTGATGCCGGAGTGACACCTAACGAAATCGATCAAGTATTGTTAGTAGGTGGATCAACACGTATCCCTGCTGTACAGGAAACTGTAAAAAGAGAATTAGGAAAAGAACCTAATAAATCAGTAAACCCTGATGAAGTTGTTTCTATGGGAGCGGCTATTCAAGGTGGCGTTATTGCCGGAGATGTAAAAGATATTGTATTGTTAGACGTTACTCCATTATCATTAGGTATTGAAACAATGGGTGGTGTCATGACTGTCTTAATCGAAAGAAATACAACAATTCCAACTACAAAATCACAAATCTTCTCAACTGCTGCTGACAATCAGCCGGCTGTAGACATCAACGTATTACAAGGTGAACGTAGTATGGCAAAAGATAATAAACAATTAGGTTTATTTAAATTAGATGGTATTGAACCAGCTCCAAGAGGAGTACCTCAGATCGAAGTAACTTTCAATATCGACGTTAACGGTATCGTAAACGTTAAAGCAAAAGATATGAAATCAAATAAAGAACAATCTATTACAATTCAAAACTCTACTGGATTGAGTGATGAAGAAATCGATAGAATGGTCAAAGAAGCAGAAGCGAATAAAGCAGATGACGAAAAGAAACGTAAAGAAGTAGAAACAAGAAACAAAGCAGAACAAATGATCAATGAAATTGATAAATCACTTGCAGAACAAGGTGATAAGATCGATGAAAAACAAAAAGAAGAAGCAACAAAATTAAGAGATGAGTTAAAAACAGCTTTAGATAACAATGATTTAGATACATTGGAAGCTAGAATGAATGAATTAGAACAAATGGCTCAGCAAATGGCATCTTATGCTTACCAACAACAACAGGGTCAAAACCCAACCGATACAAACAGCGGTGGGGCTGATGATGTGGTAGATGCAGATTTTGAAGAAAAGAATTAATGATTTGGCCAAGGGATTTTTCCCTTGGCTAAGATCATAATACGTAAGGATGGTAGCAAATGGCAAAAAGAGATTATTATGAAGTGTTGGGTGTCAGCAAGGATGCAGATGCTCCCACTATAAAAAGAGCGTATCGCAAGCTCGCAAAAACATATCACCCTGATGTTAATAAAGAAGCAGATGCTGAAGAAAAGTTCAAAGAAGTTCAAGAAGCTTACGATGTCTTATCCGATGATAACAAACGTGCCGCTTATGACCGTTACGGACACGCTGCTTTCGATCAAAGTGCAGGTGGCTTCGGAGGCGGTGGATTCCAAGGTGGATTCAGTGGTTTTGATGATATGGACCTTGGTGATATTTTCAGTTCATTCTTTGGCGGTGGGGGCGGATCAACGCGTACGCGTTCAACTGGACCACGTCGTGGACAAGATCGCTATATGCAAGTGGAAATTGACTTCATGGATGCGATTAATGGAAAAACATTGGATTTAAAAATTAATTATGATGAACAATGTTCACACTGTCATGGAACCGGTGCGGAAACACCGAATGACTATACGACTTGTTCACGCTGTAACGGAACCGGACAGATTAAAACACAGCAGCGTACAGCTTTTGGTACCTTTGTGAATCAGAGTGTTTGTCCGGACTGTCAGGGAACAGGAAAAACGGTTAAAACAAAATGTCATCAATGTCATGGCAGCGGATATACCAACAAAAATATTACGGTAGAATTAAAGATCCCGGCTGGTATTGATTCTCATCAACAGCTGCGTGTAGCCGGAAAAGGAGCTCGTGGAAGCAATGGTGGATCGAACGGGGATCTATATGTCGAAATCGTGATAAAGAGACATCCTCATTTTGTTCGTGATGGGCGCAATATCTTAATTAATATCCCAATTTCCGCACCTAATGCGACATTAGGCTGTGAAGTCGATGTGCCAACACCATATGGTGAAGTTACATTAAAGATTCCAGAAGGAACACAGCATGGAACGACACTTCGCTTAAAGGGCAAAGGGGTCAAAGATTTACGCAGTGATAATTATGGAGATGAGCTGGTAAAGATCGAGGTTAAGATTCCAACTAAATTATCTAAAGAAGAAAAAGAGCTTTATCGCAAGATCGTTGAAAAGGATAAGAAAAAGGATTCTTTCTTCGATAATTTCAAAAAAGCATTTAAACGTTAATAAACATACGAACTAAACCCCAAAAGTTGAATAAACAGCTTGAGGGGTTTTCTTTATAGATAATTAAAAAAGCTATCATACAGGGTTAATCCTATACAATAGCTTGATTAATAAAAAAAGATGCGTTTGCATCTTACCATGGTAAATTTACAATACTAAAATTAAGCGCTTTTTCTTAAGGTTTTAAGAGCTCTTGCTGAAATTTTAACTTTTGTTGGTTTTCCATCCACCAATACGACTGCTTTTTGAAGGTTAACATTCCATTTTCTTCTTGTCGCATGTAATGAATGTGAACGTGCGTTTCCAGACATTGCACCTTTACCAGTTAATTGACATTTTCTTGACATTTCATTTTACCCCCTTTTTTAGTGGCTTTTTCATACTTACCAATAATAACATCTAATAATATAAAAATCAAGCAAAAAATATAAATTTAATTAATGAAAGTTGTTGAAATATTGGAAATAGACGAATATAATGTATTGGTCGTGAATTATTTGCTTAATCAAAATATCTAGGGTATAATAATATTAGCGTTTATTATACATAAATGAAACAATATGGAGGGATCACTTGATGATTGAAAAAAATACACAATTTGGTAATATTAATTTTTCTTCAGAAGTCGTAGCTCAAACAGCTGGCGGTGCAGCCACCGAATGTTACGGGGTAGTGGGTATGGCCAGTCAAAAAATGTTAAAAGATGGTTTCTATGAATTACTAAAGAAAGATAATTTTTCTCGTGGAATAGAAGCAAAAGAAGGATTGACGGGATTGATCGTGGACATGTATATCTTTGTTGGATATGGCATGAAGATCTCAGAGATCGTATATGAAGTTCAAAAGAAAGTAAAATATGTTCTTGAAAAATCACTAGATGTTAGAGTTGAAGCTGTTAACGTTTATGTTCAAGGCATTAAAGTTGTGGAGTAAGCGTGGAGGGAACATAAATGGAAAAAATCAATGGACAGCTATTTAAAGAAATGGTATTGGCAGGCTGCTATCTACTGCACAATCAGCATCATGAAATTGATGCCCTAAATGTTTTCCCGGTACCTGATGGAGATACGGGAACAAATATGTCACTTACTTTTTCTTCAGGGGCAAAAGAAATTGAAAATATGGATGTAAGCAGCATCTATGACATTTCAAAGAAATTATCAAAAGGATTGCTGATGGGAGCCCGCGGAAACTCGGGAGTTATTCTCTCACAGATCTTTAGAGGGGTTTCTATCGCTTTAGAAGGAAAAGATGAAATTGATTGCGTAGATATGGCAAAAGCCTTTAAAAACGGTGCTAAAGTGGCATATAAGGCCGTTATGAGACCGGTTGAAGGTACAATCTTGACAGTTATCAGAGAAGCTTCAGATGCTGTTGTTAAATACGCTAAAAAAGATAAATCAATTGAAGATGTCTTTTCTTATTTTGTGAAACAGGCAGAGGATTCATTAGAAAGAACACCGGAATTATTGCCGGTTTTAAAAGAAGTAGGGGTTGTTGACAGTGGCGGAGCCGGATTGGTATTAATCTTAACCGGATTCATGTCTGCGATTGCCGGAGATAAAATTGAAAAAGTGGATGTTTTTGCAGACGTTCAGGCAGCTGCCAGCAATGTAGATACTGGAGAAGAAGGCTTTGGATACTGTACTGAGTTTATATTAAGATTAGAAGAATCATTGGTGCATAAATTCAGCGAAGATCAATTGAAAAATGAATTGTCGATGATTCCTGGAGAAAGTATCGTAGTAGTACAGGACGAAGATATTGTTAAAGTCCATGTACATACCTTAAAACCTGGGGAAGCATTGAATTTAGCTCAGCGTTTTGGTGAATTTATTAAACTAAAAATTGAAAATATGCAGGAACAGCATAATACCATTATTGAAGAACAGGCTCAAAGTTCAAAACCGGAAGCACCGCGTGAAGAAAAAGAAGTAGGATTAATTTCAGTAGCGGCGGGAAGCGGAATTAAAGATATGTTTATGGAATTAAACTGTGACTACGTGGTTAGCGGCGGTCAAACCATGAATCCGTCTACTGAGGATTTAGTAGCTGCGATTACAAGCATCAATGCTAAAAATGTGATTGTTTTGCCAAATAACTCAAATATAATTATGGCAGCTAATCAGGCCGCCGTAGTATTAGAAGGTAAAATCAACGTTAAGGTTATTCCTACAAAGACAATTCCACAAGGCTTATCAGCATGTATCATGTTTAATCCGGAAGCTGATTTAGAGGATACGATCGAAGATATGATGGAAGCCGTAAGCAATGTTAAAACCGGACAGGTGACTTTCGCCATTAAAGATACTAATATTGATGGGGTAGATATTAAAGCTAATCAATATATGGCAATGGTAGAAAAAAACATTGTTGCATGTGTTCCTAGTAAAGTAGAAGCGTGCAAAAATACGTTAAACGGACTGTTCAGTGATGAAGATGAGATTATCACCCTGATTGCAGGAGATGATGTCAGCAAAGAAGAGTTAGATGAAATTACTCGTTTCATTGAAGAAAATTCAGAAGCTGAATTAGAGGTTCATTTAGGTATGCAGCCTATCTATTCGTTTATTGTCGGTGTTGAATAGATACTAAAAAATACAATAGAATACGAAAAGCTCGATAGATTCGGGCTTTTTTGTATTCTGTAGTATAATGAAGGATCATTGATTATGCTTCAAATTTATTTTTGATTCCAGTTTTAGCCTTATTAAAGCCAAGGATCTTATCTAATTGACTTCTACTTAAATAATTAACCATAGCTCTTTCTTCTTTCCATGCAACGAAAACAAAATAAATATGATATTCGTTGCACATCGAAAGCAACGAAATTAAATAAAACCACTCAATTCGTTGTAACTTATATAAAAAAATCCTTATTTATATATATTTCATCAATTATCTTTGTCATTATATGTCAAATTATAATCTTTTACTATTAATCACAATGATTTTTAAACAATTATTGATGTTTATATAAATGTCCCTAGGTTAAAAAGAATTCTTAAAAGGTTACTTGAAAAAATGGAAAAGGAAAAGATACAAAGTATCAATTAAATATGTAAATTGTATATTTTAGGTGAGTCAGTAAATGAGAAAACAAAATATTTAAATTAGCCTAATTCGAATATTGATTGTATTATCAATTCTCTTCCTATATTACATTCCCCACAACTATATAAACATTTAAAGAGGACCAATCTAAAAATTATTAGAGCTGCATTTAACAGAAGTATATCAAAGATAAACGAACTCCTTGAATTGAAAGAAGTTTCTAAAATGGGAAATATTTTATTTAATAATGGGTTTATTTTGAGCATAAAACATCAAAAATGACTCAAATACAATAAATCATAGAGAACATAGACATTCAAAATAGTCCCTATTTGTCAACGAAAATTGAAATTATTTAATTTTAGGGAATAGATTATAAAATTTTAATTATTTCATCTGTCTACTTGCTAAGGGTGCATCATGATAGGTGCCTTTTTCATTTGCTTAATGATAAGAACCAGTTTCAAATAATAAACCACAATAGAAAGATGGAGACAAAACTTTTATTGTGATATAGTATGAATAGTGAGGTGATTAATATGAACAAAGAAGAAGTGGACGCTTGTATCAATGCATTGGAAGGTTCAAAGAAAATATTTTCATTGGGCATCGATCAATTATCTAGGTTAATTGAAGACGTGAAAGTATCCCCAGATAAATATCAATATGAAGATGTGGTGAAATGTGGTATAAAATGCCTGAACCTATCATCTGAATTCATGCAGATAGATGCTATCGCAAAGGGATATAAAGACTAATAGATTAGATTTAAAATTCCACAACAAGAATGACATTGGGAAAACTAATGTCATTTTTTATCTATTAATTATTTTATTTCCTCATCACACTTAAAAAGATACTCATAAATCGTTAAATCATGATGGATAATAGTGATAACTCACTTTTTGCTTATCTGCCGGTTTCTGTTTTACTTAAAAAGGAGAAATAAGGAATTAACTTTGTCTTAAAATATAATATCACCTATTTCCTTCCCAATTTAAAAAAACAGGATTTTTGATAGTCTTGCTGTCTGCTAACAAATGTATGAAGATGGCAGGATAAATCTGGATTATATACAAAAACCTCTGCATACTTCGCTTTATCAAAGCTAAGCGTGCAAAGGTTTTTACTTATTTATGATAATTTAGCCATTCGTCATTAATGGTTATAGGCTGATTGACTGCAAACCAGGTATTTCGTTCCTCATCACTTTGCCCGCCATGATGCTGCTCTAAGCCGCCATGATCGGTTGTGATAATAATAAGCCAATCTTCCTTTGAATAATTTTCACGATTTTCTACGGTATCTAAAATTTCTTTTCCCCACTGATCAGAAAGCTGACAAGCATCTTGGTATAATGGATTATCATTGCTAAAACCACTGGAATGTCCTGCATTATCTGTATATTCGGCAATAGCCATAACGATGTCAAAATCTTGCAGTATGGCTTCTATTGCCTGATTTTTGCTGTCTTCATCATTTTTTGCCAAAATATATTGTGTGGGTTCATTTAATAACTGAGCTTTTAGGATGTCTTGTGTATAAACAGTTTCAAAATGTTCTCCCCATGAAGAAATAAATGTAGTCGAATATCCTTTTTGAACTGCGAATTCAAAGATTGTGGGAACATCCTTTTTTGGGAGTCCATTATCAGAAATCCCATGATAATCATGCCATCCGCCTGTAAGGATTGAACCCCAGCCGGGAGATGTACTGGCTGCCTGCGGAGAATCTATTAAACCGCCGGCAAAACTATGATACAAGCCACCGGAATCCATAATCGACAGAACAGCACTGTTTTTTGGATCCACAAAATTATTCAAGCCATCCTCACGAAATCCATCATATCCAAGAATCAGTACTTTTTTCCTTTCTTTTCCTGCGGCTAAAGGACTGTTTATAAAATCTTCCACTATTTTTTGAATAACGGTTTGTGGCAGTCTTTCCTCAATGCTTCCTGTAAACGCAGCAGCATTTACTTTACACTCACCACAGGCATTTGCTCTTGTAATAAAGGTCGCTGTAAACGCAATGAGGACAATTGCACACGCAATAAATGTGTTTGTCATCTTTTTTTTCATTATCTCTACCTCCTATTTCTATCAAAAAGTCCCTTACTTCCTTTTTGATGAGATTACTTTATCACTTCAAGTTAACTTTAAGTCAATGCTTTTTATGTACATCATTATATTTTGGACTAAAGTCCTTTTTTCATCATTCATTGACATAATTTCTTTTTCAAAAAAATTTAATAAAAGATAAGTTAACTTTTTTATCTCTTTTAAAAATAGATTGACGTTTACTTTTGTTATAATATAATAAAAGTAAGGAGGCACTAAAATGAAAGTCTATGCACATACTGTTTTGAAACAAAACAACAGTCAATTACTGCTTCATCATTTATATATGAAAAAGGATGCAACCATGCTGGACTTGGTTCAAGACACACAATTATCTCAATCCAGTGTCCGTAATATGTTAAGACAATTTGAAGATAATAACATTGTAGAAAGCATTGGTGTTGATGAATCTACAGGGGGAAGATGTCCTGTGCGATTTTCTTTAAATCCGGCTTTGTTCAGCTTGATATGTTTATTTGTTCATAAGGATTATGCTGAATGTAAAATAATGAGATTATATGAGGTTATCGAATCAAGTAAGATAGAGTATTCTTCATTTGATCAGCTCTCCAATCAGATAAAAAACATGATTAAGAAGTATAAATCCACTGCGGTTGTGATGGCGGTAGAAGGAATTGTCAATGGGTATATTTATTATACCGATCATGAGGATCAGTATATAAGAAATGACTGGATCGAGCATCTGCAGCAGCAAATCATGATTCCCATTTATATTGAGAATGATGTTAAATGTATGCAGAGAGGGATCTATAAGCATGATGAATCGATCGATAATTTTGTTTATTTGTATATCAGTTCTCTTGGAATGGGTGGTTCAGTGATGGTGAATGGAACAATTTTAAATGGATATAAGGGAATTATCGGTGAATTGGGGTTGATCCCATATCACGATAAAACGATTAACCAGGCTATACGAGCTTGTCATAATGAATTGGAATTTAATCAGATTATTTCCCATCTATTAGTCATTACTTGTCTTAGCAATGATCCTCAAAAAATCATGATATCTTCCAAACTTTCTTTTCCTTTGGATTTGCCATTATTAAAACAAGAGCTTAAGTCATGGGTCCATCAGGATTATTGTTTAGAACTTGAAGAAAATCCTAATCAATGTCTGTTTGATGGTCTGGAATATTTAGGAATGATGAACCTTATTAGAAAGATAGCAGGTGAAAAATAATGAAAAAATATAAGGCAGTTATTTATGATATCGATGGAACGATATTAGATACTTTAAAAATGAATATGATTCCTTTGCAGAGAATCATCAAAGAAGAACTAGGTATAGATTATTCTTATGAGCAAGTGTTGAAGTTTGCGTCTTATCCGGGAATGAAAGTGATGGAAGAATTAAATATTAAGGATAAAGAAAAAACCTATGCCCGATGGGTACAGTATGTAAACGATTATGAAGAGGGGGCATCCGTTTATTTAGGAATCAGAGAAGTGCTTGAAACAGTGCATAAGTATATGCGACAGGCAGTCGTTTCTGCCAAGACGAAGAAGCAATATGAGATTGATGTTGTATCTAAAGGATTGGATCAATTTATGGAAACCGCTGTTTTGGCAGATGATACGACTTTGCATAAACCAGACCCTGCACCAATTCTTTTATGTTTAGAAAGATTAAATGTAGAAAAAGAAGAGGTTATCTACATTGGGGATGCTTTGAGTGACTATCTGTGTTGTCAGGCTGCGGGAGTAGATTTTGGCTATGCGTTATGGGGCAGTGTCTCAGATGAAGGGATTGTTGATCCTACCTTTACTTTTCATCAGCCGATTGACCTATTGAAGCTGATCGATTTTTCATCGAAGGAAAATATAAAAATGATTGTCAGTGATATCGATGGAACTCTTTTAAATGATCAAGAGGAGCTGACTGAGAAGACAAAACAAGCTCTAGTTCGGCTCAAACAAAACGGCTATTTATTTGGCTTAGCGAGTGGACGACCTCTATGTTCTATAGAAAAACTGATTAAACAATGGCAGGCGGAAAATCTTGTTGACTTTATATTGGGGATAAATGGCGGACATATTAAAGATTATCGTTTAAATAAGGAAGAAAAATATTATACGATAGATGGGGCGGACATCAAAACGATTATAGATCACTTTGATGGCTATCCGGTTAATTTTGGGATTTATTTAGATGATACGCTGGGAGTAATGAAAGAAGATGAGCTTGCTGTTCGTCTTTCTCTTAGTGACGGCATTGACTATCAAGTTATTGATTTTGATGAAATCTGCCGTACACCGCAGAGTAAATTGATCGTGATGAGTCAGCCTGAAGATATGCCTTTAATTAAAGCACATGGAGAAAAACTGAAAAGTGCAGCATTTAAAAGTGTTCAGGCAGGAAAAATTGAATATGAATTCATGCACCCTGACCTTTCAAAAAGTTTTGCCTTGAAAAAGATTGCAGCGTGGAATGACATTTCTTTAAAACAAATTATCGCTTTTGGTGACGCCGATAATGATGCGGAAATAATAAAAGAAGCCGGCATTGGGGTAGCAATGGGAAATGCCAGTCCTCAAACTAAAAAGAATGCGGACTACATTACTTTAGATCATCAGCATAACGGAGTTGCCTGTTTTATAAATTCAATCTTTTTAGATAAGGAGAAAAAAGAAGATGAAGATCACAGATTATAACGGAGAATGGTTAAATGCACCGAAAGTGTATGATATTTCTGATGAGTATATTCGCCTAATGACCCAGCCGCAAACGGATTTTTGGCAAAGGACTAACTACGGCTATCGAAGAAATACAGGGCATGCCTATTTACTGCCGATTGATAAGGAGGACTTTACTTTTGATGTCCGAGTTTCTTTTAAAGGAAAAGAGCTGTATGATCAAGCCGGTTTATTTCTTTATTTTGATGAAGAAAACTGGGCAAAAGCATCTTTGGAAACTGGGTTAAATGATAGTCTTATGTTAGGCAGTGTCGTTACTTGCAGCGGTTATTCCGATTGGGCGATTGCCTTTGAATTAAAACCGTGCCTATCCGAGATTTATTATCGCCTGCATAAAAAAGACCATGATTATTTAATTGAATACTCCATTGATGGATCACAATATAACGAATTGAGAATGTTTCATCTGCCTGTTGATAAAGGATTAAAATTAGGAATCTATGCCTGCAGTCCAATGGATTCTTCTTTTGAAGCAATCATGGATCATTGGGATTTACAGTCATTAAAATGGAATGAAGACACACATATATAGATAAAGGAGACGAACATGACAGAACGAGATAAAATGCTGGCAGGTGAATTATACGACTGCGGAGATAAAGAACTGCTGGCACAATGGCATTTAGCCAAGGATTTAGTACGCAAGTATAATCTTTGTGATTCAAAGGACAGCGAGAATAAAACGGAACTGCTTAAACAGCTGTTAGGCGGATTTGGTCAGAACCTTTGGATTACGCCTCCATTCTATGTGGACTATGGCGAAAATATTTATTTTGGTGAAAATTGTGAAGTGAATATGAATTGTACCTTCTTAGATGATAATAAGATCATAATTGGAGATTATGCTCTAATTGCACCCAATGTTCAAATTTATACCGCTTTTCATCCCACCAGTGCAGCAGAACGTTTCGGTGAAAGAAAAGAAGATGGCACCTTTGCTTTCTGTAAAACGCAGACTGCTCCGGTAACTATAGGCGATCATGTCTGGATCGGCGGCGGAGCCATCATTATGCCGGGAGTTAGTATTGGCGATAATGTTGTTATTGGGGCGGGAAGTGTGGTAACAAAGGATATTCCTTCAAATAAAGTCGCTTATGGCAATCCTTGCCGTGTTATCCGTGATAATATTTAAATATAAAAGTCAATCTGATCAGATTGACTTGTTTTCTTTTATATACTGTTTATAAAATTGAATATAGATTTTATATTCTTCTTCCATATTTTCCGGCAGATTATCTAAATCAAAATATTCTAAAGCTAAGCTTTCAACCCCGTCAGCCAGTAGGGTTCCGCTTATCACTCTGGCATGAAATAAAGCGGTGATGACATAAATCTGATCCTTATTTGGCAACGTAAAATAGTATTGAGGTCCGGAAAAAACATTCAGAAGCTTTAACTCAGCAATATCTATATGGGCTTCTTCTTTGACTTCACGAATTGCGGTTTCTTCCAAGGATTCACCGATTTCCATTAATCCGCCAAGTAGACCCCATGTCCCGTTAGATCTTTTCTGAAGCAGAATTCGATGTGACGAATCGGTAATGATAATATTTGAACCTGCCAAAATCAGATCATCATGTCCGATCTTCTTTCTAATTGTATCTACATAATTCATTTTATCCTGTCCCACTTTTTATTTATTTTCTATTCCTATTATAGCATTGATCGTACTTTGTCCAAATAGATTTATTTTAAACGAACAGATGTTTGGAAAATAATTCATGCACTTCATATAAATTTACAAGTATAACTAAATAGTGGAATGGAATCACATATATTAGGTTGTAAGCATCGTGAGAGCAAATGAATTAAATCTTTTTACTGGTGAAGCATTCTGTAATGCGCATTTAGGGTGTAAAATATCCTCTAAATCATAATTGTTTAGGGAATGGGTCAATATTAAAAGAAAGAATATTGACGTATTTACTTAAGGAAAGGATCAATGAAAATAAGATAATGATGATTATTTTAATAAGTATTTCCACTGTTAAGTTCTATACAAGCTAATACAGCATCACTGCTGTGGTGGTAAAACATTAGACAAACATACTTTTGTTTTTAAAACTATTGATAAGAAAACTATGGCTCGACCCGTACTTTCCAAAAAAACAAATGGAAAATGAATTTAATCAGCTGGATGTAAATCTTAGGATTCTTTAAACCATGTATCTCATTATTCGGACGATGCCATTAACAGAATTCGTTCATTTGGCTATCATTTTTATTAAAATAAGTGATGAAGTAAAATAAAACTCTTATTAATTAAATAATAAGAGCCTTTATTTTATGAACAGGTGAAAAGAATCATAGGGATCAGCTTCTACATGCAGCCAGCTTTGATTTAAAAATGTATTTATTTTATCGCAAAGTTCTCCTATATTGATATCGCTGTGTGTTTCAATACGCAGCGAGCGATTATCACAGGCACTGGCATGATGAAGAATACAGTCTATGTTTTCCTCTTTTAGATATTGATTAATTTTCATTAACGTCATGACATCGATTGTTTTAGACATCTTATCACCTCTTTCCTTTATTCTAACGGATTTATAGGGGAAGTACAATTCAGATACATTTCTTTTCAAATTTTGAGATTCTCACTATTCATGTTAGAAATCATGTACAATACAATTAACGGAGGAATAGATATGTATAAAATAATCGCAAGTGATTTAGATGAAACTTTATTAGATGATCATCACCAAATTTGTGAAGCTAATAAAAAGGCAATTCACGAAGCCTCAAAAAGAGGGGTAAAATTTGTTCCATGTACCGGCAGAGGGTATATGGCAATTCAAGCTATATTAAAAGATTTAGGACTAGATGATAAAGAAAATGAATATTCTATCTCATTTAATGGCTGTGCCTTAACGGAAAATAAGAATAACCGTTTAATCTTCTTTAATGGATTAGATTTTGATAAAGCGGCTGAGTTATTTGAATTTGGTAAAACGAAAGATGTTTGTATTCATGTATATACTTCAACTGAAGTTTATGTTTATAATCTTAATGAGGATGAACGTCAGCGCTTCTATAATCAAAAAAATACGTTTATTGAAATTGAAGGGGAATCTATTGAGTTTTTAAGAGATGAACCTATCGCCAAAGTTCTTTATCAGAATGTGGACGTTCCTTATTTAAAAAGCTTTGAAGAAGAGATGCGCCCATTGACAGATGATGCTGTGAGTGTTAGTTACTCTTCTAATCGCTATATGGAATTGAATCGTTTAGGCGTTAATAAAGGCGATACACTAAGACAGCTCGCTAAATTATTAGGCTGTGATATAGAGCAGACAATTGGGGTAGGGGATAACTACAATGACATGCCAATGCTGCTGGCAGCAGGTTTGAGTGTAGCAGCCGGAAACTCAGTTCCTGATGTTAAAGATGCCTGCGACTATGTATGTGAAAATGATAATAATCAGGGCGTTTTGGCAGAATTGATTGAAAAATTCATTCTAAATGAAAAATAGTGCTATTCAGCACTATTTTTAAGTATAAATTCCTCAATAACTTCCGCAACAGAACCATCGGCATAATCCCTTTTAGCAACATAATCCGATATATCCTGAATATCTTGGTGAGCACTGGCAACGCACGCTCCTAATCCGGCAGTTTTGATCATATCAATATCATTGTAGTTATCGCCAATACCGATCGTTTCCTCAATGGGGACATCTAAATAATCAGCCAGCCACTTTAATCCTACCCCTTTATTAACGCCTTTTTTATTGAATTCGATATAGCGGGAAGAAGAAGCTGTGACTGTCACTTTATCACCTACTAAAGGCTCGATTTCTTGTTTTATTTTTGCCATATACGCCGTGTCTGTATTTTCATAGTTTATTTTAGCAATACGCTGATCCTTTAAGAAATCAATATCATAGCCTTCCATTACCTTAAAGTTTGATTTTTGTCTTGTCTTTCTTTGAATTTCATCTTCATTAGCATTAAATAAGTAGCATCCTTCAGTTGTAAAGACCATTAAGCAGACATCCAAGTTTTTGCCATACTCAAATATTTGTTTCATAAGCTCGTATTCTAAACCATTAAACATTAATTCTTTAGGTCCTTTTGTTTCCATGATTAAAGCACCATTATATCCCACCAGATATTCGCTGGTCTGATCATATTGATCCAGTTCTTTAAGAACATCGATTGTCATATCGTATCCGCGTCCGGTACAGGGAATGATTTTAACCCCTTGGTGTTTTGCCTTATTAATTGCCCGCAGGTTTACTGCCGGAACATGATGATCGGCTAACAGCGTTTCATCTAAGTCCGCAAAAACTAATTTATACATCCTCATCACCTCTTCAACACTTTAACATAAGTGACAAGGGAATCCCAGCTTTTTATCATTTGTAAAAAAGTTTTAATACAAAAAATAGAATCGTAAATAAATTTTAAAAAATGTCATTTTATGCTTTACAAGTAATAAGTTTTATACTATAATAATTTTTGCTGATGAACGATATGGCGATCGTGGTGAAGTGGTTAACACATCAGATTGTGGCTCTGACATTCGTGGGTTCGATTCCCATCGGTCGCCCCATTTTAAAACTAACATCAGCAAATATATAAAAGCAATCAACTGTTTAGGCAGTTGATTTTTTTATTAAAACAATAAAGTGATTAACCATAGGTACTGCTAATTTTATACATGCTTAAAGACACTATTATTTTTTATTGCCCGACTAGTGAAATAGCAGCTCAAAAGGCTGCATAGGATTTTATACGGTCATACGTAAACCCCTGTGCAGACGTTTTGAATGTAATAAGCCGTCGTCTATCTGCGGGAGTGATGACGCGGAGGAAAGAACCGACTGCGAAAACGACAAAATGGGTAGTACCTCTTTTTTTACCAATAAGGCGTACCATACCAAATGCTCGCAGTAGAATTATATGTATTTTATAAAGTTATGCCCAGTTCCAATTCGTCATCATCGTTTTTGCCAGTTTCAGTAAAACCAATTTGGCGATATAGTCTATATGCCACTTCATTTTGGGGATTACAGGTAATTAAAACGGTTTTGGAGCTCCCAAAAGGCTTTGAGGTAATGTATTTGAGAACTTCCTGCAATGCACTTTTACCATACCCATTCCCCTGAAAAGTGCTATCAATCATCATGTGCCAAATATTATATACTTCTTCATCATAATCGTAGATAACCATTACGTATCCAACCATTTTATCTTCTGCATATATGCCAAATGGCATGCATTGGCTGTAATAGACATACGCTTGTGCGAGACTACGAATAGGATTTGAAACATACTTATCTTGGCCCATTGCAAGTTTTAAGTTGAAGCAATCAATGAAATTTGAATCATCAATTTTCTTTAAGGTAATATTATTCATAACTTTCCTCCATAATTAGGAGGGTTAACTTAAAGCTGCCCTCCAGTTTGTATAGTTCCGAATATCTTTGATTGTCATATTCTAATATCTGTGTTATAAACACAGAAAGCCTGTGGAATTATAGCTTTCGTTCACCTTATCCGCCTAAGGCGAATATTTTATTTCTTATATTCTAAATGGTAATGCCGAAACTGTCAAGTTGCTACATCTATTCTTATATTGTGCTCCAAGTCTTTATGGAATCGGGCGGGATTTTGGTCAAATCATTACCTGCAAACATTTTCCAGCCTTGTTGTCTTTACATGAGTACCATAGTACAAACTAAAACTGATACTATTTTTTATAGCCTAATGCAGAAATAGCGGCTTATATCTTCTTTATAACTGGATGCCAGACATGGATGCCAGACAGCTTAAATGTCCGCTCTCATACCACAACAAGTAAGGTAATTTTTTCTTAGCTCCTGCAAGGAGCGTAGCCGCCCTGTCAAGGGCGTCCACAGGGGATTTGGGGAACCTCACCCCAACAAGCAAAAGCAGATGTGCATATACATCTGCCCTGCTTGCGACTATTGTGTACGCCATTTTTACTAATGCGCATTTGTCCAATAAGCTGCGTTGCGCAAAATGCTCATACTGTTCATTCGGCTTTTTCAACAAACCACACGTTCAACAGCCTTACATTACTGAAACGTCCCGCACTTTCGATAGTTCGTTTACTGTTAATATTGTTATACAAGCATCCGGCAACGGGGATTCCGCCATTTTCACGTATAATATCTGCCATGTGAATTTGCAAACTTCGTCCAACACCTTTTTGTCGGTGTTCGGGCAATGTCACCATTCCACAATCATAATATTCAGGAGATAACCTTTTCCTAAAAATTACCCCGTAACCTAAATCCTCATCGTTTTCTGCAAGGCGAAATATTTTTTGACCGCTTTTTATATATGCTTCCGGCGATTCGATACCAAAAAAATTCTCTGTTTTATTATTTAATTCTGTAATTTCTTCCGGCTTTATTTCTGATATAAATTCACGCTTATATTCAGGTTCTCGGACTTGTATTTTCTTAGTTCCGTCAAAGAAGTATGCTTGCATTTCTATTTTCTTATGAAAATCAAAACACAAATTTAAAAACAATTTATCGCAAGTAGTAACGAAAGCCGTTTGAATTTTATAATCTGCAAGAATTTGCTTAAATATGTCTTGAGCTTTACCCAAATACTCATAACAAATATAAAACGATGTAAGTTTTTTATCATTCGCTATTGAGAAAAATCCGATTGCGGATTCGTCTTTTTGTATTTCATAAATATCTGCTTCTATAATATCTCCTTCCCAAAAATCGTCGGTAACGTCCGTTAAAGTCTGTAAATATTCGTCAAATAACGGCTCGATATTCTTTAAATCGCTTTTTATAAAACTCAATTTATACATTGTGCTCTCCTTAGATAATATAAATAATCTCTTGTTCGCCTTTTCCGCCAAAAGCGTAAACATTCTATTTCCCTAATTCTAATGTTTTAACATGTACCTGTCAAATATAGCTGCATATCATTTTAACAATTTTTATAAGACGTTACTATCATTTGGGTACCAAACAGGGCACCATTTCCTTATCCAACCGATGGTCTGTTTCTTATAGACCCAGCTACCATACGCATTTGTGGTTAAGTAGGTCACCTCAACCAGCTGGATAATTCGCTATTTTTTATTAATTTTATAAAGTAATATAAAGAATGCAGCGGTATTAAAAATTGTAGTCGTTATTAATAAAGAGATAATAAAAGTTACATTGTTAGCAGTATCAAGGGAAAATGCAGAACCATTTAGATAACTGATCGAAAAAATTGCAATAAGGATTCCTATGCAGCTCAAAATATAATGTTTTTTCTTTTTCATAATTTCCCTCCTTTTGAGTTATGAGTATGATTAGAGTTTAGCTATAGAAATAATTATTTTAACTAATTCTATAATAAGAATACATAAAACCATGCCAAAAACAAAGGCTAGCAGTCCTTCACCTTCTGAATTTACCCAAATACCTAGTGAAAATCCGGAAGTAAGTCCAAAGAATAAAACGGCAATTGAATAAATTATTTTTGCAGTAGTCGTTGGTCGTTTCATACAAAGTCTCCTTTCTAACTATGATAAATAGTCTGTTATAAGCTTATTGATTATGACTAGCTTAGTATGTAAATACATCAATGAACAGAAGTATTCTTCTATAATCATTATAACATAGGTTAATCAAGGCTTATCTGTTTTGTACTTAGATATGTATGAAAAAGTTAATATTAGAAATATGGGATTATATTATTTTCGGATATATTTAAAATAAGTAAAAACCACCCAGTAATGCCTATAAATATAATACTTTTATGACTTTACTACTCATTATCAGTCTTTAAAATCAGTGGATAGTTACATAAATGTGCGTACTTGTTGGATTCTTGTTTCAAGTTATAATGAAATTAAGAAAGAGGGAGGACAAGAATATGGAACTATTAGAGATGATGAAAACCAGACGATCAATTAGAACTTACTCAGATGAAAAAGTAGAGAAAGAAAAACTGGATAAAATCGCAGAAGCAGGAATCTACGCGCCAAATCCTGGTGGAAGACAGGGAACAAAAATTATTATCTTAGATGATCAAAAGCTGATTGAAAAAATTGGTATCATTAATGCCAACTGTGAGAATCGTCATTGGGGAGGTCGGGGTGTATCCGCAGATCAGCCTTCTATTATAGATGACTTATCTATTAAAAGCGGATTCTATGGCTGTCCGGCATTAGGAATTGTATGTGTACCTAAAGATAGAAAATCAACTGTAAACGCAATTGGTTCAGCCTTTGTATGTGCACAAAATATGACTTTAGAAGCAATGGATTTAGGAATATCCAGTTGTATAGTAGGAAGAGCGGAAGCGACGTATGAACATTTTGAAATTCAAGAGCTATGGGAAAAATGGGGAATAGATGAACACTATCTACCGATGGTGTTTGTATGTCTAGGCTATATCCGCGGTGCCTATCCTCAAATAAAACCGAGAAATGAAGGCAGAATTATTTATATCGATGAAACATAGATATATAAATATTTAATAAAGTAATTTATTAGAAAGTAAAAAAGTTTATGATAGATTATTAAAATAATATCTATGATAAACTTTTTATATTTTATCTTTATGATTTTTTAAATAAGCTGTTCCCCAATTCTCTAAAGAGCAAATAATCGGCTTCATTGATTCCCCTAATTCAGAGAGTGAATATTCCACTTTGGGAGGAACTTCATCAAAGACAGTGCGAATAATCAGTCCGTCTTTTTCCATAGAACGCAGATTATCCGTCAAAACCTTTTGACTGATCTCCAAAGATTTCTGCAATTCATTGAATCGCCATGGACGAACAAGTAAATTTTGTATAATCAGTAATTTCCATTTATTCCCGATGAGTTGGACTGTTGTAGCCACCGGACATACAGGCAGATCTTCTTTCCTTTTCATAGATGTCTCCTTTGCATTGAGCGTTATCTAAAACTAAGTATATTATACTGTGGTATTTTGTCAGGAGTCAATCTTCATAAATGAAATGGAATAAATAAGTTATGCAGTTATTAACCCTTACTAACAAAAGAATAAGTTATTCTTAATATGATTTCGTTATAATATTGTTGTTTATAATGTTAAAAACACTGGGCTAAATAGTAAAGCTTAATCATGAATATAACTAGTGATGTTACTCTATGTCAAGAATCATCTTATCTAATCGATGTCCTTTACTGCTATGAGCAATGACGATCATATCTCCATTTAAAAGCAAGACATCCCCATGAGGCACTATGATTTGATTATCTCGCTGAATCAAAACAATCAGCCCATGGGCTATTTTTATATCTCGCAGATAAGTATTTAGCCAATGATGATCTTCATCAAGAATAATTTCTGATAATTTTAGATCATCTTCTGTCTGAGCTTCAAAGGCACTGATTATCAACTCATCATCTTTTTCTATTTTTCTATTTCCCTTAGGGGTTATTTTTACGTCTTTACGGTTAATCATGACGATGCGTGTCTGCGGCGGCAAAATAATATCCTTAATATAGGAATCAACCCAAGGATGATTTTCCTGCATTGTTAATGTTAGAAATTGTATATTCTTTTCATCGCTGTAATCCGTAAATGTTTTTAATACATCTTCATGATCATCGATCATCGCTAATTTTGAAGAGAGATAGGGAAGTAATGTCCCTTGAATTGAAAGGGAAAGAAGAACGATAAAGAAAACAATATGAAAAATATCGTTATTAGTATAGGTAGGAGAAGCCGTCACCATAATCGCAAAGATAATAGATGTTGCTCCTCTTAACCCGGAAAAACTTACTAAAGCGATTTGCTCGAGCGGACACTTGAAGAGCTTCATGATAATCCCTACTGCAATCGGTCTAGCAATCAAAGTGATGAATACAGCGATCGCTAACGCAGGAAGCAGACTGTTGGGAATTTGTGATGGGAATGCCAGCAGTCCCAATAAGAAGAACAGAAAGATTTGAAAAAGATTGACAATGCCGTCAAAGAAGCTGACAAGTCCCTTTTTATCCCCAATCTCTGAATTTCCCAAGACAATTCCTACAATATAAGCACTGATATAGCCATTACCGTTAAAATAAGTAGGAAGAGCGTAGGAGAGAATGGCAATCGCTACCATAATTAGGGGAGCGAATTGAGATACTTCATAGTGAACAGAAGACATAATCTTCTTAGAAAGAATAGCGATCCCAGCCCCAAACAAGACACCAAAAACCACTTGTGAAAAAACAATCGAAAAAATATCAAACGAAGTTAATTTCTGAGACATTAAGGATAGGATAATAATAGTTATCGTATATGCCCAAGGGTCATTGCTTCCGCTTTCCAATTCCAGTAAGGAAGCGGTTTTATATTTTAAATTCAGCTTCTTGCTTCGAAGAACAGAAAAAACACTGGCGGCATCGGTTGAGGATAGAACCGCCCCAATCAGCATACTTTCAAGCCATTCAAAATGAAGAACAAAATAACAGAAAAAGCCGGTGAGTAAAGCAGTCAGCAAAACACCGATAGATGAGAGGATTATAGAAACAGGTGCAACCTTTTTAGCGAGTGCCCAATTGGTTGTAAATCCGCCATAAAAAATAATAAAGATTAAAGCGACACTGCATATGTCTTCAGCAAATTGGAAATCTTCAAATGGAATCTTAAATATTCCATCGCTTCCAAAGATTGTTCCCAGTAAAATAAAAAAGAAAAGAACGGGGATACCAAATTTATCAGAGAGCTTACTGCATAAAATACATATGATAATAACGATTGCTCCTACAAGTAGTATCATATTCATTGGTTTACCTCCTTTTTTTATTATACCATATAAAAATACATAAAATATCTTATATAATAAAAAATATCGGATTTAAATTCATATAAACCGACAAATTTATGAGTTATTAAAAACAAGGAATATAAAGCTATATCGTTTTGCTCTTTATAATAGGATGAGAAAATACGATATGACGGCAAAACACATGGTTCGATCTAAATGCGTTGCAATTGTACTTCCATAAGCATCAATCTAATATTTAATAATAAAAGGTTTATTTCTTACTAACTAGAAACAAACCTTTAAACTTTTACCGTGATGTCGTATCACTATTTTATTTCGTGGGAACAATATCTAGCTTCCCTAAATCGCGTTTTATCTTTGCAAATTTTTCCGGCATTTCTTCAAACGTCATTTTGTCAACATAGTCCATTGTCCCATCTTTTTTTGAAGTTTCATAATACCAGCATTTATATTCCAATATAGCGAGTGTTCTTTCCATTTCCTGAATTTTGTTTTCAACCGATTCTTTTTCTTTTCTGAAAAGCTCTAAGCGGGCATCAATGCTTTTATCCCCTTCACCGATCATATCAATATAACGCTTAATATCCTTGATTGAGATTCCGGTTTGCTTCAAACAATGAATAACGGAAAGAATTTCAAAATCTTTTTCTGTGAAAAAACGAATTCCATTTTCACTGCGCTGAATGAAAGGCAGTAGTCCTTCTTTATCATAATAGCGAAGTGTAGAAGGGGCAACATTCATTTTTTTCGCGACTTCTCCAATTGTATAGGGCATATATTTTCCTCCTCGATTGATGTTTAAAGTTAACTTTAATTAAACTAAATAAAGTATAGCATACGTTTTTCTATCCTACAATGTTGAAGAATCTTTTATTGAATAATATTAGGGCGATACTGTTTATTACAGTTTGGTTTTGTTATAATGAGTGATGAATAGGGGAATGTGGTGACTGAATATTATAAAAATAATTTAGAAAAGAGGAACTCGAAATGACACACGCATTTATTGGGGAAGTATTTAAACAGGGCAATCGGTATTTTATTGATATTCCCTTTAATATTTGGGAAACACTCAATCAAAAAGGCAATATTCCGGTAGAAGTGAATATTCAAGGCTGTGTATTTGAATGTAAGCTGATTCCTAAAGGAGAGGGCTTTTATTATATTCCGATTACAAAATCAATATTCAATTCATTGGCATGTGAGACAAATTTGAATGTTTCTTTTAACGTTATCAGCAGTTTAACTCGAATCAATCGAAACAGTCCCTATACCTTGCAGAAGCCAATTCGAAAAATCGATAGTATTCAAAGAATCACTTATCCCAAAGCCGGTTACTGCGGTCAGCTTTGCGTTGCGATGCTCACGGGGCTGAGCGTTGATGATATTGCAGAGATAATGCAGGCAAAAGCATGGCAATGTTCTTTTTCTAAGCTGTTGGAAACATTGGATTATTTTGGTATTTCCTATGAAGAAAAAGTCATTTATACGAGAGGTAAAGCGGTGGAGCTGCCAAAATGCTGTATTGTGAATATCAAAGATGAAAAACTCAATCATTTTGCTTTATATTATCAGGGCGAATATTATGATGATGGAAACTATGATTCAAACGACATCATCAGCTATTTAAAAATCAATGTTGATTAGTTTGAGGGGGATCAATGACTTTGGATTGGAAGGACGAGAACTCAATCCTTACAAATTAAAAGAGTTTAAAAGAAATCCTTTCATTTCTTTAAACTCTTTTTTGTCTTATGAATATTTACGGGTAAAGATTTTCAATGAAGCAAAATAACTGAGGATTAGACCAAGTATGGTTACGATGCAGGCAATCATCATTAATACAGAGGAACTTAAAGTTAAGATCTGTTTAATATCAAAACCAAGGAAAGTAACGGCATAGCCAATAATGGAAAGAACTAAAATGATAATGTATACAAATGTTCCTTTTCTTGAACCTAATAAGATATATCCGACACTATTGATCGAGATCATTATCGTACCGATCAAAATACCGATTCCCCACAGCAGCAATCCCAGTTCTAAACTCACAGATTGAATGACATAGATATGAATGAAGGTATATAGAAGTCCAAACAGCATATGAATTCCAAAAAAGATGAATGAAGTAATATATCTGGCTAGAATGATTTCAGATTTAGTTACAGGCAATGAAATAATAGTCTTATCAAAATTGGTACGTTCTTCCTTTTCCATAACTACTTGAATAAAAGCACTCCCGCCGATCGGATAAGATAAAATGACAATCAGCGCTAATCCGTATAAGTTCTGAAAGAAAAATCCTATTGGGACCATCATCACTAAATTAAGAAATAGTGAAGCGAGCTGACTTTTTTGTTTTAAAACGAATAAATCTTTATAAATTAATGCTTTCAAAATTTTTCCCCCTTACATACATCAGCATGATGTCTTCAATTGTAGCTTTGTCGATAACAATATCCTTATAGACTTTTTGAAAATCCTGTCTGTTTGCAACTAATACTTTATACTCAAAATCTTCTTTTTTATAAGCCAGTATCTCGTCTTGAGGCAAGGTTTCAAAAATCTTCTGTCCACAGCGGATTACACCGTAATGACTGTGAATATCATCATATGTTTTGGTTAATAAAATTTCACCGTTATGGATAAAGGTAATATAATCCGCAATCTTGTCTAAATCACTGGTAATGTGAGAGGACATCAATATTCCATGTTCTTCATCCATGATGAATTCTTGCAGGATCTCTAAAATTTCATCTCTGACAATGGGATCCAGTCCGCTGGTTGCTTCGTCTAAAATCAGCAGTTTAGGGTGATGAGCCAATTCCGCTGCAAAGCATAGCTTCATTTTCATTCCCTTTGAATACTGTGATATAGTTTTTTTCTTGGGCAATGAGAAACGTTCAATGTATTCAAGAAATTTTTCATGATCCCAGTTATGATACACAAGACTCATCATTTTTCCAAGATCAGATGGTTTGAACCTTTCGTTATAATGACAGCTGTCATAAATAATGCCTATATCTTGCTTTAATGTTTTTTCATGATCTCTGAGATTTTGACCAAAGATATAGATATCACCACTGTCTTCTTTTAATAATCCTTCGATAATATTAATAATCGTTGACTTTCCGGCTCCATTTTCACCAATCAGACCTACAATCGTTCCTTTAGGAACTGTAATTGAGACATTTTTTAATTGAAAATCATCAAATTTTTTATTGATATTTCTTAGTTCAAGAATTGCTTCCATTTTAATCCTCCTTATATAATAATGTAATGGTTTCAATTAGCTGAGATAGTTGAATGCCATTCATTTTCGCATCTTCCACTAGCTCCTCTGCTTTTGCCTCTAGCATCCGCAGCTGTTCTTCACGTACAAAATCTTTGTTTTGATGGGAAACAAATGTACCTTTTCCGGCAACTGTTTCAATAAAGCCATCTCGGGCTAAATCTTCGTAAGCATGTTGGGAAGTAATGACGCTGATATGCAAAGACTTTGCTAAGCCGCGAATAGAAGGCAGGGTATCCCCCGGTTTTAATGTCCCATTCATGATCATAGCTTTGATTTGTGAAACGATTTGTTCATAGATTGGTTTGTTTGAACTGTTGCTTAATATGATCTCCACATTTTCCCTCCTAACTGTACTTACTGTACATATACAGTATAATCTGTACATGTACAGTTGTCAATGCCATCATTATAAATTTTTGCAGATAATAAAAATCAACTACTAAGAAGCAGTTGATTTTATCTGGCTAAACCCGGTGAACTCATTGATTTTAGGACGTGTAAATTAATTTATAGAATGTATGGAGTACCGAGTGGAAACGTGATTGCTTTTATTTTCTACTTGTATTATAAAAGGATTTTGTATGTAAACTTGATTATTTTCAAAGGATGAAACGCGTTGTTAGATTCTTTTCATTTTTAAAGCTGAGATCGAGCGAATTTATGAAAAAATAGTTGCATCGGGAATCTGTGAATTTGGTTTCACACTTTGAATAAGTTATGCTATAATGGTAAATGATTTCAATAAAGAGGTAGAGACTATGATTAAAATCATTGTTGCAATGGATAAAAATAACTTGATTGGAAGCACTCAGGGAAGAATGGGGATGCCGTGGCATAATCCTGAAGATCTCCAGCATTTTAAAGAAACAACCTTAAATCAGACTATTCTGATGGGAAGAAAAACATTTGAAGTGATTGGCAAACCGCTGCCAAAACGAAAAACGATCATAGTAAGCAAAGCGCATGACTTTGAAAATCTCAATGTTGAGGTTTGTCATGATTTAGAAGCTTTGCTGAAAGAGTATGAGAAGGATCGAGATATTTATATTTGCGGAGGAGCATCTGTTTATCAGCAGACCCTTGATTTAGCTAAAGAGCTGATTGTATCTTACATTCCGGGAGACTATAGGGGTGATGCCTATTTTCCGGTAATTAAAGAGGATCAGTTTAGGTGTATAGAAGAAGTAGAAAAAGAGACTTTCATTTTAAAAAAGTATAGGAGGATCAAATAGAATGAAAAGAATAGCACTCATCATACTGCGATTATTTTGGAAAATACCATATTATTTAATTCAATTAAAACGATTGCAGAAAGTAGATAAGTTTCCAATAGAAAAAAGATATGGCTTTATCAATAAATTTTTAACCGATGTAGCAAGAGCTGGACGTGTGGAGATTGTCTGTACGGGGTTAGAGAATCTGCCTAAGGAAGACGGCTATTTAATGGCTCCTAATCATCAGGGACTTTTTGATCCGGTCATTATTGCGGTAACGCATAAAAGACCAACAACAGCAGTTATTAAAAAAGAGCTGCTAAAGGCGCCGATTGTTAAACAGATTGCGGTAATCGATCAGGCACAAGCCATGGATCGTAATGATATTCGTGGTTCAGTTAAAATTATCAGACAAGTAACAAAAGAGTTGAAAGAGGGACGTACTTATTTTATTTTCCCGGAAGGAACACGTTCACGTGAAGGAAATAAGATGGGAGAATTTAAAGGCGGAACATTTAAAACAGCAGTAGAAGCAAAAAAACCAATTGTACCGGTAGCATGTATTGACTGCTATAAACCGTTTGATACGAATACAATTGCGAAAGTAACGGCACAAGTTCATTATTTGAAACCGATTTATCCGGATGAATATGAAGGAATGTCAACTGTGGATATTGCAAAATTAGTACAATCAAGAATTCAAGAGAAAATGGATGAGGTATTGGGAGAATAGGAGCATCTTTCTCCTTTTTTCATATATATAACTATAACATCATTTGAAAAAGAGAATGAAACATGGTTAAATGACAAACAAGGAGAGATCTATGTGGAAAAGAGTCTTGTTAAAAAGATCTTGGAGACCGATCCGGCAGCGAAAAACAGATTGAACGTCTTATTAAATTATCCTGGGGTTCATGCGTTATTTTTTTATCGCATTGCCCATACTTTGTGGAAAGCACATCTAAGAATTCTAGCCCGCTTCATCAGTCAGCTGGCTCGTTTTATAACAGGAATTGAAATTCATCCGGGAGCAGTAATCGGAAAACGTTTATTTATTGATCATGGACATGGAGTGGTCATCGGGGAAACAACGGTGATTGGAAATGACTGTACTTTATATCAGGGCGTTACCCTCGGCGGGGTTGGAACAGGACCATTGCTGCTTAAACGTCACCCTACCTTAGAGGATCGGGTAATGGTAAGTGCAGGCGCCAAAGTGATTGGAAATATTACGATTGGCAATGATTCGATTGTAGGTGCACAGGCAGTGGTGTTGAGGAATGTTCCTCCTCATTGCACTGTTGTGGGAATACCGGCGAGTATTGTGAAAAAAGATGGAGAAAGAATGAGGAAAGAATCCAAATGAAGAAGTGGACGATGGGTTGTCTAATATTAATTGTAATATTGATCTTGGTAAAGACAAATATCATTTTACCTTTGGATAATCAGATCTATGATTATGTATCATTATTGCAGTCCCCTAAGACTAATCAGTTTATCATCAATATTACTAATTTAGGATCTGGGACATTTTATGGAATCATTTGTGTTCTTCTCATTGTCTTTAAAAGAAGGCTGGGGTTAGTTCTGACACTGAACAGCAGTTTCGGATTTTTAATGAATTATACTTTAAAAAATATTGTTCAGCGACCAAGACCGTTGGATCGCTTAGCCGTTGAAACAGGCTTTAGCTTCCCCAGCTCCCATACAACCTGCTCCGTCATGTTTTACGGGATGTTAGGGATTATGTTTGCCCACAGTAGCTTGAAATATAAAAAAGCATTCAGTTATATCTCTTGGGCAATGATCCCGATAATTGCATTTACGCGGATCTATCTGCATGTGCATTATTTCAGTGATGTATTGGCGGGAGCTGTGTTTGGTGGTATATTATTAGCAGTGATGTATGAAAAAGTATTTAAGAAAATGCTAGACTATTAGCAAAGAGGTGAAGAGATTGTCTAAAGAGAAATTTAAGCATTATTTAGAGTGGTTTTTATTAGCCGCAGCCGTGATTGTATTCTACAAGACCTTTGATAGTTTACATATAATTTATGATGTCTTTAAAATGATATTAACGATATTAACACCGTTTATTGTAGGTGGGGCTTTAGCGTATTTTCTATATCCGATCTGTAAGAAAATGGAAGGAATACTGGAAAAAACGAAAAAGCCTTGGGTGATTAAAAGGCGCTTATCGTTGAGTGTATTTATTACTTATTTTGCCTTTTTGCTTCTTTTAGCGATCTTATTATTATATCTGATTCCGCTCACCATTAATAATGTGATGGACTTTATCAGTAAATCCGGGCAATATGTAGAACAGTTTGATCAGCTGGTAACATCAACATTTAGTGATCCTAAACTGGTTGCCTTCCTGCAATCTACGTTTAATGATTTCCAAATTCCTTTTGATCGCTTATTGAATTTTGATGTTTTAAAATATGCACAGGGGGCAATTAATACTGCCGGGGTATTGCTTTCTTGGATTATGGGAATTGTCATTTGTCCTTATGTGCTTTTTGAAAGAAGAAACTTGATGCGTATTTTTGATCAGTTTATGGGAATGTTTATCGATCAGAAGAAGATCTCTTTGATTCATTATTATGTACGTAAGGTACATGTTATCTTCTCTAATTTTATTTATGGGAAAGCAGTCGATTCCTTGATTATCGGCATCATTGCTTATATTGGCTTCTCACTGCTGAATTTGAAATTTGCATTTATGTTGGCACTGATTATTATGGTAACCAATATGATTCCTTACTTTGGTCCTTTTATTGGCGGAATCCCGGTGGTCATTATCACGCTGATCGTGATGAATCCCATCACAGCGATTTGGGTAGCCCTCTTTATCTTTGCTTTGCAGCAGTTTGACGGGTTGATCTTAGGACCGGCTATTCTAGGCGATTCAGTGGGAATCAGTCCATTCTGGATCATCTTTGCAATCACTCTTTTTGGCGGACTGTTTGGCTTTTTAGGGATGTTCTTAGGGGTTCCGCTGATTGCGGTCATTCGCATGATTATTTTAGAAGTGCGTGATTATCAAACAAAAAATTCTAATAAGAAACTAACCGATGAAATAGAATAAATACGGCCTTCGTTTCAAACGAAGGTTTTTTAATGCTTTTTTAGATAAAACCGAATGCAATAATAAAATAATTGGGTACTTTTATCTATTTTAGGAGACTAATTTTATTTCAAATAGAATATATCTAGTGTATACTAAAAACAAGAAAGCTTAGAGAGGGAAAAAGCGTGAATATAATAAAAGACCAAGATGTGATCATTATTTTAAAATCAATGTTGAATAAGCTGGATGATCGCTTGGTGGATCATGGGGAACGTGTTGCCTATCTTTGTCTGGAACTTATGCATTATATGAATGCTCCTTACGAAGAATATCTGCATGTCGCTAAACTAGCCTTGCTTCATGACATTGGTGCTTATAAAACCGATGACGTGGATTCCTTGCTCAGTTTTGAAAGTGAAGATGTCTGGGAACATGCGATTTATGGCTATTTATTTTTGTCTAGGATGTCCCCGTTGAAAAAGAATGCAGACTGCGTTTTATATCATCATATGTCTTATGAAAAATTAATAGGGACAGATTGTTCTAATAAAAAGATAGCTTCTTTAATTCACTTGTGTGATCGGATTGATGTTGCGATTAAGCAAGGAACCACACTTACATCTTTACTTCATCAAAGCGGACAGTTTGATCCCATTTTGGTCAAGGCTTTTGAAACCTTAAATAAGAACCAATGCCTAATACGCGCTTTAGAGGATAAAACTTATCAAGATAAAATGAACGAGCTTTATCAAACTATTTACCTAGGAGAAGATGAACGCAGGGAATATCTTGAAATGCTTGCTTACTCGATTGACTTTAGAAGTGAATTCACGGTACTGCATACGATTACAACTACAGCTATTGCTATTGAATTAGGGAAACAGTATCATTTAAATTCAGTGGAAATGAATAAATTATATTATGCGGCTTTACTGCATGATATCGGAAAAGGGGCAATCCCCATCAGTATATTAGAAAAACAGGGAAAGCTTGATGACAAAGAGACACAGCTAATGCAGCGTCATGTAACCATCACTGAAGAAATTCTAAAAGGCTATATTCAAACAGATGTCCTGCATATGGCGGCTTGTCATCATGAAAAATTAGATGGCAGCGGTTATCCGAAGCATTTAACAAAAAAAGAACTTACTTTAGGTGATCGTATTGTCGCGATTGCGGATATTCTCAGTGCTTTGTTAGGGAAACGAAGCTACAAAGAAAAGTTCTCTATTACAAAAGCGATTTCGATTATAGAGGAGATGGCAGAGGAGGGCAAAATCGATCAGGATATTGTTCAAGTATTTGTCGCTCATCATGAAGAAATAATGGTTCGGGTGGATCATAATACGGAAAAGATCAAGCAGTTATATGTGGATATGCTGGAACATTATTTGAAACTTAGCGGTCAGTGTGTTGTATGAATGGAAGAAATGAAATAGGATATTCATTATTTGCATTCTAATTAAATCTATTTAAAAAAGCTAAACAAATTATTTGTATAGCTTTTTTTGATTAAATGAAATTATCTTACGCGGTAAAGAGTCAATGGATTAGCTTTCAACTATATCTATATTTTCATAAAGACTGCCAATCATTTTATCATAGTAGGCTTTGTATTGATCTTGCGCATTGAGACAAGTGTCTATCAAGTAAGCCTCATCTGATTCAAAATTTTTCAAACCGCGATAATAAAAGCTTTTGTAAATATCTTCAATGATAAATGGGATGATATCATGCTTCAAACATTCCTTAAACATAATCATTCTTCCTATCCTGCCGTTTCCATCTTGATAGGGATGAATGCTTTCAAATCGATGATGAAATCTTATAATATCCTTAAATGTAACCTTTGGAATTGCATGATATTCTTTTAGTAAAGAAAAAATATCTTCTACATTACCCGGTGCAGATGTTTCCACGTTATCTCCAATTGTATTAGGCAGGTTTTTCCATCCGCCAACAACGAACCAGTCGAGTGCTGATTCTGTCGTTCCCGTTTTAAGTAACTCATGAAATTTATGAATCATGGATATTGTAAGCGGCTCATCACAATGATCAATCATATAATCAAATAATCGAAAGTGATTCCCAGCTTCAATGATGTCATCGTAACGGATTGCTTCACTACCGTTTGAAATAACAGTTTTTGTTTCATAGATCATTCTCGTTTGCTCTTCTGTCAATTGGCTGCTCTCAATATGGTTGGAATTAAAGGCGAATTTTGTCTGTGTCCAATAATATAAATTCCCTGGCATTTTTATTTTTTTTTGTTCTCTCAACGCTTTTTTAACTTCATATTTCATATTGCCTAAACTTCCTTTCTTTGAAAACAAACCATTTCTGTTTAAATTCTACATGACTTATCTTTGAATATCAAGGTAATTATAAAGACATATTTATTAAGGTGATTTTAATCCTATAATGATTGTTTATTACTACAGATATAGTATATTATGATCTTTTATATTCTCTTTCATGAATAATTATTTTTATTAAGATTATTTAATAGTAACCGTTATTATGGTTAAAGCACGTGGCATATTTCAGTAAAAAAAGGACATATAAATTATGTCCCCAAGAGGTAAATGTATCCTCTAAATATTTGAAATTGGCGTCCACGAGAGGATTTGAACCTCCGACCCCACGCTTAGGAGGCGTGTGCTCTATCCAGCTGAGCTACGAGGACATCCTTCGTTGCTTTATTATTCTAGCATTTTCCATTTCAAAATGCAACATTGTGCTCCTTTATTAAAATGAATAGAACGCAAAAAACAGGAATGCTGGATAGATAGTATTCCTTTTATATTAAATGAACCTATGTTCTTATTTATTATTTTCAGATTGGGTTAAAAGCAGTTTTAAAATGAATTATTTTTATAGTTTATTATGTATTCTTTATTATCATGTTCAGGTTCAATATAGTGTATCAGTTCACTCACAGTGCAGTCTAAATAATAACATAATTTACAAACTAGATTTGCATCAATGCGCTGAAATTGGTTTCTGCAGTAACGATTAAAATTCGATCTAGGGATGTCTAAATCCTTACAGATCTTGTTTTTGCTTATGTTTTTCTCTTTTAAAATAGCCTCTATTCGCAATATTAATTGTCCATAATTCATACATTATCACCAAAATTAATTATAATCTTCAATTTACAATATTATAACTCATTATATAAGCACTCACCTAATAAGGAGTTATTCTTATACATATTAATAAGATATTATAATTATAGAAATCCATTAATGAGGAGTGTGAGGAAAAATTATTTATATAAATAAGTATTTTAAGTAGATGGGAGGATTATATGAAAAAGAATGTATTTAAAAGCATGACTATTTTAGCGTTGACAGCAATGTTGTCTGTTCCCTTTCTGGGAAAAGAAAATATTTATGCAGCAGATGGAATGATTGATGCAACGCAAGTCATTACAGGCAGTCAGACTGTAAGCGGAACGGTGAAAAGAGCCGATGGATTTTATGGAGATATGTATGTCGTTAAGAATGGGGCAACATTAACCATTGATGCCACTATTGATGGAAATCGGGACAATGTAGTAAAAGGCAGCGAAGCTATTGTGAAGGTAGAAGCCGGTGGTAAATTAGTGATCAATAGCGGAACACTTATGAATAATGCAGATACAGCCATTGTAAGTCATGGCGGAACGGTGGAAATGAATGGTGGAAACATCACCAACAATGGCAGTCTAATGAAATCAGAAGCGGTTGTTACCCTTGGCGGAGCAACGTATACATTAACAGATGAATGTGATTTAGTTGGCTATCCATGTGAAGCAAATTTTCAAACAAGGAAGACAATGACAAGCTTAGGACTTGATCCGGATATGGATAGTGCGACCTATATGCAGTATTTATTCGATCAATGGGCAAACAGGGTCAATGCAGTGTACACTGCACATGATGCTGGAAAAAATGAGGCAGAGGTTTCAGCCGCAGCAAAATTGACAAAAGACTCATATCTTGAATTGAAAAAATGGGCAGAAGCGGCTCAAAGTGATTTTAAATTGTATGGTGAGTGGACAGGAAATACAGGTGTTGGCTGTTATGACACGGGAAATTTTTTAAGCATTGAAAATAATGTGAAAGTAAATCCATTCAGTGATATGGCATCTGTAGCTGTTTATGAAATACAGCAAAACGCTACCACTCATATCGATGTACAACGAAAAGGAAGCGTTGAGTTTATTAATACTGATGTATCTTATGGCGGAGCTATTTCAGCCGATAATGCTTCAGTTATAAACATTAATGGCGGAACTATTGGTGGGACAGCAGAGATTGACGATTCGAATTATAATGAATTGAATGTTATTAATGGAGCAAATAGAGCAGCTTTCGGTGGTGCTATTTATGTAAGTAATTCTACATTAACTGTTAATGGCGGGACTATTCAATTTAATGATACATATTTTGGAAAAAACAGTACTTTTGCACCAAGTTATACAGAAAGTCTATCATCTGTAGGACAAGGTGGCGCCATCTATGCAGGGGAAAACAGCATTGTTAATATTGCCGCTGATGTGAATATTCTTCATAACCGTGCACATAGTGGCGGAGCTGTTTATGCAGCCGATCAATCGGTGGTTACCATTGGCGCTTCCACAAGCGGTGAAAGCAATATTCTTATTCAAGATAACCAATGTACATTTGGACAGGGCGGTGCCATTGCGATAGCTGGTGGGAAAGTCATTTTGAACAATGGAACCATAGAACGTAATTTTGCCAATTGGCCGGAAATTGGAACGAACGACCAAGCTAACGGTGGCGCTATTGCTATGGTATCTAATGGATCTGATTTTGAAATGAGTGGCGGACTTATCCACAACAATATTTCTGTATCCCATGGTGGTGGTATCGCAATGTTAAATGCCGGTGAAAGTGATACAATGACCTTCACAATGAATGGTGGAACATTGATAGATAACACAGCGGTTAATTCTGGAAAAGCAATCAATGCTTTTGCTTTAGGTACAGAATTGTATGTAGGAAATGGGAATAAAGCGATAACACTTTCAGGAGGAAGCATTAATAACTCTGATAAAGGTTTTGAAGTCTCTGACAACGGTGCTATTTATGTAGACAATAAAAATGCAACGAGTGATATTAATTTTATTAAATTGGATGGAGTGGCATTAGATGGGATCTGTTATCTGACCTCTGCTAATAAGGTTTCCTTAACAGCAACTGAAAACTGCAGGGATGATTTCAAATTAAGATTAAACTTATCTAATGATTTTGTTCCGGGAAAAGAAGTAGTCAACGGGATTAAAGCTAAAGATTTATTGAAAAATTCATATATCACTAATCCTGATGGGCGTGAACTGGCTGTGGATGATGCCGGTAATCTTTATATTTTAAAAGTCATTGACTATAGTAAAGATCCAAATGTCAGTATTAGCGGATTAACAAAAGCGGATGGAACTCATTATGCTTATGGAGAAGATTATACACCTAAGTTAAATGGGGTAACGGATACGGATTCTGTAGACATCAGCTATGCTGAGTATTCAGAAGGAATTGATGAGAATTACTCAGAATATATCTATAGAAATGAAAAACCAACATTACCAGGAAAATATGTAGTTCAAATTAATGTGAAAAAGACGGTGACAGACAGCAGCGGAACTTATAAAACATCAGGTTTTATATATCAGATTTATGAAATTTCAAAATTAGATATTCAAGTAACGATTGACAATCAATCTACTCAGGAAGGATATGCCTTTGCTCCGTTAACAATGAAAATTTCTAAAGGGGCACTACAGACCGGAGATACCATTGAAGACTTAAAGGCTGAACTAACCAAAGCGGAAGGTACAGCCATTGGTAAATATGTGATTACCGGAAAATCAACAAGTGATAAATATAATGTGATTTTTGTTAATGGGGAGTATACCATCAAAGAAAATGCACAGAAAGTAAAATTCTTAAATGATTTTAAAAACATTTTAAATGAAGATAAAGATACGATAACATTAGATAAAATATCTAAAGTTCAAGCAGCGATAAATGCTTTTGATCAATTAGATGAAGAAACCAAAGCATTGCTACAGAATGAAGACAGTCATTTAAATGAGTTAAAAATAGCACTGGATCTTGTTCAAAGCGAAATACAGAACTATCAAGATACATATCAGGATGTAATCAATAAAGAAATGAAAGATACTACGCTCAGTGATTTAGATCGTATTAATGAAGCAATTGATAATTATGATCAGCTGTCAAAAAGAGCACAAGATCAATTACATTCGGAATATAAGAGCTTAGCTGCATTACGTGATCAAATAAAAGGGCTTCAAGATGCAGTAGATACATTTAAGAATACGCATCAGTCAATTTTATCTAAAGATGTCGCTTCAATAACGAATGAAGATTTGGCGAGTATCGATAAAGCATTGACAGATTATGCGCAGTTATCTGAACAGGAACAAAAGGAATTGAGTAAAGAATATGCCTTATTATTAGAAATGAGAAATCAGATTCCGGAGATTGAAATTGTGAATCCGTCTGATCCGGAAGCTCCATCTGATCCGGAAGTTCCGTCTGATCAGGCAAATCCGTCAACACAGGATTCAACAGCTATTCTTTCAACTTTTGTGATGCTGTTAATGAGTGCCGGAGCAATATTTGTATTTAGAAAAAAAGGATTAAAGCAATAATGCTTTAGATACAATGACAAGGTATAAAAAGTTAGGGAGGAACCGTTTTGGTTTCTCTCTGTAATATTAAGCAAGGACTTTGTTATTGATATAGGAGAATTAAACGATGAAAAAGTCTATAAAGATGAAAACCTTAAGTATTTTTGTCATGGGATTTATGTTCGTAGGACTAATGAATGTACCAATGAATCTTTATGCTGCGGATCATTCTATTCAGGATAGTTCCGGAGCTGTTTTTGATACATTAGCAGAAGCGATAGAAAAAGGAAATGGATCATTGATACTGCAAGATAATATTACTCAGCCGCAAATGACAGTGGCAGAAGATAAACGTGTTCAGTTAGATTTAAATGGAAAAACATTAACCCTGCAAAAAGAAAATGGCGCGGGATTAGTCGTAAATGGCTATTTAGAAATAACCGGAAATGGTAATATGACTAAAACGGGCTATGGCTATTTAATTGAAAATAACGGGACTACGAATATTGTCAACGGTACATTTACAGATGATACTCTTAATGAAAAAGAACAAAATGGAACAAAAAATTCAGCATTAATTAAGAATATGGGAAAGATGACAATTTCAGATGGGACTTTCACAGATTCAGGGATTGTTATTAAAAATGATGATGCAAGTGCGGATTTATATGGTGAATTAACAATTAATGGCGGAACATTTACTTGTACCACCAATGATCGTTTCGCTGCGATCCAAAACAGTGGCTATGCTATAATCAATAACGGAAATTTTAATGGCGGGAATGCAACCCTTTTAACAAGATTTTGGGAAGGACCTGCTACTACAGTGGTTTTGGGCGGTACATTTAATCAGCCGCTACAAGATCGCTATACGTTCGCAAACTATTTTGACACTGCAAGCCAAACAACAACAAATAGAATTAGTGGCGGAACGTTTAACGGTACGTTTGGTGCAGATATCATCTTCGATTCATCTGCGGATGGTTATGTGGATACCACTATATCTGGCGGACAGTTTCAACATGATGTCAGTGCATTTTTAAAAGAGGGATATAGCTGTATTCAAGTGGATACTTTCTACGAAGTAGCTCAAAGTGCCACTGCCATAACACTTTCTGAATCTACGCACTCATTAAGTGTGGGTGCTGCCTTTACTTTAAAAGCAACACTTACACCTGAAAGTACATTAGATAATGTAATATGGAGTACCAGTGATGCCAATGTGGCAACTGTAAATGCAGAGGGAGTTGTGGAGGCGAAAGCAAATGGAATTGCTACAATCACAGCGAAAGTAGGAAATTTAAGTGCCGTTTGTCATATAAGTGTGACTTCAATAGAAATAGAACAGCCGGATAAGAATCTTAAACCAAATGAAAATATACAGATAACAATAAGTGATCCTGTTTCTCAAGAAACTTTAAAAGATAATGTGACTGATGTGGTACAGGCAATTATTACCAACGGTTCGATATCTGATCAGAAAGTT
Source organism: Coprobacillaceae bacterium UN01-12pH3A (assembly GCA_027676805.1). GTDB lineage: Bacteria > Bacillota_I > Bacilli_A > Erysipelotrichales > Coprobacillaceae > Beduini. The sequence continues at coordinate 124,159 of JAQENU010000003.1, read as the reverse complement.
GATGCGAATACAATAGAGAACCTTAAACAAGCGATTCAATCAGGAAAAGCTATTAATGCTAAGACTGTGATGACAAGACTGGATGAAAAGGAGCTCTCTCAAAATGAAGCAGATTTGATAGCAGAGATCAAGACTATAGCAGTAAGCGACAATCAAACACTGAATGTAGTCCAGTACTTTGATTTAAGTATACAGTTCCTTACAAATACAAATGAAGTTTTAGGGACAATGAACCAATTAGATAAAGAAATTACTTATACCATCGTATTGCCAAGAGATTTTGATTTCCAAGACCAATCACTGGGTATATTACGTATTCATAATGATGAATCTGAATTTTTAGATGTGACTGTGAATGAAGATGGAACCCTCTCATTTAAGACCGATCGTTTTTCAACTTATGCCTTGGTAATATTAGAGGATAAACTGCCTGTTATCGATTTACAGCCTGAAAAACCGGCTGAATCATTAACATCAGAACCATCTGAAATAACTACCACAAAAACAGAACAACAAGTAGATACTGGAGATGAAAATAATGTTTCACTCATTGCTTCTTTTGCCGGAGCAGCTCTTATCAGCGGACTTATCTTAGTATTGGATAAAAAGAGAAAAGAATTGCTGAATAAATAATATTGACAGGAGACTGATATTTCAGTTTCCTTTTTATTTACAGATGAATAAAATAGGACTGGGTTTATATTTCAAAAGATTCTTTTGCCACAATTAGGAAGCTATGGGGATGTTAGTGAGATTCCCACAGATGAAGATATGCAAGTCTATCAAACACTTTGTATTCTTTTCGAGCGGGACTATGTGACTGCGGACTATATTGTCGTTTCGCTGTTTATCGATAAGCGTTCCTTAAATTAAAACGTTTCATCGAATCCGAAAGGTGCTACAGCGTTATCATTTAACATTGACCAGCAAAGCCAATTACGGTTTTAAAATTACCGGTGATAAACTCCATAGACATTTTGCATCATAGATATTTATGACTACTATCATCATATTACCCTATTGATTCACAAGGATAGGATGTCTCAAAATTATTTTAAACCATGCGGCGCAGGATCAGAAACCTATGGTTAATATTAATCAGCAGCCAATCGTATACGATTAGAGATATTTATTTATCAATTGCTGCTGTCTTTCCATTGTTTTCAGCAGGGCTGTGCATCGCGGTTTGATGAGGCATTGATTAAGGAAATTACATCATGGGAAAGGTTTCAGATTATTTTAAATAAAAATATAGAATATATGGTGAATAATTATGCGTTTAAAGCATAGCTTTTTATTTGGTTGTAAATACAATACGTTTCTCATGATTTATATCGGTGATTACAAATTCATTTATTTAGAAAGTAAAGCATAATTTTAGTAAGAAAAATGGTATAATGTATCTAAATATAAGCATTTAAAAAATTTGGGGTTCAACTGCAATAGGAGAGTGATTTTGGTGAAGAAGAAGTTATCTAAGCTGCGCATAGCAGCAGTTCCATTTATTTTATGTATTGCCTTAATATTGAGTGGGATGTTGTCGATTCGTTCAATCAATAATCTGCAAGGGAATGCACGTATTATCAATTATACCGGAATCGTTCGAGGAGCTACCCAAAGATTAATTAAAAAGGAATTGAACTATAATCCTGATGATAACTTAATAGAGCGGATCGATAATATTTTGATTGGACTTAGTGAAGGCAGCAAAGACTTGAATTTAATTAAGCTTGAAGCAGAGGCGTTCCAATCTCAACTTATGCAAATGCGTACAGAATGGGAGGAAATCAAAGCAGAGATTGAGCGATATCGTATGCAGGAAACATCAGGAGATAACTTATTTAATTTAAGTGAGGACTTTTTCAATTTAGCGGATGAAACGGTGATGGCTGCTGAAGTTTATACAGAAGAAGCAGTAGGCAGCGCTCGTAATCAATTGATTTATATGAACGGGATTTTTATCTTGGTAGCAGTTCTCTGTACCATTTATGCCTTTTTCCAAGAAAAGCGCCGTATTCAGTTGGATGTTGTTGAAGAGGAAAACCGTAAAAAAGGGGAGCAGCTGTCTCAACGTTTTCAGGAATTGCTGGTTCCCATGAATGAGATTACAGAATTACTGTATGTATCTGATGTGGAAACAAATGAGCTTTTATTTGCGAATGAGATGGGGAAAAAGACATTCAATATTACGGATGATGCCCATTTAAAATGTTATGAGGCTTTGCAAGGACTGGATGCCCCTTGTCCGTTCTGTACCACAAAATATCTAAAAAAGGGTGAAACCTATACTTGGGAGCATACCAATCTGATTACGCATCGGCATTATTTACTAAAAGACCGTCTCATGGAATGGGAGGGGCGTCCAGCAAGAATGGAGATTGCGTTCGATATAACCGATGCAGCAAATGAAAAAATTGAATTGAAAAACAGAGTGGAACGCGATAATGTTCTTGTTGAATGTATCCGTGAGTTTTATCGTAATCAGGATATGCTTGATGCAGCTACTCATGTATTGAAAAGAATCGGTGAGTTATTCTTAGCGGAACGTGCTTATATTTTCGCTTTTCACGGAGAGAACATGTCCAATATTGCAGAGTGGTGCAGAGAGGATATTGAACCACAGATAGATAATTTGCAGAACCTGCCTAAATCAGAATTTGCAGTCTGGCTGAACATGTTCGATCATCAGCAGAATATTGTGATCAGTGATCTTGAAAATATTAAAGATATGCCATATGAATATGAATTTCTTGCTCAGCAGGGAATTCAAAGTGTGATTATGGTGCCATTAGAACGTGAAGGAGTGTTAGATGGCTGTATTGGGTTAGATAACCCTGATCAAAATCTTATGGAAAATGCAGTTACGTTCTTAGAAACGCTTCGCTATTACATCATGCTGGCAATGCGCAGAGAAGAAGATGAGAAAGCACTTTATCATTTGAGTTATATTGATACTTTAACTTCTTTTTATAATCGAAACCGCTACATTCAAGATATTAATAAGCTGATAGAAAAAGAAGAATCGGTAGGGGTCATCTATTTAGATGTCAATGGACTAAAAGAAGTCAACGATCAATTGGGACATGATGCCGGAGATGCTTTATTAAAAAAATGTGCAGATATTATTCAAAAGAGTATTGTAAACGGATCTTTTTATCGAATCGGGGGAGATGAATTTATTGTTATCTGTCTTGATGTGAAAGAAGAAGATTTCAAAGAGAATCTTTATCAGTTGAAAAACAACTTAGCTCAGGAGGAATGTGCTGCTGCGATCGGTTATAAATGGGAAAGCAGCTGTCATCAAATTCAAAAGATCATTAATCAGGCAGATGAATTCATGTATACCGATAAAAAAGAATTCTATCATCGTCATCTTGAGACCGGACGTTATCGTCATCAAAACGATGTGCTGGATTACCTATCTGATCCAGAGGTGCTCAAAGATAAAATTGCCAATAAAAAATTTCAAGTGTACTTGCAGGCAAAGCTTGACGTAGAAACTCATGCACTGGTAGGTGCTGAAGCCTTGGTTCGTTATTTAGATGATGACGGCATGGTTCAGCCGCCGGATCGTTTTATTCCGGTACTTGAAAATACGTATCAGATCAGTAAAATTGATTTCTATGTTTTTGAAACTGTCTGTGCCCAGCTCCAAAAATGGCAGCAGCAGGGCAAAAAGCTGTTTCCAATATCGAGCAACTTTTCACGCAGCACCTTTATGGAAGACAGTTTATTAGAAAAATTGGAAACGATTATTAAAAAATATGGAATACCTAAGCAATATTTAGAAGTAGAAATAACAGAGAGCACCTGCTCAGCTAACTGCAGGAGTTTAACTGATCGAATCAATCAGATCAGAGAAGCCGGATTCTTAGTATCGGTAGATGATTTTGGTGCAGAGAGTTCAAATCTTGCCTTATTAGCTACGGCTCAATTTGATATTTTAAAGATTGATCAGGGCTTTGTTAAAGATATTGTGTCGAATATGTATGCGCAGTCGATCGTTGAAGCGATGGTTGGAGTATGCAATAAAAGAGGCATTCATCTAATCGCAGAAGGCGTAGAAAACGAAGCTCAGTTTGAAGTGCTAAAAACTTGCGGAGTTAAAACCGTACAGGGATTCCTCTTCAGTAAGCCGATTCCGATGGAACAATATGAATGGCGCTATTTAAACACAAAATAATGTTATAAAACTGCCTATATACAAACTGGCAGTTTTATTTGTTATGGGACACTCTCGTTGAGCTATTAAAATAGTTCGGGTATAATGAAAAAGAAAAGCAGATCAATAGCTATATAAAGGAGAAACTGTATGGAGCATTATAAAAGTAAAAGTGAATATCAGCATCGCATCAATAAAGTTCAGGACTATATCGAAGCTCATGTATTTGAGTCTTTTACACTGGAAGAATTGGCGCAGGTTGCGGGATTTTCTAAATATCATTTTCATCGGATTTTTAAAGCCATGACACATGAATCCCTGTCACAGTATGTTCATCGCTTTAAACTGGAAAAATCAGCTTTACTTTTAGGTCAGCGTGATGATATGAGTATTACTGATATTGCTTATCATCTGGGATTTACCGATTCCTCCGTTTTTTCAAGAAGTTTTAAACAGATGTATAAGATCAGTCCCAATGATTATCGCAAACATTATCGCAAGAATTGCAAAGACCAATATAATATTTCCAGATACAATCAAAGTGTATCAGACATGGAAAAGAATGAACTTAAAGAAAAGATAGAAGGACAGGTAGAAATCCGGAATGTAGAAAAGATGCGGGTTGCTTATGTTCGTTTTACTGGAAATTACGGTGAGTTGGCTAATCAGTTTCCTATCTTGTTAAAACAGTTGTTTGCCGATGCACAAAAGCAGTATTTATTGGATGAAAAAACAAAGGTATTATCCGTCTATCATGATCATCCTGAGTTTACTGAACCGGATTACTTCAAGACCAGCATCGCAGTAACGATTGCCCAAGAGGCGAAGGTAGATGAAAGCTGTGGACTTGGGGTAATGGAATTGCCGGCTGGACAGTATCTTGTAGGACATTTTTATATTGAACAGCACCTCTATAGTGCAATTTGGGATTATATTTATGAAGAATGGCTGACAACAAGCGGTTATATGCCCAGTGACAGCTGTCCTTTTGAAATGTATATGAATGATCATTCAGCCGATCCGAATAATATGCACTTAGTCGATATTTATCTGCCGGTAGAGCCAATCGTTTCTTCTAAATAGCTTTTCCATCTCTGATTAAATCCTGAATTTAATGATGAGGTGATGACATGAAAGAAATAAAGATCAAGGGGGCACGTCTCCATAATTTAAAGAATATGAATGTGACCTTGCCTAAAAACAAATTCATTGCGGCAACGGGAGTCAGCGGGTCCGGGAAATCCAGCTTAGTCTTTGATATTATCTTTGAGGAAGGACGCAAGCAGTATTTGCAGTCTTTAGGTATGCTGACTAACTTGGAAGAATCTTATAAATTCGACTCGATTGAAGGAATCGGACCAACGATTGCCGTTCATCAAAATACGATTCGCCAAAGCAATCCACGCTCTACTGTTGGAACACGCACCGGAATTTTGCATATGCTGACCCTCTTATATTCCAGCGAAGGGAAAGTAAACAGTGAGGATTATGATGCGGATGAACATTTTGGACCCAGCTTCTTTTCCTATAATTCCGCTAGTGGAATGTGCCTGCATTGTTCCGGAAAAGGCGCAAACTATGAAATTAATATCGATCGGCTTGTCAGCGATGACCAAATGATATTAGAAGAGGTCTTTATTAAATCAAAAGTGACTCCGGGTTATATGAATATTTTAAAGAAGCGCTTTAATGAGTATTTTAATAGACCTTTTGTTTCACTGCCGAATGAAGTAAAAGATGAAGTTATCTACGGACGTTTTGAACTGGGGAAAAACAGTTATTGTTTAACCAAAGCCTTTGAAAATCGCCAACGCAAGGGAGAAGCGGTTCAAGATCTTTATGCGATGCAGTTATGCCAAGAATGCCACGGTTATCGTGTCGGTGAGGAAGCGAGAAGTGTTTTTATTCATGGAAAGCACATTGGTGAACTGTGTACGATGCTTATTTCAGAGCTATATGACTTTCTTTTAGAAACCTGTGAAACAGAAGCGTACAGTTCGCTTGGAAACAATTTAGTTCAAGATATCCTGAATAAATTAAAGCATTTAATGAATGCTAAGCTAGGCTATCTGACGCTGTATCGGGAAATGTCGACATTAAGCGGCGGTGAGCTGCAGAGATTATTTTTGAATGCACATTTAGATACAAAAATGGATTCACTTATTTATGTTTTAGATGAACCGACAGCAGGGCTGCACGCTTCTGAAAAGGAAGATATTATCACCTCAATCCGGCAGCTAAAGGAGATTGGCAATACAGTGATTGTGGTTGAACATGACAAAAATACGATTCGACAAGCCGATCATATCATTGATATTGGTCCCTTTGCCGGACATTTAGGCGGTCAGATTGTTTATCAGGGAGATGTTGATGGTTTATTGAAATCTCCTTCCTCTATTACCGGAAGCTATTTATCTGGTGAAAAGAAGATGCCAATAAGAAAGTTTCAGCCGCATCTTAATCAGCATCCATCGCTTACTATCTCTAACGCGAAAACGAATAACCTTAAGAATATTACCGTCAAAATTCCTTTGCATGCACTGGTGGGAATTGCCGGAAAATCCGGAAGCGGAAAAAGTTCATTGATCTTTGATACGCTGCTGCCATTACTGCGAACACATTTTAAATATGCCGTTCAAGATAGTGACAGGGTGAATACAACAGTAAAAACAGAGGCTGAAGGATTAAATGGAGTGAATGCGATTGCCGGTTATGTGGAAATATCACAGGCTCCGATTGGCCGCAACAGCAATTCCAACCCCGCTTCATACATTGGTATTTGGGATAAAATCAGAGCTTTGTATTCAAATCAAAAGGAAGCTATTGCGGAAGGAATGCATGAAGGATACTTTTCATTTAATTCAAAAGGTGCCTGTGAAGAATGCAAGGGCAGCGGTTATGAAAAAATATGGCTGGGAGAGCATCTCAGTATTAATAAGACCTGTCCTAAGTGTCAAGGGAAACGATTTAATCAGGATACTTTGGCGATCCATTATAAAGGAAAGACAATCGCCGAAGTATTAGAGATGAGTATGGATGAAGCGGCTGAATTCTTCTGTGATCAGCCTGCTATAGTCAGCCCTTTAAAGATCCTGCAGCAGATTGGAATGGGATATATTCAGTTAGGACAGCCCACCCCAACATTAAGCGGCGGGGAATCACAGCGAATCAAACTAGCAAAAGAGATTGGCAGAAAAAGAAAAGGAAATATCCTCTATATTCTTGATGAACCCACGACAGGGCTTAGTCAGTATGATATCGCTAAATTGATTGAACTCTTAGATCAGTTGGTAGAAAAAGGAAATTCAGTTATTGTAATTGAACATGACACGGATGTGCTAAAGATTTGTGACTATCTGATTGAACTGGGACCTAGCGGGGGAACAGAAGGCGGGTATATGATCGCAGAGGGAACGCCGGAAGAGCTGAAGAAAAATCAAAATTCACTAACAGGGAGGTATTTATGATGGAACAAGCTGTTTTGTCTTTTGAGAAGATCGATCCGATGGCAGTCGGCATGCAGGAAGAAAAATTAATGGAGATGGATAAAATAATTCCGGTTTTGTATAAGAATCTAAATGGAATTATCGTGATAAGATCCAATAAAACAGTTTTTGAACGTTATTATAACGGCTGTCAAAAGGAAGATACGTGGCATATCGCCTCAGTTACCAAAAGCTTTCTTTCGGCTTTAATTGGGATTGCTGTTGATCAGGGGGCTATAAAAAGCCTTGATCAAAAAGTGCTGGACTTCTTTCCTGATTATGTCTGTCACCCTTCAGAGGTGCAGAAAAAGGCAATTACGATTCGTCACTTGCTGACGATGAGAGCACCTTATCTTTTTAAACCCATGCAAGAACCAATGGAAAAAATGGTCAGACGAAAGGATTGGATTAAGTTTTCTCTTGATCTGCTCGGTAAAAATGGCAATATCGGTTCATTTAAGTATGCCAATTGCAGTGCTCACCTTTTATCCGTGATCCTCACTAAAGCAACGGGGAAAAGTGCCAGAGAATTTGCGAATACTCATTTATTTAAACCGCTCGGCATCAAAGAAATTGATGATAATCCTGATCAAACATTTGATTATGAAGGTTTATTTGGCAAGCAATTAAAAGGCTGGGCAAAAGATCCTATGGGGTATTCCACAGGGGGTTGGGGACTGAAGCTGACAACTCGGGATCTGGCAAAGCTAGGTTCCCTTTATATCAATGAGGGGATGTATGGTCAACAGCAGATTGTATCTAAAGACTGGATTAAGGAATCGACTACAGGAATTCCTTTGGAAAAAGAAATTAAAGTATCTTTTACCCATTATGGCTATCTATGGTGCATCTACAAGTCCAAAGAATTATACGCATATATGGCGTTAGGAGACGGCGGCAATATGATCTGCTGTATTCCCCAAAAGGAGATTGTGGTAGCAATCACGTCTAAAAATATGCGTAAGGCACATGATCGTTGGGATCTCATTGTGAATTATATATTACCCTCTGTTTTGTAAGTGAAAGCTGTTCTCTTAAATGAGAATAGCTTATTTTTTAGAATAAACCAGTATTCTTTGTACAGATGTAAAATACTAATGGAAAATATTTGAAATGAGGACTATATTACTATTATTAATGAATAATATAGTGTAATATTATTTCATCAAGAATTTAAGAACTGCTTTTTTAATAATGATAACTTAAATTTAAAAGAGGGGGAAGAATGCAGATGAAGCCAATTAAATTAATCATTACTGATCTTGATGCGACATTATTGAATGATCAAAAAAATATCAGTGACTACACGTATCAGATCATCACAAAGGCAAGAGAACACGGAATAAAATTTGTTCCGGCAACAGCACGAGCATTAAGAGTATTAAAGAGAATGAACTTAATTGATCGGATTCCCCATGATCTGCTGGTATGTCTCAATGGGGCTATGATTTATGATGAACACGATAGAATTATGTATCATAAAGGCTTAAACAAAACTGATTTTGATGTATTTGTTGATACCTTGATAACAGCTTTTGCTGACAGCAGGATTACCATTGAAATGAATGAGGAAGTCTATGCCAATCACAATATTTGGGAGGTCGATCCGCATGAAAAGAATTATGTTATCTGTGATTTGAAAAATCTGCCGGATAAGATGATCGAAAGAATCGTAATGGATCTTCAAAAAGAAGAAGATATGCAGAAGCTGAAGGATATTCTGCCGGATTATATGTATGCCCATCGCATTGAAGGAACGCTTTTATGTCGTATTTTACATAAAGAAGTATCAAAAGCTCACGCAATTGAACATTTATGTCAGTTATGGGATATTGATATTGAGGAGGTTGTGGTATTTGGGGATGATGAAAATGATTTGGAAATGTTTAGACTATGTCCGAATGCCGTAGCAATGGAAAATGCGATTGATGAATTAAAGACTATAGCAAGCAGTGTGACAAAAAGCAATAATGAAGATGGGGTTGCCTATTGGATTGAAAATAATATTGAGTTGGATTGATAAAAGAGTGATAAAAACTAAAATAATAAAATAGTGGTAAATAAATGGGATGTTCTTAATTCTATAGGAGCATTCCTTTTATTATGACTACCCATCATCTATTAAAAGAAATATTCAGTTGTTAAAAATGAAATTTTATTGCTTTATAAATCTTATTTCTATACATTAAAATATTGTTATTAAGTAATATTTTTTATATATAATTAAAATTTTTAAATTAATTAAGTGTTTTTTATTTGACTCGTTGCATTGTTTATTGAAAAATTGCAAAATTTAATAATAGATAATATTATTGAATATAAAGATAATAATATTACTAATTGGGGGAGGGCTGGACATTGAAAAATAATGGTAACAATATGCGAGTTTATGCTAAGTTGCTACGGCGTGAAAAAAATCTAACTTTAAGTAAAGTTGCCTCCCAATTATATCTATCTGTTTCAAAATTAAGTGAGTATGAAAACGGAAAAATTGATCTGCACTCGGAATTAGAAGAAAAGCTCTGTAATATATTAGGTTTTTCATCCCATAATATAATGGTCAATTTTATTATTGATGGATCTACTATGTCAGAATTTTATAAACGCTTGGTTATTTCAATAATTTTTGGAAATAATAATGAATATGAATTAATCGATTTATTAGAGAATAAAAAGTCTTTATTAGTTAACTACTTAGAATATCCTTATTATTATTTAATAAAAGGTAGTTTTATGTATGTTTATAAAGTAGCAAATTATGAATATTATTTGTCAATAATTAAATCATTGCTCAAAAACTTTACGGAATTAGATAATTATCTATTTAATCTAATTAATTGTTTCGAACTATATAGAGATAATAAGTTTAATGATTGTTTAAAAAAGTTAAGTAAATTGGATTTAATAGAAAATATGGAACCTGATAATGAGTTGTTGTTGTTGAAAGATTATTTATATATATTATGTTTTAATAGTATCGGGTATATAGAGATCAGTGCAAAAATGATTGAAAGTAAAATTAGTATTTTAAATGAAAAGCATAACAGGAAGTTAACTGGATTATTGTTAATAGAAATTTCTGTGATAGAAGGACTTAAAGAAAATTTTAAAGGAGCTTTAGAAATTAGTTATAGTAATCTTATACAATGTATAAATGAGAGTAACACACAGTATTTATTTGCAATATTAAATCAATTAGGCTATTTTCATTTTTGTTTAAAAGATTACATAAAAGCTATAACTTTTTTTGATTATGCTATATTGCAAAAGAATCCAGACTCTTATAAAGTGGGAAAATCATACTTCTTTATAGCGCTCTCGTACTATTATTTAAATAAGTTTTCTGAATGTAAAAATAATCTAAAAAAGGCAAAATGTTTATCACATGGAATTCGTTATTTAAATATACTAATAAATTGGTTAGAATCTATGTTAAATAAAAGTTATAGTAAAAAATGTGAGCACCTTTTGTTAGATTTATTTTGCTCTGATAATCATTCATTAAATTTAGAAATGAGAATGCTAGTGTTAGATTTACTAAAAACACATTACTATAATACAAATAATAATTTGAAAATAAACGAATTAAAAATTTAGATAAATAACTGTTTATTTAATAATATTTTATAAAAAATTTTATAATAAAGTTATTAATAATTAATTCAATAAATAAAAATAAAATTAATTTCCTGAATTGCTAATATATATTGAAATATATTTAGTAATTAATTAAAGTAAAGGTGAAAGGAGGAGATACCATGAGAAAGAAAATAATAATTCCTATAATCGCTGTAATGATTTGTACAATTATAACTGGTGTACAAAATATTAATGGACAAAGTTTTTATCATGATAATATAACTGGTGAATGGATTGGCAATGATTACAATGGCGGAGATTGGGCATATGGAACAAATTGGGTTATTTCTGGGACTAAGGGATATTCTCGTTATACTACTGATGTAGATCATATGAGTTATGTTACAATAGGAAACATAACTGCAAGTAGCCAGTGGGTTTCAGGTGGTGTAAGGTCTGATGCAAACAGAATTTCTAATTATGGTGCTGTTGCTAATCGATGTGGAATAGAAAATGTTCGATAAAGAAAAATTTTGTATATAGAAGCAATTTTAATTCTTATTGGGTTATTACATTGCTTCTATTTTTTTTTTGAAAAATAAATAAATATTTACTAAATAAAGTATTAAATATGCTTTTTTTTAAAAAATTTCCATATTTTCCTCTGTTAATTGCATGTTTTTAGAAACTTATATATAATAAAAATAGAAAGAAGATCTTCTGATAAATTAATTTCTATATTTAAGAAAAAAGGAGGAAAAAAACATGTTGAAATTAATTGATAGAATTGGGAATAAGATTATAGCGATTTTAGGAATTTTAGTTGTTGTATGTACCATAGCGGTAACTTCAGTTCAAGCTGCACCATCTAACGGCTCTGCATATGCTGTAGGTTATTCTTATCCTAGTGGAACATATCATTATTGTGCATTAAGAGTAAATGCGACATTTAGAAATGGTTCATTGTATACTATTGATAGTCATAGTTATGTATCAGATTTAATGCTTACTAGTAAAGATACACCATATATTAATACAGCTACTCAAGTTGTTGGTGGCTATTCTGGTATTGGCTCTTCAATGATAACTTATGGAGGACGCATAGAGGTTAATTTTTAACAGAACATTGAAGGAAAGAGAAAATAATATATTGTTTTCTCTTTCTTTTATGAAAGGCAGATAAAAATGAAAAAAGTATTATGTATAGTTTTGGCTATATTTGTTCTCACGGGATGTCAAAGAGGTAGGCAAGTTACTGAGTATGTTTTGTTCAAATCAAATAATGATGATAATATCCAACGAGCTTATCAACTGTCGAAAAACCAGTGGATAAGTGACGATACTATAACTAAGTTAAGAGAAAATTCAAAGGTTCAGATTGATGATGCTTATATGTTTCCTTTAACTTATTATTTTTCAGAAAATGATTTACAAAATGATATTATTGAAATACCAATTGAATGGAAGTTGAAAAGAAATGGATATGAGATACGAAATCGAGATACTGGTTTAGGGAGATCAGAAGCAGATCCCAACTTCGTTATTCCTTATCAGTATTATGCAATTGCACCGTTCAAAGATATTGAAAAACTTGATAGTAAATGTTTAAAAAGATTTATTGGAGAACTTGGGGATTATATTCCGTTATATTTACCTGAAACTGAATTGCTTGATAAAATGGGCATTGATGATTTAGATAATAATTTTACTGAAGAAATATTATTGACTTTACCAGTGCGTATGCCGATATCTGTTAAAAATGGAATATATGAAATGAAACGAATAGATTTAACTTTTCAAATAGTAGGAATTTATAAAACTACTGGTTCACCTTATTATTATATTCCACTAGAAGATATGAATTTTCTTATAAACAAATATAAGCAGGGCGAATTAGAACCAATGAGTTATATAATTACGACAAATAATGAACAGGCTGAAAAGATAAAAAAATTAGAGAATAATCTTAAACTTTTTCCATTGTGGAACGATAACCCAAAAGACCAGAAATTAAATGGTATTTTAGATGAATCCGAATAGTGTGCATAGCAATTATTTTTAGTATTGAATGTTAGGTCTTCAGTTATATTAGCTGTTGATATGTTAAGGAGGGGACCCAATGAAAAAAATACTATTTATTTTAATTTTTATAGCTATTATTTTGCAATCTTTTTTGGCTATTGAAGGTACAAAACAAAAAAATATAGATGCATGGAATGCAATGGGGAATGACGGCACTGCTTTAAAAATAAATTTATCCGGTGATAGAGATTTTATATTTAATAATATTTCTTTATTAAGTTTTAAATACAACGCTAACTTTATGAAAAATACTACTATTTGGCAAAATGATCATGACTATATTTTAGTTAAATCACTCTATTTAAGTCATGAATTTGAGTATCAATTTAATTTTTTTAGTGGTAATATGCTTACTAAAGATAATAATCTTAATTCTCAGTATATATCCACTAATGTAACAAATGATATAGAACAGATTGGACACTTAAATATTCCTTTATCAGAGCCGAAAATGGAAATTTGGACTTTAAAAAAGTTGAAAAATAGTTCTTATCCAATGGATGGTACGTATTATGTTCAAGTAGGAAATTTTCAAAATTCTAAAGCTTTTATAGAAGAGTGTAGTGAACTATTTATGATAGAGCCATCTGAATTGCTGTCCACTAGTAATGATTTTATTCAAATGCCGTTGTCGATTTTAAAAGTACTTAATGTAATTATTTGTTTTCTAATACTAATTGTTTTAGTATATTATTATTTTAATTCTATTAAAAAAATGTTTATTTTAAAAGTAAATGGTTATAGTATTTGGAAAATATATTGGAATTTGAATAAGATATTCTTAATATTAGAATTGGGAAGCTTTATAGTATTACCTATTCTTTTACTGGTTTTAGTTAAAAACCCAAATAAAATATTTATGGCAAATTTAATTAGTCAATTACTGATTTTATTAGGTGTAACTGTTCTAGGCAGCTTAATCTCTATCCTTATGTTACAATCATTAAATATAGTAGCTTTCATAAAAGGCAAAAATTATCAAAATATTTTAATAGGATTTAATTATTTTTTTAAGTTAGTAATATTGTCTGTGATAGTTTCTATATTAAGTTTTTGCTTAGCTAATTTATCACAGTCTGAACAAATAATGAAACATAGGAAAGGATGGCGAGAGTTTGATAGCTATGCCGTTTTAGATTATTATGATTCTGTAAATTATAAAAGATATGAAGAAAATAATAATCGTTTATTATCTATTAAAACTTACTATGAACTTATGGAGGAAAAAGGTGCCATCTATTCACAATATTTTCAAGAAGATAATGTTATGAAAATTAATAATAATTATTTGGAGTATTTAAATCTGTTTGATCAGAATGGAAAAAAACTTATTAATTTCTATAATTTAAAAGATAGATTATATATCCTACCCTTAAGCGAGATGAAAAATGAAAACATAATTATTGAGCATATTCATCCTAATGACAGTGCATATTCGGTTTTATATTATGATAATGTGGATACTAATTTATTCTTTTTAATGGATACACGTGTATCGTCCAATCCATATCATAATAACTTAATTTTTGATATTGTAACTTCCGATAATATGAATGAGTTAGAGGTTTTAAATATTACTTCGACTGGGATAAATAGCCCATTAAAGATCCCCACTAATATGATTGATGAAGATGAGATTAATGAGGTAGCATTAGATTATATTAACTCAGAATTTGGAAGACCAATATATCATACTATCAAGAATGTATTTGCATATGAAGATATGATTACATTAACAATTTATAAAACCACTATTTTAGCTTTAGTTATTACTATTGTTATATATATATTTATTACTTTTCAAACATCTCGTATATTTATTGAAGTTAATATGAAAAATTTGACAATTAAAAAATTACATGGTTTTTCTTTTAAGAAAAGATATGACTCTTTTATACATGTTCAAATAGTGATTAATTTGATAATAATAATATTATTTGTTGTTTTATGTATTATTTTTATGAATTCCACAGCAAACAATTTATATATTAATATAATGCCACAATATAAATATTTAATTGTAGGGTTAGGCTTAGTAATTTTTGATGCTATATTAACCTACGGTTATATTAGAGTTATTGAAACAAAAAGATTAGCTCAATATATTAAAGGAGAAAATTATGGAAATCATTAAGTTGGAGAACATCAATAAAGCCTATGGTGAACATGTTGTTTTGGATAATTTTAATTTAAGTATTAGTGCGGGTGAATGTGTTGTTTTAATGGGGAAATCTGGATGTGGGAAAAGTACATTATTAAATATTATTGGATTAATAGAAACTTATGATTCAGGCAGTTATACATTGTTAGGGAAGAAAAATATAAAATTAAATACTAAAGAGTTTACTAATATGTTGAGATATCATATTAACTTTATATTTCAAAATTTTGCTTTAATGGAAGATGATACAGTGGAAAAAAATTTGTTAATTTCTTTAGAATATTCTGAATTAAATAGAAAAGAAAAAATCGAAAAAATAAAGAAAACTTTAGATGATTTAGGACTTAGTAATTATTTGAAGAAAAAAATTAATTATTTGTCTGGCGGGGAACAACAGAGAATAGCTATTGCTAGATGTCTATTAAAGCCATGTGATTTAATTTTAGCAGATGAACCGACGGCTGCTTTAGATGAAGAAAATAAAGAGATCATTTTGACTTGGCTAAAAAAGTTACAGACGGAAAATAAAACAATTATTATTGCTACACATGATGAGACATTAAATAAAATTGCGGATAGAAAAATTGTATTGACATAAAAATCTAAAAATGAGGGGGGGATATACATGATAGAGTTGAAAAATATACAAATAACATATGATTCACTAATTGTATCTATTGATTATTTAAAGTTTGAGCTAGGTAATATTTATGGAATATTTGGTGAAAGCGGAAGTGGTAAGACATCTATATTAAATGTTCTTTTTGGAAATTATGTAATAAATAACGGAGAATATCTATTTAATAATGAATCTCTAAGAGATGTTAAATCTTTTGCCAAAAAACATATATCGTATATTCTGCAAACTCCGATATTCTTAGACGATTTAACATGTTGGGAGAATATTGAATTACAATTATCGTTAACAAATGCTAATTTAAGAGTAGAAGAGATATTAAAGTTGGTCCAATTAGATAT
This sequence comes from Coprobacillaceae bacterium UN01-12pH3A, assembly GCA_027676805.1. GTDB lineage: Bacteria > Bacillota_I > Bacilli_A > Erysipelotrichales > Coprobacillaceae > Beduini. Next base: position 107,712 of record JAQENU010000003.1, on the reverse strand, counting down.
AGATAAAAAAATTTATCCTCAAATGTTGTCGGGAGGACAAAAACAAAAACTTGCCTTAGCAGTAGCTTTAGCTAAAAATTCAGAAATTATTTTATGTGATGAAATTACAGCTTCTTTAGATGCTCAAAGTCGCAATGAGATTTTAAAGCTTCTTAAAAATCTAGCCAGTTCATTAAATATATGCATTATTATCAGCAGTCACGATGAATTGGTTAAAGATATTTGCAATATGGTTTATAAAATAGCGAATAAAACGGTTATTGTGGCTGAAACAGACAATATTAATAGTTCGATTATGAAACCTAAAGATGCAGTAAATAAACTACCTATTAAAAGTAAATGGAAACTTTTTATTGGACCTTATAAAAAATATAAGTTTAAGCAGTTTTTAAAACTATTCTTGTTAGGGTTAACATCATCATTGGTAGTAATTGGTATTCATGCAGCTACCCAATACACAAATCATTTTAAGTTGTATCATAATTTTTTAGATAAAAACATAAGTTATGTACATCACTCCGATAAATTAAACTTATATTTACCTGATTCTGATCCGTTTACACAAGAAGACTACGAATTTCTAAAAAAATATAATGGTATAGAAACAATTTATCCCTATGTTCCGTTAGAAAGAAGATTGAATATTAATGAAATAAGTGCCTATTTAAAAACTGAGTCAAACGAAGGTTTAGAAAATTTAGATGGAAAACTAATACGCCGTAATAAAAAGGCATTTGATTTTATATTATCTTCTAATGGAGTAGAAGATAAATTTGAAGATCCAAGGAAGAATTTAGAAGGTGCTACAGTTAATAATTATCTTGCTCCTTATTATGAGGAAATGGATTTAGAGAGTAAATGCATCAGTTCAATAGAAGATGATGGAATTTATTTAACTTACGATCTGGCAAATCTTTTAGGAATAAAAAAAGTGGAAAAAAATATGTTGCTCTCGTACACTGTAAGTGTTCCAGTTTCTAGAATTTTAATACAATCGGATAGTAATCAAATTAGTAATGTTATATATAAAAATATAGAAATAGAATTACCTATAAAAGGAATTTTGAATAAAAGATATTATCAAATGTCTTCTGAAGTAGATGCATATGTAAATTATGAATACCTTACTGAATTAATTGATAAAGTGACTTCCGAAATATCCTTTCCTGATCAAATTACAGTTACTTCTAATGAAGCGTTTCATGATTCACTTTTAAATATTGGTTATACTAATGATTTTATTCAATTTATAAGTACAATCTTAGAAGAAAATGAATCTTGTACAATCAGCTTTAAGCCAATAGGAGTTACAACTTATTTTATTGAAACAACTGATGAAGTAATACTTTCAAATTTTCTTTCTGAGTTTCGAGCTATAGATAAAAATGTTAGTATTAATAATGCTGTTTCTTCATCAGAAGAAACAAGCAAACTCTTTCTAAGTAAAGAAAAATTTATATCAATGTATGTTTTTGTAATATTATTTGTAATCATTATACTTTGTTTTTTATATGGACTACTATCAAGAAAAGAAATTCAAAAAGAGAAAAAAGTATTGTACAATATGGGTTTAAGTAAGAAAAAAATGTGGGAATATTCTCTATACTCTATTATGATGTTGTGGTTAATATTATTGATTACAGGTGGTGTTATTTTAACGGTTTTATATATTCTTTTTATAAAATTAAATATTATTGTACGGGGTATGGGATTTGAGCAAGCTATTATTAAAAGTGTACTACAATTTATTGGATTGACAGGTTTTATATCGATTATTCAAAACATTGGAAGGTTTTATTATGATTCAAATTAACAATATTTCATTAAATTATCCTATATTCTTGTTAGAACCTTCAAATCTTACAATGCACAAAGGAGAAATTATAGCACTCACAGGAGAAAATGGGGTTGGTAAAACTACATTACTTTATTCAATCGGCTTACTAGAGCATAATAGTCAATTTGATTTTAATTTTAATGGTAATAAAATAAATTTAAATAATGAACAAGAAATGGCATACTATCGACGTGAAAAAATTGGATATGTGTTTCAAGATTATTTAATTTTAGAAGGTGAAACACTAAGGGATACTTTTGCTCAATATTTTGAATTATTAGGAAAGTCTTATGATGCAATATCAGTTAAAAACGTGATGAAATTAGTTAAGTTAGAAATTGGATTAGAAATGAATACAAAAAAATTGAGTGGTGGTCAAAAACAAAGACTAGCATTAGCTTTATCACTTATTAAAGAACCGGAATTATTAATTTTAGATGAACCGACGAGTCACTTAGACGCGATGAACAGTGAGTCAATAATGGACTTATTAAAAGAAATTGCAAAAAAGCAAAAGATTATCATACTCATTGCTAGTCATTCAAAAATGGCCTTAAAATATTGCGATAAAGTTTATGAATTAAATCAAAAAAAATTGATATGTATAAAGGATTCAAACGAAAAAGAACATGAAATAGTGTTAAATAAACCTAAACCAATTTCTTTATCTTTTAAAATGAGGTATGTTTTACGTTATTATAAGTCAAATAAACTTCTTAATATTTTAATGATTATTTTTTCGAGTTTTATTATTAGTTTTTGTTCAATAAGTTTGGTTCTCAAAGATGGCTACGTAAATAGGCAGGCGGAATTATATGAAAACATGATTTCTAGAGAGATTTTGGTAATTTCCCAAAGTATAGTTTTAGACGATGAATTAAAAAAAATAGAAGCTGATAGTGCAATAGAATCTGTTTGCTATTTTCCTTTAATACCTGTTGAAATTAATCAATCTATTTATGTCTCAGTATTTAAGCATGATATTGATAACATGAAAAAATATTTTGTAAGAACAATATCTAATGAAGGAATATATATAAGCGAAAATTTATATCAAGAACTTAATCAACCAACAGCCATAGAACTTAGTATTAACGGGAAGAGTGAAAGGATGCAAATAAGTGCTACTTATGATCTTTCTTATAACGATCCTATCGTAGAAGCAGAGAATTTAATTTATCTAGATAATATGGATAATTTGCCTGAAACGAATCAGTTTCTTGTAAAAGTTAAAAGTTTAGAAGAAATGTCTTTTTTAGTAGATAATTTTAATAAGAAATATAAAGAGGTGAAGAGTCCTTCAAACGAATTATACCAGAGGGATAACGATTTAAAAGAGTCCTCTAAAATTGGTTTAATATTTGCGGTAACTCTATTTATTGTCTCTATTTTAATGTTTATTTTTGTATTTATAAGAAACATGGAAAGTAGAAAATTAGATTTTGCATTATTAAAAGCAAATGGATTAACACATAAAAATTTAATTTCTTTAATTTTTTTAGAAGAAATTATATTGGCTCCTATAATTGTTATAGTAAGTTACTTATGGGGGAAAATAGAAGTATTAGCCATATCGAAATTATTAGATATTGCTATAAATACAATTGATATGCGAATATTAATTAATATTTTTATCTTAGTTATTATTAATATAATACTGCCTGTACAAATAGCTTTAAAAATAGTGGTTAAAAAGGATTTAATTAAAATATTGCGTAGATAAGATTTATTTTAGGATTAAATTCAATCTTATTATAGTTCTCTTGAAATAAAATTTATAATAATCAAAAGACAGATGACTTCTGTATTCAACAGACTATCTGTCTTTTAGTTTTATTATATTCTTATGATAGATCAGAAGTAATGGATAACCGCTTGCCAGTATAGCCCCCTTAATTGTCATAATTATATTTTTATGATACTTCAAGAAAAAGTAATCAATGAAAATGAATAAGGATTGAACGATATGTTCAACCCTCGTTAATTATAGAAATGTGAAATAAAGTAAAACAATGATGCCTAAGATAATGCGGTACCAGCCAAAGACTTTGAAATCGTGTTTTTTAATATAGTTCATTAAGAAACGAATAACGATCAATGAGACTACAAATGCAACAACCATTCCAATAATCAGTAATGTCAGTTCGGCGGCTGTAAAGATAAAGCCAAACTTCAGCATTTTAATAAAGCTTAGTCCAAACATAACCGGTACAGCTAAAAAGAAAGTAAACTCAGCGACAGCAACTCTCGAAACACCGATTAATAACCCACCAACGATCGTTGAACCGGAACGAGATGTTCCCGGAATAATGGATAAGACCTGAAACAGCCCTATCATAAAAGCGGTTGTATACGTAATATCAGATAGTTCATGGACAACAGGCGTACGTTTTTTATTCCAAGTTTCAATAAAGATAAATGCAATTCCATAAAAAATTAAGGCACAGGCAATGACTGCCGGTGTATGAAAGTGTGCCTCGATGTAGTCATCAAATAAAAGCGTTACAATTGCACCGGGAATGCAGGCTACCACAACTTTCATCCATAATGAAAGAATATCGGTTTTAATCATTGGTGAACGCTTATCGTTAAATTGAAAAGGCATCATTTTTTTATAAAACAATACAACAACAGCGAGGACGGCGCCAAGCTGGATCACGATAAAAAACATTTCCTTATAATGATCACTCACATTTAAAGTAATAAACTGGTCTACTAAAAGCATATGTCCGGTGCTGCTGATCGGCAGCCATTCTGTGATACCTTCGACGATTCCCAGTAAAATGACTTTAAGGACCTCAATTAAATTGGTTATCATTTTAAATCCTCCTTCTTAAAATAAGTATATGTGCTAATAAAGCCAATCATGGCAATTAAAATAATTATGATACTGCTTAGCCAAATAGGATAGATAGTAGATAAAGTTTTTCCCATCATAAGAAAATAGGTTCCTGTCCATGGATATAATGCACCTAAATCTTGATTAGCTAAAGCAGCACTTCCCATTACAATGACGGCTGAAAAGAGGATGGGAACGACAATACCTTTGCTTTTTAAAGAAAGGTAAGCAAACGGACTCAACGTTATAAACATCAGGATACCGCCTAGCAGCATTTTAATAAGCCATGTAAAAGCAATAGATATATGAAAGCCTTCTAAGCCAATCATCAGATGGTATAATCCGGCTAAAAGAAAGATTCCAGTCCAAGTGATCAGCATCAATATCGTGATCCAGATCAGTTGAATTAAAAACTTGCTCGTTAAAAAAGAAGAGCGTGAGACCGGAGATGGCAGAATCGTTTTCAGTGTTCGTTCCGTATATTCCCGACTGAATAAATATGCCGTGACGGCGACGTAGACCATCATATTGATTAATAGCATCTCATACAGTAAACCATTGCTGTAAATATCCGCTAAAGTAAACAACTGCTCCGGATGCTCAAAATGTGTCTGCAATGCTTCAACAAACAGCATGAAAGGTGTTGCACATACACTGACAGCACTAAATAACACAATCCTTGAACGTTTCAATTTTAACCATTCACAATAAACAAACCTAACCAATGTCTTTTCCTCCTATCAGATCTGAGAAGTAGTTTTCCAAATCTTCTTTTTCAATTCGCAGCTGCTGAACTGCAATACGATTTTCTATCAATAACTGATTATAGACATCACTTTGTTGTTTACAGTCATAAAGCTTAATCCATTGCCCATCTAATACATATTGGAGGGTAGGCTCGTATTGAAGGAGACAGTCGAGTGATTGCTTAGGATCATTTACATGAATAGATAAATAACGGCGTTGTCTTTGTTTCAGTTCATCGATTGTCATTTCTTCCACTAAACGCCCTTGATGAATCACTCCGATCATATCGGCAATATGTTCTATTTCGCTAAGAATATGACTGGATATTAAAATGGTCATTTTATTTTCATGACACAATTTCACTAATAGAGAACGCATTTGTGAGATGCCGATGGGATCTAATCCATTAGTCGGTTCATCTAAAATAAGCACCTGCGGCTGATGTGCAATGGCGGCGGCTATCCCTAAACGCTGTTTCATTCCTAAGGAATAGTCTGAAAATACTTTCTTTGTTTCATGATGAAGATGAACGGTTTTTAATGCTTCATAAATTCTTTGATTGTCCTGTTTGCCTTGATAGCATTGAAGTAGGTGTAAATTTTCATAAGCGGTTAGATTATCATAAAAACCCGGAGATTCAATTAAAGATCCGATTCGATGATAATGTTCCTCTTTTGGTCTCTCATTAAATAAATTGAAATGCCCGCCGGTCGGTTTTATTAATCGAAGCAGCATTTTCATTAATGTTGTTTTTCCGGCTCCGTTTCTTCCCAGCAAGCCATAAATCTTTCCTTTAGGAACATGGAGGTTTACATGATCAACGACTATTGTATGCTGATACGCCTTGCTTAACTGATAAGTTTCAATAATGTTTGTCATAATGATTTCCTTTCTGCAATAACGTTTGCATATCCATTATTTGTTTATTCCCATTAAACCTCAAGAAACGAATTGTCACATCATAAAAAAACTCCGACACGAATCGTGTCAGAGCCTAAATTCTATTGATAATATCAACTGTTTTTAGATTTTATTAAAATATATATTTTAATGATGAAAAGCATAAACAGCATGACGTTGATATAAGGCTGTAAGCTGATTGCAAAGAAAATAACGGCTAATCCATGAACAAAGATCGACGTCATTTTCATTTTTTTCAATCCTTTTTCATAATTGTAATGGCGCATAAGGAGTTCAATGATGCCAAATGCAAAAAGTGAAGTTAAAAGGATAAAATAAATGGTGCGAATAACCGGCGAAGCATCATGGTAAACAAGCAAAGAAACCGCACGTATAAAATCCACTTCCTTTTGTCCGTATAACGGCAAATAGACAAATGATAAACAGAGAAGATCTAATACCCCATAGATCAGATTCAATAAGCTGCTGATGTTTTTACCATTCTCATTTTCAGCTAAGACAATCAGTTCTTCTCCTGATAATAATTCATCAATAGAAACCGAAAACAGCTTGGAAATGCTTTTTAAGGATTCAATATTGGGATAGCCTTTGCCGCTTTCCCATTTAGAAACAGCAGTACGCGTTACATAGAGACGCTCAGCCAACTGAACTTGTGTCATTTGTTTTTGTTTTCTTAATTGCTGAAGCTTCTCACTAAAATCCATACCGTTTCCTCCTAAATGGTTATCTGTCTAATAGTATAATATATCTTCATCATTCAAACAACTATAAGCCTGTTTCAATCATTTTATTGTTTCTTAATCTAGGTGGTATAAAAATAAAAATTCATATATTAAATAAGAAATATCCTAAGTTTAGAACCTTAAATATATGAAGTCGATAAAATCATATCAATTCTATAAAAAATTATTTTATTTTTAAATTATCTCCCGATTATCAGTATGCTGTATAAATTCAACGTGCTATGATGAATTTATGACACAAAGAATTAAAAAGGAGAAGTGCGAAATGAAACGAGCAAAATTAAGTTTAAAAACAATAAAAAAGTATAAAGATTTCTTATATGAGGAAGAACGAAGTACCTCTACAATTAATAAGTATATGCGGGATATTAGAGCTTTTTATGAATATCTTCCGGAAGATAAAATGATCACGAAAGAAGTTTTAGTGGCTTATAAGCAAAGTCTTGCAGATAAGAAATATAAAATATCAAGCATCAATAGTATGCTGGTTGCGATTAACGGTCTTTTGGAGTTTATGAATTTAAGCAGTTTTAAATTAAAATTGCATAAGCTGCAAAGAAATGTCATCTGTGAAGAAGAACTGTCAAAAGAGGAGTATAAAAGACTGCTGGAAGCTGCTTTGCGAAAAGAAAACGAACGTCTTTATATGCTGCTGCAAACCATCTGCGGTACAGGTATACGTGTATCTGAACATCAGTATATTACGGTTGAAAGTTTAAAAGAGGGGAAATCAGTAGTTCATAATAAAGGGAAAACACGAGTTATTTTTATTCCCGATAAGTTAAGAAAGATCTTGATTCTTTATTGCAAGCAGGAAAAGATTTTAAGCGGTCCGGTATTTGTCACCAAAAGAGGAAATCCGATGGATCGCTCCAATATTTGGGTCGCTATGAAAAAACTATGTGAGGACGCTAAAGTGGATGGGAAAAAAGTCTATCCTCATAATTTACGTCATTTATTTGCTTTAACCTACTACAGAATGCAAAAAGATGTCGTGAGACTGGCAGATATATTGGGGCATTCCAATATCGAAACCACCCGTATTTACACTATGACGAGTGGAAAGGAATATCAAAAATCATTATCAAAAATGGATTTGGTAGACGTTCTTTGTTAGAGGTTAATAGGATCGTTTAGATGCCTTAAAAGCTGAACCGCAGTTTAATGAGACGATAAGCAAAAGGAGTATTTAAGATTATGAGATGTTTTTTTATATCTTCCATATTGTAGAAAGATTAATTGTTAACAGGCAATAAATATAGTAAGATGAAATAAAGAACTCAGTCTGTTTCACCATAAAAATAGGTTGCAAAAGGAGAGCATGATGCAAATAGAAATCAAAACATTAAATCATAATAAAATTGCCGCAATATTTAGTAAAGAGGTCATCATGACAGATCCTCAGTCGGCTTTAGATTTTATTATGTCAATGCAATATGAAACAGGTACTGATAGGCTTGCGGTTAATAAAGCGGCAATTTCAGAGCAATTCTTTATATTAAGCACGGGTATTGCGGGAGAAATTCTTCAAAAGTTTGTAAACTATCATATTAAGTTTGCGATATATGGTGACTTTGCGCCCTATACAAGTAAGGCTTTGAAAGATTTTATTTACGAATGCAACAATGGGAACGACATATTTTTTGTTAATACAAAAGAGGAAGCGCTACAGCGGCTCGCTAAAGCTGTATAATAGCGAATCGTAAGCAGATATAGAAAGGAATATGAGTATGAATAATAAATTTAAACCCAATAAAATAACCAATATTGTGTATTACAGCTTAATTTTTATAGTCTTTTTATTGACCATCCTAAGATGGATCAGTGCTTTTAATAGTGATATTGTTGTCATCAATCAAGAAATCAATTCTCATGTTTCTAATTTTTCATTAAGCTTATTGTTTTATCTTGCGATTGGCTTTTCTTGGACTTTACAAGGCATATCTTTTAAAAAGATTGTTGTACTAGGTATTGTCACTATGATCGCAAATATATTATGTGAAACCGTAATGGGATTCATGAATACACCTGATTTGATCGACGCTGTATATGGTATAGTGGGAACAATTGTCAGTTTTTGTTTTTTATGGGCTTCCAGAAAATGGGGGATAACTCCTATTCAGGAAACAGACTAAGGCATTAGTCAATGCTTGTTTATATCATTGAGAAGAATGAAATGATAATCTTGCGATTAATAAAATAGGAGTGTAGATGCAAATCATAGGGAGACTGTAATTTTATAATCCAGAAGATTAGTTACTTTTTTTTCATAAAAAGATTGAAAAGTCTTGCTGGTCACGTAGCGTAATACCATAAAATTGTATTGAAAATAACAGGAGGATATGATGATGGAAAACGATTATACTACTGGCAGGGTAGCTGAATTATGTGGGGTTACAAAAAGAACGGTACAATATTATGATAAGGAAAATATAGTCAAGCCATCTAAAATAAGTGAAGGCGGGAGGCGACTTTATACAGACGAAGATTTAAAAAAGTTTAAATTAGTTTGTCTTTATAGAAATTTAGAACTGCCATTAAAAGAGATTAAGAATATTTTAAATTCCGATGATCAATATAAAATGCTTATAAATATATTGGCGGAACATCAAAGCAGTATTGATGCTCAAATAAAAAATCTAACTGAATTAAAAGAAAGATTGTCAGCGCTTTTGGAGGAGATTAAGGTTAATAAAACCATGTCTATAGCCAATGAAAAGGAATTGGAACAGCTGATTATAAGAAAAAAACATCATGAAAAAATAGATAAAATGACCTATCTATTGCTTGGCTTTTATGTGGTGATCTTATTTTTGAGCTGTATAGTAGGGGCTTTATTAGGCGGTATCGCGATGTATCTTATTATAGGGATGAATATTTTGCTGTTGAATGCTTTAATCTTTTTTCATTCAGCACAAAATGCCTATGTTTGTCCAACTTGTAATAAAAAATTCACTATAAGTTTTTTTAGGGATATGTTGACTTTAAATAACGGAAAAAAGGGAAAGTACTTAGAGTGTCCGTACTGTCATCAGAAAAACTGGCTGGCTGAGACATTTAAAGATGAATAAAGTAAGATAGCTATAAATTAAATGGCAGGTAGGCTTATTTAGTATTCCTGTCTTCTGATGATTAAGCTTCAAGTTAGTGAAAAGCAGGGCTGGGGGCTATTTAAAAATTGAGGCTCCTTATATTGCGATAGGGACAAGACATAGGATTGAATCCGATGCCTCTGTAGAAATAAAAATGATTAATATCTAAATACTGCATGAATCTGTGTCAGTATGGGCGAGAACACCATCAGATTTAGGTTAGATATGATAATCAGGCAATTTTAAAATATTATGGAACAGTGATAACTTTATAAGATACAAGGGGTGTGGATTATGTATAAGAACTATCAATTTTATATAGCCGGAAGGGCAAGGAATAAGGAGAATATTCTGAATATATGCAGCATTTTTGAGGAATTAAATATTTCATATTATTGTTTTTTGAAAAATGAAGCCTCTCATAAAAAAGCGGGTTTAAATCTAAATGATGCCGATCTTGCCGGAACATTTGAATCATTTGGATTAGGAGATCCCCGTGTTAGGATGTTATTTGAAAGTGACTTAGAGGGAGAGCGACATTCAGATAACTTTTTATTAGTGCTTCCAGCCGGAAAATCTGCGCATATTGAGGCAGGGATTGCTTATGGATTAGGCAAAAAATGTTATGCTATCGGGGAATATGACGTGACGGATTCATTATATCTTATTTTTGATAGAATTTTTAAAGATGAATATGAATTGAAATTATTTCTGACAAATAATAGTAACTAAAGAAAGGGGAGGAATAGATTATGAAGGTACTTTTAATGAATTGCAGTCCGGTGAGAAATGGCGCAACAGCAGAAATAACAAACATTATTTCTAATCATTTAAAAAGACGATATGAGGTTGAAACTGTTTGCATAGATGATTTCGATATTGCTTTTTGTAAAGGCTGCAGAACTTGTCATCAGACAGTAAAATGTATCATCAGCGATGATTTAGATAAGGTAATGGAACTCTATGAATGGGCAGATATTATTATTTCTGTTGCTCCTTCTTATTGGGCTGATGTGCCGGGACAGTTTAAATCGTTTATCGATCGATGCACACCGTGGTGCAACACTCATGAACCGCATGCAGCACTAAGTCATGGAAAAAAAGGATATTCTGTTGCTTTAAGAACCGGTCCAAGTATGAAAGAGTGCGATAGAATCATTCAAAGCATCGAACATTTTTATGGACATCTGGAAATTGAATGCTCAGATAAATTGGGATTATGTTCCATTGAATTTAAAGAAGACGTTAGCGGCAGAATAAATGAAATCAATGAATTTTGTAATAGAATATAGAAGATACATTCTGTTTATATTAATCGATTGACAATAATTAACGTTTGCGAGTTATAGTATTATCATTGGAAAATATAATTTACAGTCATGTAAGAGGGATAGGTGAAAGAATACAATGAAACATTTGATCCTTATTAAATTTAAAGAAGAGGTATCTGATAAAATAATAGAGGATATAGATGTGCTGTTTAAAAAGGCATTACAAATAGAAGGCATTTACGATATACGCATCGATAAAAATATGATTAAACTGCCCAATCGATATGACTTGATGATACAAATAGAGATGGAAAAAGAAGCATTGAACCTATTTGACAATTCTGAAATTCATCATAAATGGAAGAAGCAATTTTCAGCCTATATTGAATCTAAAATAATATTTGATTATTAGCCAACAAAACAACAGTACATAAAAAAAGAAACAAGCATGGATATAGAAGAAGCAAGTGCAGTGTTAGAAGATAATGACGATTCGGTTATGGGTCAGTTCATAGAAGGTTAGGTTATTTAAAAAGTAAAAAGATAATCAAATTTAAATAGATGAGAAATTTATGTAACCCTCTCTTTAAAAATAGAAAAACATATGAGATAATTAATAAATAGCGGGGAGTGGTGAGATGAAAAGAATTGACGTTAAAATGATGGAAGTATACTCATCAAAGGCACATTACCATCAAGATGATTTGGAAATTATTTTAGTGTTAAAAGGCAGTCTGACGATTCATAAAGTTCAGCGTCATCTTACGATCCATGAAGGTCAGTTTACTTTTATTAATCGCTTTATCGTACATAGTATTGAATCCAATGGAGCAAAGATATTATCGGTAAAAGTACGTTTATCTGAGTTTAAGGATATCTTTGAAAAGATTGAATATGTAGAATTTTTAAATAACGATGAAATTCATGAGATTGAACGACCGCTTAAAGAACGCTTAAATGCGATTGTCGTTGATCTTTTGATTAAACTCTATTATGATCGGGGAGATGATAAAGAAAGAAGATTGAACGAAATCAGTTTAGTTCACTTGCTGTTTCTTTCCTACCAGCTTATCTCCCACACCAAAAATCAAGAAGAATATCCCACCTATGAACTTCAATTACGTTACTACAGCATTGTTGAATATATCATGAAACATATGGATAAAAAGATTGAGGTAGAAGATATTCTTCAGGAATTTTATATGAATCGGGCTTATTTTTCACAGTTTATGAAGAAAATAGGGGGTGAAGGCTTTAAAACCTTTCTATCTTATCGCAAACTGATTCATATTTTAGATCAACTTATTGACGATCAGTTATCAATGGTAGAAATTGCTGCCAGTGTGGGAATCTTGAATATGAAATCTTTCTATGGTCTGTTTAAAAAATATTTTGAAGTATCCCCTATTAAATGGAAAGAAAAAACGGCCTTGATTCAAGATCATTATCATGAAATCAATGAAGAAGAAGTTTTAAGAGATTTTATTAAGCAGAATCATATTGATAAGCACCGTGACAATACGATTTACAAGTTATATAAATATCTAGCGGTTGCAAAAGCAAACAATATTAATATGAAAGGAATCGATATCGTCTTAAATCCTTACTTGGATATGGGAGAAGATATTGATGAAGATTATCAGGTATATAAATTTTTAGATTTGCTGACACAGTTAATTAAAACAGTCGATGCCCATATTAAAATCATTTTTCCGTTTCGCTATTTAAAAGATGATGGTCAAAAAGAACTGTTGTTTCAGGCTTTAAGATTACAGGCATTACAGAATGGTATTAATGAATTGAAAAAATGGAAGATCTGCTTTTATATTGATCGATTATATGATTATCAGGAGGCTTTAACATTAAAAGCGAATATCGAAAAAACAATAGGGGGACTTAATATTCAGATTGCATTGGATGCAATAGGCGGACAATTAAAATAAATAGATGAGGAGAGGGATTTTTAAATGACTTTCCTTTTTTTAGTTTTTAATAAATTTTAAATCTAAGTTACTGCCATTACCAAGCGCTTACATTTTTTGTATAATTATCCGTGTTAAGTATGATAATTTTTTAACAAGCATACGGAAAATTATAGTGAGAGGTAAGTTGTATGAAAAAGAAAATCAAAAGTTCGTACATCCATTTCTTGATCGGAATGGCGATTATGATCGCATTTCGTTTCATTCCTTTGGGTGTCTTGCCAAATGTAACAGAAGTTGGGTTACAGGTAATGGGGGTATTCATCGGCACAATCTATCTGTGGTCAACGATAGATCCGACGGTGGCAAGTTTAGCGAGCATCTTCATGCTGACGTTTACGAGTTTTTCCACTTCAAGCAATGTATTGATGTCTTGTTTTGGAAATCCGACTGTCGTTCAGCTGCTTTTCTTAATGATCTTTATGGGGGGATTAACGAATCGACGTTTAACTGTCTACATTGCCAGATGGATCACTACCAGAAAAATGATTGAAGGAAGACCATGGGTATTTACCTTTGTCATGCTGTTGGGGACTTATGTCATGTCAGTTTTCATTGGCGCATTTGCACCGATCTTCTTATTTTGGCCGGTATTGTATGGAATCTTTGAAGAAGTTGGCTTTAAGAAGAAAGATGCTTATCCAAAATTAATGATTATCGGTATTGTAATTGCCGCATTAATTGGTTTCCCGGTTCCGCCTTATATGTCAAACGGATTGGCATTATTAGGGAACTATCGTGGATTACTAAATAACTTCCCAACTTTAATGGGGATGGAAGGAGCCTTGGTTTCAGATGCCAGCTATTTTATTGGCTGCTTTGCATTAGGATTATTACTCATTGTAGCAACAGTACTGATTATTAAATTTATCTTTAGACCGGATGTATCCCCATTAAAGAAAATCAGTATTGAAATGCTGGAGAAAAATCCATTGCCGCCAATGTCTATGTCTCAAAAGGTTTATGGTATTTTCTTGTGTGTCTTTATCTTTATTATGTTAGTGCCAAGTTTATTGCCAAATGTCCCAATTTTAAGCTTCCTTAATAAGAATTCACTGGTTATGCCATTAGTACTGACATGTATTTTAACCTTGTTAGAATTTGATGATGGACCGGTATTGAAATTAAATGAAGTTATGGGAAAAGATTTTGCTTGGGCAACGTTCTTCCTTTGTACTTCCGCTATCTTACTAGGAAGTGTTCTGACAAATGAAGCAACAGGGATCACCGCATTCTTAAATGCTGTTCTTTCCCCAATCTTTGCGGGAATGTCAGGTATGATGTTTACGATTGTCTTATTATTGATGGCAATTATCTTAACGAATATCTGCAACTCACTGGTTATCGGAATGATCTTACAGCCTGTTGCCCTGACTTATTGTGTAAGTGCGGGAATTAATCCGGCACCGATCATTACATTATTGATCTTTACTGTGCTGCTGTCGGCAGCTTGTACACCAGCCGCATCGCCATTTGCAGCAATGATGTTTGGAAACAAGGAATATTTATCTTCGGGGGATGTTTATAAATATTCAACAGTCTTCGTATTGATTGAATTTGTAATCATTATCGTTGTCGGTATTCCGTTTATCAATTTGTTATTTTAGAAAGTAAAAATATTAGGTGAGATAGATTTCAGAAAACTTAAAATATCTATTACTTATTTAGGGGTTAAGGAGTAAAATAAAAGAATAGGAGGTATATAGGATGAATACTTACGATTTAGTGATTATTGGAGCCGGACCAGCGGGTATGACAGCTGCAATTTATGGGGCTCGAGCAGATTTAAAAGTATTGATGTTGGATAAACTAGCGCCAGGGGGGCAAATCATCAATACCAACGAAATTCAAAATTATACCGGGATGGGAACCATTAACGGTGCAGAGCTTGCAATGCAGATGTTTACCCACACTCAGGAGCTGAATGTCGAGTTTGATTACGGAACGGTAACCAAGATCGAAAATGAAGAAGATATAAAAAAGATCTATATTGAAGAAGATAGTCAAAAAATTATTTGTACAAAAGCAATTATCGTTGCAACAGGAACAACACCAAGACGATTAAATATTCCAAAAGAGGCTCAGTTTGTTGGCAATGGTATCAGTTTCTGTGCAATCTGTGATGGTGCCTATTATCGCGATAAAGATGTCGTAGTGATCGGTGGTGGAAATTCAGCGGTGGAAGAATCCATTTATTTAGCTGGCATGGTTAAATCACTGACGATTGTGACGATGTTTGATTTAACCGCAGATCCGATTGCCTGTGATAAATTAAGAGCGTTGGATAATGTGACGGTTTATCCTTATCAGGATGTATTGGAATTTGTCGGTGAGCGTCAGTTAGAGGGGGTCCATTTTAAATCCACTCAGACCAATGAAGAAAAGACGGTGTATTGTGATGGGGTATTTGAATATATCGGATTATCACCGGTAACCGCTTTTGTTAAAGATTTAGGAATCTTAAATGATTACGGTTATATTGAAGTTAACGATAAAATGGAAACAAAGGTTCCCGGAATCTATGGAGCCGGAGATTGTATCACAAAGAATTTAAGACAGGTGATTACAGCTTGTGCAGATGGTGCGATTGCTGCCCAAGAAGTATCAAGATATGTAAAATAAAAGGAGGAAACAAGATGTTAAAAGAGGTAGAAAGTGCAGAATTTAATGAATTAGCAGAAAGTGGATTAGTATTGGTTGATTTTTTCTCAACGACTTGCGGACCATGTAAGATGCTGGCATTTGTATTAAATGATGTTGAAAAGGCAGTAGGGGATAAAGTTAAAATTTTAAAAGTAGATTTTGACAAAAACAGTGATTTGACTGAAAAATATGAAGTGAAGGGATATCCGACTTTAATTTTGCTGAAAGACGGAGCGGAAGTAAAACGTATGCAGGGGTTACAGCAAAAACCTGCCATTATTAAAATGATCGAGGAAAATGTATAAGGAGGAAATAGGATGAGCGTAGAATATAAAAGAATAGAACATTGGATTCCATTACAAAAAGAAGCCGAAGAAAAAATGCTGGCTGAATTTGAAAGTGGGAATTACACTGTTGAAAATCCGTTGGTAAAAGTGAATGCGTATCTAATAAATCCATTGTCAGCTGTCGTTTTATTTAAAACTAAAGAGGAAACAGCAGTGACAATTCGTGTAAGAGGAAAAACTAAAGCAGCAGATATTGTGCATACGTTCCCTAAAGCAAAAACACATATCCTGCCAGTGTTAGGACTTTACGCAAATTATAATAATACAGTAGAAATTACCCCTTATAGAGGTAAAACAACAACGATTCAGATTGAATTAGGTGATGTCTGTGATCAAAGTGTTGTGGAATATATTGAAACTTCACCGGAATACTTCCAAGATAATATCATGCTGTTGACACCGGCAGGATCAGAAAAATCAATTGGGGTAGATTTTGCCGGAGATATTCGTTTCCACTTAACTGCATTATGTGTATTCGATGCAAAACGTTTAAGGAATGGAAATCTATTGATTGGGACAGACCGTCTGATTAAATTGCCTTACTATATGTCAGGGCTATATGAAATGAGCATGGTCGGAAAAATCTATAAAGAATACCGTGTGCCGGGAGCTTATCATCATGATGAATTTGAAATGCCGGACGGCAATATCTTATGTTTAACTGAAGATTTAAGAAGTGAAACTGTAGAAGATATGTGTGTCTTGCTAGATCGTCAGACCGGTGAAATCTTAAAGACCTGGGATTATAAAAAATTCTTGACACCGGGAGAAGGACAAGGCTTATCTTATACCGATGAAGACTGGTTCCACAACAATGCAGTATGGTATGATGAAAATACAAACTCTTTGACATTCTCAGGACGTCATATTGATTCAATGGTTAACATTGATTTTGATTCCGGTGAATTAAATTGGATCATCGGTGATCCTGAAACATGGCCTGAACATATGCAGAAATATTTCTTTAAACCAGTGGGAAATAACTTTGAATGGCAATATGAACAGCATGCTAATTTAATTACCCCTAACGGTGATGTGATGTGCTTTGATAATCATCATAATTCTACCAAGGTAGAAGCTAAAAAGGTTCCTGCCCACAACAATTATTCAAGAGGGGTTCGCTATAAAATCAATACCGAGGATATGACGATTGAACAAGTTTGGCAGTATGGAAAAGACCGTGGTGCTGAATTCTTCTCACCTTATATCTGTAATGTTGAATATTACAATGAAGGACATTATTTAGTACATTCCGGCGGAATCGCTTATGATCAAGACGGACAGCCTTCGGAAGCACTAGGAGCTTATGCTGTGCAAACAGGTGGGCGTCAGGAAGCAATTACGGTTGAAGTTGTTCATAACGTGAAGATGTTTGAATTAAAAACGAACAGTAACTTCTATCGTGCTGAAAAAATCAAACTATATACTCCAGGCAGCAACCTTGAATTAGGAGAAGGACAAATCTTAGGATCAATGGGTGTCACTTTAGAGTTTGATACAGAAATTCCAGCAGAAGCAACAGGTGAAATGCTGCCGGAAGACTGCAATGCAAGAGTTGAAGATGAAATGGATAAATTCACTTTCTTTAGTCGCTTCATGAAAGGCGATCTTGCAATGCTGATGTTAGAAAAGGGGGATGAAGTACATCGCTACTATATTTCTACCACTTCTCAGCCGGCTAAAGCAATGTGCTGTGGATCATTCTTAGATTCTGATGACCGCAATACTCGCATCGGAATCAATAAAGCGGGATTGAGCGGAACGTATGATGTACGTGTTATTATCAATGATAAAAAATATGAAACTGGCATTAAGATTGAATGTTAAGTAGAAAGCAGGTTAAGCATGGCAATTAAATATACATTTATAAAAAGCTTAGTGGATCGTCAGACTGAAGCAGAAAAAGCAATGTTAGATGAATTAGAAGCAGGTTCATTTACATTCGATCATCCACTAGTTAAATTAAATCCTTACTTTATTAATCCATTAGCAGCTGTAATCTGTTTTAAAACAGAGGAAGAAACCGCTGTTACTATTCGAGTATTAGGCAAAGAAAAAGAGGGAACGATGATGCATACGTTCCCTAAAGCAAAAACACATATCCTGCCTGTTTTAGGTTTATATGGCGGATATGATAATACAGTTGAAATTGAATTATACCGAGGTAAAAAGCATACCGTTCATATTCAAACTGAACCTTTATCAAATGATGTACCAGAACTGGTGCATATGAAAACCACTTATCATTATTTAAGAGATGAACTTATCTTTGTTTCTCCGGCTCTGACAGACCTTGCAACCGGTTTTGACTACGCGGGGGATGTACGTTGGCATTTAAATATTCCAACTGTATTTGATATCAAGCGTGCAGCAAATGGCAATATTTTGATCGGTACGCATCGTTTATTAAAACTTCCTTACTATATGTCAGGAATTTATGAAATGAGCATGGTCGGAAAAGTTATCAAAGAATATACAATTCCTGGCGGATATCATCATGATCATTTTGAATTGGCTAATGGCAATCTGTTAATCTTAACCGAAGATTTAACCAGTGATACTGTAGAAGATATGTGTGTTTTAGTTGATCGCAGCAGTGGTGAAATCTTGAAAACTTGGGATTACAAAGATTTCTTAGATCCAACAAAAGTGGCAAAAAGCGGTAGCTGGACAGAAGAAGACTGGTTCCATAACAATGCCGTATGGTATGATGAAAATACAGACTCACTGACATTCTCAGGACGTCATATTGACAGTATGTGCAATATCGATTTTCATTCAGGCAAACTAAATTGGATCATTGGAGATCCGGAAATGTGGCCGGAAGAATATCTGCCTTACTTCTTTAAACCAACCGGAGACGGTGAATTTGACTGGCAGTATGAACAGCATGCCAATGTGATTACGCCTAACGGTGATGTGATGTGTTTTGACAACGGACATTTCCGTTCTAAAAATCCGGAGAAGCGCATCCTAAATAAAGATAACTTTTCACGCGGAGTGCGTTATAAGATTAATACCGAAGACATGACAATTCAGCAGGTTTGGCAATATGGTAAAGAAAGAGGACAGGAGTTCTTCTCTCAATATATCTGTAATGTAGAATACTATAAAGAAGGACATTATATGGTTCATTCCGGAGGTATTCAGTACTATGGGGAGGATGCCTCTGAACAATTTGCCGCATTGATGCAGGATGATCCAATGGTCAAAACACGTTCAATTACCGTTGAGGTATTGGACGATGAAGTGATGCTTGAACTGGAAGTTAAAGGAAACTTCTATCGTGCGGAAAAATTAGGTTTATATCATGATCAAGATAATCTGCCTTTAGGACAGGGTGTTCGTTTAGGACAGATGGGGGTCACTAAGGAATCCGATACATTGATTCCTATGGATTCATGCAATGAAGAATTAAGTCATATCTATGAAGCTGCAATCGAAGAGGAAGATGATCGTTTCACTTTCAAAGCAACATTTGAATCTGGACAGCTGGTTATGCTGATGCTAGAGAAGAATAATGAACAGCATGGTTATTTCATTTCTACAGCGAAGACCCCATTTGCAGCATTGTGCTGTGGAACCTTTATAGAAAAGGATGCCAGAAAGATCAGCTGTTCAGTTAACAAAGCCGGATTAAATGGAACTTATGATGTACGTGTTATTGTCGATGACAAAAAATACGAAACAGGCATTAAAATTACTTGCTAGAGGGTAAGGAAAGGAGTCCAATCAATGAAAGAACAAATCAAGATTCCAGCAAAATCAAATGATCAGCTGGTACTGAGAGTTACTCCCGGACATTTTTCCAGTGATCGCTTTCATGTCAACTACTATATCGATATGTCTTCATTAAAGATGAGACAGTCAGAAGCTAAGCTAGTTGCAAAAGTAATGGCAGAAAAATATGTCAAAAAGGTGAAGCTGCCCGGAAATGTAATGGGAATTAATTTAGAAGCAATGGCAGAAATCGGAGCTAACCGTACCCCTGTAGATACAATTATTTGTATGGATGGCTGTGAAGTGATTGGGGCTTATTTGGCAGAAGAATTAAGCGATGGAGGGTTCCCTTCAAACAATAAGCACAAAAGCTTCTATGTTATCACGCCGGAGTTTGATAATACCGGACAGATGGTGGTTCGTAATAATATTAAGCCAATGATTAAAGGTAAAAATGTATTAGTGGTATTAGCAACAGCGATGAGTGGGCGTACCATTTCCAAAGCCATTGGAACGATCTTAGCCTATGGCGGTAAAGTGACTGGACTATCTGTGATCTTTGCCAATGTTGATCAGGTTGATGATTATCCGGTGTATGGTGTTTTCACTCATGAAGATCTGCCTAATTTCAAATTATCAGATCCTCATCACTGTACTGACTGTGAGGCTGGAAAGCCTTTGGATGCTGTGGTAAATTCTTACGGCTATCAAATGCTTTAATAAAGGCGAATGTTCAATTGAACATTCGTTTTTTATTTTGGTAGAACTTACGTATATAGTGGAACATGGAATTTTTATAGGTTGATTTAGGAAGCGTTATTTTGGCTGTCATCTTTTTAATTAACAGAAAATGAAATATGAACGATCGCAGAATGAAAAATAAGCGGTTATTGATTATGGTTGCTAGTGGCATTGAATGACTGTATAATATCTCTATAAGAAGAGTTGTTTAAATCAGAAGCAGAGGAGGTTATAATGACAGAATTATTTGATGTATTTCCATATTTAGAAAATGATAAAGTTATTATAAGAAAAATGGCATTAAGCGATGTTGCAGCATTGTCAGAGATCAGCAATAATGACAATGTATATAAATACATACCGTTGTTTCTGTATAAAAAAAGCAATAAAACTTTAGAGACTGCAATTCAAAATCTTGGCGGAAGAGATTTTGAGAAGAAAAAGCAGATCATTGCGGGAATTTATTTAAAAGATACCCCTAATAGACTTGTGGGATTAGCGGAAATGTTTGACTACAAAAAGAGAGAAAACAAAATAACAGTAGGTTATCGATTAAACGAAGAGTATTGGAATAAAAAAATAGCGTCCAATGCTTTGGCATTAATGGTGGACTATTTAGTAAACGAAATGGGTATTACAACATTACAGGCATTTGTTATGCCGGAAAATTTATATTCAGCAAAGGTATTACTGAATAATGGGTTTGTCAAAGAGGATTATACTTCGTATGAAAAGAATTGGGGCAATCAAGAAACGGTTCTTGTTGACGTTTACACCTATAAAAAGATGTAGAATCCATTTTATGTTATCTTATCATTTCGTCTTTAGCAGGATAAGGTATCTTTTATTGTATCAAAGGTCTGTTTATAGGCTAAGGCGTTAAGTGTTTAATATTTATAATAAGAGGAGAGGATCGATATGCTTTACAGTAAACTTCCAGTCATTTTTTTAAGTACACTGGCAAGTGAAAAAGACGGATCTACCAATAGTCTGATCGCAGAATTTATTTTAACTCATTTAAATGATATGGAAGCAATTGGCATTCGTGAGCTGGCAGAACAATGTCATGTGGCAATCAGTTCAATCTCCCGTTTTTGTAAAGAGATTGGCTTGCAGGATTATAATGAGCTTAAAACACTGTTAACGCTGCCCGACCTTCATTTTGAACTCTATTCCTCATCACCTTCATTGGAGGAACGTATCGGGGATTATGGTGCAAAGATCAAAGAAAGTGTTGATCTGGTTATAAAATCTATTCAACCTAAGCAGATTCGGCAATTATGTCAGGATATTCAGCACTATCAGAAGGTTGCATTGTTTGGTTTAATGAAAGCCGGTTCAGTCGCACTCAATTTACAGAGTGATTTATTGATGCTGGGGAAAGTGACCTATACTAAAATCTCCTATAAACAGCAGATGGAGTATCTAAAATCTGCCACTCAGGACGACTTAATTATTATTTTTAGTTATACGGGTGCCTATTTTGACTATGAATTTCGCCGCTTGCCGCAGTCTTTGAAACGTCCGAAGCTCTATTTTGTTTATGGGGGAGAAGAAATGCAGGAGGCGTTTATAGAAACGATTCATTTTGATTCGATGCAGGATCAGGCCAGTCACCCTTATCAGCTTCAATGTATTGCCAGCTTAATCGCTCAGGAATACGCTTATTTAAACAAGGATTGATCCTTGTTTTTTCATTTCTTAATTTAGGAAATGAATAGAAGTCATATCGTATTCTTAGTATACTGGTGGCAGTGAAAGGAGAGATAAATATGAAAATAGCGTTATTATTAGCCACCGGATATGAAGAAGGTGAATCTTTATTTGTCGCGGATATTCTGCGCAGAGCAGGTTTTGAAGCGGATTTAATCAGTATTACTAAAGAGGCTTGGGTTACAGGAGCACATGGCATTAAAGTGGAAGCGGATCATCTTTTAGATGAGAGCATTTACAGTTATGATATGGTGATCTTACCAGGAGGAATGCCGGGAGCAGTGAATTTAAGAGATGATCAAAGGGTACTTGAGCTTATTCGTTATTTTGATAAGGAGCATAAATATATTGGAGCTATTTGCGCTGCCCCAATCGTACTGCATGCAGCTGGAATATTAGAAGGAAGAAAGATGACTTCTTATCCGGGTGAAAAATATGAAAGCTTATTTACAGAAGCGGAGTATTGTCAGGAAACAGTAGTGATTGATGATCGATTGATTACCAGCCGAGGACCGGCGACTACGCTGCCGTTTGCTTATGCTGTTGTCAACTTATTAGGGGGAGATAGTGCTTCGTTAAAGAAAGGTATGCTGTATTTGGATATTGAAAAATAAGGATAAAAGAGTACAATAGAAAAAAGAAAACATGGATTAGAGGGAAAAGAATGAAATTCTTACGAGAACAACTAACCAAACAGCAAGTATCGGAATCTTTCATTTTGGCGTCTTTGCTTGCTTTTGTGGGGGGATACTTAGATGCTTATACGTATTTTTGCCGCGGTCACGTCTTTGCCAATGCGCAAACCGGAAATATTATTTTCTTAGGACTGAATATCGGTAATGGCGATTATCTAAAAGCCGCCTCGTATCTGATTCCGATTCTTGCCTTTATTTTGGGTGTCTTGCTGGCAGAAGGCGTTCGTGAACATTATCAGTATAAAAGTGACCTCAATATTCACTGGCGTCAAATCATTGTGCTGTTTGAATTGGTAATCGTGGGCATCGTTGCTTTTGTTCCTGCCGGAAAATATGATTTAATGGTCAATGTAGCGATTTCCTTTGTCTGTTCCCTACAGGCAGAAAGCTTTCGTAAGGTCAATGGGAATGCCTATGCTTCTACGATGTGTACAGGAAATTTAAGAAGCGGGAGTGAACAGCTCTATAAAGCGGTGATTCATCATGATCCAACGGCTAAAAAACATGCTTTGCAGTACTTTGTGATTATTGCACTGTTTATAATTGGTGCGGTAGTATCGATGTATCTGACTCGTTTTTTGTTGGAAAAATCGATTTTAGTCAGTGTGATTATCTTAGCGATCGTTTTCTCAATCATGTTTATAGAATCCAAAAACGACTGATTGCAGTCGTTTTTTTGTTGTGTATTCTTTATTTAAATCTGTTGTTTTTTCATGTATAATATAAATGACAAAATTTGCAGATAAGTGGGGTATGATCTTATGAAAATAGCGATCATTGAAGATTCACCAAAGGAACAGCAGCAGTTGGTGGAATATCTTCAGACATATAATCAATTACAGCATTTGGAAATGGATATTGATCATTTTGAAGATGGAGAATCTTTCCTCCAATCAGACTATGGGGAATATGATATTATATTCATTGACATTTATTTAACGGGAATAAATGGTTTAGAAATTGCAAAAGTGATTCGACAAAAGGACGCGGAAAAGATTCTGATCTTTACAACGACCAGCAAAGATCATGCAGTGGAAAGCTATCGGGTAAAAGCATTTGACTATTTATTGAAGCCTTATCAATATGAGCTGTTAGTCGAAGTGATGGAAAGATGCTTGAAGCAATTAAATGCGAAAAGCAAATATATTCAAGTAAAAGAAGGACGAATTCAGATTAAAGTTCTATTGAAGGATATTATTTATACAGATTATAATAATCATTATATCCAGATTCATACCATTGAACGGATGATTAAAAGCTATATGCCGTTTGACCAGTTTGCGCCAATGCTGCTGTGCTATCCGTCATTTTTGAATTGTTATCGCAATTGCATTATCAATATGGATAAGGTTAGTAAAATGGATACCACAGATTTCTTAATGGATAATCAAGAAAGAATTCCAATTGCCAGAGCGAAGCGTGCGGAGATTCGACAGCAGTATGCAGATTATCAGTTTGCTAAACTAGAAGGAACTCTTTAAGATGTTTCCGATTGATCATCTGCTTAAACCTTGGCTTGTTTTTTTCTCGCTGGCCTTTATTATTTGGTATTTATTTAAGGATTTAACGAACCTTACAGGGAAGCAGATGTGGATGATTGTGGGAGAGTTCATGATTTATGATATTATTGCCATTTTCATCCATTATTATTTTTTAGATGATCGTATTGATTTTGTTGTGATCGTGATCTGGCTATTGCTGATTATTTCTTTAATTAAGAAAAAATGTAAGCTGCGCCTAGATGATTTGATCTTTATCTTTTTTATCATTGTTAATTACAGTGATGCCATTTATCTGTTCTATCGTTCGTATGATCGTATTTTGCCGGTGGTTATTAAAAATGAATCTCTTCTTCCGATCTCGTTGATTGTGTATATATTAATTAATGTGATCTGTATGCCGCCGATGATTCTGATTGTCAAGCGGGTTATCAAACCTTTGATTATGAAATCCAAGGAATTGCCATTATCTAATTATTTATGGTTGGTTCCGGTATGCTTTTTTCTGATTCACCGTTTTTGTTTATTGCCGGCGATTGAATATATGAAGCTGAGTGATCTCTTTATTACGAATATAACAGTGCCGATTTTTTGGTATGTCGCGGTGACATTAGCGCACACAGGGTTATTTATTACACTGGAAAGAACGCTTGAAGGAAAGGAGATTGAAGAAAAATATCACGCTTTGGATCGTCAGAATCAGCTGCAGCAAAATCAATATCGAATGATTGAAACACAGTTTAATGATATGCGCCGTATGCGCCATGATCTTCGCCATCATGTGTTAGCGGTAAGGGAATATCTTTCTATGGAAGAATATGACAAAGCCGACCATTACTTAGATTCAATGCTGAATAAGATCCATAATGAATCGATTTGCTTATGTGATAATATTGTGGTGGAAGCAATGGTACAGCACTTTTTAAAGGAAGCCCAAAAAGATAATATAAAAATGACGACTTCTCTTAAATTGCCTCAGCAAATCGCGATTAATGAACAGGATTTGATTACTTTGCTGGGGAACTTATTGGAGAATGCGTTTGAAGCTTGCAGGCGCCAGCAGGAACTGCCGCGGTTCGTGGATATTAAAGCGGGAATTTCCGGAACGGATTCGTTTATGATAGTGGTCAGCAACAGCTATGAGGGAGAAATTATTGAAAAAGAGGATGGTATTATTTCCAGTAAACGGGAGCATCAGATCGGAATCGGAATTCCCTCGATTAAAAAGATAGTAAGTAAGTATAATGGAATTACCAATATTACCTATGATGATCAAACCTTTAAAGTACAGTTATTATTAAACCATTAAAAAACAGCGATTTTTGTAGTGACTCCTAAAGTTGGTCTAACTTTTTTGGTCACAACAATTTTATTCGCTGCTTTTTTTATAGATAATATTGTTGGTAATAATGAATTCTTAATAAGTCAAAGATCATCATCAGCTGATAATTGAAGTTGATGCCATCATATTTACCCGGAATTAATATCGTATGCTTAGCTAAAGACATCGAGCTGTCGGCATAGATTTTATTTTGCGTAATCAGAATCGACTGCGCTCTTTCTAAATGAACATGTTCTTTTTCACGATTGAAATCCTGAATATAGCGTCCGGTACCGGAAACAACGATAGCAACATCTTTTTTGGTCAGCTGCATCGGGATAAAACTATGATATTGAATACTTGGCTTGCCTAATGAAATAAAATCTGTCTGCATTTCTACACTGATTGCCATTGGATATTGGGCACCAAACAAGACAATGCGGTCGGCTTCAAAAATCATCTTACAGATCATGGAAATCTTGTCCTTCAATTCTTCCTTGCTGTAGACTCCGCCCATCATATCCATAAACGTATCACTGTTGACATCGATCATTCTAGCACGTATTTGATCCATACGCATACTGTGTGTCTGCATCAAATATTCGTTAAAAGCTTCATAACTGTCAAACCCTAAAAGTCGGCAGAAAGCTAAAATATCGCCTTTTTTTACTCGGCTTTTCCCAATGACTTTATCTAAAGTCATACTGTCCATCTGAGTATAGTTTTCAATGACAAAAAGACAGAAACGGTAATAATCATCATTGAATAATGTACCATTTAAATAAGTTAAAATACGGCTCAGCAACGTGATCATAAAATCCCCTCCTGTTTTTATTATAAACGTTTTTAAGTTAAATTCCTATCGACAATTTCTAAAACTAATTGATGATAGTTCTGCGCTGCAAAATCATTTGGTGAAATACAGATGATTTTTTGCTTATCATTGGTTTTATATTGAGCAATGGTGGATTGCATATAGGCAATTTGCGGTGCCAATAAGATAATGTCATATTCATGAAAAACATCCTTCAGCTCGCTGACCCCAACTGCTGAAAATGTAATAGGGAGATGGTAGCTGTCTGCCACTTCCTGTAAATTATATGAAAACAAAGATGTCGAAAGTCCGCCTGAACAGCAGAGTAAGACACGTGTATGAGACAACTCCAAAAAGTTGATGAAGGCTCTGAAAAAATCATGGATAAAGCTGTAGCACTGCTTTAAAGAGACGATATTATAATGCAAATAAAAGATCGTATGATTGTCTTTATCTTTGATCTCTTCTTCAATAATGTGTTCTGTCAGCCATAAAGTCACACTGCCGCGATAATCTTCTTTTTTGATCGAGGCTTTTTTATACATCTCTTCTTCTTTTTGCGAAATATCGGGAAACTGATACTTAAAACAAAGGGTTTTAATCCATTCAAAGATAAGATCACCATATAGCTCATTGTAAAATTCATCCATTTTCTTCGCCTCCTTTACATTTTTATCATAACAGAGAACTGCTGTGATAAAGCGCATTTTCCAAAGCAGTAAATGATTTGTAAAAAATGAAAATGTTATTTTAACTTGCTAAGCTGCAATTGATTCAGCTGAGTTAATACCCGATGATAGTTATTGGTCGCAAAATCAATCGGTTCAATGCAAAAAATTGGAATCTTGCGATTTGTTGCTTTTAGGATTGCAGGCTCCAGATAGGCAATCTGGGGTGCGAGCAGAATAGCATCAAAATCATTCAGCTGATAGCGTAAATGATAAATGCTGATGGCAGAAAAATCGTAATTCAGTTTTTCCAGTTCTACTAATTCAGCCAGCTTGACAGAAAAAAGTGAAGTCGATAGTCCACCCGAACAGCACAAAGCAACTTTTATTTTGATTTGATTATTATGATGCAAGATCACTTTATAGAATTCATAAAATAAGTAGCGACACTGACGGATATCGTTGATGTGGTAATGCAGATAAAATAAATGCTCTCCGTTTTCATCAATAATTTCTTCTTCAACGAGATCCTTCTCCCAAATTTTAAGATAGGCGGTCGCATTCGTTAAATCAAAGCGGATGATGCGTGCGGAATCACCGTTATCAACTTTGCTCATCAGGATATGATGCTGGTGAAAATCGGCTTTTTTACCGATAACCCAATAATAAAACAAATCACTGTAGATATTTTGATAAAATTGATCCATAAATCATCACGCCCCTTTTTATACATTATAGCAACAATTATTGTCGCTATTTCTCATTTTCTTAATTAGTAAAATCTTTTCATGTATTTCAATAGATTTATTCTAAGAGTATGATACAATAAAAACGAGGTGATAGTATGGCAAAAAAGGTCTATATCATTTCTGATTTGCACGGGCATTATCAGGTGTTCATGAAATTACTGGAGAAGATTCAATTCAGAGATGAAGACGATATGTATATATTAGGCGATGTCTGTGATCGCGGACCACAGAGTCTGGATATTTACTTTGAAATATTTAAACGTAAAAATATCCAGCTGATTAAAGGCAATCATGAGATCATGATGCGGGAATCGCTTTTAAAAGATAATGATACGACGACGAACCAGTTTCGTATGTGGATAGAAAACGGCGGACGAAAAACAATTGATAACTATCACCAGTATTTGAATAAGAAAAATATCAGTGAAGAAGAATATAAACAAGTGAGAGCTGCTTTCTTGGCGGATATGATTCGCTTTGTAAATGATTGTCCGAGCTTTATTGAAGTCATGATGAATAAAAAGAAATATGTGCTGATTCATGCGGGAATCAATCCTGAAAAAGGATTATACGATCAAACTGAAGAAGAATGCGCATGGATGCGTGAATATTTTTATATGAGCAAAGGATTAGATGGAAAAACCATCATCTTTGGACATACACCAACCTGCTTCCTACATGGAGAACAGATTTTTGACATCTGGGAAGATCCGATTTTCCATGATAAAATCGGTATTGACGGTGGTTTAGGAAGTTTTGAAGGCGGACAGATCAACTGTCTGTGTTTGAACGATATGTCCATCACGACGATAAAAAAATCTGAAGTTTATACGCAAAGTGAGAATGTTGCGGATCATTAACGCATACCTATGTTTGTGGGTATGTGTTTTTTTAGTAAGAGGTGCTTCGTTTGTGTCAAAAGACATGGAGTGTGTTACTATAAACAAGCCGATAGTTGGAAACAACTGGAAAATAAGCAAAATGGAGGATTTGTTGTAAGGAACAAATAAGAAATTTTGTTTATTTTATTTTCAAATCATATACCATATAAGTAGGAATTATGATATACTGATACCGGCAGGGAAATGTCAAATTATGTTGATTAATGGGAGGATTTATGAAGAATTTACAACAATTTGTAATTGAAAACAACTTTAAAGAGGATAAGCAGCGCAATGCTGTCTATGGGGTTTTTAAGAGCTATCCGGTTGTCGTTGTTTATGATAAGATGCGTAAAGTTTTTTTAATTACAGTGAATGCGAAGGAACCTGAAGGAAGCGATAATGAAAAAAATCGTGATATGTTTAGTTCAATGGCAAAAGAAGTAGCAAACGTGAACTACGTTAGCTATAATGAAGGTATTGTATCAATTAATTTAAAAGACAATAAAAAAACAAGCAGTGACACATTAGCTGAAATATTGAAAAAAGTAACGAGCTATTGTCAATTAGAAGGATTTATTCATACATGTAAATACTGTGAAAATGAAAATGGATTGGATTTTTACAGTATTCAGGGAAATGTGGAAGTCATCTGTCCGGAATGTTATGAAAAGATCGTCAATGCTACAACTGAAAAATCAGCCAAAAAAGAAAACCTTGATATGGGAATTGTCGGGGCTGTGCTTGGTGCTTTAATTGGCGGTGCTATTTGGGTAGGGGTCTATCAATTAGGCTATATCGTCGCTATCGCCGCTTACTTAATGGTAGTTTGTGCCGTTAAAGGATATGAAAAATTAGCTGGATCTTTATCTAAGAAAGGGCTTTGGATATCGATCATCGTCAGTATTGTTGTTTTATTTTTGGCAGAATATGTATGTATTGGAGTTGAAATCTACAAAGTCTTTGATGTCTCAATATTTGAAGCTATCAAAGCCGTTCCTAGCTTCATGGAGCTGCCTGAAATCATGGGAGCTTTCTTTAAAGATATTGTGATCGGATATGTCTTTATGGCTTTCGCAAGCTTCCGTTACATTTCTTCAATCAATCATTATGTTTCAAACAGCTATGAAGTAAAACGCTTAGACTAAACCGAGAAATCGGTTTTTTCTTTTGCAAAACAATACCTGCTTTTGTATAATATAAGAACAAGGAGGCGCCTATGAAAAAAGCAGTGATTTTTGATTTTAACGGAACTTTATTTTTTGATAATGATAAACATATTAAGGCTTGGAATGAAATGTCTTTGCACCTTCGTCAAAAAGGAATCAGCGAAGAAGAACTGCATACACGGTTGAATGGTGTGCCCAATCATCAGATTATCGAATATTTTCTGCAAAGAGAAATCGATAAAGAGGAAAGCAAACATTATTCTTTAATGAAGGAGGAATTATATCGTCAGGCTTGTCTGAATGATCCCGATTCGTTTCATTTGGTGAAAGGTGTAGAAGATTATTTTGATAATCTAAAAAAACAAGGGATTCCCTTTACGATTGCCAGCGCTTCGATCAAGGAGAATATTGATTTCTTTGTTGAAAGCTTTCATTTAGATCGCTGGATGGATCCCTTAAAAATAGTTTATGATAACGGCTGCTATGCAAATAAAGAGAACATGTTTTTAGATGCCGCAAGACTGTTAGATTGTGATATTCGAGAGACTGTAATTTTTGAAGATTCATTGGCGGGTGTTCATCATGCTTATGAAGCGGGGTGCCAACATATTATTGTGGTATGTCCCAAAGAAAAGGAAGAAGGATTTAAAGCGATGCCGGGAGTTATCCAAACCATACAGGACTTTAGTGAGATGGTAAAGTAAGATGGATAGAAAACTAGAAGATTATTTAAAGCATATCATTATCCCAACTTATAGAAATTATGATAAGGGACATGATGAAGCTCATGTTTTAAAGGTTATTGCTAACAGCATGGAGATTGCTAAAGATTATAATGTGAATCAGGAGATGGTTTATGTTATTGCGGCGTTCCATGATTTAGGGATGCCTTTTGGCAGAAAGGAGCATCATTTAAGCTCTGCCATCTTAGCGTATTACGATCACGTCTTAAATGAACATTTTACACCGGAACAGCTTTTAATTATCAAGGAAGCGATTGAAGATCACCGTGCCAGCAATACGGCAGAACCACGCAGTCTGTATGGAAAAATCATTGCTGAAGCTGACCGTGATTTAGATGTCGATACAATCCTCTATCGAACTTGGCAGTATGGACTGACACATAATCCTCATCTGGATGAAAAGGAACAATATACACGCTGTTATAACCATTTAGTAGAAAAGTACGGAGAGGGCGGTTATCTAAAATTGTATTTAGAGACAGAGAAAAACAAAGCGGGACTCGATTCACTGCGCTCGCTGTTAAAGGATCCGGCAGCTTTAAAAGAACGTTTTGAAACAGTCATCAAGCAAAATAAGAAGTAACGATGGGCAATATTGTTCATCGTTTTTTATTGCTTATAAAATAGGGGCGCGCTATAATTTTTATAGAAATGTAAAATGGAGGGGATTTTATGACGATTACACAGTTTGCCAGTAACTTTTATATTTTAGACGATCAGCGGGTGAGAGAATTTTTAATTTTAGGAAAGGATCATGCCTTATTGATCGATACCGGTTTTTCTGATACCCCTATTCTTGATGAAGTTCGAAAAATAACGTCTTTACCCATCGAAGTGATTTTAACACATGGGGATGGAGATCATACAGGGAATCTTAATCAATTTAAGGTATGTCGTTTTCATCAGGCAGAGGAGACAAAGATTAATCCGACGATTCCTTTTCACTATTTAAAAGAAGGGGACATTATCGATGTCGGTGATTATCAGTTTAAAATCATAGAGATCCCGGGGCATACGTATGGCAGCATCGCTTTATTAGAACGCCATCATCACTGGCTGCTCGTTGGAGACACAGTACAAAAAGATGGACCTATTTATATGTTTGGCAGTCACCGCAATCTCGAGCTTTATATCGAGAGCTTAAAGAAATTAGGGACTATGAAAGATCAGTTCAGCATTCTTTTGCCAAGCCATCATGATTGTCCGATCTCACCGGATTATATTGATTATTGCTTAGCGGATGCTGTGAGTTTAAAAGTCGGGCAGCTAGACAGCACGCCTCATATGAAGATGCCTTGTCGGGAATATGAGGGACAATATGTTCATTTCTACTATTAAGAAGGGGAACCTTCTTTTTTTCTTTAGTAAATATTTAGTAAACTATTGATTTATTTACTAAAAGGTTTTAAGATAAAGAGGAAATGAAAGGGGAATCATTATGGCAACGATTAAAGATATTGCACAATTGGCTCAGGTTTCTTCGGCAACAGTATCTCGTATTCTTAATCACGATGCCACTATATCAGTGACACCGGAAACTAGACAAAAGGTGCAAAAGATTGCAAAAGAGCTTCAATACACAAAAAAGATAAGAACTCAGATCAAGCTTGCACCTTCTTTTACGATTGGGATTGTACAGTGGTATAGTTTGGAGCAGGAATTAGAAGATCCTTATTATTTGTCTGTCCGTTTGGGGGTCGAGCGTTATTGTCAGCAGCAGGAAATTCCTATAGTCCGCTATTTTAAAAATGATCAGCATCACCCTGATATTGGTCAAAAAGATGGCTTGATCTGCATCGGAAAGTTCAGTGAAGAAGAGATTGCTTACTTTAAAACCTGCTGTCAGAATATTCTGTTCGTTGATTTGATTTCAGAAACTATTCAGGAAAATTCGATTGTGTTGGATTTTGATAAAGCCATGCAGGATGTATTGGATTATTTATGCAGTCTCAATCATCAAAAAATCGGTTATTTAGGCGGAGAGGAATTTGGCAGTGATCATAAAAAATTTAATGATGCTCGCTTAAAAGCGTTTCGCCAATATGCTTTGCTTCATAATCTGGAGGTTCAGCCGTATATCATGTTGGGACAATATACGAGTGAATCCGGATATCAGATGACAAAGAAGATGATCGATGAAGGAACTTTGCCTTCGGCTTTATTTGCTGCCAGTGATCCGATTGCAATGGGGGCATTGAGAGCTTTACAAGAAGCCAAAATCGAAGTACCAAAACAGGTCAGTCTTATTGGCTTTGATGATATTTCAGCTTCGGCATATACAAATCCCCCACTGACAACTGTTCATGCTCCCGCTTTGGAAATGGGAGAATATGCTGCGCAGTTAGTAGCTTCCAAGCTGTTATGCAATACGAAGATACCTATGAAGATTTATCTCCCCTGTCATTTAGTGAAACGAGAAACTTGTCAGATAAAGGAGGATCAAAAATGAACCATGAAATTAATCGCCTGTTAAATTTTGCTTTACAGCAGCATTTAATTGCTGAAGCCGATTTCGATTATGCAGCAAATTTATTAATGGATGTATTAAAGCTGAATGAATTTGAAAAGGAAGAAATCAACGAACATTTAACAGAATGTACACCAATCTTGGATATTCTGCTAGAGGAGGCGTGTGGGCGTGGTCTGATTGAAGATGATACCACCCATCGGGATCTGTTTGATACCCGCATTATGAATTGCTTAATGCCTCGACCTAGCGAAGTCATTGAACGCTTTTACTCACTCTACCGTACAAAAGGTCCAAAGGCGGCGACCGATGCCTATTACCAAATGTCGATTGCTTCTAACTATATTCGCAAATCAAGAGTGGATAAGAATATGAAGTGGGCGGTCAGCAGTCCTTATGGGGCTATTCAAATCTCAATCAATCTCTCTAAGCCGGAAAAAGATCCAAAAGAAATTGAAAAAGCAAAACTGATTAAATCCACTGATTATCCAAAATGTCTGTTATGCAAAGAGAACGTTGGTTTTGCCGGAGATTTAAAGAAAAATGCCAGACAGACGCATCGTATTATACCGATGATACTTGATGAAGACCGCTATTATTTGCAGTATTCTCCCTATGTTTACTATAATGAGCATTGTATTGTGTTTAATAAACAGCATGTACCGATGAAAATCGATGGGCAGACTTTTTCACATCTGCTGGCTTTCTTGGATGTTTTGCCGCATTATTTTATAGGCTCAAATGCAGACTTGCCAATTGTTGGGGGATCTATCTTATCCCATGACCATTTTCAAGGCGGACGTCATCATTTTCCAATTGAGACGGCTAAAGTGTTGGCACAATATTCATTTAAAGCTTATCCGACGGTAAAGGTAGAAATGATTGAGTGGCCATTATCCACACTTCGTCTAACCTCAAAAAATAAAGGAGAATTATTGAAGCTAAGTGAACATATTTTAACGGTTTGGCAGCATTATAGTGATGAATCTGTTGATATTATCGCTTTTAGTGAGGGGACACCTCATAATACAATCACACCGATCGCCAGAAAAGCGGAAGACCTTTATCAGCTAGATTTGGTATTAAGAAACAACCGCTGCAATGATATGTATCCGGATGGTATCTTTCATCCGCACCCATCAGTACATCATATCAAAAAAGAAAACATTGGGCTGATTGAGGTCATGGGGCTGGCGATTTTACCGGCGCGTTTGGTAAAAGAAATGCAGTATGTAGAAGAAGCCTTGCTTCAGGAAAGAGCACCGGATGATCCCATCTTAGGAACACATCAAGAGTGGGTCAGTGCCATTATCAACCAGCACACGTATACGAAAGAGAATGTAAAAGAAAAGATTCAAGAAGAAATTGGGAAGGTTTTTGTTGAAGTTTTGAAAGATGCCGGGGTATTTAAATTAAATAAAGAAGGGATAGAAGCATTTAAGAGATTTGTTTCTAATTTGGGATAATGTAATGACAACCATCAATATGATACAAAAAGATCCGCAAACGGGAATTGTAGTGATCAAAATGGAGAGTGATCAGCTTAAAGTAATGGTAACGAACTTTGGCTGTCATCTTATTTCTGTTTTAATGCCTGATAAAAAAGGACATTTTGGAGATGTGGTTTTGGGATTTTCGGATCTTGAGACATATCAAAAACAGGATAAATTTATTGGTGCTATTGCGGGAAGAGTTGCCAATCGCATCAAGCATGGAGAATTCAGTCTGAACGGGAAAGACTATCATTTAGCGATCAATAATGGTCCGAATCATCTTCATGGCGGTTTGGTTGGTTTTGATAAAAAAACCTTTGATTATAAAATAGAGGGAGACAAAGTTATCTTTCATTATTTATCAAAGGATATGGAAGAAGGCTATCCGGGTAACCTTGATCTAAGTATTACTTATGAATTGATTGAGGATACGCTCACAATGCATGCGCACGCTGTTAGTGATCAGGATACTTTAATTAATATTACGAATCATTCTTATTTTAATTTAAGCGATGAAACGGAACGGATTGACCAGCATGAACTCATGGTTAAGGCAGATGAAATTGCCTGTATCGATCAGGATGGACTTCCAGACGGTCAGTTCTTAAAGGTAAAAGGAACTCCTTTTGATTTTAATGAGTTTCACTTAATTGGAGAGGGATTAAAGCAGTCACATTCACAGCTTGCTTTAGGAAAAGGGTACGATCATCCTTTCATGCTGAGTCAGCCACAGGATCAAATCTGCCTGCGTCATCCTCGCAGCGGCAGAAAGCTAAGCATCAGCACCAATCTGCCTTGCGTTCAAGTTTATACCGCTAACTATTTAGATGAGACATTGATCGGGAAAAAGGGGCATCCCTATAAAGCCAGAGAAGGAATTTGCTTAGAAACACAATACATGCCGGATGAAATTCATTTGGCGAAAGAACCGAAAGTTATTTTAAGAAAGGGCGAAAGCTATGATGCTGTGACGTCATATCGCTTTGAGGTGGAAAAATAATATGAAACTATCTGCATTATTAAAAAAAGAAATTGAAGATCATCTGCATGATGAACGTCTTTTAGATATTTATATCGATGAAAATAAATTAGACAAACAAAGACAGCGCTATATGAATGCGATTGAACAATTTGAAAATCTCTATGGAGTAAAAGAAATTGAGATTTACAGTGCACCGGGAAGAAGTGAAATCGGCGGTAATCACACGGATCATCAGCATGGAAAAGTATTGGCAGCCTCTATTAATCTGGACTGTATAGCGATTGTCGCTAAACGTGAAGAACCCATTATAAAAATAGTTTCCGATGATTTTGATATTGCACCGATTGATTTAAATGATCTAACTGTCAAAGAGGCTGAAAATGGAACCTCAGAAGCATTAATAAGAGGCGTATGTCACCAGCTTACAGCTTTAGGCTATCAGATTGGCGGGTTTGATGCTTATATGACCAGCGAGGTACTCATGGGAGCCGGGCTTTCTTCATCGGCTGCGTTTGAGGTGGCAGTCGGATCGATTTTATCCGGACTTTATAATGAAATGAAGATTGATCCCGTAGAGATCGCAAAAGTAGGGCAGTATGCAGAAAATATCTACTTTAAAAAACCCTGCGGACTGATGGATCAGATGGCATCTTCTGTCGGAGCGATTATATCCATTGATTTTAAAAATATTGATCATCCGCAGATTCAACGTTTGGAAGTTGATTTCCCGGCATTTAAGCATAGTCTATGTATCGTCGATACGAAAGGTTCTCATGCCGATCTGACAGATGATTATGCTGCGATTCCAGTAGAAATGAAGGAAGTCGCACAAGTGTTTGGTCAGCAGTTTTTATGTGATATCTCGGAAGCTGATTTTTATGCTAATTTAAATAAAGTACATGCAGTCTGTCATGACCGTGCATTATTAAGAGCGATTCATCTTTTTGAAGAAAATAAACGTGTTGAAAAAGAAGTAGACGCTTTAAATGCTCGTGATTTTGAAGCATTTAAAAAACAAGTTCAGCTTTCTGGAAACAGTTCATTTAAATATCTGCAAAATGTTTACTCAAACCATGATATTCAAAATCAAAGCATTCCGTTAGGATTAGCACTGACTGAAAACTTCTTGCAGGATGCGGGCGTATGCCGTGTTCATGGCGGAGGCTTTGCCGGAACCATCCAAGCATTTGTTCCTGATCATCTTGTTGAAGCTTATCAGACCTATATTGAAAGCTTCTTTGGTGAGGGGACATGCCATATCTTAAAAATTAGAAAGCAAGGCGGCATTAAAGTCATGTAAGTTTTTATTACATGTGAATAAATAAGATGTAAAAATGGTCTATTTCTATATATAGATCATTTTTTTATGAATAAAACAAGATAGAATTGTAATAAAGTCTGAAATATGTTATTATTAAAACCCTTGAGTAAGGAGGCAGAAGGATGAAAGCATGGTTGATTGATAACTAAAGATACATTGCTCTGCCATTTTTTAGTACTACGATGGTAGTACTTTTTATTTTGTTTAAAAAGAGAGGTGAAAAAATGATTGAATTAGAAAACATCAGTAAGACCTACAAAGTAGGCAGGCGAAATGCCGGGTTTAAGGAAGCCGTTAAATCTCTATTTAAAAAAGAGATGGTCGAAGTGGAAGCTTTAAAAGATATCTCGTTTAAAATCAATGAAGGAGAGATTGTGGGCTATATAGGTCCTAATGGAGCAGGAAAAAGCAGTACAATCAAGATCATGTGCGGAATCTTAACGCCTGAACACGGACGTTGTGTCATCAATGGTATGGTGCCTTGGCTGGATCGCAAAAAGTATGTAAAACAGATTGGCGTTGTTTTTGGGCAGCGAAGCCAGTTATGGTGGGATGTTCCGGTAATCGACTCATTTGAATTACTCAAGGATATTTATGAGATCGATGACACGGTGTATCAGCGCAACGTAAAAGAATTAAGTGAGCTGCTTGGGTTAGAAACACTTTTAAGAACGCCGACCCGTTCATTAAGCTTAGGTCAGCGAATGCGCTGTGAAATTGCGGCAGCATTGCTTCATGATCCTAAGATTTTATTTTTAGATGAACCGACCATCGGATTAGATGCAGTCAGTAAGGTAGCCGTCAGAAATTTTATTAAAAAAATCAATGAAACTCGTCACACAACGATTATTTTAACGACACACGATATGCAGGATATAGAAGCACTGACTTCTAGGATCTTGTTGATTGGGCATGGGCGTATCTTATTTGACGGACCGTTAGAAACCTTAAAAAAGCGTTATGGTGATTACAAGTTTATCCGATTAGAGCACCATGGCGGAACGATCCTTCCTAAAGAGGGACTGGTCGTGAATGAAGAAGACCAGCAGATCGTTAAACTCACATTGGATCAAGAAAAGTTAAGTATCAATGAAGCTATCGATTATTTATCAACGCAAGTCGATATTCTCGACCTCACGATCGATCCCCCCTTCATTGACGATATCATTATCTCCTTATATAAGGAGTACCAAATATGAAAAAGTATTTAAGTTTTTTTAGGATCCGTTTTAATTTATTATTACAGTACCGCGGAGCCGCTTATGCGGGGATGGTTACACAATTTTTTTGGGGAATCATGACCCTGCTTATGTTTCATGCGTTTTATGAAGCTGATCCCAATGCTTTTCCAATGACCTTTAGTCAGCTGTCAGCCTATATATGGATACAGCAGTCCACGATTGCTTTACTGATGGTGTGGTTTTTAGAAAACGATATTTTTGAAGAGATCACTTCTGGCGGTGTAGCTTATTCATTAGTACGCCCATTAGATCTTTATACGATGTGGTTCACTAAAAATGTTGCTACCCGTTTAGCGAAAGCAGCTTTACGGTTTATTCCGATTATACTGATTGCTTTTTTACTGCCGGTTCCGTATCGAATGAGTCTGCCTGCTTCCTGGCTAAGCTTTATTTGCTTTATCGGAGCCATGATCCTTGCGGTGATCATTGTTGTGGCTTACTGCATGCTGATTTATATTGCGACCTTTCATACAATGAATCCGATGGGCATTCGTATTGTGGCAACCTCTATGACCGAATTCTTTTCAGGAGCGATTATTCCCTTAGCGTTCCTGCCAGCCACTTTGCGAACTCTTTTGGAGTGGAGTCCGTTTGGATCGATGGTGAACTTTCCTTTGCAGGTTTATAATGGAAATATTCAAGGGTCAGCATTGGTGCAGGGATTATTCCTTCAGCTATTTTGGGCGGTTGTTTTAGTCTTTGTTGGAAAATGGTGGATGCAGCAGTCTCTGAAGAAAGTGATTGTACAGGGAGGCTAAAAGATGAAGCTTTATTTAAAATATTTTCAAATCCATCTGCATAGTCAGATGCAATATAAAGTATCCTTTTTTCTCACCATTATAGGACAGTTTATCTTATCTTTTTCGGCTTTTTTGGAAATATATTTTATGATGACACGCTTTCATACTGTAAATGAATTTACTTTTGAAGAGGTTTTACTGTGTTTTGCGATTGTCATGCTTGCCTTTGCTTTAGCGGAATGCTTTGTCCGTGGCTTTGATGGGTTCTCTTCTATTTTAGGGAATGGACAATTTGACCGCATTTTAGTTCGACCGCGCAATATTATATTTCAAGTATTGGCAACTAAGATTGAATTATCTAGAATCGGTCGCTTCATTCAGGCTGCCATTATCTTTGCCTATGCTATCCCACGCTGTCAGATTATATGGAGTGCGGATAAGATTTTTACGATAAGTCTGATGGTGATCTCGGGTGTTGCTGTATTTAGCGGATTATTTATTATTTATGCCTCCCTATGTTTCTTTACGACAGAAGGACTGGAATTCCTAAATATTTTTACGGATGGCGGGAGAGAATTTGGTAAATATCCTTTTTCTATCTATGGAGAAGGGGTTTTAAAGTTATTTACTTATATCATTCCATTGGCTTTATTTCAGTATTATCCATTCTTGTATCTTATTGGTAAGACTCAAGATATCAATTATATGCTTGCGCCGCTTCTTGCTTTTTTATTTTTAATTCCCTGTTTACTCTTATGGAGGATAGGATTAAAGCATTACAAGTCCACAGGTTCATAAATTTGAAAATACAGTTCGATAATGAGCTGTATTTTTTTATTCGAAAAAACCTCTGATATTCAAGAGAAAATCAACTAGCTTAGCTATCCAGCGGGAAACGGTTGTGCTTTTTAAACTTATCTTGATATAATCAAGCAAACAGGAGGTTTATATATGGAAGATAAAAAAAGTTTCGGTAGTTTTATTGCAGAAAAAAGAAAGGCTTTGCATTATACACAAAAAGAACTGGCTCAACAATTGAATATTAGCGAGACTGCTGTTTCGAAGTGGGAAAGGGGAATTTCTTATCCGGATATAACGATGATCAGTTCAATTTGTGATCTGCTTCATATTACTGAAAAAGAATTTATTATGGCAGCAGATGATATGAAAACAAAGGAAGAGCAGAAATTTCTTGAAAAGATAAAGAAAGGCATTCAATACAGTCAATTTATGCTAGGGCTTCTTTATGGACTTACTGCAATGATTTGTTTTATTGTCAATTATGCCATCGATCGAACTTTATCGTGGTCATGGCTTGTACTGATTGCATTATTGATCGCTTTCAGCTGTACACATCTGCCATTTAAATTTAAGCGTTATAAGCTGATGAAGGCTTTTGCGGTAATTTCGCTCCTCATCTATATATTGGTTTTTATAGTAAAGTATACTGAGGATCCCGGAATAAATCTTGGGGAAGCTTATTTAATTATAACCATCAATTTAATCGCAGTTTGGATTGCTTTAACTATCATCAGCTTTGTTAATGGCTGGCGTTTAAAATCAGCTTTTTTGCTTATTGATATTGGAATTTTTACAGCTTTTTCTCATCCGATTGTAGAATGGCTGTCTCACGGTGTTTTTGATCTTACACTTAATCCTCAGCTTAATCTGTCAATTGGTATTGGGGTTTGCTGTTTCGGGCTGGTTATTTGGATCAGCAGCTATATTAAACCTAGAAATAAGCATTTGGGATGATAAAGAATGGAGGACGTTTTATGTCTCTGTTATATGGAGCCATTACCACGTTAACGAATAGTGTAAAAACAGTGCAGTTACTTTTTTGAAACGTCAATAGAGGCTATAAAATGAAATAGGATTAATAGATTTTCCAATTTGGAATGGATGAAGAACTGATATGTTGAAGGATCAGAATATTATTTAAAAAATGGCAGTCCCAGAGAAATAAACAATAGGGGCATTAGTGTAATATAAAAGAAAATTATTCAACACGTAATTACTTTTTTACCATTCACAAGATCATAATAAAAAGTAGACGGCCTGTCTACTTTTTTACTTCTAGCTTTTATTAATAAATACCCTGAGAGATCATAGCGGCAACGACCTTTTCAAATCCGGCAATGTTAGCTCCGGCAACTAGGTCATAGCCTAATCCGTATTTTTCGCTTGCTGCTTTGCTGGCAGCGTGAATATTTTGCATGATCTGTTTTAATTTAGCGTCAACTTCTTCTGAGGTCCAGCTGTAGCGCATTGAATTCTGTGCCATTTCTAAAGCAGATACCGCAACTCCTCCGGCATTCGCTGCTTTTGCAGGACCTAAAATGATTTTATTTGCCTTAAAGAAGCTCATCGCTTCTGGACGGGTTGGCATATTCGCTCCTTCAATGACATAGCATACGCCGTTTTTTGCCAGTTGTTCTGCTTCTTCCAAACCGATTTCATTTTGTGTCGCACAAGGCATAGCGATATCGCCTTTAAGTCCCCAAGGCTTTTGTCCTGGGAAGAATTCACAGTTAAATGCTTTGGCATAATCTGCTAATTTCACATCATTCGATTCTCTGATCTTTACTAGGAAATCAATTTTTTCATCGGTATTGATTCCGTTTGGATCATAGATATAACCGTCTCTTCCGGAGATGGAAATGACTTTAGCACCTAATTCCTTGGCTTTTAAACAAACACCCCAAGCCACGTTTCCATAACCGGAAAGAATGATCGTTTTTCCTTCGAAGCTTTCTCCTTTTTCTTTTAGCACTTCTTGAGCATAATACATCGCTCCAAAGCCAGTCGCTTCGGGACGAATCAGGCTTCCCCCATAAGGCAGAGGCTTACCGGTCAGCACACCATTTTCAAAGGCTCCGCGAATACGGCGGTATTGTCCGTATAAATAACCGATTTCACGCGCGCCTACACCGATATCTCCGGCAGGAACATCAATGTCAGGTCCGATATGACGATACAGCTCTGTCATAAAACTTTGACAGAAACGCATGATTTCAGCATCTGATCTTCCCTGCGGATTAAAATCGGATCCGCCTTTGCCGCCACCGATCGGCAATGTGGTAAGTGAGTTTTTGAAGACCTGTTCAAAGCCTAAAAATTTAACGATGCTTAGATTTACACTTGGATGAAAACGCAGTCCGCCTTTATAAGGACCAATCGCTCCGTTGAATTGGACACGATAACCGCGGTTTACTTGAACTTGACCTTGATCATCTGTCCAAGACACCTTAAACATGATGGCTCTTTCTGGTTCAACGATTCTTTCTAGGATAGCAAGTTTTTCATATTCCGGATGTGCTTCAATGACAGGCGTCAGGCTTTCCAGCACTTCCTCTACAGCTTGGCTGAATTCCGGCTCATGGCTGTTTTTTTCTTTAACTTCTTTTAAAACGCGTTCGATATATTTCATAATTCATCCCCCTTGTTTTTCATTTTACTAAAAAGGAGGATATAAATAAAGAGAAAAAGTAAATTTTTTGCAATTAACAAAAAACCGGTGTTAAGATACCGGTTTCATTCAAAATTTATTTTTTACTTTGTTCGATGACACGTTTTTGAACGGGTTCAGGAGCGATTTCATAACCAAGAAATTTCATTTCAAATGTTCCCTGTCCTTGTGTCATTGCTTTAAGCTCAATAGCGTATTCCATGATTTCATTTTGGGGCACTTCCGCTTCAATCACAACA
Source organism: Coprobacillaceae bacterium UN01-12pH3A (assembly GCA_027676805.1). Classification (GTDB taxonomy): domain Bacteria; phylum Bacillota_I; class Bacilli_A; order Erysipelotrichales; family Coprobacillaceae; genus Beduini. The sequence goes on along the minus strand of JAQENU010000003.1, from coordinate 64,625 downwards.
TTTCCCTCTTGATGATCGATGTTTCCAACACGTCCGCGTTTCTTATTGATATCACTCATAATATCACCGGTGTATTTTTCATCGGCGGTAATTGCCATTTTGACAAAGGGTTCTAATAACGCCGGCTTTGCTTTTGCCATTGCTTCTTTAAATGCCATACTGGTAGCTGTTTTAAAGGCTAATTCAGAAGAATCCACATTATGATAAGTCCCATCAATGAGTGTTGCTTTAATGCCGATTACCGGATATCCAGCCAGCACGCCTTCTTTTACACTTTCTGCCAATCCCTTTTCAACTGCCGGGAAGTAGGCTCTTGGAACGGCTCCGCCAACAATTTTTTCTTCAAAGATATACGGTGTATTTAATTGCAATGAAGGCTCAAACGTCATCTCAACATCTCCATATTGTCCATGACCACCGGACTGTTTTTTATATTTAGCACGCTGAGTAATCGTAGAACGAATCGTTTCCCGATAAGGAATGATGACATCCTGCAAAGCAACATCAATTTTAAATTTACTCTTTAGTTTAGAGACGATAATATCCAAATGCTGATCTCCCATTCCATAAATCAGCTGCTGTTTTGTTTCTGAGTTGGTTTCAAAACGCAATGTCTGATCTTCTTCTAACAAGCGATGAATAGCGTTGGCTATCTTTTCTTCATTATCTTTACCTACAGGACGAATCGCTTTAGAATAATAAGGAGTAGGGAATTCAATCGGTTCATAAGCAACGCGATAATCTAAAGTGCAAAGCGTATCGTTAGTCTGTGTATACTGCAGTTTTGTCAGTGCCCCGATATCCCCCGCATTCAGCTCTGAGGTCTCGATCAATTCTTTTCCTTTCATCATAAAGAGCTTATTTAATTTTTCAGCTTCTTTTTTGTTGCTGTTATAAAGAGTCATGCCGCTTTTTAGAGTTCCTGTGCAAATTTTGATAAGTGAAATACGCCCAACAAACGGATCTGCAATCGTTTTAAAAACAAAAGCAGAGGGTGCCAAACTTTCATTATAGCCAATGATATCCTGTTCATTGGTTTCAAGATTATTTACTATAAAGGAATTGCAGGTATCGGCTGCTGATGGGAAGAAGGCAACGATTGAATTTAAGATGATTTGAATCCCAATTGTCTCTGTTCCGCAGAGTACCGGAATGATCGTATTATTCATCACACCCTGACGTAATGCCCACGAAATTTCTTCTTTGCTGAAAGGCTCCCCATTAAAATATTTTTCCAATAACGCATCACTTGAATTGGCAACCGCTTCATCAATCATTTCTTTGATCGGGTTAACCTCATCCCACATATCTTCGGGAATATCTGAAGGAATGGTATGATCGCCTTGGAAACGGCGTCCTTCCATTTTTGCGACATTGACATAACCGACCATCTTATGATCTTCCATGATCGGCACCTGAATAGGTGCAATCGCCTTCCCAAATGTTTCTTTTAATTCCGTCAGCTTTTGCTGATAAGCACTGTTGGGATCATCTAAGCCATTGATAAATATCATTTTCGGCATCCCTTTTGTTTTATTCATTGCCTGGATCGTTCCAACATGAATACCTTTGCTGGCAGGAACAATGATCAAAGCAGATTCAGCGGCACGAATAGCTTGATTGATTTCAGCTGTAAAATCAATATTCCCCGGTGTGTCTAATAGGTTGATCTTGCAGTTTTCCCATTCCAGCGGAACTACAGTAGTATTGATGGATATTTTACGTTTAATTTCTTCACTGTCATAATCACTGAGTGTATTTCCATCAGCGATTCTCCCAATTTTGCTGATGCTGCCGGCACGATAGGCCATAGATTCTATAATACATGTCTTTCCGCTGCCGCTATGCCCTAAAACAACGACATTTCCAATTTCATTTGAATGATAAACTCTCATGTTATCACGCTCCTTTGAATAAGGTTTATCTATAGTTTTATTTTATCATATCTCATTTTTTAGTAAAGCGCTTTCATACTATTGGATAAAAAAACTGCCATAATAAAGAAGGCAGTTATTTCTCATTTAATTTTGCTTTTAATTCTTTTGGAATCGCAAAGCAATGGGTTAACGTAGCGTCTAAAAGTTTAAAGCGTTCCGCATATTTATAGGAAGTGTTATATGCCATCATTTCAAATAACGAATAAAACATCTGTATCTGCTGTTCGTCCATCTGAGATTGATGAGCGCGAATCGCTTCCATCTTGGTTTCGATATAATCTGTAATATCCACTGTTGTATTGTCATCGCTGGTAAAATAGAAGCCAATGATTTTTACAGAAAAAGCATCGGGATGCGGACGATTGTCTTCATAAGGATAATAAGGCTGACCACAGCGCATGAATGCTTCACAGAGTGCTTTGCCGGTTTGAATATGTATTGGATGCATTTCATTAGGCAAATCCGGATCAACTGTGAAAATGGCATCCGGCTTTACTTCACGAATGACTCTGACAAAATCTTTAACTAATTGTTCATGGGTAGCAGGATTTTGATCATGATAACCAAGATCTCCTAAATTGATAGTGCCTGTAATATCCATTGCTGCCTGTGCTTCTTTTTGGCGAATCTCTCCAAGCATTTCCGGAGTGATTGCCGGGTCATTTGAACCGCCGCGTCCTTGAGTGACCGTCAGTCCATAGACTTTTACTCCTTTTTTTACTAAATAAGCCATTGTTCCGCCGGCACCGATTTCATTATCATCCGGATGCGGCTGAATAAAGAGGGCTGTTTTGATGTCATCCATTTTTGGATAAGCAATCGTAAAATCCATTTACATCTTCCTTTCTTTTATATAATTGTTTTTTCAAGATGTTCTTTAGTGACTAATGGAAATAAAATTTTATATTGACGACTTCCAACTTTGAAAGTTAATCGATGTTTTTCATAGTTTGCTTTCTGAATGTTTTTGGCACGAATAAATTCATCACGGCAAATGACTGATTTTTTTGAAACAAAAACCCAGCGATTCAAATGCCAATACGTTAACATTAATCCTGCCACATGAATCAAGGTTGAGATCGATTCATTCACGACAGATAAAGGAATCAAAAATTGAAGAACAACGTAGATATTAAAAAGATAAACTTCCAATTTCTGCGGAAGTGATAAAACACGTTTAATCGTACGATCCTGCTTTAATAGTTTTTTAGTCTTTGAATAATCAAAGAAATAAATCCCAAATGTAATGATTTTTAATAGTACTATAATAATGATATGAAACATGGTGACACCGCCTTTTAAAATATTTTAACATAAATTAAAAAAAATAAGTATATAAAATTAAAACAGTTACACAATAATCTTGAAAGGAAGGTGAGATATATGAATTCAAATAACTCAAGTACTAACAAATTAGTAGTTCCTGGAGCTAAAAATGCTATCGATCAAATGAAATACGAAATCGCTAACGAATTTGGTGTTACATTAGGTGCTGATACTACTGCTAGAGCTAACGGTTCAGTTGGTGGAGAAATCACTAAACGTTTAGTTCAAATGGGACAAAACCAAATTAAAGGATCTTCTCAAAACTAATGATGAAATAGGGCACTCTTGAGTGCTCTATTTTTCTTTTTCATTTAAATCATGCTTAAAATTGTCATCTTTGATTTTATTTTTTTCCAAGTCTTTTTACGTATTCTATTATATCCTCTTATTTTTAAACATTCATGATATTTTCTGCGGTTTAACCTAAGTCTTTCTAATAAGGCAGCTAACTTTTAATTTAATAATAAAATTTGTTTCTATTTTTGAAAGCGGTTATAGTCGAATTCGTTGAAATATTTTCAAAACTCCGTTAGAATAAGTAATGAGGGCAAAAAATTGTTTTCAGAATTATAAAAAAAGCTTATTTATCACATGGTTTCGTTGATAATAAACGTATATTGGGAATTGGAGGAAAAATTATGTCAATGATCATTGCAGTCAATGCCGGAAGTTCGTCTTTAAAATTTCAGCTTTATAAAATGCCTGGATATGAAGTGCTGGTTCAGGGAAATGTTGAAAGAATTGGTTTGGAGAGCGGACAGGCTGTAATTAAATACAATGGTAAAAAGGAAGTTATTCAAGATGTTTTCCCAACACATAAAGAAGGTGTCGATTTTATCTTGAAAGTATTATTGGATTATCATATCATCGATTCGTTAGATGAAATTGAAGCCTGCGGACATCGTATTGTCCATGGCGGAGAATATTTTAATCAGTCCGTTATCGTTGATGAGGATGTTGTCAGCAAAGTAGAGGAATTGTGTGAACTGGCGCCATTACATAATCCGGCGCACTTAATCGGATATCGTGCTTTTAAAGAGGCATTGCCTAACAGTCGTCATGTTTTTGCGTTTGATACCGCGTTTCATCAAACGTTGGATAAAGAACGTTATTTATATGCACTGCCATATGAATATTATACTGATTTAGGAGTGCGTAAATATGGGGCTCATGGATTAAGCCATCAATATGTTTCTCAGCAGGTGATTGCACATTTGGGTAATCCAAAGCGTTCACGTATTATTGTGTGTCATTTAGGAAATGGGGCAAGTATTTCTGCCGTCGAAGATGGGAAATGTATCGATACTTCAATGGGCTTCACACCATTAGCGGGAGTCATGATGGGAACGCGCAGCGGTGATGTCGATCCATCGATCATGCCTTACTTATGCAAAAAGCTGAATAAAACGGCTCAGGAAGTGTTGGATATTTACAATAAAAAATCAGGAATGCTGGGCGTATCCGGCATCTCATCAGATTCACGTGATGTTGAACAGGCCTTGTTTAAGGAAGGAAATGAACGTGCCTTATTGACCGGATTGCTTTATGCAAGAAATGTTTCAAAATATATTGGCAGCTATGTGATGGAATTAGGTGGTGTCGATGTCATTGCCTTTACAGCCGGAATCGGAGAAAACGTACCTTATTTAAGAGCGCTGATCATCGATGATGTCGCAAGAGCATTGGGCTGCCATATCGATGTAGCGTTAAACAATCAGCGTTCTGATGAAAGCCGTGTGATTTCTTTGCCGTCATCACAAGTAGAAGTCATGGTGGTGCCAACTAACGAAGAATTAGTGATCGTTCGTGATACGGTACGTTTACTTGGCATTAATGAAGGAGAATAGGAATGAGTATTTTTGAAACCATTAAGACTTATCAAAAAGTATGTCTTTATCGTCATGTCAATCCAGATTTTGATGCATATGGTTCACAATTAGGGATGGCACATATCCTGCGCCAGCATTTTCCCCAAATCAAGATCATGCTGAAGGGACAAAGAAATGAAGAACTGCTGACAAAATTAGAAGAAGATTATATATGGGATAGCTTTGATGATGTCAGTGATGCTTTGGCGATTGTTTTAGATACAGCCAATCATGAGCGTATTGACGGAGAAGACTATATACAATGTGCAGCCAGAATGAAAATTGATCATCATTTGATTGTCGATTCATTTGGTGATATAAACATTGAGGAGCCGACAAAATCTTCAACGTCGCAAATCGTTACTGAACTGTATCAGGCTTATTTTAAAGAACCGATGGATCGTCGAGCCGCTGCTTGCTTATATTTTGGAATGATTGCCGATTCTAATCGCTTTCTATTCCGCAGCACAGACGGAAGTACATTAAAAGCCGGCGCTTATTTGCTGGAATGTGGGATTGATATGGAACATATTTATCAAAGAATGTATCTGCGTAAAGAAATGGATCTGCGCATTAATCGCTTTATCTTGAATCGCTATGAGTCAACTGCCAGCGGCATTGCTTACTATACATTGAATCAGGCAGATTTAGATGAATTAGGCATTACTCGTGAACGCGGATCCGATTATGTCAACATGCTGTCAAATATTCAGGAATTTCGTGTATGGATGGCGATTACTCAAAACTCAGAAGCCAATAACTGGCGTGTCAGTATGAGAAGCCGTGATGTGTCAGTAAATAAAGTCGCTGAACAATTTAATGGCGGCGGGCATCAGCTGGCCAGCGGAGCGACTTTGGAATCAATTGATGATTTGCCTAAATTGATTGAAGCCATCGAGGAACAAATGAAAAGAGATTAAGATTGTAATTGTTTACAATCTTTTTTCTTAGTATAATAGTCATATAAAGTTCAAAAAAATCAGTTATAGTAATGAAAGAATATGTGGAGGCAATATATGAAGACAAAAATACTTGTGGTAGATGATGAAATTCATATTCGTGAATTAATCAAGTTTTATCTGAATAAAGAAGGCTATGAGATACGAGAAGCAAGCAATGGTGAAGAAGCCTTGGAGATCGTAGAAAATGAGTTTATTGACTTGGCTATTGTCGATGTCATGATGCCGATCATGGATGGCTATGAATTTGTGAAAGAAATGAAAGAAATTCGTGATATTCCGGCGATTATGCTGACGGCAAAAGGGACATCCGAAGATAAATTAAAAGGGTTTGATTTAGGGATTGATGACTATGTGGTAAAGCCTTTTGATGCGCCGGAATTGATGGCACGTGTTAAAACGATTTTAAAAAGATATAGTGTCAATGCACAAAATATCATTACGATTGGCAATACAACACTAGATGGCGATAAGTATGAAATTCATTATAAAGGAGAAGTGATTCATTTGCCTTTAAAGCAATTTGAATTGGTATTTGAACTCGCTAAAAATCCCAATCAGATATTCTCTCGTGAACAGCTGATCGAAAGAATTTGGGGAATGGATTATGATGGATTTGATCGTACCGTTGATGTTCATATTAAAAGAATTCGTGAAAATTTGGGACATATCGATGACTTTAAAGTAGTAACGGTGCGCGGACTGGGGTATAAAGTAGAAGTGGAAGCACAATAGGCGATGAAATCCATTTATGGAAAGCTGATTCTTGGATTTCTTGTCAGCATTCTGATTAGTTTCTCCTTTGCCGGCTATTTTGTTCTTAAAAACAATTCAGAAGAGTTATCTGAATTTACCCGGGTGGAGCTTCAGGATGCCACACGATTGATTTTGAATCAAATGACCTATGTCGAAGATGATCAGGTAGGACAGGTACTGACTAATATTTCCGAATCCTTGAACGTGGCGATCCTAGTCAGCCATGATGATTCGGAGATTGTCTATGGACAGTTTAAAAAGCCGGATAAATTAGATGAAGCGATCTCTAATTTGAAAGAAAAAAAAGATGGCTATATCGATATGCGTAACTCCTTTTTTCAAACAGTAGGAACTCATTTTGAAATCGATGGAACACAGTATACATTATTTGTACAGAAAAATATCTCTCAGCAGGAGAATATTTTTAAACATTCTGCATTATTGGCAGTGGGCTTTATTTTTATCGTAGGAAGTGTAGTTTTCTTGATTATTGCGGATATCATTGTTAAGCCGATTACCCGCTTGACCCGTGCTACTCAGGAGTTAGCCAAAGGAAATTATAAGGTCAGTGTTAATTATGTCGGCAATGACGAGATTGGGCGATTAAATAAAAGCTTTAACCTGATGGCGCAGCAGCTAGGGAAAACCGAGCAAACGCGACAGCAGTTTATTTCTGATGTTTCCCATGAATTTCAAACCCCTTTAACATCGATCAATGGGTTTGCAACTATTTTAAAAAATGAAGATCTGCCGCCTGAGCAAAGAGAGAAATATACGGATATCATCCTGTTTGAGAGCCGCCGTTTATCACAGCTAAGTAAAAACATGCTGCAGCTGACGCTACTGGATGGAGAAGACATTACCTTAAATGTTGAAAACTATTCCCTGACTGAGCAATTGCATCGCGTGATCTCTTCTTTAGAAGAATTTGCTAAGCAGAAAGATATTGAAATCGATGTCAATATTCCTAAAAAAGACATTATGATCAGCGGGGATCAAAACCGTTTGGAGCAGGTGTGGATCAACTTGTTAAATAATGCGATTAAATATACGAATGAAGGCGGGTATATTTCCGTGAATTTAAAACGTAACAGTAAAGACGTTGAAGTGATGATCAGTGATACCGGAATCGGTATGGATGAAGAAGCACAGCGTCATATTTTTGAACGTTTCTATCGTGAAGATAAAGCCCGCAGTGTGGGGGGAAACGGATTAGGCTTAGCGATTGTAAAAAGTATTGTTGATCTTCATTTTGGAACGATTAAGGTGAAATCACAAAAAGATGTCGGATCAGAATTTTATGTGAATTTGCCGTATGAAAGAAACAATGCTTTAAAAGAAGTCTTTAAATCATATCGTAAAGAAGGATAGAGGAAGCACCTCTATTTTTCTTTCTTTATTTTTAATTTCATTTATTATATAATAATATACTGAGACAAGGGGTGAGCATATGTATTTAAAAAGAATCGAATTACATGGTTTCAAATCATTTGCTGATCGTGTCAACCTAGAATTTCAACAGGGGATTACCGGAATCATCGGTCCCAATGGCTGCGGGAAAAGCAATATTACCGATGCCATTCGTTGGGTACTAGGCGAACAGTCAGTCAAATCGTTACGTGGAACTTCGATGATCGATGTCATCTTTGCTGGTTCACAGGATCGTAAACCACAAAATGTGGCAGAGGTTACCCTCGTTTTTGATAATGCTGATCGTTATATTGACAACGATTATCAGGAAATTGAAATTACCAGAAGAATCTATCGTCATAATAATGAAGGGGAATATTTATTAAATAAACAGCCTTGCCGTTTAAAAGACATTATCGATTTAATGATGGATACCGGATTAGGGCGTGATTCTTTATCCATGATCTCGCAGGGAAATATTTCCAGCTTTGCTGATTCAAAACCGGAAGATCGTCGATCAATGTTTGAAGAAGCGGCAGGCGTTGCAAAGTATAAAAAAAGAAAGATCGAATCTTTAAAGCGATTAGAAAAAACGAATGATAATCTAAGCCGTATCAGCGATATTGTCAATGAACTTGAAAAACAGATCATTCCCTTGAAAAAGCAAAAAGAAAAAGCAGAACAGTATTTAGCTTTAAGAAAGCAATTGGAAGATATAGAGATTGGTTTAATCGTTTTTGAATCAAAAGAATTAAAAGATAAATTGGATCAGTTAAAAGCATCGATTGCATCTTTAGAACGTTTTGACCAAGAGTATAGCGGTGATTTGGCGTCTAAAGAGGCTGTTTTGGAAACAAAGAAAAATAAGATGGTGATGCTTGATAAAGAGGTTGATGAAATGCAGGTTGCCTTAATGCAGGCGATGGAGGAAGTGAATCAGCTGTCTACCAGCAAGGTACAGATCGATGAAAAACGCAAGCATATCATTGAAAATCAATCCGGAGCAGATCTGGAGCATAAGATTACCTCATTAAAGCAGATGCTGGGAGATATATTAAGCGAATACAACAATCGTGTAGAGCGCTATGATCAGTCACAAAAAGAAATCGATGAGCTGGAAGCAACACGTCAGTCCGTCAATAAGAAGATGGAAGGATTGCGCCAGCTGCATGAACAGCAGAATTCAAAATACAATACATTAAAAACAAAACAAATGCTTTTAAAAGAACAGCAGCAAAATCACAGTAACTATCAGTATGGGGTAAAAACCATTTTATCCTCTTCTATCAATGGTGTTATCTCTGTCTTAGAAAAGATGGTGACACCCAAAGAGGGATATGAACAGGCAATCGGGACAGCCTTAGGCGCTGCAACTCAGTTTGTCTTAACTGAAAATCAAAATAGTGCCAGAGCAGCTATTGCGTATTTAAAGAAGAATAAAGCCGGACGTGCGACCTTTTTACCTATTGATGCCTTATCTAAACGTACGGTGCGAGATGACCATTTATTAGTGGCTAAAAATACCAAAGGATTTTTAGGCATTGCCAGTGAATTTGTAGAGTATGAACCTAAATACGCAACGGTTATTGCAAACCAATTGGGGAATACTCTGATTGTAGACAGCATGGAAACAGCTAATGCGTTAGCGAATAGTTTATATTATCGTTATAAGATCGTTACGATTAACGGAGACGTAGTGAATGTCGGTGGATCGATGACCGGAGGGCAAAACCGTCAGCAGCAAAACAGCTATTCACATAAAAAAGAGATGGAAGACATTCAAAGCGAAATGACTTCTTTGGAAAGCAATGTGATTCATCTTAAAACACAGATTAATGAATTAGATTTAAGCAGTCGTGAATACAGCAATGAACTGCTTCAAAAGAAGATTTCCTTTGCGCGTTTAGAAGAAGAGGTTTCTTCTAAATTAGCTCAATTTAAAAGCTTGAAGGCACAATATGAAACTTTGTCTAACGAAAAATTGGAAGTGAATCAGATTATGAATGATGAAACTGAGAATGATGTCGTTAAACAGTTAAATGCGGCGATTCAAAAGCGTGATGATTTAACAGAATCCATCAAAGCTAAGCGTGAAACCCGCATGGGTTATGTTAATGACAATGAAGCTTTGGAAGATGAACTGCGTCAGATTCGTAAAGCGATGGCAGATGTAAAATCAAAGCTAATGAATGAACGTGTTGAATTTACGAAAGTCGAGTCACAGCTAAGCAGTAAATTAGCTTATTTAAATGAAGAATATAAAATGACATTTGAATATGCTAGCGAAAATTATGGCAATAAAGTGTATAATGAAGAAGCCCGCAGTGAAGTGTTTGCTTTGAAAACAGAAATCAAGCGATTAGGGAATATCAACTTAGATGCGATTGAAGAATACCAAAGTGTGAATGAACGCTATGAGCATTTAAACACCCAGCGTATTGATTTATTAGAAGCACAAAACGGATTGCTGAAAGCCATTGATGAGATGGATCATGTAATGGTCACTCGATTTGATGAAACTTTCCATAAAATCAATGAAGAATTTAATGAAGTCTTCAGGGCGTTAATGGGTGGTGGACGAGCCTTGCTGAAATACACGGATCCGGATAACATTTTGGAAACCGGAGTCGATATTGATGTTCAGCCGCCGGGAAAATCGGTACAGAATATCTCACTTTTCTCCGGTGGAGAGAAAGCTTTAATCGCTATTTCATGTTTGTTTGCGATTTTAAAGGTACGTCCGGTGCCAATGTGTATCTTAGATGAAGTCGAGGCAGCATTGGATCAAGCCAATGTAGAACGTTTCGCTAAATATTTAAAGGAATTTGCCGGGAAAACACAATTTATCGTAGTAACGCACAGACCGGGAACAATGGAACAGTGTGATATCCTGTATGGGGCAACCATGCAGCAAAAGGGAGTTACGAAATTAATTAGTGTTAAATTTGAAGATGTCGATGAAACAGTGAACTAGGAGGACGACAGATGGGATTTTTTAGTAAAGTAAAAGAGAAGATCGTTGGAAAATCAGCCAAACAAAATGAAAAATATGTTGCGGGGTTAGATAAATCAAATGCCAGTTTTTCAGACCGCATCAATCAGCTAGCGGCACGTTTCAGAGAAATTGACGACGATTATTTTGAAGAATTGGAAAACATTTTAATCATGAGTGATGTTGGAGTCAACATGGTTATGAAAATTGTGGATGAGATTAAAAAAGAAGTCCGCTTGCAGGGCATTACCGATCCTAAGGATATCAATGAGATTATCATTGATAAGATGTTTGTTATCTATGCGAATGACAGTGTGATGACCAACACGATCAATTATCAGGAGAATGCCTTAACGGTCATCTTGATGGTAGGAGTCAACGGTGCCGGAAAAACAACGACCATTGCCAAGCTGGCACACCGAATGAAGGATGAAGGCCGAAATGTCATGCTGGTGGCAGGCGATACATTCAGAGCCGGAGCTATTGATCAGTTAGCCGAATGGGCAAGACGATTAGATGTCGAAATCATTGAAGGCAAGGAAGGCGGAGATCCTTCAGCGGCGGTATTTGACGGCATTAAGCAGGCGAAAGAAAAAAAAGCCGATGTGCTGATCATTGATACTGCCGGGCGTTTGCAAAATAAAGTCAATTTAATGAACGAATTAGAAAAAATGAATCGTATCATTAAACGTGAAATTCCTGACGGACCACATGAAACTTTATTAGTTGTAGATGCGACAACCGGACAAAACGGAGTATCACAGGCCACTGAGTTTGCTAAAATTACAGAGATTACCGGCATTGTTCTAACCAAGATGGATGGAACCGCTAAAGGAGGGATCGTCCTTTCGATTAAAGATGCCTTGAATATCCCGGTTAAATTCATTGGCTTAGGAGAAAAAATGGATGATCTTCAGGCCTTTGACCTAGAACAGTATGTCTATGGCTTATGCAAGAATCTGATGGGAGAATAACATGGACTCATTAGAAAAAACACAGCGTGTCAATTTATTGATGGATATGTATGGTCAGCTGTTGACCGATAAGCAATTAAGCTATCTGACTTTCTATTATGATGAAGATTTTTCCTTAGCGGAAATTGCGGATGAAATGGAAGTTTCACGCAATGCTGTCTATGATAATCTAAAAAGAGCGATCGCTTTATTAGAAGGCTATGAAAAAAAGTTAGGGTTATTGGAAAAACATCAAAAAAGATTACAACTCATTGACCAGATTGAAGCGTTTGAAGCAGAAGATCATGATAAGCTTTATACTTATCTGGAAAAAATTAAAAATATTTAGGAGGCTATTATGGCATTTGAATCATTATCGGAACGTTTGCAAAGTTCCATCAAGAAAATTCGCGGCCAAAGTTCATTAACTGAAGAAAATATGGACGAGATGCTTCGCGAGATTCGCCTAGCATTATTAGAAGCCGATGTTAACTTTAAAGTCGTTAAAAGCTTTATCCAAAACGTCAAAGAAAAAGCGTTAGGACAAGATGTCATGGGATCTTTGACACCGGGACAGATGGTTGTTAAAATCGTACATGATGAATTAGTGGAATTATTAGGGACAGAAGTATCTGAAATCAATTTTACCAAGAAGCCAACAGTCATTATGATGGTCGGACTTCAAGGGGCCGGGAAAACAACAACCGGTGGTAAGATCGCTAATCTGATTCGTAAAAAATATAAGAAAAGTCCGTTATTAGTCGCTGCCGATATTTATCGTCCAGCCGCAATCGATCAGTTAGAAACATTAGGACGTTCACTAGATGTTCCTGTCTTTTCTAAAGGGACAGAAGTAAAACCGGAACAGATCGTAAGCGAAGCGATGGAGTACGCAAAAGAAAATAACCATGATGTTATCTTAATCGATACTGCCGGACGTTTACATATCGATGAACTGCTGATGGATGAATTGCTTCATATTAAAGAGATAGCCCATCCTGATGAAATCCTGTTAGTTGTCGATGCTTTGACCGGACAGGATATCGTCAATGTAGCAAGCAGCTTTAATGAAAAATTATCGATTACCGGAGCCGTGTTAACCAAATTAGATGGGGATGCCCGCGGCGGTGGGGCTTTATCGATTCGTCACATTACCCAAGTGCCAATCAAGTTTATCGGTACCGGTGAAAAATTAGATGCCTTAGACTTATTCTATCCTGAACGTATGGCTGACCGTATCTTAGGTATGGGCGATGTCATGTCGCTGATCGAAAAAGCACAGGATGTCATCGATGAAAAGAGCGCTAAAAAATCATTGGATCGTTTAACCTCAGGTCAGTTCGGACTAGATGATATGCTCGACCAATTGAAGCAAGTTCAAAAGCTGGGACCTATCTCTGGGATATTAAAGATGATTCCGGGAATGAATGGGGCGATTCCCAATGTCAATGATGAAGATGCCAAAAAGGAAATGGTTAAAACAGAAGCCATTATCAATTCAATGACGAAAGACGAACGTCGTGATCCTTCCGTGCTGAACGCTAAACGTAAGCTTCGTATTGCCAGCGGATGTGGGATGCAGGTTGCTGACATCAACCGTTTACTAAAGAAGTTTGAACAATCAAAAGCCATGATGGAAAACATGACGCGTATGAATCCAATGACGGGAATGATGAGCGGAAAACCAAAAAAAGCGCCGGTCGTACAAGGGAACCGTAAAAAGGAACGTCATAAAAAGAAGAAAAAACGTTAATATACAAAAAAGATTAAATGAGATGAATTTCTCGTTTAATCTTTTTTTATTGAAATATATCCAAGGCTTTGACTGCTGCTCCATTTCCTCCATTATAACATATTAAAAAACATAGTTCCCTTTAATTTGGAATAAAGAAATTAAATCTTATTCTTTAGATGAGAAGGATCAACTGTTTCATAAAATAGCGGAAGTTTACTATAATGACATCTTTATATATAGGACTAAAATTATGATTTTTAGATGGTGTTGTCATGTATATTAACGCAGGATGAGGAGGGTATTATTATGGATAAAAAGAAGAAAATATTATATTCTGTCATAGTGTTTGGATTACTTTTTAGTTTAGGATTATTTAATTATTATGATAGCACTATTTGGGCGAAAAACGCTTTATTTAGTGATTATTTTAAAGTATACTTCATTATTAAAATTATCATTCAGTCCGTATTTCCAATCTTAGCTATTTTTATCTGTTATCAATTAGAAAGCCATGATCAAGGAAATCAGCGGTTATTCCCATTGATACTAAGCTCTATAATGATATTATTAATTGTTTTAATCTTTTTCCTTAGGGTTCCATATACCTATTATTGGCTGGAGGGCTATGTGATCATCACTGCTTTTTGCTTGATCAATATCTATAAAAAGAGAAAAATATCTATCCAATAATAAATAAAATGGTAATCGTTGCAATACTTCGATTGCCTCTTTTTTTGTAAAATCGCTTGTTTTATTGATAAAAATATCAATAATATGAAAATAAATTGATAAAAATTTCAAATAAGAATAGACTGAAGAAAATAAGATCATTTGAATAGCTGAACCATTAGGTATAGGAGGATAAACAAAATGGAAAATAAGCATCCTAATTTATTATTATTTGTAAGTGATCATTTTCGCAGTGAAGCAGTCCATCATTTAGGGAACGAGGCATCGGTTACCCCAAATATTGATGCGCTAGTCAGCGATGATGCCGTTTCTTTTTCAAATGCGTTCTGTCAAAATCCGGTCTGCGTTCCCAGCCGATGCAGTTTTTTATCCGGCAATTATCCGCATGTGAATGGATTTCGTACGATGCATCATTTAATGTCTGCTCAGGATGACAATTTGTTGAAAGAACTCAAAAAGAATGGGTATCATGTTTACTTTGGCGGGAAAAATGATGTCTTTAAAGAAGAAGTGGATTTATCTTTATATTGTGATGACCGCAGTGATGCCTATAGTGAACTAGGCTGTATTGCTCAGGGAGTGCCAATGAAAAAAGGCTATCGTCCGATTTTACAAGGAGTCACACAGCAGATGGCGATCGAAGCCGCGAATGCGAAGGAAGCGAGTCGCCATACGCAAGATGGTAAGAATTATTATAGTTTCTATCAGGGAATCGTTGATGACACGAATCCTTTTGCGATTGGTTTTATGGGGGCGGAAGATGCACAAATAAAAGATGCCATCCATTATTTAGAAAATTATGATGGGGATGCCCCACTATGTATGTATCTCTCATTAACCCTGCCGCATCCCTTTTATGCCTGTACAAAGGAGGATGCATCTGTCATTGATCAAGAAAAACTATCGCCAATGGTGACGCTAACCCCCTCACAGGCAGCCTTGAAGCCAAGCATTATGCAGGGGATGCGGGAAAATTATCAGCTTTATCATTGGTCTATGGAAGAATTGTTGACCATCAAGAAAACCTATCTGGCAATGGTGCATCATGTAGACGAGAACTTTGGAAAGGTAATCGAAGCATTTAGGCAAAAGCAGGTTTATGATGATACAGCTATATTTTTATTTAGTGATCATGGGGATTATGCAGGGGATTACGGTATTGCGGAAATCAATCAAAATACCTTTGAAGATGTACTGACTAAAGTTCCATTGGTCATTAAGCCGCCCAAATCGATGAAGGTAAGACCGGGGATACGTTCTGCGTTAGTTGAGCTTATAGATATTCCTCAAACGATCAGTGAAATCGCCAGGATGCCTTTGTCCTATCCGCAATTTGGAAGATCACTGTGCTCACAGTTTATGACAATCAAGGAGCATCGTTGTTATGTACATTGTGAGGGCGGACGAAGAGAAGATGAAACACACTGCATGGATGGCGGGCACCCTAAGGAGCATCTTTACTGGCCAAGAACCAGTGAACAAATGAAAATGCCGCAGCATACCAAAGCAGTCATGATACGCAGTCAGCGCTATAAATACGTAAAACGTTTATATGAGTTAGATGAATTTTATGATTTAACACGGGATCCTTTAGAATTGAATAACCGGATTCAGGAAGAACAATATCAAGAAATTATTTCCGAAATGAAGGAAGAATTATTGAACTTTATGATTGAAACCTGTGATCAGGTACCCTATCATCGTGATGAACGTTAGCCTGATACTAAAAAAGCTTAGTGGCATCAATCCTATAAAATGGGAGGAAGTATCAAGCTGAACGATATATTTGCAGCACTTGATTAAATGGGTTAACACGATAAACTAAAATGGATATCCTATTAGAATATCCATTTTGCGCTATTATATGATGATAAACTCGTCATTCTGTCTTTGTTGGTTCTTCAGGTAATATATAATAATCGGTTTCATCTACGTAAGCCCGTTTCTTTTTAAGCTGTCCATGAACAAATTCACTTGTCATTGAATAAAGCAATGCAGTCAGTGGTACAGCCACTAACATTCCGATCAGTCCGAAGAGACCGCCGAAAATAATTAAGGATAATAATACATAGATGCCGGAAATCCCCACTGATCCGCCAACTACACGAGGATAAATGACATTTCCTTCAAACTGCTGCAGGATTTGGAAATAGACAATGAACCAGATCGATTGAATCGGATTGATCGCAAAGATCAGTAAACAGCCAAATGCCATTCCAAACATTGCTCCAAACATTGGGACTAAGCTTGTTAAGGCAACGATCGCTGAAATCAGTTCCGGGAATGGGAAACGGAAAATCAGCATCCCAATATAGCAGAGAACCCCTAAAATTACAGCTTCTACCAGCTGTCCGCCGATAAAGCCGGCAAAGATCGCATTGGCTTTTTTACCGATACGGAAAATATATTGTGCCGGGCGGTCTCTGAAAATAGCGACGATCACCTTTTTTAATTGAATGATGTATTCTTCTTTTGAATTCAGCAGATATAAGCTGATCATAAAGGCTGTAAACCAGGTTCCGAATGAACCGATGAAGCTAACGGATGTATTGATCACACTGCTTGCTCCAACACCTAGCCATTTTGCACTGTTTTTTAAAATATCGTCCCATCTTAAGGTATTTAAATATTGGACAATCTGTGATTTAGATGCATCATAATCAATATGGAAATATTCTAATACTTCATTGACATAGGTTACTGTATGCTGCAAATAGACACTGAAGTTATTAAACAGCATCCCAAAGCTTTCAATCAATTTTGGAATGATGACACTGACGATTAACGCACAAATGATAAAAGCAAACACCAATGTTAGAATAACGGCAATTCCTCTTGAACGCTTATGAATAAAAGAGTTCTCTTTGGTATGGGCGATGATGAACTGCTGAATCTTTTTCATTGGCAGATTTAAGACATAGGCAATCGCAATTCCGTAATACAACGGCTTAAACAGCATAATCCAGTACCACACTTTACTCAAGACCGCTGTGAAATTGAAGATGACAGCCGCTAAAATAATCGTAAATGTTACCAGAATGACCCATGGCTTAATGATTTTCTTGATCGTTTGGTTATTCATTTTATTCCTCCCCCTAGTTTATCCATATTACCATTTTTCATTGACTAATTCAATTTATTTCATTATATTATCATTAGATAAAGGAGACAAGGATGAAGGGATATATTTTTGATTTAGATGGTACACTATTAGATTCACAATGGGTATGGAAAAGCTCGACAGTGGAGATCTTTGAAGAACTGGGACTGCCCAATGTAGACGAACTTTATTTAGAGATGCGTTCATTTTCTTTGGAAGAAGCCAATGATTTCATTATTGAGCGATTTCAATTGCCGTATACCCGTGATGAAATGATCGAGCGTGTGAGTGTGAAAGTAAAGGATAAATATGATCATTTAGTAAACGCAAAAGAGGGTGTTTTAGAAAAGTTGAAAGCATTTCATGAAGCTAATATTAAAATGGTCATTGCGACAGCGAGCGAAAAAGAGTTTATTTTAGGGTGTTTAGATCGCTTAGGGATTACCGATTTAATGGATCATATCATAACGACCAGCGAATATAACACGAATAAAAAAGAAGAAGCAGTGATTTATGATGCGGCATGCAAGCTAATGCATTTAAATAAAGAAGAGGTTGTTGTTTTTGAAGATGCCTTGCATGCCATTGAAACATTGAAGAAAAACGGATATCGAGTGTATGCGATCGAAGATGATGATGAAATCGATCATCGTCAGCAGATTCAGCAGCTGGCAGATCGATATATAAGAGATTGGAATGAATTTTGTTAGATTGTTTTTGAAATTGTACAATTATTTATGAATAATATATAAAAATACTAAAAATATTTTATTTTTTACTGATTGATGATATACTATCTCAAAAGAGGTGAGGATATGGAAACGTCAATCAGTACTTTTTTTAATAAAGCATTGCTTCATAATGATATAAAAAATCAGCTTTATAAAGACTATGATGTCAAAAAAGGATTGCGAAATGAAGACGGAACCGGAGTATTAGTAGGACTGACAACAATTGCGGATGTTGTTGGGTATACAATGGTGGATGGTGTAAAAAAAGACAGCGTCGGTGATCTTTACTATCGTGGCATCAGCATTAAGGATATTATCAGCAATAAGGGCAGTCGTCTGATTTATGAGGAAGTTTGTTTTTTGATCCTATTTGGCTACTTACCGAATGCTCTGGAACTGGAAGCTTTTACTTTGCAGCTTCGCTTGCGCTATCATTTGCCGGAGGATTTTTTGCAGTCACAGATTCTGCGTCATCCGGCTTCAAACTTAATGAATAAGCTGCAGCAGGATATATTGGCACTTTATGCTTATGACGAACAGGCAGATGATGTCAGTCCGTTAAATACTTTGGAGCAGGGATTAAATTTACTGGCTCAGTTAATGAGTATTACGATTTATGATTATCATGTTAAGGTGCATCATTTTGATCATCAGAGCTTATATATTCATCATATTAAGGAAGACTACAGCATTGCCGAGAATATTTTATATTTACTAAGACCGGATCAATCATTTAGTGAAAATGAAGCAAATGTCTTAGATACGTTACTGGTTTTGCATGCCGATCATGGCGGAGGAAATAATTCAACCTTTACGAATGTAGTTATCAGCTCTACCGGAACAGATATTTACTCTGCTTTTGCCGGGTCTGTCGGTTCATTGAAAGGTCCTCGTCACGGCGGAGCGAATCTAGCTGCCAGAAAGATGATGCTGGAAGTGATGAAGGAAATCGGAATGACGGAGGATCACAATATTATCCGTGAAATGATTATCCGAATTTTAAATAAAGAAGCGAATGATCGTTCCGGCTTAGTGTACGGCATGGGGCATGCGATTTATACGTTGAGTGATCCTAGAAGTGAATTAATGGCAAAAGAATGCGAAAAACTGGCTATTGAAAAAGGACGTGTAGAAGAATATCGCTTTTATCGTCTGTTTGATCAGATCGCTGCGCAAACAATTAAGGAAGTCAAAGGAACACGGGTTTGCAGTAATTTTGATTTTTACAGCGGACTGGTCTATGATATGCTGGGTATTCCGACCGATCTTTATCCATTACTTTTTGTTGTCAGCCGCAGTGTCGGCTGGCTGGCACACAATATAGAAAATAAGCTGTATGCCGATCGTATTATTCGTCCGGCAACGCAGTATGTAGGCAAAATAAAAAAATATATCGACATCTCCGAGCGCTAATGTGGTATCATTTAGATGAAATCAGAATAGGATAAATGGAAGGTGATAAAATGAGTTTTAAAAAGATAGCAGTAGAAGAATTAACATGTAACCCATTTACCATGATTGGTAAAGAATGGATGCTGGTCACAGCTGGAAACGAAAAAAACGGTTATAACACAATGACCGCTTCATGGGGCGGACTTGGAATAAATTGGAATAAGCCCGTTGCGACCATTTATATTCGACCACAGCGTTATACTAAAAAATTCCTTGATGAAGCAGATTCGTTTTCTCTTTGTGTATTTGATGAAGACTATAAAAAACAGTTAGGCTATTTAGGAAGAGTTTCTGGAAAAGATGAAGATAAGATTCAAAAAGCCGGAATAACACCGCAGTTTATAGAGGATACCACTTATTTTGCTGAGGCAAAGTTAGTATTCATTTGTAAAAAGCTGTATCGAGCTCCGATCTTGCCGGAAGGATTTTTAGATAAAGAAATTGATGCAAAGAACTATCCGCAGAAAGATTACCATGATCTTTATATAGCGGAAATCATTGATGTCTTAAAAAGAGATTAATTTCTCTTTTTTTATTGCCATACTAGAAGAAAGGAGGCTGAATATAGGATGTCGGTAATCATTGCATTACTCTCTGCCTTTTTTGCGGGGATTACTTCTGTTTTAGTTAAAGTTGGAATACAAAAAGTAGATTCTTCTTTAGCGACAGCTTTAAGAACGATTGTTGTTTTAATATGCAGCTGGTTGATGGTTTTTATCGTGGGTTCTTTTTCAACATTACAGTCTCTTTCTTTGACATCCTTATTCTTTTTAATCCTATCCGGGTTAACGACGGGCGCCTCTTGGATCTGTTATTTCAAAGCTTTGCAGTTAGGGGATATTAATAAGGTAGTGCCTATCGATAAATCGAGCACGATCTTAACGATGATATTAGCGTTTATCTTTTTGAAAGAACCGCTGACTTTGCCAATGGCACTCGGGATTCTTTTTATGGGAGCGGGGACAGCCTTCATGATTCAAAAAAAGGAAACCACACAGACTATAAAAAGCAAAGCTTGGCTTGGCTATGCCTTATTATCGGCAGTATTTGCCAGTGCGACCTCTATCTTAGGAAAAGTCGGAATTGAAAATGTCGAGTCTAATTTAGGAACGGCGATTCGAACGATTGTAGTGCTGATTATGGCATGGCTCATCGTTTTTGTGCAGCATAAACAAAACCAAATAAAAGAGATTGATCGCAGAAGCTGGCTCTATCTGATTTTATCAGGAGTAACGACAGGATTATCTTGGCTTTGTTTCTATAAAGCTTTGCAGATCGGTCAAGCCAGCATCGTCATTCCAATCGATAAACTCAGTATTTTAGTCAGCATTGGCTTTGCCTACTTTGTGTTTAAAGAAAGACTTACTAAAAATGCTTTCCTAGGCTTAATTTTGGTCGTTATTGGGACATTTACTTTACTGATAAAATAAAAAACAGATCTAAGTCTTGTTAAGACAGGTCTGTTTTTTTGATAACTTCTATACTTTTTATTTTGTAGTGCTTCCAAAACCACCGTTGCGCAATGAAGAAGCATCATCATCGACAGTAATACCGTATTCAATGAAAATGCCTTGCATAAAGCCTTCTCCTTGTTTTAACACAACCGTTTTATTTTCATTGCTGTCATTGGTAATTTTAGAGAAAATATGCCCTTCATTATCGGAATAGAAATAGTCACTGTCAATAATACCTACAGTATTATTTAACTGCAAACGATATTTAAAGCCTAAGCCACTGCGCGGATAAAGCTTTAACACCCATTCATCCTTCATCTCCACACGAATACCGGTAGGAATTTTAATTGTTTCCTGTGGCTTTAATTCAACGGTAATCGGCATGAAAAAATCATATCCGGCTGATCCGGTTGTGGCACGCTTAGGCAATTTGATCTGCTGATAGATTTCTTCAACATCTCCGCCTAAGTCCCAGCCTTTTTTAAATTGTTCAAAACTTACTTTGTGAAATTGTGCAATTCTTTTCATAGTATCCTCCACTCATCATTATAACATACAAAAAACTCACAGCAGTGAGTTTATTTTAATAACGCGTTTAATTCTGCAGCCCCTAAAATATAGAAAATCCAGCCAAATATATCAGGACGCAGGATTGCATTTAAAGCATAGACCCACATTTGCGGTTCTATTATAAGGGCAGGCAAGTATTGTAATCCAACCGCAATCGCAAAATTAAAGATTGGGGTTGCGATAATTGACAATGCATACCCGATATAGCAGATCACTCTTACTTTCGGATTGACAAACGATGACGTCTTTTTAGCAACCTTGGCAATCAAAAATGCACTTAATAAATAAACGACTCCAAAGCGAACCATTGTGCCTGATGTGATTGCTGCCTGAATAAACCCACAGACAAGCGAGATCACCAGAATACTCACAATGACGATCGCATATTGTGCAGGTGAAAGAAAGGCATCATTGTTGCTGCGGAAATATTGCATTGCTTCGCGACGCTCTTTTCGTTTTTGCATATCTTCTTTAAGTCCCATTTCATCACCACCTATGCCACCCATTATAGCATACTTTTTAATGAAGCACATCTATAACTCTTATACTTTGAAAAAATAATGAATTCTGATGACGAATCTAATAAAATAAAGTATGATAACAATTAAGGAGATGGAAATATGGAAAAAATAGCGTTTATTGGTGTTGGGGTGATGGGTAAATCCATGGTAAGAAACCTCATGAAAAAAGGGTATGAGGTATCGATCTATACACGCACTAAAAGTAAAGTGGAAGATGTTATTCAAGAAGGAGCAGTGTGGCATGATGATGTGGCTAGTTGTGTAAAGCATCAGGATATTATCATGAGCATGGTAGGGTATCCGTCAGATGTAGAAGAGATATATTTTTCTGAAAACGGCATCTTGGCGCATGCAAAAACCGGGGCAGTCGTTATCGATTTCACCACATCTTCACCGGCTTTAGCTCTAAAGATTTATGAAGCCGCTAAAGACAGGGGAATATCAGCCTTGGACGCACCGGTATCTGGCGGTGATATAGGGGCACAAAATGGAACCTTATCGATTATGGTTGGCGGCGATGAAACCACTTATCAGCAAGTCTTGCCAATTTTATTGATTTTAGGAACAACCTTGAACTATACCGGAACAGCTGGGAACGGACAGCATACTAAAATGGCAAATCAGATTGCCTTGGGTGGAGCGATTGCAGGCGTATGTGAAGCCATGACTTATGCTGAGGCAAACGGATTAAATATTCAAAATATGTTGGATTGCATTTCATCAGGAGCGGCAGGAAGCTGGCAGATGAGCAATATGGCACCACGTATTCAAAAAGAGGATTTTGCTCCCGGATTCTTCATCAAACATTATATTAAGGACTTGAAAATAGCAAAAGAAGGGGCTGATTTGGCGCATGTGAATCTTCAGGTTATGGAAGCTGTCCTTGCGATGTATCAGACACTTCAGGATGAAGGGTTAGGCGATTTAGGCACTCAGGCATTAATTAAATATTATGAAGAGAAACATTAACGATACGATTTTGTATCGCTCAAGATTGGTACTCCAAAAGGAGTATCATTTTTTCTTTCAAATTGTGTAAGCAGATAATCAAGTATTGGAATTATTTAAGATATATATCAATACAAGAGGTGAACTTTTCATTCATCATCCATTGATTTAGAATTTGAGACCAATTATATGAATTGTTCCACTGCTCTCATTTTCTTTCAAGTTCCACATAGCGCAATATAGTAGATTGAAAAGGGCGGTTCCATTTGGATATACGCCTTTTTTTAATCTTACAACAATTAGGGTGATGTTAAATTTATACGAAATATGGTTTGATAAAATAGTGAAATATCATGAAATAATGGGGTTAATTTGGATAAAATATCCCACCACATAATGTGTATTATGT
>JAQENU010000003.1:0-40804 GCA_027676805.1 Coprobacillaceae bacterium UN01-12pH3A | reverse complement strand
CTACAACATAATGTGTATTATGTGGTAGTTAATAACCAAGGGTAAAAAGATCCTTGAAATAGTGTTAATTTTATATAACTTTATTCTAAAATACAGTGAACAAATAGATAGAATAAAACTGTAACCGTTTTACATTGAACATCTTAACATTATAAATTTTACCAATCAACATATGTTGGTGAACAATGAAATATTTTGGTGAAAACTCATTTTTCCATATTTTATGTGATGTTCATGTGATATGACGTTGAAAAAAATAGTCTTAATCAGCATGAAAAAGTAAAAATAAAGACTTATAATTATTAAAAAATTTAAACTGTCAAAAATAGAGGAAACATCAAAATATATTATAGTTTTGATGTTTTTTTAAGTTCTAAAGACTTGATTTTTGACCATTTTATAAGGTTTACTACATAATACACATTATGTTGTAGAAAGAATTAAGAGAATGGGAGTTGAAAACAAATGGATAAAGAAAGTATTAATCAATGTCTCGCACTATCCCAAGAAGTCATGATTCGGCATTTCCGAGGGGATTCCGAATTTGCGATTGAACTTATGCATAAAAACTGTATTTGGATTGGATCATGTGCAAGTGAATTTTATCAAGGTAAGAAAGATATTGCGGTGGTTTTAAGAAAAATAGAGGGAACTCTGCCTCCTGTAGAACTGTATGCGTTTGAATATATGTGTGTATCTCATGATGTACATGATTGTACCATTACGGGGCGGCATCTTGGACAAACTCGTTTAGATGCGGGCGAAATTTATCGTGATATGCAGCGTGTCACTTTTGTATGGAAGAAAATAAAAGATAAATTTTTCATTATGCATATCCATGTCTCCAATCCAATGAACAATGTACAAGAGGATGAGAATTTCCCCCATAGGGTAGGAAAATATACCAAGGAATATCTTAATATGTTAGTCAGTAAAGTGGTTGAAAAAAATGGGTTTATCACTGTGAAGGATCAACAGAGCCGATTTCATATTATCCCCATCAACGATATCCTTTATTTTGAAGCATTTAATATGAACTGCATTATTCACCTAAAGAATGAAGATGTTTTAGGACGTATTACACTTTTGGATGTTGAGAAAATGATTAGTGAGAGAAATGAAAAAATGTTTAAACGGGTACATAAGAGCTATCTGGTAAATAAGTACTATGCACAATCTTTAAAACGGTATGAACTCACGGTTAGTGGGGGGATAAAGCTTCCTGTTTCACAGGCACGCTATAACGAAATCAGAGAATGGCTTCATCAATAAATAGATAATCTTATATTTTAGTTTATATTCGACTGGACACGCAAAGATTATAGAGGTCCTGTGGAGTTAAATATTTATAAATTTAGAAAATGAGAGGGGGTGATCTGAAGTGGTGGAATCACCTGAGCAATGTGTGAAGCACTTGATAGAAGATCTGATAAAGCGATGGCTGATAGAAAAAGATCAGAATGCTTTAATTGATAAACTTTCTGATCAATGCTCATGGATTAACGAAGATACAAATAGGATACTGATGACAAAAAAAGAGATCTTACAGTTTTTTGAAGAGTATTACGTGACTCTTTATGATAAATTAAATATCTGTTTCATCAAAGATTTGATTGTAAGAGCAGCTGGAAATCAAGCTGTAGTGATCATAGAGATTCCAATATGTTATGATGCTCAAACTGCCAAACAGATTCAAACATCATTGATGTTCACTATGATCCTTCAAAAAGAAAATAAAGTATGGAAGATTTTGCATTTACATGATTCATTGACATCGGGGAAAGAATATAAAAATAGAGAAATTGATGCTCAACAGACGGTCAGTGAACGTGAGAAATTAGCTTCCCAAACAGATTCGGTAACAGGCATTTTGAATATGGATGGCTTTTGTGATAGAGTATCCCAGTTATTGAAAAAGAATAATCAACGTTATGTGCTCATTAAATTCAGTATTAAGGATTTTAGATATATCAATCTAAGGTATGGATACAGTATGGGAGATATTGTTTTACAGAATATTGGAAAGAACCTTGATCAATCCTGCATGGAAGAAGAAACATGCGGGCGTATTGAAAAAGACATGTTTGCGATGCTATATAAATATAAAAACAAAAGAGATATGTCTGAACGTTTAGAAGAAGTAAGAAAGCGTCTTTTAGATAAAAACTTGTTGTATGAATTGGGGATACAGATTGACTTTATTGCGGGGATATATATCATTCCCAAATCAAGACGAGAACATATCAAGGATATGCTGGATAAAGCATTGATGGTCTTACAACAGGTTGACCGACATCAAAACGGCAGTCATTATCTTTATTATGATGACAATATGATGAAGAAGCAAATCTTTCATCATCAGATCATTCGTCATGCCTCAACAGCCTTAAAGAATGAGGAATTTCAACTTTACATACAGCCACAGTTTGATATAGGGTCCTGCGAAGTGATTGCGGGGGAAGCACTATGTCGATGGGAAAAGGAAAAAGGGGTCTTTATTGCACCTGATGAATTCATACCACTGTTTGAAGATTATGGGGTAATCTTAGAACTAGATTTCTATATGTTAAGAAAATTATGTGAGAAGATGTGGGAATGGATGCAAGCAGGAAGGATCATTAAACCCATTTCTATCAATCAGTCAAGATTACATATTGAAAAGGAAGACTATATAGAAGAATTCTGCAAGGTAGTAGATGAATATGGTATCCCACATCATTATATCGCCTTTGAATTAACGGAATCAGTATTTGTTGAGAAGTATGAACATATGATTAAACTCGCTAAAGAACTGCATGAGAAAGGATTTCAGCTTTCGATTGATGATTTTGGGACAGGATTTGCCTCATTGAATCTGTTAAGCGTTGTTTCAGCAGATATTCTAAAAATCGATAAGAATCTGTTGGACAGCATTCATACGAAAAGAGGAAAAACAGTATTGCAGAAAGTAATAGAGTTAGCCCATCAAATGGAGATGAAGGTTATATGTGAGGGAATCGAAGAGCGGGAACAGCTAAAAGAATTACAAGAATTAGGGTGTGATTGGGGACAAGGGTATTTGGTTGGAAAACCAATACCAGCGGAAGAATTTGAAAAGATATGGATAGAAAGTGTTCAGGAAGTGACATGATATAAAAAAGGAGCTAAATAGCACTTTTCTAGGATACATATTTCAATACAGATGAAGGATACAGGAAGAATAAGCTATGTATCTGAAAAAAGAATAGGAGGAAAAAAATGAATGGTATGAAGATAAAAAAAATATTAGTATTACTTCTTGTGGCATTCATGGTATCTACAATGACCATAGGAAATACCTATATTCATGCGGAGGGATCAGAGGATTCATCACAGCAAGAAGAAGGAACAAATGGCACCACGAAAGAGGTTTCAGAAGATAAAACAGAAATAAAATCAACTCCGGATAAGACGGAGACAAAGGAAGAAGCAAAAACGAATCAGAATGATGAACCGATATCAGCAGTGGTAAAACAGACTGGTCAGACAGTAGCGAATGATGTGGCGCCATCTTCTTATGATAGTAGTTGGGGAAAATGGAACATAGTCGCTTCTTCTAGTGATATGTATCAAGGGGCGGCAGACAAAGGGGTTTTAGAAATAATCGCTCCCGGAGATATAAAGATTGATGGGAAGGGTGTAACCATCCCTTATTGTATCAAAGTCATTGCCCCTGGAACGGTGAATTTGACAATCAGTAATGTAAGCATCTCTGGAGGAAGTGCTGCTGCCATTATAGTGGAAGATGGAAGCACATTGAATCTAATAATAGAAGGTTCATCCAACCACTTATATGGTGTAGGATCGGCAATACAGGTGAATCAAGGTGCCAATTTAATTATTAATGATTCGGAAGTGAGTCCTGGAGTACTCCAAGTGGATAATGGTAGTGGAACAGGAGCAGTTATCGGTGGACCGGGAAGTAAAACAAAGCTCGTTGAGGGAGGAAACGTTACAATAAACGGTGGAACAATCCATGGAGGTACTTCCGATGCTGCATTTATTGGTTCCGGTGTAAATGGACATATGGAAAGTATTACCATTAATGGAGGCGTGATAGATGGGCAGTGTGACAACGGTGCCATCATTGGCAGTGGCTGGATGATGAATGATGTAACTGGGACAGGAATAGATAATATCACTATTAATGGAGGTACAATAATTGCAAAAAATAGAGACGGTGCTGGTATTGGTAGTGGTTTTCGTTCAGTGGTTTCAAATATTATTATCAATGGAGGAGATATAACTACAGGCATATCTACCTCTATGGGTGCTGGTGCTGGTATTGGCGGCGGTGGAGATTCAGAGGTTTCAAATATTATTATCAATGGAGGAAATATAACTGCAGACACACGTACCAATTCCGGTATGGGTTCAGGTATTGGTTCCGGCGCCGAGGGGTATACAGAAAGTATTACTATTAATGGAGGAAATATAACTGTAAATTCTGATACTAGCGCTGGTATTGGTGGGGGATATTATGGTCGAGATGTAAATAATATTACAATCACCGGCGGAACAATTTCTGCTAGTGCTAGGAACAGTGGAGCAATGGATATAGGAGCTGGTTATTATGGCATTAAGACAGGGGATGAAACTTTATATATCAGTGGAGGTTCAGTAAATGCTGTTAATAATAAAATAGACCGAACCCCCTATAATAATGCTACAGATAAGAAGCAAGTGTATTTATTTCAATTGGAGAATCAAGTATCAACAAACTTGGTCAAAGTGGATTGGGCAGACTATAAGTTTAATGGCAATCATAGTGATACAAATGATCTTTTTCTTTACTTGGTTGGTGGCGAGGATCATTTTATATCAGTAGTCAATACTAGTGGAAGTACGCAAAGCTGTGAAGCGATATGGGATAATGTTAATCAAACTTTTACAATATCGACTGATCGAATTGCAGGAGATTATTTTGTGAAAGGAGGTAAAAAGGATACAGATTGGAAATATAAGCCTTATAGTTCCTCAGATTATTATGCTGCATTACAGTTTTTGAAAGATGGTGAGTATGAAGTATATAGTTGTGTTGAAAAAAGTTCTCAATTAATAATGACTTCAGCAAATGTGACACTTACAATTAATGATTTGTATATTGAACCAAGACTTATGGGAGGCATCTCTTTTTCCGGTTCTGGGAAAACGGCAAATTTAAAACTAGTTGGAGAAAATAAAATAGAAGTTGCTGCAGATGCATTCCCAACTGCTGCAGGTATTTGGGTATCAGATGGTACCACTTTAAATATTTCAGGGGAAGGAACACTCATTACAAAAGCTACAAATGGTGCAGGTATTGGAGGCGTTTTCTCCCAGAAGCATGGAAAAATTATCATTGATTCAGGAACGATATATGCAAGCAGTATAAGTGGTGCAGGTATAGGTGGCAGCGAAGGGCAATATGGCAGAGGAATTACGATTAATGGGGGTAATGTCACTGCGGAAAGTGTATCCGGCGCAGGTATCGGTGGCGGAAAAAACGCTATAGCTGGAGAGATGATTATTCATAATGGTACTGTTAACGCAACGAGCATAACAGGAGCAGGTATCGGTGGTGGAGAAGCAGGGAAGGGTGGCCTGATAGATATTTATGGTGGTACTGTTAACGCAGTAAGTACAGATGGAGCCGGAATCGGTGGCGGAAAAAAAAGTTTTGGAGATAGAATAAGTCTTTTGGGCGGCTATATAACTGTAAAAAGTGTAAATGGCGATGGTGTCGGATCTGGGGTTTCAAGTACAACAGAGAGCACGGATTTGGAGATAAATCAGGCTTCTATATTAGCAACAGGGCAGAAGGATTTTTCGATAATTCCTGTAAATTCTTCAAATGAGGAATTAGCATTATATGAATTGAAAAATCAGGAGGATTCAAATGAAGTAAGTGTAGATGGAAGTACTTATAATAATCTTTTGTCTGGACCCCATCCAGGCAGCAATAGTTATTATCTTTACTTAGCAAAAAAGGAACATACTATTGTATCTCAATTTCACTCTGAATCTGGCAATGCAAGTCAAAACTATAACATCAAATGGTATGGAAGCAATAGCGAAGGCATGTTTAAATTGAAGCCGCCAACTCCTGTGGGGGATTTAAATGTTTCACCAGCTGTAAATACAATGACAGTAACGCCGCTGACAGGAGAAACGGGTACATATGGAATAATTGAATACAGCGTTGATGGAACAACATGGCAAGCAGAAAATAAAATTAGTAATTTAAAAGCAGATCAAGCGTATACAGTCTATGCTCGATATGCTGGTAAAGGGGAGTATGGTGAATCAGATCCTGTGACAACGTCTGTACAAACAAAGCCAGCGATGTATACCATCACGATTCCAAAAGCGGTGACTGCAGGTGGAGAAGCACAAAATGTGGCGATTAATACAGGAGCCGAGTTTGATTTAGGATATGATGGACAGGTTAATGTTAAAGTGAGCTCGGGAATGACAAATACGGGAGTGGTGACACTAACTAAAACAACAACAGAGATTTCTGCACAGTTTAAAGTGAATAATACCAATTTTACTGATACAAGCAAGAATGTGGCGACATTCAAAACAAAAACAGATAGCCCAGTTTCAATTTCAGTTGCAAAACCAACACGTACTTCCGGAGAGATTCCGGCAGGAACCTACAAAGGGAAATTTGATTTTACAATTGAATATCAACAATAAGGAGCGGATGTAAATGAAGAATAAGAAAACGATATGGATTGTGTGTGGGTTTGTTTTCTTGTTGTTATCGGGGATTGTCGTTGGAATGAACTTGAACAAATGGTTCAGCAATCCTGAAGCTCCTGTAATGGAAGTCGATGACAGTAGTGAAGAATGGACGGGAAATAAGGAGACTTATACCGGAAAGAAAAATACAGATACTATTGATATTCCCGGGTTTGGGGCAATTAATTTAAAAGCAGGAGTAGCAGAACAGGCAGTGAATCTGTATAATCCCCCACAAAATACATGTTATTTTAAGATGTCACTGTTATTATCTGATGGAACGAAATTGTGGGAATCCAAACTGATTGCACCGGGAAAAGCAGTTTATACGATAACGTTAAATGAGGTATTGAATGTTGGAGTATACGAGAATGCAACTCTGAAATATGATTGTTTTACGATGGATGATGCTCAAACTCCATTGAATGGTTCTGAAATAAAATTGACATTGAATGTAAGAGAATAAAAAGGAGAGTAAAGGAACGATGAAAAAAGAAATAATGTTAAGCTTTGTGATGATGGGAGCAATGATGCTTCCTGTATATGCAGAAGATACACCACAGACAGGGGATACAGAATTGAGTTATGAACAAGCCTCTACCTATACATTAAGTATACCAACAAATATTTCATTGAGTGATAGCGCTGATCAAGAACTAGAGATCAAGCTGTCAGCAGCGAATATAAGACCGGATCAAAAAGTAGAAGTAAAATGCAGTGATGGGATTGATGCAAGTAGTTTGGTAACATTGACAAGAACCGGAGGGGGAGAAATCAAGGTAAAAGTAACGACGGATGGTACTTCGGGTGTGACTTCGAGTCAGGTTCTAGCTTCTTTCGTGAATCATGAAACGACGGCTTCTACAGGAGGAAAAATTCAGTTCGCTAAAATCGAGAATGTTGATTCCGGATCATACACGGGAAAGGTAACTTTTACAGCAGCATTGGAGACAAACTAAAAGGAGTGGGAACAACATGAAGAAAATTGCGTTAACTTTATCAGTAATGGCTGTATTTTTTGCCACAGTACAATGGGTAAAGGCAGAGGAAACTGAAGTGACCTATAGTGAAGATTCAAGTTACACGATAGAAATTCCTAAAAAGATAGAAATCAGTAAAGATAGCATAACGGTACAAGAGCTGAAAGCGACCTATGTAAACCTGAAGTCTGGAGAAAGATTAAAAATAAGGGCAACAGGGGGAGTCAGTGATGGAAAAGTAACATTGAAAAAAGCGGGTGGAACATCTGAAATCCAAGTGATTGTGAGTACCGGAGCCAGTGCAACAAGTGGAATTACGGTGAATACATCGTTAGCAGAATTTATAAATCAAAGTGAAACACCGGATTCCGGAGGAAAAATTTATTTTGCGGCAGTAAACAGTGGGAATTCTAATGTAGATGCCGGAAGCTATAAAGGAACAATGACATTCACTGTTGAAACCTATAGTCCGGGAATTTCGGGATCATAAAAAAGATTTCAAAAGTGAAGGAAAAGCAAAGAAATAAGGAGAAAAAAGATGAAAAAATCAATGATAGGACTCGTGGGATTCACGATAGCAATTTCCATGATGGCTCCCATTTATGCAGAAACGGAAGAAGTCACTACGTCAATTAATTATGATAAAGTGACAGAATATACACTAAGCATACCGGAGAGTATTCAAGTAGATAATACGAATGAATTGGAACAGGCAATCGGAGTATCTAAGGTAAACACAAGACATAATGAAAAGGTACAGATTTCAGTCAAAAGCGGAGTGGATGCTGGGGGCAAAGTGACCCTCACAAGAAAAGGCGGATCTTCTACCGTGACCACTGAAATTACCGTAAGTTTGACATCTAAGGGGTCAGGAATAGGTGCCAATGAAATTATTGCAGAGTTTGAAGATC
This sequence comes from Coprobacillaceae bacterium UN01-12pH3A, assembly GCA_027676805.1. Classification (GTDB taxonomy): domain Bacteria; phylum Bacillota_I; class Bacilli_A; order Erysipelotrichales; family Coprobacillaceae; genus Beduini. The sequence goes on along the minus strand of JAQENU010000003.1, from coordinate 32,169 downwards.
AATCCTCAACTGCCACAAAAGGAGGAACATTATTTTTCTCACCTATCCCAAAAAATGCTCTTGCTGGAGAATATGAAGGAAAGATTACGTTTGTCGCATCGGTAGTAGAAAGAACATAAGGAGATAAGTAATGAAGAAAGTAAATAAAATCATAACATTATGTATGGCTTTAGCGATGTATAGTATGGCAACATGCCATGTATATGCAACTGAAACGGATTCTGATGATCAAGAAAGAACGATGACATTGAATGCGACAATACCATCTAGCTATGAATTATCTATTCCGATTACAGATATGAATATCGACTATGATCAGCAGACACAGCAAATTGGGACTTTGAGTGTTCAAGGAAACATAGAGGCAGGGAAGAGTGTTACCGTATCAGTGAAAGAAAAGAAAAATTTTAAAACGTCATCTAATCCGAGTGATATAGGGATTCCGTTTAAGGTGACAAAAGATGGAACGGAATTTCAAAATGAAGAATGGAGTGCAGAAGAAATAAAAGATGCAACCCCAAAATCGCTCTCTCTCTTCTTAGAGTTTGAAGAAGATGCATGGAAGATGGCCCACAGTGGAGAATATACAGGATCAGTGGTATTCTTGGCAGAGATGAATTGATGAAAACATCAAACAAAAAGGAGGTGGTGAGGTTGAGAAAAGGAATAAGCTTAGCCTTGACATTAGCGGTATGTACCGTTTCTACGCTTATAGTTCCGATGAAAGTAGAGGCAGAAGAAGTAGGAGGAGGAGAAACAACAATCCATATTCGAGTGCCAGATACACATGAGATCAAAGTAGATATTGGCGCACATGGTTGGGTGCGAATCAATAATATAACTTATAAAGGGACACAAAATGTGAAGATAGAGAGATTATCGTCTCCATGTTTTGAAATTGAAGCGGAAAAGGGATATGAGATAAATAAAGCGTATTATCAAGGAAAAGATGTCACCGGAGAAATAAAAAATAATCAATACATAGCGCCGCTTCTGTATGAAGATGGTAACATTTTAAAAGTAGATTTCAAGAAAAGTTCAGGAAATGCAAGTGGTGGAAACACAACGGATGAAGGAACATCAGAGGAGAAAGATCCTTCTGAAGAAGATACGTCAAATGGAGAAATAGGAGATATCACGGATGGTGGTTCATCAGGGAACTCTGAATCTTCAGGAACAGATATAGGAGAGGGCGAACACCTCACAGATAATGGTGGGACACCGGGAAATGCGGATTCATCTGACACGAATATTGCTGACAGCAGCAAAAATGAAAATGATCCATCCGATAAGAAAGAGGCTGGAGGAAGCACGGATACTGGGACTGAACAGGAAACAGAAGACTGGGTTGAAAATAAGAAAAATGAAATTTTAAACGAACTGGATGAGATAGATCAGTTATTAAAAAATAGCGATTTATCGGCAGAAGAAAAAGCAGAACTATTGGAAAGAAAACAAGGACTTCTTGAGGAGTTGACAACGCTGATCTTTGGAGCAGAGGTAAGCAATAAAAGTGATATAGAAAAAAATCTTGTGAACATCGAAAAATTACTTGCACGTAATGACCTTACTAAAGAACAGAGACAGCAGTTGGAGGAAAAGAAAGAGGAACTGTCAAAACAGCTGGAAGAAATGGAAACAGAAAAGAAGCAGAATGAAATGTTTAAAGCTGCGATCATCGTTGTTGTCATTATTTCAGGTGGAATCTATATTTTCTATAGAAAAAAGAAGAAAGCAGGCTAATCAAACTCTTGGATAAGGGGGAGATGAAGGCTCATTCAAACAATCCATAGAAGTAGAAAAAAAGTTATTGAAAAATGATAACCTCTGATCTATATAGATAAATGAATTTAAAGGATTTCATTTATCTACTTGGATAAGGGTATATCAGAATCAATAACTTTTTAATTAGTAAAACCAATCTTTTAATTGGAGACTATTGTATGTTTTGTTCGATTTTGACTTTTGGTACAATGAGACAGCTTTGCTTATTGTTGTTTTCGAGAAATATCAAACTTCAAGGTTTGCATACTTGAAAAGAAGAAAGCTGTTGACTTTTACTTATCGAAAACTTAACGGATTAGCTGCGTTTAGAACCAAAGAATCAAACACCAGCCAACAAGTAAGCCTAACAGGGCGCCGCAGAATACATCACTGAAATAATGAACGTTCAGATAGATTCGAGAGACAGCGATGCCTAAACCGACAAGCAGACTGAGGATTCCTAAAAATGGATTGTAATTTAAAATAATAATGACACAGGCAAAAGAAGACATCGTATGCCCGGAAGGGAAGGAATAATCTTTTGGCATTTTAATTTTCAGGGGGATGTTATGAGTGTGGCAGGGACGTTTTCTTTTGACGATTGGCTTAATCATTACCTGTCCTAAAAGTGTTGCAAAGATCAAAACCAAAAAAAGCTTTATCCCTTCTTGTCTTGGCGGTGCCCCATAATAAAAATAAGCAGTGACAAACAGCCAAAAGTAACCGCAGTTTCCGATATAAGACATAAAGATCATAAAACGATCCAGCCATTTTGGAAAGGTTTTCTGATTTAATTTTTGAAAGAGATATAAATCAAATGCCTGAATCTTTTTAATCATTTCTAGGCCCCCTAATAGTGTCCACATTATATCATATATTATGATGAGCTGCCAGTATAATTAGAAACGAATCAGCAGGCTGAAATTGCTTGTTTTGGTTGGTGCAAATCCGTTGAGAAAAGTAAGCAAATAAGGTAAAGTGATAGATGTAGCGACAAAATGTTCCTACGTTTGAAAGATCAGATTTTTATTATGGGTCAATCTTACATTTTTTAAGAATGATAAAAAAATTATAAAAGTGCAACTTTTATATTATTAGGTGGTAGAAATTTGTTTTATTAAAGAGTATAATAGATATAGTAACAATAAGGAGGACTATAAAAAATGGCAAAAAATTATGTGTCAATGGATGGTAACCAAGCTGCAGCTCATGTTGCGTATGCGTTTTCAGAAGTAGCAGCCATCTATCCAATTACACCTTCTTCACCAATGGCAGAACATGCGGAAGCATGGTCAGCACAAGGGAAGAAAAATATTTTTGGATCACAAGTGAATGTTATTGAAATGCAATCAGAAGCTGGGGCAGCCGGAGCTGTTCATGGGGCTTTGCAGGGAGGCGCTTTAGCAACGACTTTCACAGCATCTCAAGGATTATTGCTGATGATTCCAAACTTATATAAAGTCACAGGAGAATTATTACCGGGTGTATTCCATGTAGCGGCAAGAGCATTAGCTACACGTGCGTTAAATATCTTCGGAGATCATCAAGATATTTATGCATGCCGTCAAGTAGGAATGCCAATGATCTGTTCACATTCAGTGCAGGAAGTTATGGACTTAGGAGGGATTGCCCACTTAACAGCTATCAAAGCTTCTGTACCTGTAATGCATTTCTTTGATGGATTCAGAACTTCTCATGAAATCCAAAAAATCGAAGTATTGGATTATGAAGTATTTGAAAATTTAGTAGACAAAGAAGCTTTAGCTAAATTCAGAGAAAATGCTTTGAATCCACATACGAACCCAATCCAACGTGGTGGGGCAGAAAACGACGATATCTACTTCCAAGGAAGAGAAGCACAAAATGAACATTTTGAAGCTGTTACTGAAATCGTTGTTGATTACATGAATAAAATTTCAGAAGTAACAGGTAGACATTATGCACCGTTTACTTATTACGGAGATCCAGAAGCAACTAAAGTTATCATTGCTATGGGATCTGTTACTGAAACGATTATTGATACAGTAGATGAAATGATGAAACGCGGTGAAAAAGTCGGGTTAGTAAAGGTTCATTTATATCGTCCATTCTCAGCTAAATATCTGTTAAATGTTTTACCTAAGACAGTGAAAAAAGTGGCTGTATTAGACAGAACAAAAGAAATGGGTGCAACTGGAGAACCATTATACTTAGATGTTGTTTCTGTATTAAAAGATACAGATATCGAAGTGATCGGCGGACGTTATGGTATGGGATCTAAAGATACAAATCCTAAACATATCAACGCTGTTTACAGACATTTAGACAGTGAAAATCCATTCAACGGATTCACAATCGGTATCAAAGATGACATTACGCATTTATCATTAGATACTGATCCGAATTTTGAAGTAGAATCAGACTATACAGCTTGTTTATTCTATGGTTTAGGATCTGACGGTACAGTTTCAGCAAATAAGAACTCAATCAAGATCATCGGTGATAATACAGATCTTTATTCTCAAGCTTATTTTGCTTATGACAGTAAAAAAGCCGGTGGAGCGACTCGTTCTCATTTAAGATTCGGACATTCTCCAATTCGTGCGACTTATTATATCGATAACGCTGATTTCGTTTCTTGTTCAGTAGATAACTATGTATTAAAATATGATATGTTGAAATCTTTACGTAAAGGTGGAACATTCTTATTGAATACTGAATTCTCTAAAGAAGAAGTTGTGGATTATCTGCCAAATAAAATCAAAAAACAATTAGCAGAAAAGAATGCTAAGTTCTATATTATCAATGCAAATAAGATTGCTCATGAAATCGGTATGGGTCGTAGAACAAATACGATTTTACAATCTGCATTCTTCGCATTGAATCCACAGATTCTGCCAATTGAAAAATCAATTGATTTAATGAAAGCAGCTGCTAAAAAATCTTACAGCAAAAAAGGTGAAGAAATCGTTAAATTAAATTACATCGCTATCGATCAAGGTAAAGATGCAATTGAAGAAGTAGCTATTGATCCATCTTGGGCGGATTTAACAGTAAATACGACACGTACTCGTACAGGTGATGATCATTTTGACGATTTCGTTACAGTCATCAACGAATTAGATGGTTATGATCTTCCAGTTTCTAGCTTCATGGATAAATTAGACGGATCTATGAAATCTGGTATGGCATTAAAAGAAAAACGTGCTATCGCTACAGAAGTTCCAACATGGATTAAAGAAAACTGTATCCAGTGTAACAACTGTGTCATGGTATGTCCGCATGCGACAATCCGTGCATTCTTAGTAGATGATGAAGAAATGGCAAATGCTCCAGAAGATATTTCTAACGATGTATTAAAACCAATCGGAAGAGGTGTTGATGGATTAGTTTACCGTGTTCAAGTTTCACCAGACAGCTGTGTTGGCTGTGGTCTATGTGTGACTGAATGTCCAGGTAAAGGTGGTAAGAAAGCCTTAGAAATGGTAAGTGTTAAAGAAGAATTGAAACATGCACCATTAGCAGATTACATGTACAATAAAGTATCATATAAAGCTGATAAATATCCTACAACAACAGTTAAGGGTGTTGGTTTCATGAAACCATACTTCGAAGTATCTGGTGCCTGCGGTGGATGTGGGGAAACTCCATATTATCGTTTAGCTTCTCAGTTATTCGGTTCAGACATGCTGATTGCCAATGCAACAGGATGTAGTTCAATCTATGCAGGGTCTACACCATCTACACCAATGGTGATTGATGATAATGGACAAGGACCGGCTTGGGCAAACTCATTATTCGAAGATAATGCGGAATTTGGATTTGGTATGAAATTAGCTGCCAACTACAAAACAAAACATATCTTAGAAGTAATTGAAGCCACTAAAGATGAAGTTGAACCAGAATTAAAAGAAGTATTCAATAAATATATTGAAGTTAAAGGAAATAAAGCAGAAGAAAAAGCATTATACAATGATATGATTGCTTTGATCGAAGCTTCAAAATGTGAAGCTGTAAAGGATCTCTTAAACTATAAAGGAGATATCGTTACAAAATCACAATGGATCGTTGGTGGAGACGGTTGGGCTTATGACATCGGATACGGTGGAGTTGACCATGTATTAGCTAATGACCAAAACGTCAATATCTTAGTATTAGATACAGAAGTATATTCTAATACAGGTGGACAATCTTCTAAATCATCTCAAGCAGGTTCTATCGCGAAGTTTACAGCTGGCGGTAAAGCGGTGGCTAAGAAAGATTTAGCACAAATTGCGATGGCATATGGACATGTTTATGTAGCTCAAGTTGCTATGGGAGCAAATCCAATGCAGACAATCAAAGCATTCAAAGAAGCAGAAGCTTATGATGGACCATCATTAATTATCGCTTATTCTCCATGTGCTGAACATGGTATTAAAGGCGGATTGGCAAATCATCAGCAACAAGAAAAACGTGCTGTTGAATGTGGATACTTCAACTTATTGAGATATGATCCAAGATTAGAAGATGAAGGAAAGAACCCATTACAAATTGATTCTAAAGAACCTGATTTTACTGGATTCCAAGACTTCCTATTATCTGAAAACAGATTCTCTCAATTAATGAAAGTAAATCCTGATCATGCAAAACAATTAATGGAAAAATGTGAAGCTGACGCTAAAAAACGTCGTGCACGTTTAGACAGAATGATGTAATTAAGAGACCGAAAGGTCTCTTTTTTATTGAAGATTTATCTAATGGAATCTTAAAACCGCAGAAATTATCATGAATGAGTGAACTCTTTTTGTTAATCTTAGATATAGATGAAGGAGTGAGCAAAAATGAGCGAGAATAAGATAAGCATTGAGGCAAGAACCATTCATTTGAATGGAACTTCCTATGAAGCGGGGTATCAGCTGGGAAAAATAATTAAAGAGAAGCCACTGCTTAAAGAGCGATATATCCTAAAAGATAAGACAGTTGACACCATGCGAATTAAAGAAGAAAACAAATTGTTTGATCGTTGGTGCCCGGGATTAAGTGAAGAAATTAAAGGCTTTGCCGATGCTTTGCAGGTTAAATTAGAAAATCTTTATTTTTATGATATGAGCTATTTAGTTCCCCGTTGCAGTCAGATAGCCTTAACGTCTAAAGTCATGGCGGATCAGATGCCCTTGCTTATAAGAAATTATGAGTATGCATGTGAACACGAGGATTTTTCACTGGTTAAGACGGCCATCAGCGGAAAATATAAACACATGGGGACTTCGATGCTGGAATTTGGCAGGGATGAAGGAATGAATGAACATGGGTTAGCGGTGACGATGACATCTTGCGGTCTGCCGATCGTTAAGCTGCCGTATATGAAAGAGCCAAAGATCAAGGGAATGCAGTATTGGATTGTCATCAGAGCATTGCTGGAAAATTGTAAAGATGTCAATGAGGCATTAAATTATATAAAAGATATGCCTATCGCATTTAATATGAATATGCTATTATTGGATAAAGATGAAAATATGGCATTGGTACAGACTATGGATGGGAAAATTGCTGTAAAAAGGAACAATGATAAAGAGCATGAATCATTGCTATATACAACCAATCATGCTGTGCTTCCTGAATTTAAGCATTTAGAACCACAGGCTTTTCGTCACAGTATAGGACGCTATCAATTTATTGAAAAACAGCTTAAAGGCAAGAATAATATTACCCGTGATCAATTAAAATCTATGCTGTTAGGGAAATATCCGGAAGGACTTTGTTTTCATAATTATCGGGAGAGCTTTGGAACAACCAAAAGCATTCTTCTTTCTCCTTTTGAGGGAACGCTTGAAATATGTTGGGGCGGGCGCTTTGAAAATCAGTGGAGGAAGTATGATCTTTTTGAGATAGAAGCGGATGAAGAATTTAAAATAGAGTTAATTAGTGAACAAACTAAAGCCGGTATATTTGACTGGCAGTCATTTTAAAAAGGAGCCGTTATGGATTATAAACAGGCATTGGAGCAAGCTGTAATTTATATTGAAAACCATTTGCATGAGGATATAAAAGTAGAAGAAGTATCCCGTTTTGCAGGATACTCTTATTATCATCTGAATCGTCAGTTTATCGCTGTTTTAGGTGAAAGTGTTGGCAGTTACATTAAAAAAAGACGTTTAGCCAATGCAGCCCAAAAACTGCTGTATACGAATGATTCTATTATTTCCATTGCATTGGAAAACAGTTTTGAATCTCCGGAAGCATTCAGTCGCGCTTTTAAATCAAGATATAAAATCAGTCCGCTGCAATATCGCAGACAACGAATTCAGACTTTTGTATCCTCAAAAAAGCGTTTAGACGAAGAAGCTTGGGAACATCTGCTTCATCATGTCACCGTTCATCCCCGCATTGTCGAGCTTTCGGAAATCAAGGTTGCAGGCATTCGTCAAGAGGTTCAGCCGCATCATCAGGACTTGAAAAAACTGTGGGAACTTTTCTTTCCGTTGTTGGAAAGTCTGCCCAATAAAAAGCAGACCGGTCGTAAATTCGGTATTTATGAATCCTTTGAAGAAAATCTGCATTTCAAAATCAATGAGGATATGCTTCTAAATGAATGCTTTGGAATAGAGGTAACCTCTTTTAACGATCTTCCCGAGCATTATGTCACGAAAGTGATTCCTTCGGGGCGCTATGTCGTTTTTACACATCGTGGCAGTTTAGAGACATTATCCCAAACAATCGATTATATATGGGGGACTTGGATGCTTTCAACAAAAGAAGAATTGGATAACCGTGATCCTTTTGAATTATATGGAGAAAAGTTCCTTGGCTACGATCATCCTGATTCTGAAATTGAAATTTATATTGCGATACGTTAAATTAGCTTCATTATGAAGCTTTTTTTGATATAAAAAAGATTAACGCCAAATATGGTGGAGTTAATCTCGAATTGTATCAAGCATATTTATGGAATAAGATGGAATAAGCGGGCTGTTGTTGCAATCACAAAACAGATGACAAAGCCAAAAGCAGTTGGCAGTAAAAAGGAACAGATCGTCCATTTTAAACTGCGGGTTTCCTTTTTAATGGTTAAGCATGTTGTTGAACATGGCCAATGCAGCAGACAAAAGACAATGGTACATAAAGCGGTTACCCATGTCCAGCCATTATTCAAAAGAAGTGTGTATAATTGCGGATTGCTTAGTTCGATCAGACTGCTGGTAGACATATAGGTCATGATAATAATCGGCACAACGATTTCATTAGCGGGGAACCCGAGAATAAAAGCAAATAAGATCACTCCATCCAGTCCGATTAAATGTCCTAAGGGATCAAGAAAATGAGCACAATGCATCAATACGCTTAATCCGTTTACCTGAATATTGGCTAATAGCCAAATAATGAGTCCGGCAGGAGCGGCGACAGCAATCGCACGCGCTAAAACAAAGAGGGTGCGGTCTAACAGTGAACGAACAATGACTTTTCCGATCTGGGGTTTACGATAAGGCGGCAGTTCAAGAATAAATGATGAAGGCACTCCTTTTAATAAAGTAGAAGAAAGCAGACGGGAAGAAACAAACGTTAAAAGAACCCCAAGCAAGATGACTCCGGTTAGTAATAGGGCGGCATAGATTGTTCCCATAAGCCCACTTTGACTGCCGATAAAAAACATGGAGATCAAAGCGATCAGAGTAGGAAAGCGGCCGTTGCAGGGAATAAAATTATTTGTAATGATGGCAATCAGCTGTTCTCTGGGAGAATCAATGATGCGGCATCCGGTGACACCAGCAGCATTGCAGCCTAATCCCATACACATCGTCAATGCTTGTTTCCCACAGGTTTTAGCCTTTTTGAAATAATGATCTAGGTTAAAGGCGATTCTAGGCAGATAGCCAAGATCTTCTAATAAAGTAAACATGGGAAAAAAGATAGCCATTGGCGGAAGCATGACCGCTACAACCCAAGCCAGTACTCGATACATGCCATGAACCAGCATATCAATGAGTACTGTAGGAACATGCAGACTGCTCATAAAAAGAGCGAGCTGATCTTCTAAAGTAAACAATGCCGTAGATAAAAGCTGGGATGGGTAGTTAGCTAAGGAAATAGTGATCCAGAAAATGACACAAAGGAGTAAAAGCATAATCGGAATGCCTGTCACGCGATTGGTCAGCCATTTATCAATTTTACGTTCTTTATGGGGCTCCTGAGAGGTGGTAACGACCTGACTGGCAATCGTTTCCGCTTTTTTGACGATGGTATGAATAATTTGGTCCTCTAAAGCCTCCGTATTCAGTGAAGCTCGAATCTTCTTTTGTGCCTCAAAAACAGCGTCACAGTTATCGAGGGTTTTGATGTAGGCATTGAGACGTTCATTAGACGGACTGTCTAATAAGCGCAATGCTTGGTAGCGAGAAGATGGCTGAGTATCTGAAGGCAGAAGGGCCTGCAGGGTTAAAAGATGCTGTTCAATGTTTTCATCATACTCAATGGACAGCGGTGAAAATGGGTAATTGTCAATCGTTTCTATGGTGCTTAACAGATGATCAATCGTATGGGGATCACGGGCAGCCGCCCCCACAACCGGAACCCCTAAAAGCTGTTCTAGCTTGATTAGATTAATCTTAATCTTTTTCTTTTGGGCTTCATCCATTAAATTGACACAGACAATCACATGATCTGTAATCTCTATTGTCTGTAAGACTAAGTTCAAATTTCTTTCCAGACAGGTCGCATCACAAACGACGATTGTCGCTTTATTGTCTTCGTAACAGATGAAGTCACGGGCAATTTCTTCTTCAGCAGAATGCGCAAAAAGGGAGTAGGTTCCAGGTAAATCCACTAACGTATAGGATTGATCATGGATCGAGAAACTCCCTTCTGCTTTAGCGACTGTCTTGCCAGTCCAGTTGCCGGTATGCTGGTTTAATCCGGTTAAAGCGTTAAAGATTGTGCTTTTGCCTACATTGGGATTCCCGGCTAAAGCAAGTATCGGTATTTCTTTCAAATCTATCGACCTCATTTATTATAATTTTTTGAGCATCCTCATTACGCAATGCGATAACAGCACCACGGATATCATAAGCGATAGGATCGCCCGCAGGACTTTTCAAAATACATTCTATTTTAGTGCCGATGATTAGGCCGATGTCTTGTAAACGTCGGCGCATGCTTCCACTTGTATTAATATTTTTTACATAACCAATCTGTCCTTCTTCTAACGTATTCATTTTTATCATATTTTATGACTCCTTCTTCTCTTTGCCATTCTATTCTATGACCTATCTTATAAAATGGTTATCCAATCAGCCTAAAAAGTATCTGTAAACAACGGGAATAGTGTTTGTAAAAGGGGTGAAATTATAGTATCATTATGACCATAGACAGCAAAGTGAAATCTTTATAAGCTGTATTTTGTTTTAAAGGGAAATGTAGTATAATACAGATAGGTGATAAAATGAAAATAAAGTTATACTTTGAAAATGAAAATGCCATTGCCAAGTCAGGAATCGGAAGAGCAATGAAGCATCAGGAAGAAGCATTGCGTTTAAATAATATTGAATATACAAAAGACAGCTCAGCAAAAGATTATGATATTCTGCATATCAATACCGTTTGGTATAACAGCTGGCGACAGGCAAGAAAAGCGAAGCGTTTAAAAAAGAAAATCGTGTTTCATGCACATTCTACAGAAGAAGATTTTAAGAACTCTTTTATGTTCAGCAATCTTCTTGCTCCGCTCTATAAAAAATGGCTGATTCATATGTATAACTTTGGTGATGTCATCGTAACCCCGACACCCTATTCAAAAAAGGTATTGGAAAGTTATCATATACAAAGAGAGATTTACCCAATTTCTAATGGAATCAATTTAAACAACTTTAAAAAGGATGCTGCGAAAGAAAAAGTATTTCGAGAATATTTTAAGCTTGCACCTAAGCAGAAAGTGATTATCAGTGTCGGGTGGTTTTTTGAAAGAAAGGGTTTTGATACTTTTTGCGAAGTAGCAGAACAATTGCCGGAATATACGTTTATTTGGTTTGGTGATAAGCTCATGTCGGCACCTACCAATAATATTCGAAAGCTGATGATGAACCCGCCTAAAAATGTCATTCTTCCGGGTTATATCAGCGGAGATGTCATCAAGGGGGCATATTCCAATGCGGATGTGTTCTTTTTCCCAAGCCGAGAAGAAACAGAAGGGATCGTTGTTTTAGAGGCTTTAGCGAGTGAGACGAATGTGCTTGTTCGTGATATTCCGGTTTTTGATGGCTGGCTGATCGATAAAGAGAATTGTTATATGGGGCATAATAATGAACAATTTATCACATTGATCAAACAGATTATCAACAAAGAAGTACCGGAATTAAAAGAAGCGGGGTATGAAGTGGCACGTAAAAGAAGCTTGCAGTATATTGGGGAAGATTTGAGAAAGGTATACGAGAGTGTACTGAAGAGGTAACCTTATGAAAGCGATAATAAAAAAATATGTCATGAACTTTGTCTGGATATTCTTATTTGCTTTTGTGGCGCTTTACTTTTCTTTAAAGGGTGAATTTCATCTGATTATGGATACCATTAAAAACGCAAAAGTAAATTGGATTATCGTCGCCTTTATTTTTATGGTGGTCTACAATTTATTAGAGGGGTATGCTTTATCTATATTTGGGAAGCTTTATAATAAGGCGTATTCTTTCAGACAGGGCTTTGTCAATTCTTTTTGTGCAACGTTTTTTAATGGTATTACACCATTTCAAAGCGGCGGACAATTTGCCCAAGTGTATGTTTTCAACAAGCAGGGGATTCAGCCATCGTATTCGGCAAGTATTCTGTTGATGAATTTTATTGTCTATCAATCGATTGTTGTGCTTTATACACTGGTTATTGTACTATTTAAATATTCTTACTACAGTAAGAATTTTTCAGAGTTTTTCTCTTTGGCGCTGATTGGATTCACAATTAATTTTGTGGTTATTGTAGGTCTATTTGTCGGAGCAAAATCTCGTACCTTACAAAGCTTCTTTGTCAATGTTGTCTTACGTATTGGGGCAAAGGTAAAAATCGTGAAAGATTATGAAACCACAGCGATGAAAGTGGAACGTCATTTGGAAGACTTCCGCAATGAATTGAAGGTTCTGCAGAAAAATAAAAATATATTGATTACCGTATCGATCATCAATGTTTTGAAATTAACCGTGCTGTATATCGTGCCTTATTTTTGTGCCAAGGCACTAAGTTTAGATATTGCTCAGCTGCATGTCAGTGAGTTTATCGGAATTACGGCGTTTATTTATATGATCACTTCTTTTATCCCTATTCCGGGGGCTTCCGGAGGAAGCGAAGGGACATTCGTTATTATGTTCGGATTTTTATTAGGAGGCGTTGGAGCTAAAAGCAGTATGATCGTTTGGCGTTTTGTGACCTATTATTTAATGCTGATACTAGGGGCATTAGTCTTTGCTTTAGATCCGCAGATCAATCGAAAGGAATAGAAATTATGAAGATTGGAATTTTTACAGATACATATTTACCGGATATTAATGGGGTTGCGACATCTTCTCACATTTTACGTCATGCTTTGGAAAAGCATGGGCATGAAGTACTGATTGTGACTTCTGAACTGCCAGATGACAGTGACTATAAAGATGAAGAAAATGTACTGCGTCTGCCAGGGATTGAAATGAAGAAAATATATGGCTACCGCATTTCAAATATCTTTTCTTTCAAGGGAATGAAAGAAATTACGAATCAGGGATTGGATGTTATTCATATTCAGACGGAGTTTGGAATTGGTATATTTGGAAAGATTGCTGCGCAGATCTTAAATCTGCCAGTTGTTTATACGTATCATACGATGTATGAGGATTACACGCATTATGTTGCCGGAGGACTGACACCGCTGAATACGATTGTGAAAAAGTCAATTGAAAATATCAGCCGTATTTATGGGGATAATTGTACAGAACTGATCGTTCCTTCAGAAAAAACAAAAGAAGCGTTAATCAGCTACGGCTTAGAAAAAGATGCCCATATTATTCCGACTGGACTGATCTTGGATGCGTTTGATGAAAAGAATATCGATCAAGAAAAAGTAGCGGCAATTCGTGAACAGTATCAGATCAAAGATGAATTCGTTGTGACCTTTTTAGGGCGCTTAGCTCCTGAAAAAAGTGTAGAACTGATTCTTGAAGCCGGAGCAAAGCTAAAGCAGGATGGGGTACATTTTAAAATGATGATCGTCGGGAAAGGACCGTCATTAGATGATCTGAAAGAAGAAGCACGACGTTTGAAAATTGACGATGTAGTAATCTTTACCGGACCGGTAACAAGCGATCAGGTGCCTAATTACTATCATGCTTCGGATATGTTTGTATCGGCATCGATTACTGAAACACAGGGTTTGACCTTCATAGAAGCACAGGCATCTGGTTTAGTGGTGCTGGCACGTCATGATAAGAATTTAGAAAGTGTAATCGTAGATGGAAAGAATGGTTTCTATTTTACGGATGCGAAGGATTTAGCGGAAAAAATTAAAATGGTGCAAACGATGGATACGGCAGATATTCGTCGTCAGGCTTATTTAGATGCACAGCAATACAGTGATGATGTGTTTTATGAAAAAGTCTATGAAGTCTATCAGTTAGCGATCGAACATAAACACTACAGCTATAAAGTACAGAATCTATTCCCGTTAAAAAACAATCGTTATGAATGTGTTTTGAAATCGGATGAAAATGAGATTACTTTTGAGCTTCCGGAAAGCATTATTAATAAATATGGTTTATATAAAGGAAAAACGGTTGAACGTGATGAGTTTGATGCTTTAAATGATCATGAGAAAGTGGCGGAGGCTTATCAAAGAGCCTTACGTTTTCTGACGGTTAAGGACTACACTAAAAAACAAATTATCGAAAAATTGAACCGTTTGGAACTTTATGATGATATTCAGATTGATATGACAGTGAATCTTTTAATGGATAAGAATCTGATCAATGATGAGGAGTATACGATTGATTATTTGCAGAGAGCTTCAAAACTTGGATTAGGAATCAACAAGGCAATCAGCAATCTGAGAATGAAGGGGATTGAAGACGAGGTAATCGAAAAGAATCGAGAAGCCTATGGTGAAGAGCAGGAATATGAAACGGCTTTGGAAATTGTTGAAAAGGCTTATGCCGCTAATTCACGTAAGTCACGTACAGCGATGATCGATGCGATTGCAGATAAGCTGTATCTTAAAGGGTTCTCATCAGCCGTTATCAATAAGGTAATGACTACATTTGATTTCTATGCCGATGAAGAATTAGAAGAAGAATTGATATTAAAAGAATTTGATAAAGCGTTTAAGCGTTATAGCCAAAAATTTGATGGTAAGCCTTTATATAATAAAATCTATATTTATTTAATGAGAAAAGGATTTGACTATCAATTGATTAAACAAGTAATGAAAGAGAGCGGTTATGAAGATGAGTAAAAAAATCCAGGAAATAAAGCCGGGAGATAACGGGGTTGAATTTGATGCAATCATCACGCATGTAGTCAATGGAAAAACCAATAAAGCCCCCTATCTTTCTTTAACATTTCAAGATGCGACAGGACTGCTGGACGCAAAATTATGGGCAGCCACATCTGAACAGATTGCTACTGTAACAGCGGGGAAAGTCGTTCATGTCGTTGGTGATGCGATAAAATATAATGATGATCTTCAGTTAAAGGTCAATAAGCTTCAAATCTTGGATTCAAGTGAAGAAGAACAGGTGAAATATTTAAAAGCGGCACCGATGGAAAGAGAAGATCTGCTCACAGGAATTAAAGCGTATATCGCTAAGATTGAAAATAAAAAGCTGAATACAATTGTATCCGCATTGTTTAGTGAACATCAGGCTCTTTATGTGATCTTTCCGGCAGCAAGCCGCAACCATCATGAATATGTATCCGGATTAGCCTATCATACCTTATCGATGCTTCAGATTGCCGAAACATTATGTCAGCAGTATGAAACACTGAACAGAGATTTGCTGTTTTCCGGAGTGATTATGCATGATTTAGGCAAGGTGTTTGAATTAAGCGGACCGATTGTTCCGGAATATACGATGGAAGGCAAGCTGCTTGGTCATATTTCGATTGCTCAGGCATTAGTCGAGCGTTGTGCAAAAGAAAAGCAGGTTGAGGGTGAAGAGGTTGTTTTATTAAAGCATATGATCTTATCACATCATGGAAAGATGGAATATGGTTCACCGGTACTGCCTTTAGTGAAAGAAGCGGAAATCTTATATTTAATCGACAATATCGATGCCCGTATGAATATGATGGATAAAGCTTTAGATGGGGTCGAACCAGGAGGCTTCACAAAACGTGTGTTCTCTTTGGAAAACCGCAGTTTTTATAAACCTAAGCTATATGAAAAAGATCCGGAGCAATAATCCGGATCTTTTACTTTAGAATTTCATTTTTAATTTCTTCTAAATCCCATTGTCCCTGATGATCCGTGAATTTTGGATCAAATCCATCATGCTGATCATATCTGGGGATAATATGGAAATGCAGATGACTCACCGTTTGTCCGGCCGCTTCTTTCGCGTTTGTTAGAATGTTTATTCCCTGGGCATTTAGGTTTTCCTTGATCTGATTTGCCAATTTTTTGGCTATCACAATCATATGTGCCAAAGCATCATCGTCTGCTTCTAAGACAGAGTCATAATGCACTTTACTGATTACTAAAGCGTGACCACGGGTTGCCTGGGAAAGATCAAGAATCGCGATACAGATATCATCTTCATAAAGAATTGTGCTGTTGATTTGATGATCTTTAATCATACAGAAAATACAATCTGACATAAGTAATCCCTCCTGTTTTATTCTAACATAAAAGGGCTAAAATAGCCCAATTATTTAAGATAATTTTCATTAATTCCTTTGATGTCTTCAGCTAACCCTTTTTCAAAAACTTCAAATTGGTAAGCCTTTAAATAATGCACTTCCGCTTCAGAAGTCACATCTGTAATCGCTAATAAGCTTGTTACAATGGCATCTTTGTTGGCCTGACGATCGGTATCCATAACGTTGATGACCGCATACTTTCCATCCGATAAAGCAACAGGGACACTGTACATTCCCGCCGTTGTAAAAGATGTTGACATTTTCGCAATGCTGCTGTCCACTGTGCTTGTTGAAGCTTTTGTATACGTCAGTTTTTTATCCGGTACACTGCTTGTTGCCTCGTTGGCAGCATCTTCAAAAGTCATTTCACCGTTATCAATCTTACTGATATAGCTGATCGCATCGGATTCATTGTCTACACTGAAATAACGAATATAGGCATAACCGTATTTTTCAGCTAAAGTATCAAAGTTTTCTTCGATATACTTTTGTATCATTAATGTTTGTTTAACACTTGGTTCAATCATTTCTGCTTTATAGCTGTCTAATGAATCATAACCATTGGATTTAACGTATTCTAACAGCTTATCTTCTCCGCCAAGCATGTCTGTATAGGATTTGATCGTTTCATTTACTTTATTATTGATTGCCTCTGTATCTGTGACTTCAATATTTGCCGCTATCAGTAAAGCCTCATTGACAACCTTGTTGGCACCATAAGTAGAAAGCAGACTTTCATAAATTTTTTGTTTTGTCAGCTCAATTCCGTTTTCCGTTTTAACAGCAATGTTATCGCCATCCGTCACTTTTGAAGTGATCGTGGTCTTATTAGAGGTGCACCCGCTAAGAAGTAACGCCACTGCTGCAATTATCATTGTTTTTTTCATATCATTACCCCTGTCTTGATGTTTCTCTTTGTTCTAATGCACTTTTTACATAATCAGTGACTGCTTTTTCAATCGTTTCATCTCCATATTGAACATTATATGAATTGAAAACAACATACTCTAAGTATTGATCATAGAATGTATCAGATGACCAGTCTTTTAATGCGGAATCACTTGCAGACAGCTGTTCTTTAATCGTTTCTTTATCGGTGCTGTCAATCTTAATGATATGATAGCCATATTCACTTTTTACCGGTTCACTGACTTCGCCTTCCTTCATTTCCAGCATCTTTGTTTTGAATGCTTCAACAAAGTTAGTTTTATTATCACAGACTCCTAAGCTTCCGCCGCTTGAAGCTGATCCATCATCCGAATATTCCTTGGCTGTTTCTTCAAAGGATTTCCCTAAAGCCAGCAAATCTTGAACCTCTTTTAATTTTGCCGCTTCTTCTTCGGTTGGATTGTCAGGATCTGCCATCTTTACTAAGATATGGCTTACAATTCTTGGAGAAGTTAAATTATAATAATCTTCAAATATTTCATCATAATGAGATTCGATATACTGATTCATAAATTCTGAATATTGAAGATATGTCATATAGGCATCTTTATATTCATCAAGATCACTATATCCCATATTTTTAAGTTGTGTTTTTAATGTATCTTCCTTACCGGAATAATTTTGCTTAATCGTACTGATCATGACATCAGCTTCTGTTTTCATATCCTCTGTAGCCGGACATTCTTTTTTCACGATTTCCTGCAAGATAACCTGATAAAGCGTTTGCGCTCCTGATGCTGAAGAAATGATGCCGTCATAAATATCATCAGCGAATATATATTCACCGTTTACTGAAGCTAGTGCTGATTTACCATCAACTGTTTTGCTGGTTGTGCTTGAACACCCGCTCAATACTAGCATGGAAGCGATCGCTAACGCAGCTATTTTGTTTCGTTTCATATGATCCTCCTTAAATTTAACAGTCTTATTATAAACTTTTTATATATTTTTTTCAATAAAATAGGCGAAAACACATGAGGATTATGCATTTTCCCATAATATATACTAAGAGTGTGAGGTGAGATTGATGGAAGAATGTCGAGGAAGAAAAAATCCATTTGTTTTGGTCATTGTTTTGTTCATCCTTTTGATTATCATTGGCTGCGTATGTAACACTTGAAGGGAGGGGAAAATATGTTAGCTCATGAAAACTCTTTTTGCTTGATCTTAGTCTTATTTATCCTATTGGTTATCATCTGTGGTATCTTTTAATAGGAAGAAAAAGCAAACAAAAAAGAAAAAATCAGTATAAATAATGCCTCATAGCGATCAAGCTATGGGGTGTTTTTTATTTGTAGGTACCTTGACATTTCCTGAATGTTTTTTATAATAAAGAGTACAGAACAGTAAGGAGAAAATTATGGAATCAGATAAACTGTTAACACAGCTGCGTCTTTGTGCTCATTATTTGCATCACCGCAATGAAGGCAAGGGCAGCCAGGAAAGAATACTGATGATCTTAAACAAGAATGAGCGCATCTCTCAGCGGGATTTATTGGAAATCGTAGGGATTCGTTCCTCGTCCTTAAGTGAAGTTTTGACGAAGATCGAAAACAATGGCTATATTGTTCGTCATAAAAAGGATGAAGATAAGCGCAACGTGGAAATATGCATTACACCAAGCGGTAAAGAAAAAGCG
This sequence comes from Coprobacillaceae bacterium UN01-12pH3A, assembly GCA_027676805.1. Taxonomy (GTDB): domain Bacteria; phylum Bacillota_I; class Bacilli_A; order Erysipelotrichales; family Coprobacillaceae; genus Beduini. The sequence continues at coordinate 12,998 of JAQENU010000003.1, read as the reverse complement.
CTGGAAGTCAGAAAAATTCATGAAGAGCGATCAAAAAATTTATTTACGGATTTATCAGAAGAAGAACAAACAGAGCTTTCACGCTTGCTTGAAAAGCTTTTAATCAGCTGGAATCAGGGGGAAATTCCTCATCATCATTTTAAAAGCAGAAAAGAGAACTGAGTATCATCAGTTCCCTTTTTGTTAATCATAGTAATTTTCTTCTTGATAGCTGTTTTGCTCACGATAAGTCTGAATAGAAATCTTAAAGATTACTAAGAGCGGCATTGCAATCACAACTCCGATCGGACCAAATAACGTTGAACCGGTTAAGATCCCAAACAATACCCAGATCGATTTGATTTCGATCTTTTTAGAATAAATCTTAGGAGTAATATAATAAGCATCCAGATTGGATAAGATAAAGATCATCAAAAGAAGCAGTAAGACTTTTGTCGTTCCTAATCCTAAAGTGGTAATAAATCCAAACGTGTTGGCAAGGATCGGTCCGATATAAGGGAAGATCCCGCTGACTCCGGAAAGCAAGCCTAAAGTAAACCAGTTTGGATGTCCCAAAATCAAATACATACCGCCGTATAAAACACCTTGTATACACGAAAGAATTAAAAATGCTTTAATATAGTCGATTAATCCCACGTCAATTTTTTTAAGATAAATCGGCAGCTTTGGGGAAATAAAGTGAGATACTTTTTTGATGCGTTTACGTACATTGCTGTAATCCGCTAAGAAATAAATGCTTAACACAATATAGATAATCACATTTCCTAAAATTGTCAAGGCTTGTCCGACCATGCTCAATGAGGTATTTAAGATACTGTCGGGGCGAATGACTTCGTTGATCTTATCGATCAAATAGCCGCTGTAGCTGGAAATATCGATGTTGAACGAATTCATCAGAATCTTTTCTAATTCCTGAATACCATTGGTAAAGGTTGTCGTTAATTCCATGATGTTTTTATAAAGCAAAGGAAGCAAGGTTCCGATCATGGCAACTAAAAACAACAGAATTAAAATAATTGTAATGCCGATGGCATAATTTCGCTTGATGCGATGTTTTTCTAAATAGCTGACAAAGGGCGAGAATACATAGGCGATCGTAAATCCAACAAAGAAAGGCTCAATAATTTTTAATACCATACGTACCCAGCTCATCCATACGGCTTGAGTTGCGTATAAAATATAAATAATGATTGAGAGTCCTAAAATGTTTAGGATCGTGAACATAAAGCGCCGGCTGCTGATTTGTTGTATGAGTTTCTTCAAGTATTCCATATTAGCCCTCCTACTCATTATAAATATAACACATTTCATCGTATTTATAAGTGCTTTTCTAAATAATAAAAAAGAATGTCTGTGAAATTTGTTGGAATTGCTGTTTTTGATAATAAAAGCGTTTATTTATGTCATATATAAGGTGCGTTACGCTTGAAAAATAATACATAAAAAGGTATCCTAATAGTGCTTAAATCAGTTGATTTAAGTGGATTTTTATTAAATTTATAAGAGGATTGAGATGAATTAAATCAATAATTGAAAAAATATCACATATTCTCTTAAAAATATAATCATATTCATTGTTTTTATCTTGTTTTTCTACTAAAATAACTTAGAAAGGGGCGATACAATGTCGACTTTAAAAATAAAAGATTTACATGTAAGTATTGGTGAAAAAGAAATATTAAAGGGGATTGATTTAGAAGTCAACACTGGAGAAATTCATGCCATCATGGGACCTAACGGTAACGGAAAATCAACGTTATTATCAGCAATCATGGGGCATCCTAAATATGAAGTCACTCAAGGGAGTATCACATTAGACGGGGAAGATGTATTAAGCATGTCCGTAGATGAACGTGCACGTGCCGGTCTTTTTTTAGGGATGCAGTATCCTCAGGAAATTCCCGGAGTTACAAATTCGGATTTTCTTAAATCAGCTATCAACTCACGTCAGGAAAAACCTATCTCATTATTTAAATTTATTCGTACCTTAGACAAAGGCATTGAAGAATTGGAAATGGATCCAAATCTTGCACATCGTTATTTAAATGAAGGATTTTCTGGGGGAGAAAAGAAACGTAACGAAATATTACAAATGAAACTGTTAAAGCCTAAGTTTGCTTTATTGGATGAAATCGATTCAGGTTTGGATGTCGATGCACTGCGTGTCGTATCAGAAGCAATCAATTCAATGCGCAGCGATGATTTTGGGTGTGTAATGGTTTCTCATTATGAACGTTTATTTGAATTAGTTAAACCTACCCATGTCCATGTATTGGTAGCTGGAAAGATCGTTTTAGACGGTGGCTATGAAGTGATCGGAAAAATTGATCAGGAAGGTTACGATTGGGTTAAAGAATTAGGAATTGAAATGGAAGTAGAAGAAGCAAGACGTCCGATCATTTTAGAAAACTGCGGAAAGAAAGCATAGGGAGAATGTATGGAACAAGAAGTTAAATTGGAATATTCTGTTTCTATCAAGGACGATCAGATTCATTCTCAGGATTTACCGGCAGGAGTTAAAATCGATCAGACAACCATTATTTTCGATTCAAGCGAACCGATCTCAATGAATTTGAATATTGAGATGGAAAAACAAGATGTTGAAGTTCGCTATATTTTAAATCCGGGAGTTTCGGTAGAACTCATTGAAACCCGCTCAGGTGGTCATGGACATCACTTAAAGCGTCAGATTCAAGTAAAAGAAAATGCACATTTAGCGATGCTGACATTGGATGAAAGTGACAGCAGCATCCAAGTCAATGATGAGGTAGAGATTGATCGCTTCGCTAATGTAGAGAGTGCTTATGCCGAATTGTCACTGAGTGACGTGACGGGGAAATATGCTTATCATCTTATCGGTGAAGAAGCAAGTGCGAAAATTAAGATGGCAGCTCTTTCAAGCCATCAGTATAAAAAGTCTTATGAAGTCTCTTTATTACATAGTGCAAAAGCGACTTATGGTGAAATGAATAATTATGGGGTTGTAAAAGATCAAGGGCATCTTTTCTTCGACGGTATCGGACATATCGAAAAAGGCTACAGTCAGTCGGCAACACATCAGACCAGCCGAATCATGGTCTTTGATAAAGAATGTGTTGCTAAAGCAAATCCTTATTTATTTATTGATGAATACGATGTCAAAGCGAGTCATGCGGCTGGCGTAGGGCGTATGGATGAAGAGCATCTATTCTATTTGCAGTCAAGAGGAATGACTAAAAATGATGCAATGCGTTTGATTACCTATGGATATTTGATCCCGGTAGTGGATGTTATTGATAATGAAACAGTAAAACAGGCGTTTAATGAAACACTTGAAAAAAGAATGGGTGATTAGATGTTTGATGTATATAAAATAAGAAAAGACTTTCCGATGCTAAATGGGAAAACCATGCAGGGAAAGCCGCTGATCTATTTAGATAGCGGCGCTACAGCATTAAAGCCTAAGAAGGTCATTGATGCGGTATGTGATTACCTTTCCGATTATTCGGGAAACTGTCATCGTGGGGATTATGATCTTAGTTATGAGGTAGATGTTGCTTTTGAAGGAGCAAGAAAAAAGATTGCGGATTTTATCAATGCCAGTGATCAAAATGAAATTGTCTTTACTTCAGGTGCATCGGAATCCTTAAATCTAGTAGCGTTTGGCTACGTTTATCCCCGCATCAAAAAAGACGAAGAGATTTTAGTAACTGTGGCTGAGCATGCTTCCAATCTTTTGCCTTGGTTTGAGATTGAAAAAGCGACGGGAGCTAAAGTGAAATATATTGAATTGAACGAAGAGGGGAAGATCACGCTTGAAAACGTGGAAAAGGCAATCACGCCGATGACGCGAATCATTTCAATCGCTCAGATTACGAATGTATTGGGGTTTGAGGCACCGATTAAAGAGATTGCTGCGTTGGCTCATGCGAAGGGCATCAAAGTCGTTGTCGATGGGGCTCAAAGTGTTCCTCATATGCCGGTGGATGTCACTGATTTAGATGTTGATTTCTTAGCGTTTTCCGGACATAAAATGTGCGGACCAACCGGAATTGGCGTTCTTTATGGGAAATACGAGCTATTACAGATTACCAATCCGATTCGTTTCGGAGGCGGTTCAAATGCCCGTTTTAACAGCTGTGGGATTGTCAGCTTGAAGAATGCTCCGGCTAAATTTGAAGCAGGTACGCCAAATATTGAAGGGGCGATCGGTTTAGGAGCGGCAGTCGATTATCTGAGTGCCATCGGCATGCAAAATATCCATCAGTATGAATTACAATTGCGTCATTATGCGATTGAAAAGCTGTCACAGCTAGATAATTTAGAAATCTATAATAAGGATGGGGCAGGACCGATTGCCTTTAATATAAAAGGTGTCTTTTCTCAAGATGGTGCCTCTTTGCTTAACAGCAAAGGGATTGCGGTTCGTTCCGGACAGCACTGTGCCAAAATTTTAGATGAATATTTAAAAGTAAGTCAAACACTGCGAGTTTCTCTTTATTTCTATAATACGAAAGAAGAGATTGACCAATTAGTAGAAGCCTGCAAGAAAGGGGATGACTTCTTAGATGCGTTCTTTAGATGATCCAATGCTGCTTAGAGAAATTATCATGGACCATTACGAATATCCGCGTAACCATGAATTGACTAATGAAGCAGGATATAAAAGGGTGAATATGGATAGTGAAACCTGTATCGATAATATCGATATTCAGGCAAAGATAGAAAATGGAATCATAGAAGATATTCGTTTTGATGGTGAAGCCTGTGCGATTTGTACTGCTTCTACTTCCATCATGAGTGAACTGCTGGCGGGAAAAAATTTAAAAGATGCCCGTTATATTATTGAACAGTATATGAATATGATTTATGAAAAAGATTACGATGAAGAGATTTTAGAGGAAGCGATTGCTTTCAAAAATACACATAAACAAGCCAACCGTATTAAATGTGCAACATTAGGATGGAATGGGCTCGTTAAATTGATAGAAGAAAGTGAGGAATAAGCATGGCAATAGAAGATCTTGATATTCCTACAAACAATGCAGAGTATGATTTTAAAGATGAAGATGTTTCGGTTTTTAAAACACCCAAAGGGTTGAATGAAGAGATAGTGAGAGAAATATCTAAAATTAAAAATGAACCTGAATGGATGTTAGAGTATCGCTTAAAGTCATTAAAATGCTTTTTAGAAAAGCCAATGCCAACTTGGGGCGTAGATTTAAGCAAGATGAATTTTGATGAATACATCTATTATAATCGTCCAAGTGACAACTTAACGGATAAATGGGAAGAAGTCCCGGAAACGATTAAGAATACCTTTAATAAATTAGGAATTCCGGAAGCGGAGCAGCATTTCCTAGCTGGGGCTTCAGCACAATATGAATCTGAAGTCGTCTATCATAATATGTTAGAGGAGGTCAGAGAAAAAGGAGTTATTTTCTTAGATATTGACAGTGGATTAAGAGAATATCCGGAAATCTTTAAGAAATATTTTGATACTGTAATTCCTTATAGCGATAATAAGTTTTCAGCTCTGAATGGAGCAGTATGGTCAGGCGGATCATTCATCTATGTTCCTCCGGGAGTAACTTTAGAAAAGCCATTGCAGTCTTATTTCAGAATCAATTCTGAAAGAATGGCACAGTTTGAAAGAACACTGATTATTGTTGATAAGGGATCGGATATTCACTATGTTGAAGGGTGTACAGCGCCGTCTTATTCAAAAGATTCGCTGCATGCCGGAGTAGTGGAAATCGTTGTGCTGGAAGGGGCGAAATGCCGCTATACAACGATTCAGAACTGGTCAAAGAATATTTACAACTTAGTAACACAGCGTGCTAAAGTGTATAAAAACGGTTCTATGGAATGGGTAGACGGAAACATTGGGTCATTAGTCACAATGAAATATCCGGCATGTATTTTAGCGGAAGAAGGTGCTAAAGGAACATGTATCACGATTGCGGTAGCCGAAGATTGTCAGATTTTGGATTCAGGATCAAAGATGATTCATCTGGCACCGCACACGTCAAGTCAGATCATCTCTAAATCGATTTCAAGAACAGGTGGGAAAGTTAATTACCGTGGTTTGGTGCATCATGGCAAAAATGCTTATGATGCAAAAAGCAAGGTGGAATGCGACACGTTGATTTTAGATGCGCAGTCAACAAGTGATACAGTCCCAATCAATGCGATGATGAATAATGATTCGATTATTGAGCATGAAGCAACTGTATCGAAAGTATCGGAAGATCAGTTATTTTATTTGATGAGCCGTGGTTTGACCAAAGCACAGGCAACGGAAATGATTGTCATGGGCTTCATTGAACCGTTCAGCCGTGAATTGCCAATGGAATATGCAGTTGAACTTAACCAGTTGATTAAATTGGATATGGAAGGCAGCATTGGATAAAAAGACAATTCGTCAAGCGATGATTAAACAGCGCTTGGCACTTAATGAGGAAGAATATCAGTCATACTCTTTGAAAATTATAGAGTCATTGCTGGCTTCTTCCTTTTTTAATAAGGAAAAACCATTGGGAATCTATATGACTATCCGTCATGAAGTCGATACGCTTTATTTGATTCGTAATTTGTTGGAAATGGGCGTTCGCATCGCTTTGCCTAAAATCGAGGGAGATAGCATGCATTTTTATTATATCGACAGCTTGGAACGATTGGTTTTAGGAACTTTTGGGGTTATGGAGCCGCAAGATAACCATTTAGCAAAAGATCTTTCAACCTTGATTGTTCCTTTGGTTGCTTTTAATGAAAAGAAGGAACGGATCGGCTACGGCAAGGGCTACTATGATCGCTATATTGCACAATATCACCCGCAGACGATTGGGATTGCCTTTGATTTTCAAAAGCAGGAATTTGTCGGAGAAACACATGATCAGCCATTGGATTATATCATTACCGAAAAACGAATATATGAGTAAGCGATGGAGGGGATTCCATCGCTTTTTCTTGCTTAATCGGGTAACTTTCTTTATAATGAATGAGAAGAAAGGAAAATTTATGGGAAAAGATAAACAATTAATAAAAAATACCCTCATACTCGCAATTGGGATGGTGTTGCCAAAAATTTTCACTGTTCTTACAATCCCAATTTACAGTTCTTACTTAAATGTTGAAGAGTTTGGTGGGGTCGATTATGTAACGACAATCATTTTAGGATTAGTCGTTCCGGTATTAACTTTACAATTAGAAAATGGTGTCTTCCGCTATCTGATCGATGCAAAGAATGAAGAACAGAAAAAACGCTATATTTCAACGGGTTATTTTCTTGTCTTGCTTTTATCTTTGATGGCGATGGTCGTTATGTATTTTATTCCGATCAGCGGATTAAATACACCAATGTTAAGAATCGTTCTTTCTGTTTATGTCGGGATTGAGACCCTGATTTTATTTTTTAGGAATGTTGTACGTGGTTTAGGAAAGAATGCTCAATATGCATTAAACAGTATTATCTCCGTCGTTGTCAACTTTATTATGATGGTGATTACGATGATGGTATTAAAAGCCGGAGTCAATGGGTATATGCTCTCTTTGCTGGTACCCGATATTGTCGCCTTAGCTTATCTGATTTGGCATGAAAAGCTGCATCGTTATATTCGTTTGCGTTATTTTGATCAGGAATACCTTGGAAAACTGCTGCGTTATTCATTACCGCTGATTCCGAATGCGATTTCTTGGTTTGTGATTAATTTTTCCGATAAAGTTATCATTGTAGCGATATTGGGTCAGGCGGCACAGGGAATCTATGCGACAGCTTATAAAATACCGAATATGTTTAATATGTTTTATCAGGCATTTAATTTGGCATGGACGGAATCGGCTTCAAGAAATGCCAATAAAAACGGTTTGGATAAATATTATTCGCGAATGTTCGCTCAGCTGTTTAAACTGCTGTCGGGGGGACTTTTGCTGTTGATTGCTTTTTCTCCGTTTGTATTTAAGGTCTTAGTAAGAGGGGCTTCTTATTTTGAGGCAATCAACTATATGCCGCTACTGATCGTGTCTACCTACTTATCCTGCATTGCCGCTTTTTATGGCAGTGTCTATGTCGTATGCAAGGAATCAAAAAAAGCGGGTGTCACCTCGTTTATAGCGGCAGTAGTCAATCTGGTAGTCCATTTTGCTTTAATTACCTGGCTGGGGCTTCATGCGGCCGTTATTTCTACGTTTGTATCATTCTTAGTGCTGACATTGTATCGAGCTTACGACATCAATAAGCATTACTACAAAATTAAATATAATTATCGCCTGATTGTTTTTGTGACGATAATGACGATTTTGCTGATATGTTTATATTATGTCGATAATCTTTATGTCATGCTTTTAGGCATGCTGTTGTCTGTTTTGGTGGCATGGTTTATCAATCAGAAATTAATTAAACAAATTTTAAGAAGACTAATACATCGATAAATTGTATTAGTTTTTTATTTTACATCATATACTTTAAAGGGAGGTCATATGAAAATAAAATTACTGATTGTTGTTATTCTTATCAGTTTATTTGGCTATTATCTCTATGGGCAATACCTGCAAATGATTCCTAAGGCAAAGGATTACGGGAAAATGGAAGTTGAGAAATTTGTCAATGTTGTCGTCAATCATGCCACTTTAAGTTATAAAGATGTTGATGAGGAGGGGCTGATCATTGTCGGACGTAATGAAACCGGAGATATTAGCAGTGTTGATTTTAACTTGGCAGGGGTGAATGAGATTGCCAATGAACTGGTTTATCATATTGAAACAGATTTAAATTATATTATGCGTGGTGCTTATGAGGATGATGGAGAGGATACATACAGCAGGATCATCAAAGAAGTGAGTGAGAATAAAGGGATTGTTTCCTATATTCCGGTAGCAAGCTTAATGGATGTTCCGATTCTTTCTTATCTCAATGTCAAAGTGCCATTAAAATATGAAATGATCTCTAATGTAAAATCAGAAGTGAAAACAGATGTAAAAAACTATGGAATCAACCATGTGGTAGTAAAGATTGTCATTGAAATCAGTGTCCAGCAAAATGTGGTATCTCCTTTTTTTAGTGAGCCATGTGTTTTTACCTATCAGTACCCTTTGGTAGTAAAACTGGTCAATGGATTGGTTCCGGGGTATTACAGTGTTTATCAAAATCCCAATCAAAATCAGGGACAATATCAAAATAATATTTTGAATTAGGAGGACTATGAAAAATTTAATCTATGATTTTTATGGAATCTATGTGGAATATATTAATGGGAACTATTTTGAATATGAGAATATGCATTATTTTTGCTTGGAATGCAAGATGGAGGAAGCAGCTTTTATCAAGCAGTATCAGGTCTATGAACAAAGCTTTTTAAATACCGGCGGCACCCATCATCTGTATTTAGTGAAAAATCGCTATCAGCATTATATCTCTTCGAATAGGATCCTGCTTTGTTCAAGGGAGAAAGAAGTATATTTGGCAGAACTGATTCAGCAAAGTCTGTTTCCTATCGATTCGGGTCGATATGAAGAGATTATCAATAAGTGGATTAAAGAGATGGACCTTGTTGAAAACCGTGTTCTGCCGGCTATTATGGGGCAATCTCATCAATTTGAATATCTTTATGCGCTTACTATTTATTATTTAGGGATGGCAGAAAGTGCATTGGCTTATCTGCAGGACTGCTTTAATAAAACAATGACCTTTCAAAAGTCATTATCTCTGCATGCCAGACAACTGGATACTTATTTAGATTGGCTGAATCCCTTTTGCTATAGAACCGATCATTATTTGAACTTTTTAGTCAGAATGTACAGCCGTTCTTATTTAACGATCGATCAGGTCAAGGAATATACGATTTCATTTCAGCCGACGGATCTGATCTATATGTACAGTGCGATGCTGTATCCGGAAGATTTCTTTAGTGATATCCTTTTATATGTTCAGGATCAAATTGATGAAAAGGCATTTGTTAAATATTATCAGCATATAGAAATAAATGAAAAAAGACTGAAAGATTTTTATACCTTTATTGCAGAACCGACTCAATTAAGACCGCTGGAATGGCTTTAATGCTTAACAACATCCCTAATTTATGCTATGATTACAAAGAAAGTAGGGATGTCATGAAGAATATACAAACATTGATCGATGCGATCAAAAATCATCAGGATACAAGAGCGATGGTCACTTTGCTAAAAGAGGCTGTAAAAGAAAATCCGATTGAATTGGAGACTGATTTTATTTTTGATCTGTTAAAGAATGAGGATAATAAAATAAGAAAAAATGCAGCTGTGATTGTACGCTGCTGCGGACTGATGGACCATGAACAGGAGTTTATTGAACTGTTTTTAAAGGAAGAAAACTGGATTGTAAAAAATGAGATGATTGAAGCTATCAAAAACTTTTCATTGAAAGAGCATTTAGCGATGCTGCAGGAATTTTACGGAAGCTTAAATACATCCTTGGATGATCTAAACTGGCGCCATAAAGAGGAAATGAAAGGACGTTTAATGGAGATTTTTCATTATTATGGAAGCATTAAGCATCCGCAGTTCATCGACTTAGCTAAAAAAACAAAAGTTATCTTAACTACGCTGAATACAAATCGTGAACTGGTTTTCGATAAACTGGAAACAAAGAATAAAAAAATGACATCTATGGGCATCCTGCTGCTGGCGGATTCGATCCGTGATCTTGAAAAGATTCGCGATTATAATGAATTGTTATTGGTGCTGAAAGGATTCAAGGAAATTGACTTTGATACCGATGTCATTGCAAAACAGATCATTGATTCCGGGTTAGTGGAACAATTAAATCAGATGCATAAGGGGGATGGCATTTATTCATTTAGAATTGAAACCTCTTCATTAAAGAAGGATAAGCTTAAAAACGATGAAATCAAACGATTAGGTCTTAAAATCCAAACTTTATCAGAGGGGAAATTGATCAATAATGCCTCAGACTATGATATTGAATTAAGATTAAGAGAAACCCCGAAAGGTTTCTGTCAGGTCTTTTTAAAGCTTTATACGTATCATGATCCTCGTTTTGAATATCGTAAAAATGCTTTAGCAACATCTATGCAGCCTTATGTGGCAGCCAGTATAGCGGACTTGATTTTGCCTTTTGTAACCCCAAAAGCAAAAGTCATTGATCTATGCTGTGGTAGCGGAACACTGCTGATTGAACGTGATTATATTGAACCCTGTAAGTTTTTAATGGGGATTGATGTCTTTAATGATGCAATCAAGATGGCAAAGGAAAACAGTGAACTGGCAGGGGTGAACATTCATTTTGTGCAAAGGGATCTGAATCGTTTTACACATGCTCACCAATTTGATGAGGTTATGGCTAACCTGCCGATACAATCCGCTAATAAAGATCGTAAAAGCATCGAAACACTATACATGCAGTTTATGAAAAAAGCGATTGAACTAACCGTTCCGGAAGGGTTTATTTTTGCTCATACCAGCGATACGGAAATTTTTAAGAAAGCAATGCGTTTTTATAAGGATCAGATCGAGCTGATCGACGAAAAGAAAATGACTATACGCAGAGGACGAAGTGCACTCTTCATCATTCAGGTGAAGTAGTGCTTTTTTGTTGAGCGATTTTTGTTATAATGAGATAGAGAGATAGGTGATTGGATGAAAGCTGATGTAAAAGCAGTGTATGAGGCAATGAGCAAAGAAGAAGCATCACGTTATGCTTTTGTAGAAATGAATATAAAAAACTGGGATTATTTTAATGCCGCTTATGGCATGGAGACAGGAAATGAAGTTTTAGAAGAAATAACCAAGACTTTAGAAAACTTCTTAACGAATCAGGGTTATTGGCAGAGAACCTATCGGGAGACCTATCATTTTTTGTTTTATGTGAGGAGGCTCCGGATAAAGAATTGGATGATAAAGTGTTGGATACTTTTTTGATGGATTTAATCGATTTGCTGTTTGATATTCCGCACCCTTTATTGTATCGTAATGTTTATACATCTTTTGGAATCCTGCTGCCTGAAGATATTAGCGGTACATATGATATGCTGGTGAATAAGGCCTCTATTATGAGAACGAATTGTCCGGAGCTGGCGAAACGTTCTTTTGGTTTTGAAGTCTATACGAAAGAAAAATATGAACGCTATTTAATGCAAATTGAAAAAATGCGTTGTATTACCTACGCCAGAATGCACGATCAGTTTATTTATTATATTCAGCCTAAAATCGATATTGCAACGGGTAAAATCGCAGGTGGGGAAGTGCTTTTAAGATGGAAGGATGAAACTGGCAATATTATTCCAACCGGAGAATATATACCTTATTTAAATACGTTTGGTGAAATTTATTTGATTGATCTGAAAACATTTAGAAGTGTATGCACCTATCTAAAAGAAGGATTGGATCAGAATCAAAGGCGTGTACCGATGAGTTTTAATATTTGTGCAAATAATTTTGGCGACCATGCCTTTGTCAGCGACTATTTAAGTATTACAAAAGAGATTGGGGTGCCTCATTCCTATATCGAGTTTGAGTTTATGGAGGATATCCAATTTGATCAGGGAAATCGTGTTTTGGAAATTATTCATGGTTTTAAAGAAGCGGGTTTTGCATGCTCGATTGATGATTTTGGCAGAGGCAATTCTTCATTTGCGGTACTGATTAATTCTGCTTTAGATACGATTAAGCTTGACCGACTCTTTTTTAAAGAACCCTTGGACGATAAAAGAAAGCAGATGATCGCTCATCTTGTAAACATGATTAAGGGAATGGGGATGAAGGTTCTTGCGGAAGGTGTGGAAACGCAGGAATATGTAGACTTTCTAAAATCGATTGCCTGTGATTATATTCAGGGATTTTATTATTACAAGCCAATGCCATTGGAAGAATTTCAAAAGCTGTTGGATCAGCAAGATGATCAAGAAGTCCTTGAATAAAGGATTTTTTATTTTAACCACAAAAAAAGATATCTGGCAGGATATCTTTATCTAAAGGTATTATTAAATTTGGAGCGGGTGATGGGAATCGAACCCACGTAGTCAGCT
>JAQENU010000029.1 GCA_027676805.1 Coprobacillaceae bacterium UN01-12pH3A | reverse complement strand
TCATTACTAAAGAGGACTTATTCTGAATAATCATCTGATTATTACCTGTCACACTAGTAACACTGCTGTTTCCATCATAATACGTTAATCCTCCTAATGTTGGAGTTATATTCGTTAAGCTGCCGCTCGCTGTCTTTTCATGACTCCCTATGGTATAACTGCCATAAGTTGTCGTTAACACTGCCGTAAAAGTACCACTGACAGTATTCTTCATCGCTTCATATAAAGCATTCATTTTAGCTGTATCTGTAATACTCACACTATTACTGTAAGCCCCGCTGTACAATACTAAGCTTCCATATTTAATCGTTAAACTATGTCCATAATATCCCCAGTAAGTCGTTTTACTTAATGTAAAACTTACACTGCCATCAATACTACTGACACTCATACCGCTCAAAATACTGACTGCGGGCTTTACAAATGTTTTAATCGATTCTGAGGACTCCCCGATCTTCGTTGATCCGGAATAGGTTTCAATCACAAATCCTAAACTGGCACTCGTCTTTCCATTCTTACACAGATAATCCGTTAAATACTTCTGTTTATCTGCACTTAACGTTTTTGAAGCTCCACTGGTGTAGTTACTATAGGTTTCAAGTGCCACGACATTAGGAATAGATACTCTCAGTTTATAATTAAAACTGCTGGAGTATGAAGTAAAGCCAACATTGAATGCATTGTAGATAGTGGAATAACTGACCGAAGTAATAGGAGCTGCCCTTGGAATAGTGGGACAAGTGAAAGAACCATTACTGCTTAATGCTCCTACATAAGGAAGATTATCGGCATTATAGTAACACTGATAACTCAAAGATTTAGACCCATCAGAATTATGATAGACTCTAAAATCTTTAGTTGTCAGATGAGTACGACTGCTGGTTCCGTAAGATCCGACACTAAAGTCCTGACGCTGACCAT
>JAQENU010000028.1 GCA_027676805.1 Coprobacillaceae bacterium UN01-12pH3A | reverse complement strand
CGTGGCGGGACTTTACTGCGGTCAATCATACTGTACCAAGGGTCCTCACAAGCATATGGCGGATGTGGGAAAGAAATCGTACAGTATACAAAGAAAGGCTTAGAATCTTTTTCTTTGCTTTTTCTTTCAATATAATCAATTGCACTCTTTACACAGTTCCAATCCATGCTGCCATAAGCACTGTCTTTTTCTAATTTACCGATATAAAAAGAATATAGACTGCCGTCATTCATCATTTCTTCTGTAATCTTCGGTTGATTGTCGCCATGTCCGCCAAAAGGCTTATCGTTGGTAACATCACGCGTATTCGTAAAATGAATGCCATCATAATATTCATCGCAATACGCTGTTTTCAGCTTATCTCCGGGAACAACATCATTGCGTCCGATCCAGATAACTTCATAGCCGTTGTTTTTCATTTCTTTTAAAACATTGGGTTCATTTTCTCTTTGTAAGAAATGCATTGTACGATGTCCGGTTGTATGTGGATACAGTCCCGTTAAAAAACTGCAGCGAGATGGCACACATACCGGATTTTGACAATAAGCATTTTCAAAAGAGACTCCGTCATTTAAAATATTATCAATATTTGGCGTAATTGAGGCTTCATTTCCTAAATGGTGCAGGGAATCCGCACGCATCTGATCTGCCACAAAAAATAAAATGTTTGGTTTTTTTGCCATAATCTTTCATTCCTCCCTATCTAATTTAACTATACCTTTTGGAATTTACTTTCTCTATACACCCTTTTGCCACAATGCTTGGCACTACATTAGCATAAGTCAAATTCCATTTTCTTACTGCTGTTTCTATTTAAATCATCGCTGATCTCTGCCCATTGGGACAAAGTCTCCGGTTTCCATGAAATACTGCAATAATCTCTCTTTCATTTTCCATACGGTTTCCTGATATTCCGGTTCATCAATCAAGTTCTTCAATTCCATTGGATCTTGATCTAAATCATACAATTCGTCTTTTTCATACAAGCGCATTGTATACTTGATATTCCCCATTCGCATCATCGTTGC
>JAQENU010000027.1 GCA_027676805.1 Coprobacillaceae bacterium UN01-12pH3A | reverse complement strand
GGTTCCGTAAGATCCGACACTAAAGTCCTGACGCTGACCATCGACAATGATATAGCCATAGGTTGTATAGTTATTCCAAGCACCACCGCTGTCACGATCAAAGTAGAGATCGACACGAACGACAGAATAGTTTTCTGTGGTACTTTGTGACGTTGTATATATATTTGGACTTATCCAATAACTCATTTTATTTCCTCCTTTTTAATCTATTTAAAACTATATTTTTTAATATTAAACTGTTCTTCGCCAAATATATATTGCAATGAAAATGGGTGCAATACTATGGGCATGTGTCTGACCACTACCAGTGATCCTTGTTGAAATAGAGCTTGTATCCCAAATAGCGACTGCTCGGTCTGGATATCCTACACTAGAATTTGAAAAACCAAATTTGCCATCTATTTTATTCATTGAAGCCATATTCATAACGTGACTATGCGCAGGAATTTGCGCAATACTGAGTGCAGTTGCTCCTGAGGTTCCACTACCTCCAGTCGCCCCACCTGAATAACTACTGCCTGCCCCAATGATATACCTGTTTTGTCCTATTAAAGACCACGTTCCCCCTAAAAAAGTTCCTGGGTTTACATTTGTGTACGTAAAATAAACTGAATTAATTGGAAAAGCCTTATTTAAAGTTAAGATCTTATCACCATTAATATTAGCAGAACCAGATAATTCTAAATATTTACTACCTGCATATAATCGAAGTGATTGGCTTGTCGTACTATCGAAGAAGTCTAACCCGTAATATCGCTTACCAGAAGTATCTTTACCAACAATAACACTATGCTGACTATTACTGTTATCTATAATCTGAGTTAATGCCCCAACTGTGGGAGTATTCCAACTTCCCCGATTAAAGGAACCAGAAGATATTATCTCTTTTTCTACTTTTAATCTGCCGTTTACTTCAACATTTTTTCCTAAAGTTATCTGACCATTGCTTGCCACTGTTCCAAAAGCAATACCTGTCTTATCTTTTGTTATGTTCATTGGCAGCTCGGCTACCGCTATTGTTCCACTTATCGTTGTACTTCCTGATAA
>JAQENU010000026.1 GCA_027676805.1 Coprobacillaceae bacterium UN01-12pH3A | reverse complement strand
TGAAGTGCACCCCATTAATTGGACAATAAATTAATGGAGGTGCATTTTTAAATGTCAAAAATAACAAGAGAACAAAAATTAGAAATTTATAATAAAAGAAAGTCAGGAGTGACTTTACAATCTCTAGCGCTTGAATATCATATCAACATTCAGAATATTAAATATTTAATTAGATTGCTTGATCAGCATGGTGCAACTATTCTAAAGAAAGATAAGAATAGATCTTATCCCCCTTTGCTCAAAGAAGAAATTATCAATAAAGTCCTTATCGATAACCATTCGATTAAATCAACAGCATTGGAATATGGATTATCATCAGATGGAATATTACATAACTGGATTAGGTCGTATAAAGAGAATGACTATGTTATAGTAGAGAAAACGAGAGGAAGGCGATCTACTATGAAACCAAAATCGAATCAAGAATATAAAGAGATGACACTAGAAGAAAAAGTGAAATATCTTGAAAATAAAAATCAGTATTTAGAAGCGGAGAATGAATACCTAAAAAAATTGAGAGCTGTGGTTCAAGCAAGGAAGAATCAACAATCGAAGAAAAAGTAGCGATCGTTTTTGAATTACAGCGTCAATATCCAATCCGTATTCTTCTAACAATATCAGGACTTAAACATTCCACCTATTACTACACGCTTTCTAAGGTCAATAAAGACGTAAAGAATGAGGACATTATGAATCAGATCATTACTATCTTTTATTCGCATAAGGAACGCTATGGATACCGTAGAATCACGTTAGAACTGGCAAACAGGGGGTGTAAAGTGAATCATAAGAAAGTGAAGCGTTTAATGTCAGTAATGGGTTTATATGGTGTTACACCAAAGGCGAAATACAAGTCGTATAAAGGGAATATGAATGGGACAGTCAAAAACCAATTACTTACTAAAGTAATGGATGAAGAAAACCATAAGACTTACTATGAGCGACATTTTGAAACAACAGGATGTAATGAGAAATGGGCAACCGATGTATCTGAATTTCATATTGCAGCAGGGAAACTCTATTTATCACCGATCCTAGATTTGCACAACCGTGAAATTATTTCCTATGATATATCAAGAAGTCCTAATTATAAGCAAACGAAAGCTATGCTTAGAAAGGCATTTGAAAAGTATCAAGATCTTAACGGCTTAATATTACAATCTGACCAAGGGTGGCAATATCAAATGGCATCCTATCACAAACTTCTTAAAGAGAAAGGAATCCTTCAATCCATGTCACGGAAAGGAAACTGTTTAGATAACTCGCCTATGGAAAACTTTTTTGGCAGAATGAAAAATGAGATGTTTTATGGACATGAATATGAATTTAAGACATTAGATGAATTAGAGATTGCCATGAAAGAATATATCGACTATTATAATACACAAAGAATAGTAACAAAATTAAAAGGATTAACCCCTGTACAATACAGGAATCAATCCTTATTAATCGCTTAATCACACTTGTTTTACTTAGTCCAAATAATTGGGTTCACTTCA
>JAQENU010000025.1 GCA_027676805.1 Coprobacillaceae bacterium UN01-12pH3A | reverse complement strand
TGATACAATCCCACCAAAGTAGACAGATGAAATAAATAAAATTTCATGAATCTACAGAGGAGGGATTTTATTATGTCGAGAAAAGCAAAATATACATTAGAACAAAAAATACAAGCATGTGAAGATTATATTTCTGGAAATAAGTCAGCCATTGAAATTGCTAATCAGTTAGGTATGTCCAGTTCAGGAAATGTTTATATTTTAGAATGGATAAGAATGTATCGAGAAAATGGATATAAAGCTTTCCTATCAAGTAATCGTAATTCTCACTACACTAAAGCATTTAAATTAATGGTTGTTCAGGAGTATGCATCTGGGTTAGGGAGTACTAGAGATTTAGCTGTTAAATATAAAATTAAATCTAGTAGTACTGTTAAAAATTGGATTTCAAAGTATAATAGACAAGAAGAACTACAGGATTATAAACCTGAACCGGAGGTCTATACTATGAAAACTAGAAAAACAACCAAAGAAGAACGTATTGAAATCGTAAAGTGGTGTCTTGATCATAACAACGATTATAAGAAAACATCTCAGGAATTCAAATGCAGCTATGCCCAAGTTTATCAATGGGTTAACAAATATAAGAAGGATGGCGAAGAGGGCCTTAGTGACCGCAGAGGACAACGCAAAGCAGAAGAAATGCTGACTAGTGAAGAAAAGCTTAGAAAAGAAAATGATAGACTCAATAAAAGAAATGAAGAACTAGAACGTGAGATTGAACTTCTAAAAAAGTTCAATGCCTTCGATTGGGAGGCTTAGCACGACAACCGAAGGCGAAAAGATTTCATAAAGAAAGAGAACTAAAGAATCTAAAATATTTGATAATCAAAGAATACAATAATAATAAAAGTTGGGATATCACTTGGATGTGTAAGCAATTAAAGGTTTCCAGGTCTGCTTACTATAAGTGGACAAAACGAGTAGATACCAAGTTAGATATCGAAAATAGAGAAATCCTAGAATGTATCCAAGCTATTGCAGAAAGTAACAAACAATTATTTGGCACTTTAAAGATGACTTATACCGTGAATAAGAAACTAGATAGTCACTATAACCATAAACGTATCTATCGATTAATGTGCATCCATAATTTACTTTCCGTATTTCGCAAAGAGAAAAGATCCAATTGGAAGAAAAGCACTCCACAAGTGACAGCAGAGAATGTACTTAATAGAAAGTTTGAAGTATCTAAACCAAATGAAGTATGGTGTACAGATGTTACAGAAATAGCGTATCCAGGTATAGCACAAAAAGCATATATAAGTTCGTATTTGGATTTGTATGATCGAAGCGTTCCTGGATTATATGTCAGTAAAAGAAATGATACATATTTAACAAATGAATCACTAAAAAAGGCTATTGAAGCGAATCCAACTGCCAATCCAATACATCATTCAGATAGGGGATTTCAATATACAAGAGAAGCATTTAAAAAATACTTGGAGAATCATGGGATGAAGCAATCCATGTCAAGAGTAAGCAGATGTATTGATAACGGACCAATGGAGGGATTTCAAGGAATCTTTAAAGAACTGTTAGTAATACTTCATCCAAATTTAAAAACGTATGAAGAATTAGAAGAAGCCATATATAAAACATTGGATTACTATCAAAACGAGTACCCACAAATGAGGTTTAAAGGGTTAACCCCAGCAGAAGTAAGAATTAAAGCTTTAAGTGAGAATCTTCCAACACGATATCCAATAACTCCAAATCCACAAGTTGTGAAGTTTTGGGACAAAGTGAAACAAAGAAAAAACCAAACTGAAATTAATCAGCTTGGTTTAGCATAAATATTTTATTTATTTCCCATGTCTACTTGACAGGGGTTGGTTCA
>JAQENU010000024.1 GCA_027676805.1 Coprobacillaceae bacterium UN01-12pH3A | reverse complement strand
GGCGAAGATAGTGAGGGATCGCGAAAATAGCAGATTGCCGGATAAGAGAAGAGAGGAGGGTTTCCTCCTTTTTCTTTATCACAAAAGTAAGTACTGCATATAATAAGTAATAAAGTTGTTTTATTTGACTATTTCATTTATAATAGTCAAGAGTATAAAAAATATTATATGTGATAAATATAGAGAGACAGGATTGAGGAGATTACTATGTCAGAAAAAATTATTATAGAGGGCGGGCATAAATTAAATGGTACGGTAATGATGAGCGGTGCTAAAAATGCAACTGTTGCATTGATTCCTGCAATCGTTTTAGCCGAAGGACCGGTTACTGTTTTTGGTGTGCCTGAAATATCGGATGTAGAAGCCTTAGCGACGTTGCTAAGAGAATTAAATTGTAATGTAGAAACATTTGAAAATCACATTATTGTGGATCCTACCCATTTACAAAGTGTCCCTTTAGTAAGTGATGCAGTAAATAAATTGCGTGCCTCTTATTATTTTATGGGAGCGTTACTGGGACGTTTTAGCTATGTTAAAATGAAAATGCCGGGAGGATGTTATTTAGGACCTCGTCCAATTGATTTGCATTTAAAAGGGTTTGAAGCTTTGGGCGCTAAAATTACTTGTGATGAAGACGGAACTTATGAAATCTATGCTGAAGAATTGGTAGGAACTAAAATTTATTTAGACTTCGCCTCTGTTGGTGCGACAATTAATATTATGTTAGCTGCCGTAAAAGCAAAGGGCAGAACAGAAATTGAAAATGCGGCTAAAGAGCCGGAAATTATTGATGTGGCGAATATGCTGACAAAAATGGGAGCTAAGATTCGTGGTGTTGGAACAGACACAATTACAATCGAAGGTGTGGATCATTTAGGAGGATGTTATCACGAGATTATTCCTGACCGCATTGAGGCTGGAACTTTTTTGATTTTAGCTGCCGCGGCTGGTGAAAGAATTGTTATTCAGAATGTTATTCCTCAGCATTTGGACTCATTGATTTCTAAATTGAAAGAGATGGGGGTTAAAATGGAGGTTTCCGGAGATAGCGTGGTTGTTTATGGATTAGAATCTTCTTTGAAAGCAGTAGATATTAAGACACAGCCTTATCCAGGATTTGCCACTGACTTACAGCAGCCTTTAACAGCCCTTTTAACTCAGGCTACAGGGCAATCTAGTGTGGAGGAGACCATTTATCCGGAAAGGTTCAAACATTGCGCAGAATTGAATAAAATGGGAGCTGATATTGATATTCATTCAGGCTATGCTAATATCAACGGTAAGACAAAATTAAAAGGAGCTAATGTTTGTGCGACTGATCTGCGCTGCGGAGCTGCATTGGTTATTGCGGCATTGATTGCTGAAGGAGAAACAGAGATTGGTAATGTCTATCATATTGATCGTGGCTATGATAACATTGATCATAAATTAATTATGCTTGGGGCTCGGATTACCAGAATTGAACGTGAAGATGATTAATCTCTATCTTTATAATAAAAAATACTGAATAATACTTGTAAAATTTATTTGAAGATGCTATTATAATTCAGTAACTTACTTTGGAGTTAGACAAAAAATTTCAAGGCGGAAGGAGAAAGAGCAATGAAAAAAGGAATTCATCCAGATTATAAAAAAGTAAAAGCAGTATGTACATCTTGCGGAGCTGAATTTGAAACTGGTTCAGTTTTAAATGAAATTCGTGTGGATACTTGTTCAAACTGTCATCCTTTCTATACAGGAAAACAACGTTTTGCAAGTGCTGATGGACGTATCGATAAATTCAACAAAAAATACGGTCTTAAATAATAAAGTGGCAGATTTGCCACTTTTTATTTTTTCGTGATATAATGAGTTAATGGAAGGAGCGATAAGATGGAATATCATGTTTTAGCGAGTGGGTCAAAAGGAAACAGCACCTTTATATACAGTAATGGTTTTGGGATATTGATTGATTGCGGCATTTCAAAAAAGCAATTGGTGACACGATTAAATCAAGTGGGGTACAGTGAATCAGATATAAACTGTGTTTTATTGACTCATGATCATAGTGACCACAAAAAAAATATCCATATATTTGATTCCTCTATGGTATATGCGGGGCTAGGGTGCTTGGAAGGACTATCACCACGGCATATCCTTAAACCTTATCAGCCAATCGGATTTGAAAATATAGAGATCACTCCTTTATCTATTTCACATGACGCCACCAGTCCGTTGGCATTTGTTGTGAATGATACGGTTTCAAAGCTTGTCTATATGACAGATACGGGTTATGTGAGCAAAAAAAATATGGGCTTCATAGAAAATGCTAACTATTATATCATTGAAAGTAATCATGACATTGATATGCTGATGAACAGTGCACGTCCAATCTATCTGAAAAAGCGAATTTTGTCGGATGTAGGCCATTTATCAAACGATTACAGTGCTCGCCTAATGTGCAAAGTTTTAGGTGATCAGACACGGGACATTGTACTAGCCCATTTATCTCAGGAGGCGAATACTCCGGAATTAGCAATGGACTGCTACTGTAAAGTGTTTGAGTATAGTCAGATTAATATTGAAAATTATAATATAAAAATTGCGAGCCAAGTAGAAGTTGTAAGTGGAGGAGATACTATTGAAAATCAGGATCGTCAGTATTGGAAAGATCAAAGAGAAGTACTTGTTGGCGGGGATTGATGAATATAGAAAGCGTTTAGGTGCATTTACTAAAATTGAGATGGTGGAATTAGAGGATGAAAAAATTCCTGACAAGGCTTCTTTAGCGGATGAACAGCTGGTTTTAGATAAAGAAGGAAAAAAGATTTTAGATCGAATAAAAGATGATGAATATGTCATTCTCTTAGATCTGCATGGAAAAGAAATAGATTCTGTTCAATTATCCAAACATATCGAAACAAAGATGATTGAAGGAAAAAGTACGATTACTTTTGTTATTGGGGGATCGCTTGGTCTGGCAAAAGATGTGGTTGCACGCAGTAATTTTCGCCTTTGCTTTTCTAAACTAACTTTTACCCATCAAATGATTCGTTTGTTTTTATTGGAACAGATCTACCGTTCATTTAAGATTATGAATAATCAAACATACCACAAATAAAAAGCCAAGCATTTTGATACAATCCCACCAAAGTAGACAGATGAAATAAATAA
>JAQENU010000023.1:229-4757 GCA_027676805.1 Coprobacillaceae bacterium UN01-12pH3A | reverse complement strand
ATAATACTCCTATTACTATAAATAATATTAGCGAGCTAGTATGAAATAAAAGAGCAAACAAAATAACAAATACAAAATTTAATATTTTCCCATTACATAAAAAACAAAAACCAAATAAACAAATAGAAACGGATATCATTTGCCGAATTGCATTTGTACTCGGACCTAGCATTAAAATTAAGAAAATAAAGACAATAATATATTTATTTTTTATATAGCTTGTTTTCAAAATAGCAAATATAGGTAAACTATAAATAATGAAAGCAGTTAGCAAGAAAAAACTAATTCCTACTTCATTAAAAATAAGATTGGAAATAATAACAATCACCTTAAATCCAAATTCAAAGTTGAAAGTTGAGTCCAATAAGGCAAAAATACCTTTGGCTTGCATTAATTGACATATATATTGATAACTAAAATAATCAGTTCCAACATTATAACGAAATCCCAAAATAAAAACAGGTGTAATAATGATACATAAAGTAGCTATAAATAAATTCTTTTGTTCTTTCAGCATATTCGGTCGATTTTTTTGAATATAATAAGTTATTAATGTTGGAATACCAATTGCAAGTCCATATATTAATATCGTATATAACATATTCACCTCCTAAAATTTTCCTAATAATAGACTTAGGTTTAGTAAAAATTGTTCAAAAAAATTAGGTGCAGAAAGCGGATTGTGAAAAAATAAAAAAAACCTTAATTTAGGATTTTTTTGATAATCAATAAATTTATTTAATAAACTTTTATTTTCGATGGGAATCATATCACCATAATTTTTCAATAGTTCATACAAATATTTATATCGAGTATTGTTATTACTAAATAAAGCATTTTTTTTAATTTTACTCCAAATATTTCTTTCTCCGACAGTATTATTATCATGCTGCCTGTACAGAATATAACTATTTTTATCTATCAATAGTTTTCCATTTACACTACTGCACAAAATATATAACCAATGGTCATGGTAGGGGAGATTTTGAACATTAAGTTTTTGACATTTTTGATGTATACTTAAAAGTTGTTGATTGAATACCATTGTACATCCAATTATGTGATTTTTAACTAATATCTCATTAAATAAATAAAGATCTGTTTGAGTATGACTGCTGGAAGTTAATCTATTTAAAGATAAATCCACAGGAATATAATTTCCCAAATATAATGCCGGTTCATTTTCATAAACATCTAATTTTTTTATGGCAGCTTTTAATTTATTGGATTTCCAAACATCATCTTGATCACAAAACGCATAGTAATTATATCCCTTCGCATTTGCTAGTAATTCAAAAAAACTTTCCTTTGCCCCTTTATTTTGCCCTTTTATTAGATGATAATAATTAAACTTATCTCTATATTGATCTAGTATTTTGAGTGTGTTATCAACAGACCCGTCATCACGTACAAGTAGATTCACTTCTACTTCTTCTTGAATACTTAGACTTTCTAATTGATCTTCTAAAAAATTTTCTCCATTATAAGTGGATAATAAAACTAGTACTTTGTGCATTATTTCACCTACCCTTTAAAATTTATTACAGAGAATTGAAATTATAAACAAAAGATTTTTATAAGATTTTATTGTCAGATTTTTATTAAAAATAACTTTAAATTTATTGGATAACGTATCTTGATAAGAAGTTAATTCATTAATTAAAAGCTTTGCATCTTTTGAAATAAAATTTTCATGTATTGCATAAAATTCTTTTGCTTGTTTTAATCTTTCATGATCTGCTGTCATGAAGCTTTTATAATATCGTTTAATTTTTGTACCAAACGATGCAATTCCAACTACATTGTTTAAGTGTTGTCTGTAATATATTAACTTATCCTTTTCAAAATAAATATAGCCATCATAAGCCAAACAAGTAAGTATTGTCCAATGATCATGCATTCTCAGATAATTAGATCTTTTAATACGCAATAACTTTATAAGCTCTTTATTAAAAAGCATTGTGCAACCTAAAGGTGCTTCTCCCAACAATACATTTCCTAACGTGTAATCTTTAGTTGAAATTTTATTATTAAGTTTATTTAAATTGCTATCTACTATTTGATAGTCTGAATAGAATAAGGCAGGAATGGTTTTATAGGTAGAAATATGGTGAATACCTGTAAACAATTTATTAGAAATCCAAACATCATCTTGATCAGAAAAAGCGAAGAAGTCATAATCTAAAGACGAATTAAATATCAGGTCTTGAAAACTAAAGGCAGGACCTAAATTTTCTCCTTGAAACCAAGATACATTTTTTAAGTTATTATATTTTTCCAAAATTTGTACCGTATTATCTGTAGAACCATCATCCCTAATTAATATATCTACTTCTACGTTTTCCTGATTCAAAATGCTTGTTAACTGCTGTTCTAAATATTTTTCTCCATTATAAGTTGATAGCAATACTAGAATTTTATTCATCAAATCCCTCTTTCTTACTTCTATTACTATTGGTAAATTTCTTTCATGCTTGCGGAGATTTTCCAAGTATTATACATAGATATTTTTTTTTGATTATATATTGACATAGCTTTATAATTTTTATTAATATTTTTTATAACCAGTTTTAGTGTTTTTTCCCAATCTTGAAATTCAATTAAATATCCACCGTTGGGTTGATCAATTAAATCTCTATTCCCACGTATTGGCGAAGCGATACATGGGAGACCACATGCCATAGCTTCCATCATGGCTACTGGTAATCCTTCCTGAAGAGACGGAAACACAAATATATTACAAGATTTTATAATTTCTATTGCATTTTCTTTAAACCCTAATAAATGCACTTGCTCTGATACTTGTAAATTATCGGCCAGCTGAAGAAGATACTCTTTCAAACTACCTTGTCCGCAAATGAGATAGTGTATATTTTTAGGTAACTGCGGTAGACATTTAATTACAAGCTCATGATTTTTTCTTTTACTTAATTCACCAATAGATATAATTAATTCATCATCGTTACTTAAAGCTAAATCCTTGATCAATTGATCTCTGTTTTCTTTTATTTTATTAATTTTATCTATATCAACCCCTACTCCTGGAACATATCTAACTTGACCACTATTTTTCAGCTTAAATTTTTTTGCGGCTTCATAATCCTCTTTATTAATAGTAATTATAATATCCGTATATTTAGCTGCCATCATTTCAATACTTCTAAAAATAAAATTCTTTAATGGGTTATTTCCTTTAAAGAAATGAAAACCGTGAGCTGTATAAATCATTTTGCAACTTTCATATATATTGCTATTTTTATATGCTAATCGTGTGATTAAGCTTGAAATAGGTGTATGTGTATGAATAAGATCATATTTTCTTTCATTGATTAATTTCTTTATTTGCTTATATGATTTTGTATGTTGTTTTATTTTGAAAAATCTCCGAGTGAAATCAACTTGATACATATGAACATTCAATTCATCTAATGTTTTTTTGAGTGATATGATTTTTTCAGCTGACCATACTGAGTAATCATTAAAATTACATGCAACATCAACTTCATAACCAAGTTCTATAAGAATATTAATATTATGCATATTAAACTGTCCTATCATTGAAGGAACAGTTGCAGTCATTAAAGCTCTCATCAATTAATTCTCCTTAATGGCATTCCTACATATTTTCCAGAACTATCTATATGATTAATAACTGTTGTTCCGGCACCAACAATAACATCATCACAAATATTAATATTATTGATAATCGAGCTTCCGATTCCTAACCATGTTCTCTTTCCGAGATGTACCGTTCCAGCTACATGAACCCCTGGTGAAACATGAACATAATCTTCTAAAATGCAATCATGATCAACTGTTGAGCCTGTATTAATAATGCAGTTCTTCCCAATTGTTGTTCCTACATTAATAACTGCATTTGCCATAACTACAGTACCTCTTCCAATCTTTACTGTTTCATCTACAATCGCTGAAGGATGAATAAGAACCGGAAATGTTATTTCTTTTTCTTGGAATTTTTTAAAAACCTGTTCTCTAACTACATTATTTCCAATAGCAATAAAAAAATCTACTTCGTTATCTTTCTTATGTATCATATCTATATCATCTGTTGTTCCAACAATTGAATAAGATTCTAATTGTTTCTGTACAGAATCATCTAAAAAAGAGATAATTTTATAGCCATTTTTCTTTGCTATATCTGCAACAACCTTTCCATGTCCGCCTGCACCAATGATAATCAGTTCTTTCATCCTTTAAACTCCTCCATTGTTACTGAAGAATCACTTGTGATTCCTTCTTTTTTTAATACACATAATATAGTTATTAAAATTATCTTTAAATCTAAAAAAAAAGAATATTTCCTTATATAGTCTACATCTAATTCAAACTTATCTTTCCAACAAATAGTATTTCTTCCATTCACTTGTGCCCAACCAGTCAATCCTGGTCTAACATCATGTCTATGTCTTTCTTCAGGTGTATAATATGGAAGATACCTCACTAACAATGGTCTTGGTCCAACAATGCTCATATCTCCTTTTAAGATATTAAATAATTCAGGAAGCTC
>JAQENU010000023.1:0-219 GCA_027676805.1 Coprobacillaceae bacterium UN01-12pH3A | reverse complement strand
TTCAGGAAGCTCATCCAATGATGTTGAACGTAGTTTTTTACCAAATGATGTTAATCTCATTTCATCAGGTAACAAATTTCCTTCTTTGTCTGTTTCACTTGTCATACTTCTAAACTTATACATCTTAAATACCTTTTCATCTTTTCCAGGTCTTTCCTGTGTAAAGATGACTGGACTTCCTAGTTTTGTTCTTATTAATATAGCTACAATAATAAATAC
>JAQENU010000022.1:4633-13302 GCA_027676805.1 Coprobacillaceae bacterium UN01-12pH3A | reverse complement strand
GAGCTTCCTGAATTATTTAATATCTTAAAAGGAGATATGAGTATTGTTGGACCAAGACCACAATTAGTAACAGATATGATTTTTATGACTGATGAACAGCGTAAACGTCATACTGTAAGGCAAGGGCTTACTGGACTTGCTCAAGTCAATGGAAGAAACAATATTAGTTGGGAAGAAAAAATAGATTATGATTTAGAATATATTAAACATATTACTTTTATAGATGATTTTAAGATTATATTAAAAACTGTTTTAAAAGTGTTTAAAAAAGAGGATATATCAACAGAAGGAATGGATACAGCTGAAGATTTAGGAGATTATTTGTTAAGAACAGGTCAAATTAGTGCTGAATTATATACTCGAAAAATATCTTTGTTTTCTGAAATAAACGAAAGGAATTGATCAAATGAATAATCGATGGAAATATTATAATTATGCTTTGGTTTTGAATGTTGTACCGCATAAAGATGTTAATATTTCATTATTATCAAATAAAGAAATTCGTAAACGGGGGAGGGGACTTATTGATAACATTTTCTCAGTTTTACAAGTGAAATTGTTATTAAGAGGTAATGATGAATGATTTAGTAAGCATAATAACTCCTTCTTATAACACTTCTAATTTTATTGGTCAGACAATACAAAGTGTATTGAATCAAACTTATAACAATTGGGAAATGATTATTATAGATGATTGTTCTACAGATAATACAGATATGGTTGTTAAAAAATATTTGAATGATAAGCGTATATTTTTTTTTGTTAATGAAAAAAATCAAGGAGCAGCTATTTCGAGGAACAAAGCTTTAAAAATGGCAAAAGGAAGATGGATTGCTTTTTTGGATAGTGATGATTTATGGGATAAACAAAAACTAGAAAGACAGATCCAATTTATGGAATCACATAACTATTATTTTTCTTATACAAATTATTGTGAAATAGACGAAAATAATGAAATATTAAATCCTTTAATAACTGGTCCTCGCTTTATTAATAAGCGTAGAATGTTTCAATATTGTTGGCCAGGATGTTTAACTGTTATGTATGATAGTAAAAAAGTTGGTTTAATACAGATAAAAAATTTAAAAAAGAATAACGATTATGCTTTGTGGCTAAAAATATCTCAACATGTAAATTGTTATTTATTGGACAGTACTTTAGCTAGTTATAGAAAACGAACAGGATCTATTTCAAATCATTCTAAGTTGAAATTAATTAGATATCATTATTATTTGTTCAGAAAAGGTGAAAACAAAAATGCAATAATTTCGAGTTTGCTAACATTACAAAATTTGTTTTTTGGTTTAGTTAAGAAAATCAAATATAAATAGGGAGGAAAATTAAAATGAAAATTGCAGTTGCAGGAACAGGCTATGTAGGACTAAGCATAGCCACATTATTAGCTCAACACCATGAGGTTATGGCTGTTGATATTATTGAAGAAAAAGTGAATATGATTAATGAAAGAAAGTCTCCAATTCAGGATAATGAAATTGAAGACTTTTTAAGTACAAAAAAATTAAATCTAACAGCGACTTTAGATGCTAAAAAAGCATATAAGGATGCTGAAATGGTTGTGATTGCAGCACCAACTAACTATGATTCAAAGGAAAACTTCTTTGATACAAGTGCTGTGGAAAATGTGATTGAATTGGTTATGGAAGTGAATCCGGAAGCTATCATGATTATCAAGAGTACCATTCCTGTTGGATATACTCAAAGTGTGAGAGATAAATATAATACAAAGAACATTATATTTTCACCAGAGTTCTTAAGAGAATCTAAAGCTTTGTATGATAATTTATATCCGTCAAGAATTATTGTCGGTACGGATATGAATGATGAAAGATTAGTAAAAGTAGCTCATACTTTTGCTCATATGCTTCAAGAAGGAGCAATTAAAGAAGATATTGATACGTTGTTTATGGGATTTACAGAGGCGGAAGCTGTTAAGTTGTTTGCTAATACTTATTTAGCATTAAGAGTCTCTTATTTTAATGAATTGGATACCTATTGTGAAATGAAAGGATTAGATACACAAGAAATTATTAATGGAGTATGTCTTGATCCAAGAATAGGAACACATTATAATAATCCTTCCTTTGGGTATGGTGGATATTGCTTACCAAAAGATACCAAACAATTATTAGCGAATTATGAAGATGTTCCACAAGAAATGATGAGTGCCATTGTTCAATCAAATAGAACAAGAAAAGATTATATTGCAGATAGAGTTTTAGAAATTGCAGGGGGCTATCAATCGAATGATGATTATGATTCATCTAAGGAAAAAGAAATCATTGTTGGTGTATATAGATTAACAATGAAATCTAATAGCGATAACTTTAGACAATCTTCTATACAAGGAGTAATGAAAAGAATAAAAGCCAAAGGGGCAAAGGTGATTATTTATGAACCCACATTAGAAGATGGAAGTACATTTTTTGGAAGTGAAGTTATCAATGATTTAGATCAATTCAAAAGAGTATCTCAAGCTATTGTAGCCAATAGATATGATACATGCTTAGATGACGTTCAAGATAAAGTCTATACAAGAGATGTATTTAGAAGGGATTAAATAATGAAAATCTTACATTTTGTACCTAATATAAATAGAGATAGTGGGATAATAAATGTAGTTATGAAATAT
Source organism: Coprobacillaceae bacterium UN01-12pH3A (assembly GCA_027676805.1). GTDB lineage: Bacteria > Bacillota_I > Bacilli_A > Erysipelotrichales > Coprobacillaceae > Beduini. The sequence continues at coordinate 10,652 of JAQENU010000022.1, read as the reverse complement.
TATAAATATCTATACTCAGATATTCAATTTGATTTCCTCTGCTTTGAAAAAGGAAATAGTACTTATGAAAAGGAAATTGAATTTTATGGAGGAAATGTATATTATATAACATCTCCCAAAAACTTAATCAAATTTAAATCTGATTTAAACATTTTCTATAATAAACATTATTTAGAGTATGATATTTTACATATACATTTGCCATTTTTAAATTATGTATTTTTTAATTCAAAGAAAAAACTAGGTGTTAAAAAAATTATTTCACACGCACATGCAACTCGATTTGGTGAAAATCGATTGTCAAGTTTTAGAAATAGACTTTTTTATGAACTTGGTAAGCATATACCGGATTTCTATTTTTCATGCTCTGATGAGGCAGGAATTGCTATATTTGGTAATGATTTTAAAAAACATGGTTATGTGATTAATAATGCTATTGAATTAGAAAACTATATTTTTAACAATGAAGAGCGAAAAAAATATAGGAATAGTTTAAATATCGATGATAAGTTTGTAATCGGGCATGTTGGACATTTTACACCACCAAAAAATCACGATTTATTAATTAATATTTTTAATGAATATCAAAGAGTTAATGATAAAGCTATTTTACTATTAATAGGAAATGGTTATCTTGAAAACCATATAAGAACTAAAGTGGAAGAACTCAAACTATCGAATAAGGTTATGTTTTTAGGTAATAGAACGGATATTAATTTAATATTGAATGCTTTCGATTTATTTGTGTTCCCATCTATCTTTGAAGGATTAGGTATAGTGCTAATTGAAGCGCAGGCAAACGGATTGAGATGTATTATGTCCGATCAAATCCCCTTAGCTGCAAATGTTTTAGAAAACCAAGTTGTCCCTATAAATAACGATGTGAAAGATTGGATTGAGGCAATAAAAAAAATTGATAGTAGTTTATCGAGAGATGATGTTGTTGAATGTCTTACAGAAGCAGGATTTGATATCAAACAAGAAGTAATAAAATTGTGTAAATTATATTATGACATCTTGGAGGAAGTGAAATCATGATGTCTAAGGATAAAACTTCAATTGCAATTAAAGTTTATAAAATCGAGAGGTTTTTCTATTTGCATAAACTTACGTTTATATCGCAAATAATTTATCATTTAATGCAATTAATTTTAGGATGTACTATACCTTATTTCGCGATTTTAGAAGAAGGAGTGAATATAGCACATTTTCATGGTATTGTAATAAATCAAAAAGCAATAATTAAAAAAGGTACAGTAATATATCAAAATGTCACAATAGGAGGAGATTCTAAAGGATCACCTATCATTGGTGAAAATTGTATCGTTGGTAGTGGAGCTGTTATCTTAGGAAAAGTAGTAATAGGAGATAATGTTAAAATTGGAGCTAATGCAGTAGTTGTCAAGGATATTCCGTGTAATTGTACTGCTGTAGGTGTTCCAGCACGAATTATAAAAAATGGTTGATTTTGGAGGTAGCATTGATGAAGAAAAAACTTGTTTTTTTTATAGGTGGTCTAAATTTTGGTGGAATGGAAAGAGTTGTATTTATTGCATCAGAATTATTGAAAAAAGATTATGATGTAACAATAGTAACACTCTATCAAACAAATAAAGATTATAATATTGATATACCTTTATATGACTTAAATGTTCCTCCTTCTTTAGGTAAAGTAAATAAACTAATTGATTTTGTAAAGCGATTAATTCAAACTAGAAAAATGAAAAAAAAATTACAACCTGAAATTGTTTTTTCTTTTGGAATGTATTCGAATTACTTAAATGTAATTACAAAGAGAAAGGAAGAGATATATACAAGTATTCGTTCGTATGATTGGCTTACAAAACCATTTTTGACAAAGAAAGCAGATAAATATATTATGAACAAATTTGATTATATATCTAGTTGTTCGAAACAGATTGCTAATGATGCAGAAAAATATTGGAACATTCCAAAAGAAAAAAATATGGTTATATATAACCCATATGATATTACCTTTATTGAAAATAAAGCAAGGGAAAAAGTGGACGATTATGAATTTAACAATGAAGATTTTATTTTAATTAGCGTAGGTAGATTATCAGAACAAAAAGCATTCCATCATTTAATCAAAGCCATTGCGCTTTGTAAAACAGAAATTCCTAGTATTAAATTAATTATTTTAGGAAATGGAGAACTACATGAAAGTCTTCATGATCTTATAAATGCATTAGAATTGAAAAATGTTGTTACATTATTAGGTGGAAGAAGTAATCCTTATAAATATATGAAAAAATCTAATGTATATGTATTGTCCTCTTTAACTGAGGGTTTTCCGAATGCTTTAGTAGAAGCTATGGCTGTTGGAACTCCTGTTATTGCAGCAAATTGTAAATCTGGACCACAAGAAATTTTATTTGATGATTATAAGAATTTACAAATTCAAGAGATAATAACAACAAAATATGGCACATTAGTTCCAGAAATGAGTGGAGGAAATAACTTTGAAGCTAATATTTTTGAAGATTGCGATCATCAATTAGCAAAAGGCATTATTCAAGTTTATCAAAATTATCTCGAAAGTAAAACGATAGCTAACGAAGCAAAAACGCATATCGAGCGCTTTAATTATAATAATTTTAAAGAAAAGTTAATAAAATTTATAAAATAAGGAGTTAATTATGATAGATAAATTAAAAAATAATTCGTTTTATATTTTCTTGTCTTTATTTTTTATTTTTATTTTAGTAAGAGATAATAATATAATGAATATTCCGTTATATTTTTATACTGTCTTGTATGCTTTTTTTGTTTTATTTTTCAATAAAGAAGAAATTATAGGATTTACTATTTGTATGTCATTGTATTCTCAAGCCTTACAAATAAACTATATATTTATAATTTCGTCTATAGTTTTGATTTTAAAATCTTATAAAATTATGAAATTTGATTACTTAAGCCTTATAATTTGTGTTTTGGCTTTTTGGGAACTACTTCATTTTAATATACCTCCATTTAACATAGGATCTTATTTAAGATATAGTAGTATGTTGTTCTTTTTTTGTATTGCTTTATCTTTAAAAATTGATAATGTAAAAAAAATAATTGACATTTATTTAGTGAATTTAATATTCGCAATGATTGATATTCTTATGCAATTTCTAATGTATCATAGTAATTCTTTAATTAATGTATTGACTTCAAAGTATAGGTTTGGAAATGTTTATATTTTAAATAATGAAGTAACTCAAAGAGTATTTGATAATGAAGCAAATATTGCTCTATTTTGTTTGCTTGGTATAATATTTTCCTTTATTATGTTTCATTACTACAAAAAGAACATATATTTATTTGCATTAACTATACTTATGATTTTTGGCTTTATGACAAGATCCAAGACATTTTTGATATGTATGGTACTTTCATTAATAGTGTTCTGCTCTTATTTTTATTCTTATATGAATGAAATGGATAAAAGAAAACGGAAGAAAATATATATAAGTTTGATTGCTTTTGGGGTTGTATCTATACCATTTATGTATATGCTATTAAAAAATGCTCTAATGAGGTTTATAACTTCAAGTACAATAACAAGTGGTAGAACGGAATTGTTTTTTAAATATAATCAATATTGGATTTCCAACCTTAAAAATATTTTATTTGGAATAGGTTTACAAGAGCCGGTTATAAAAACTGGGGTGGAAAACTCTATGCATAATATGATACAAGAAATCTATGTATGTTGGGGAGTTATTGGATTTATAATTTTCTTAGTATTCTTATATATGATGTATAAAAGAATAAAGAAAGATGTTTGTTTAAATAAACTTAGTTTATTCTTATGTACTATATTTTTTATTTATTTAAATTCCATTCAATATATTCGTTTACCTTATATTTTTATTTTAACGTTATTAGTTTATTATTCTTTTTATCTTAAGGGACGGAAAGATGAAAAAGGGAGTGAAAGTTATGGATTATATACTTAAATTTATAACAAAAGTAATGCCACAAAATAAATACCAAATATTTTTAAGAAAATCCGGTCTTAAATTTGGAAATAATTGTGATTTTTACAAATCTGTAAAATTTGGTACAGAACCATGGTTAATAAAAATAGGTGACCATGTGCGACTGACTCACAATGTTAATTTTATTACACATGATGGTAGTTTATGGGTTGTTAGAGAAATGCTTTCAAAACATGAACTTGATTTACTAAAACCAATAATTATAGGTGATAATGTATTTGTCGGATGGAATTCAACAATTATGCCTGGCGTTAAAATTGGTAATAATGTAATAGTAGGGTGTAATTCAACAGTTACGAAAGATATACCGGATAATCAAGTCTGGGCAGGAACTCCAGCTAAATTTTTAATGACTGTTGATGAATATGTTCTAAAACATATAAATAATTTTCAAAACACGCATTTAATGAAAGAGGAAGAAAAAAGAGCATATTATGAAAATAAATTTCGCGAGGAACTTAAATGAAAATTGTACATTGTTTAAATTCATTAAATGTCGGTGGAGCTGAAAGCTTAGTCACAGATTATGCTATATATTTAAAGGAAAATAATTTGGATGTGAAAATAGTCATTTTTAATAAATATAAAGAAAGTATTCTACACGATGAATTAATAAGTAACAATATACAACCTATTTATTTATTAAATGATAACCATCGTAAAGGAATAGGATATATATATGATAAAATATCATTAATATTGAATTGGATAAAATTTTTAAATGAAAATCAAATTGATGTAATTCACGCGCATATTAAAACAAGCAATTATTTAATTTTTGCAAAATCAAAAAAAACTAAGTTGTTTTATACATATCATTCTAATATAGAAAGGTATGTAAAGTATCTAGGGAAAACATGGTTGTATATTTTAAGGTTTCTTATAGTAAAAAAAGATTTAAAAACATTTGTATTAAATTCAAAAATGTTAAATGACGCCAAAAAAATTGTAAGTAGAAAAAATGTTTATTATATGCCTAATTCGGTAGACTTTGAAAAAATTAAAAATAGAAAAATTGATAGATGTAAATTGAAACAATCTATCGGTATTAATGATGAATTTATAATAATACATGTAGGACGTATTAACCCGGTAAAAAATCATCAAAAGCTTCTTGAAGTGTTTTATGAAATTAAAAAAATCAAAAAAAATTCTAAATTAGTTATTGTGGGAACGGGGGAAAAAGACTATGTTTTCTTGTTGGAAGAAAGAATAAAAGAATTAAATTTAGAAAATGATGTTATTTTTTTAGGATTGAGAGAAGATATTCCAGATTTATTATCTATTTCTGATTGCTTAATATTTCCTTCGTTCCAAGAAGGTTTTCCGATGGTTGTTCTTGAAGCACAGATAATGAATACGAAATGCGTTGTGTCTAAAGCAGTACCTAAAGAACTGATATGCAATGAAAACTGTTTATCTTTAGACATAGATGATGAATCTTCTTTGTGGGCTAATTATGCATTAGGTAATTATAGAAATACATCTGTAAAAAATATTAATGAATTTAATATGGATGTTGTTATGAAAAGAATTTTAGAATTTTATGGTGCTTAAAATGTATAAGAGTAAGTCATCAAAAATAATGAGTATAGAGGGTCTAAGAGGTTTGCTTTTTTGTTTGATATTTTTGTTTCATTTGTCATGGTTTCCATCAATAAGAGATTCTTTTTATTATTCATATTTTTCAGGTTTTGGTGTAACAGCAGTTTCGTATTTTTTTGTTATAAGTGGTTATGTCAATTATTTATCGCTTATAAATAAAAAAATGAGAACCTATAATTTTGTTTTTAAAAGAGTGAGTAAATTCTATATTTATTATATTACTACGATAATATTTGAGATTATTTTATCAGTTTTTTTAGAGCATAAAACAATAAATTATAATATAGTTTTATCTCATTTGTTCTTAATTCAGTCGCTTGTTCCAAATTCCGAATATTATCTTGGGTTAAATGGTGTGACATGGTTTTTATCTACTTTAACTATTTGTTACTTTTTTATGATTC
>JAQENU010000022.1:0-4623 GCA_027676805.1 Coprobacillaceae bacterium UN01-12pH3A | reverse complement strand
TTTTTTATGATTCCCATAGCTAAACACTTAGATAAATTAAAGCAAAAAAAAATAATGTTAATCAGTATTTTATTGATCCAATTTTTTTTCGCAATTTTATTCGTTAATTGTGACAGGGAAACTACAAGGTTTTTATTATATATTAATCCATTTTCAAGGATTTTAGATATAATATTAGGTATGATTCTAGCATCTCTCCACAAAGAAAATTATGATTTTCTAAAAGGAAATAAATATATACCTATAATATATTTTGCTGTAATATTATTTTCTAATAAATTATTTCCATATTCGTTCACAATTTCATTATTACCCGGTTTTGGGTGTTTAATATTATTAGATAAAATAATATGGTGTAAAAATTATGTATTAAATGATTTGTTAAGTAATTCTATAATCACAAATATCGGAAAGAATTCCATATTTTTGTATTTAATTCATCAAGAAATTTTTAAGTATGTTTTGTATTTAAATTGGAAATTAAGATTAGATTTTAGCTCTTTACAATTATTTGTTGCTTCTATTACTTTGATTATGGGATGCTTATTATTAAAGAATTTTTTGGAAACCCATAATCCACAGATAAAAGAAATTTAACTTTTTTAATTAAACACCGTTTTATAATATTAATTTGAAAACCATCATCTTCCTTCAAGTTCTAATAATATTAGCAATGAGGTTAAGTTGGAAAATTCTAATTGTATTATCAACGGATAAGGAAAATAATTATTCTAAATTTATCAAACTGAAACTCGTTAGAGATTATACTGGTTTTACATAAAAAAACTATAGAGAATACTTACATATTGTCTTTGAAGGCGAAGCTTAATACAGATGGTAAGAAAGGAATTAATATATTAAAAAATATAAGTCAACAATGAAAAAGAAAACTATCATGAAGAGAATCATAGACTTCATTGGGGTAAATATCATAACTGGTAATATAAAGAACAATATTACTAAGGTTCACCATGGGGTCAAAAAAGATATAAATGGGTTCTTTTCATGAAAGACTAAGAATATAGATTTAATCATAGATATACAAGTAATTAAATTATGGATAAAGTTAAGCATTATCTTCAACACTCTGTTCCTATTAATCATAGAAAGATTGTCTATATTTTGAATATTTCAAATGAATATTCTTCTGCTACTTGTTGATTGTTGATATTCAAAAATTATTTTAGAAAATGACTTGATAAAAAGGTGGAATACTATTAAATAACTATCTAATAAATTTGCAGTTTTTGTTTGGAAATATTGCCACAATATTTGCTTACATATTACTACTTATATTTAACATAGGGAAAAGGAGAAAATATGAAATATTTAATTACAGGTGGAGCCGGATTTATTGGCTCACATTTATCAGAAGAACTTTTAAAACAAGGGCATGATATTATATCTATTGATAACTTCAATGATTACTATGATCCTTTGTTAAAACAAAAAAACTATGCATCAGTTCAAAATACAGCCAAAGAAAACGGCTGTTTTTATATGCTTTACAAAGGTGATATACGAGATAAAAAAATAATCGAGGAAATTTTCAGTAAACATAGTATTGATGGGGTTGTGTCTTTAGCAGCTAATGCAGGGGTCAGACCATCTATTCAAGATCCTTTATATTATGTGGATGTTAACTTAATGGGTTTAACAAATCTTTTGGAAGCTTCTAAAAAACATAATGTAAAAGGTTTTGTATTTATATCTTCATCATCAGTGTATGGAAATAATAAAAAAGTGCCATTTAGTGAAAATGATATAGTAGATAATCCAATATCCCCCTATGCTGCAACAAAAAAAGCTGGAGAATTATTATGTTATACATACCATGCCTTATATGATATGAATATTGCATGTTTAAGATATTTTACAGTATACGGGCCAAGACAAAGACCTGATTTAGCAATTAATAAATTTACTCGATTAATGTTAGAAAATCAGCCTATTCCTATGTATGGGGATGGTACAACAGCTAGAGATTATACTTATGTTAGTGATATAGTAGATGGTACAATAAAAGCTCTTAATTATGTAAGCAAAAAAGATAAACATATTTATGATATTTTCAATTTAGGTGGAAGTCATCCTATTTCTTTAAGAGATTTGATAAATGTAATAAGTAATACTATGAATAAAAAAGCAGTGATCAATCAGCTACCAATGCAAGCAGGAGATGTTGATATGACATACAGTGATTATAGTCATGCAAAAGAAATATTAAATTATGAACCAAAAATTAGAATAGAAGAAGGAATTAAACAATTTATTGAATGGTATATGAGGACACAGCGATGAAATATTTTATTATTACTATTGATACTGAAGGTGACAATTTATGGCAGTGGAAAATGAATGATGAAATCAAAACTGAAAATACATTATATTTAAGTAGATTTCAAGATTTATGTAATAAGTATGGTTTCAAACCTGTATGGCTAAGTAATTGGGAGATGATTAACGATACTAAATTTGTAGAGTTTATAAAAGAGAATCTAAATAATAATAGATGTGAATTAGGTGCTCACTTACATGCATGGAATAATCCGCCATATTATGAATTAAGTTCAAACGAAGAATCAGGAGCTCCTTACTTGATTGAATATCCTGATGAAATAATGGAACAGAAGATTAAAACTTTAAATGATAATTTTAAAAGCAAATTTGGATTAGTTCCAATAACACATAGAGCTGGAAGGTGGGCAATGAATAATACATATTTTAAATTACTAAAAAAATATGGATATAAAATTGATTGTTCGTATACACCGGGTATAGATTGGTCTAATAGTTTAGGTCAAACAGTAGATTTTAAAGGCCCTAATTATAGAAATGTAAAAACGTCTCCTCAGGATATAGAAGGAATTTTAGAAGTACCCCTGATTAGTTTTAAAAAGCATTTGTTTTTGTCTTGTAAAAGTATTAAAGATTTTTTCAAAAATTGTTACTACTTAATTAGAGGGAAGAGAATCCTGCTGAGACCTAATGGTAAAAATTTAGAAGAATTAAAATGGATAGTTTCAAAAAATATTAAATCAAAGAATGATTATTTAATGTTTATGTTACATTCTTCTGAATTTATGCCTGGGGGAAGTCCAACATTCCCCACAAATGAAAGTATAGAAAGACTTTTTGAGGATCTTGAGGAATTATTTTCACTAATTTCAAAACATTATATTGGTGTAACGTTATCAGAATACTACAATATGGTAAAAAAATAGAAAGAGGTGTTATTTTTGATAAATAGTAGAACAGAAAATGCGATTAAAAATGTGAAAGTTATGTTTATTTGTCAAACTTTTTCAATTTTTTTAAGTTTTATATGTAGAACAATTTTTTCTAATTTATTAGGAACAGAATATTTAGGTGTTAATGGTCTTTTTTCGGATATATTATTATTACTGTCTTTTGTGGAACTAGGTATTGGTAATGCTTTGGTTTATAAATTATACAAACCTATTCACAATGAAGATATAGAAAAGATTAAAACATATATGAAATCATATAAAATTATATATAGAATAATTATGGTTGCTATTTTTGTTATAGGTTTATCTATTGTACCCTTTTTGGACTTTTTCATAAAAGAAATTTCTATAGTTGAAGATATAAGGTTTATTTACTTATTATTTTTAATAAACACTATTTCTTCTTACATCTTTGTCTATAAGAAATCAATGATTATAGCAGATCAAAAAAATTACATTGTAGCAATTTATCAGCAATTATTTAATATTTTAATGAATATAGTTCAAATTATTTTATTAGTTTTAACACATAACTATGTTTTGTATCTAATTTCAATGATTGTTTTTAATATTTTAAGTAATCTTTTTATGGCCCAAAAAGCGAATAAGTTGTACCCTTTTTTATTAGAAAAGACTAAAACAAGAATGTCTTTAGATGACAAAAAAAGCCTCCTTGAAGACACTAAAGGTGTTTTTTTTACTAAAATTGCATCTACTATATTAGAAGGTACAGATAAAATTATAATTAGTTTTTTTATAAACATATCTACAGTAGGTATTGTATCAAATTATACTATGATAACACAAATTATAGTTAATTTTTTAAATCAAGTAATATCTTCAATAACTTCTTCGATTGGAAATCTTGCAGTTAAAAAAAATAGTGAGAATGAATACATTATTTTTAAGAGATTATACTTTGCTAATGCTTTGTTATTTGGTTATGTATGTATTGGCATGTTTATATTATTAAAATTTTTTGTATGTAATATTTGGCTAACCAAGAATTATACTTTATCAACCTTTACTGTTTCTGTTATAATTCTTGAAGTTTTATTAAGAGGTATGCATTTCACTGTCTATACATTTAGGACAGCAACAGGATATTTTTCACAATTAAAGTTCATACCATTAATTGGAGCGATTTTAAATATTGTTTTAGATATTATTTTAATTAAATATATAGGTTTACCGGGAGTGTTTATTGCAACGATTGTTGCAAGAACAATTATTAGAATGGCTGATGTTTACGTGCTATTCAATAATGAATTTAAAATACCATTTTATAAATATTATTTAATACAGTTCAAATACTTAATAACTTTTATCTTAGTGATAATAGTATCTTTGTTTATTATACAAAATATAAATT
>JAQENU010000021.1 GCA_027676805.1 Coprobacillaceae bacterium UN01-12pH3A | reverse complement strand
GGGTAAGAGAAGAGAGGAGGGTTTCCTCCTTTTTTTGTTTTGTAGGAGAGAGATTTCTACTCATTTTAGTGTACTATTTCTCTTTTTTTCGTATAATTAAAGGCAATGGGGAGGAAATAAAAGATGGATAAAAAATATTTTTTCTTTGATATTGATGGCACTTTGACAAATAAAACAACTGGAGAATTAATTCCCAGTGCAAAAAAGACCATTCGCTTGCTGCAGGAGAATGGACATTTTGTCTGTATAGCGACAGGTCGTGCTTATTATAAGACGAAGGCATTTGCAAAACTGGCAGGAATCCATCATATTGTCAGCAATGGCGGTGCTGCTTTAACGATCCATGACCAGTTGATAAAGAATAGCCCATTAGATCATAAAAAGGCAGTTTCTTTATGCTGTGAGGCAGAAAAAGCTGGGTTTGGTATATTGATAGCTACTGATGATAATATTGACGTGAGAATGAAAAATATGCGTTTTATAGAGCAAGTTGGATTTAGAAAAGAACCAACACGCTACTTTTTAGATTCAAATCACTCTTATGAAGATTATGAGAACATCTATAAAATCTATATTGCTGTTCCTAAAGAAAAAGAAAATGAACTTCATCTGTTAGATACAATAGGACATATTCGTTTTGTCGAAGACTATTTAACATTTCAGCATGATCAGAAAGATCAAGGCATCATTGAGATGATCCAACAAGTAAATGGTAATTTAAATAATGTTGTGGTTTTTGGTGATGATTATAACGATTTAGTCATGTTTCAAGATGGCTGGACTAAAATTGCGATGGGAAATGCCTGTGATGCACTAAAAAAGAAAGCCACCTTTGTTACAAAGGCAAACATTGAAGATGGCATTGAATTTGCCTGCCGACACTTTGGCTGGATAAAATAAAAGTCTTTGAACCCGCTTGGCTCAAAGACTTCTTTTCTTTATTTTTCTTTTTTAGGATCTGTTGCGATTTCTTTCACCGAAGAAACCAATCCGGCTAATCCTTGGATTTCACTTGGGATAATAATCTTTGTCGCTTCTCCTTCAGATAATTTTTCCAATGCTTTATATCCTTGCAATTGTACATAAGCCGGCTGAGGTGATGCTTCATTGATATAAGCAATCCCTTTTGCCTGAGCTTCAAAAACTAAACGTAAGGCTTCAGCTTCCCCGGTCGCTCTTGTAATCTTAGCTTCTTTATCTGCTTCAGCACGCAGGATCGTTGATTCTTTTTCTCCTTCGGCTGTTAAGATAGCAGCGGTTTTCTTACCTTCTGCCTGTAGAATTGCTTCACGTCTTTCACGTTCAGCACGCATTTGTTTTTCCATGGCTTCTTGAATATCACGTGGCGGAATAATGTTTTTAACTTCAACACGGTGTACTTTAATTCCCCATGGATCTGTGGCTTCATCAAGGATACTTCTCATCTTTGCATTGATAAGGTCACGAGATGTTAAGGTTTCATCTAATTCTAGATCCCCGATAATGTTACGTAATGTAGTTGCGGTTAAATTTTCAATTGCATTGATTGGTCGCACAACTCCGTAAGTAAATAATTTCGGATCGGTAATCTGGAAATAGACAACGGTATCGATCTGCATCGTAACGTTATCTTTGGTAATTACCGGCTGTGGTTCGAAATCAACCACTTGTTCTTTTAAAGAAACACGATTGGCAACACGATCAAAAAATGGAATGAGGATGTGTACTCCAACGTTGCAAGAACGGTTGTAAGCACCCAATCTTTCTACGACATAGCAGTTTGATTGAGGAACAATACGAATCGTTTTTGCGACAATCATGAGACCCACTAAAATAACAATGGTAACTAATACGATGGTAATAATTTGTCCTGGCATATAACTCTCTCCTTTATACTTTCTTTACTACTAATTTTACACCATCTATGGCTAAGATTTCAACATGAGTTCCTGCTTCAATGAAATCTTTATCGATTGAGATTGCACTCCAAGTACTTCCCATGACTTTAACTTCCCCTTTGGTGTCCTCTTGAATCTCTTTTGTCACTAACCCTTGTTTACCGATTAAACGATCAGTGTTAGTATGAACAATATTCCCCGTTAAATACTTTTTCGCGATCGGTCTTGTAATGATGAAAGACAGCACGGTAATCACTAAACATACAATAATCTGTACGATTAGATCAAAACCTAAGAAATAAGCGATCAAAGCACCTAAACTACCTAAACTGATCCAAATGCTGACTAAATCGATTGTAACGATCTCAATAATAACTGATAAAATTAAAATAACTAACCAAATGGTCATTTAGACCCCTCCCTTATAACTGCACAATTAATATTTTATCCTTCTCATTGAAGCGCGCATCGTATTTAATACCGTTTTGAGCAGTAAAATCAATGCTGTATAATTCTCCAATAGAGCGAATAAATGTTTTATTGCTTATTCTACCGTAACTTTTACCAATGGATATTTTATGCAATTGGCTAGGGGGATAGACCCCTAAATCGATCTCGTCTTTTGTAATAGGCTTAATGGCAACCTGTTTGAGATCTTCATCAATACCTAATAATACATATCGTATGTCAGCAAAATTTTCACAAGCGACTTTATTTAATGTCAAATTGGACTCATAAATGGTAACCGTAGGTGTTGCGATATCATTTTTAATCCACTTAAAATTCATTTTATCACCTTCTTTAGTATTATTATATTATTTAAATTATTTTTTTGCAATATATTATTTAACTAAATCTTAGTAATTTATATTAAATTTTGGTATACTGTTAATGGTTAGGAGGGGTTGCTGTGTTCAAAAAAGGATTCTTGTTGTTTTTAGTCGTGATGATTGCCGGATGCAGCCTAACAAGTAAAAAAACATATCCAAATTTTAATGTGAAATTCTTTTATCGGGATGCCTGCGGTTACTGTGAAGCCTTTAAGGAATATGCGATTTCAGCTTTAGAGAAAGAATTTAAAGAAGCGATTCATATCGAATACTATAATATGGATGACGAAGATGCCATGACGATATATAATGATATTTGTGATCAGCTTTATTTTTTTGATGAATCTTACCGTGGGGATGCACCGCTTTTTGTAATGGAAGATGAATTTGCCTTACTGGGATATGCCTCGGGAGAAGAAAAGGAACTGATTCGAGATATTAAGCGGGCTTTGAATAATGAAGAATTAGGCGATAGATTATCAGCTTACAGATGGGAGTTTACACTATGAAAAAATGGTTATTAAGTATTGTGGCTTTATGCTGTTTGGTCAGTTTGAGCGGATGCACATCAGCACCGGTGGAAAATGAAGAGAAAATCAATATTACGGTTTTTACAGTCAGCACCTGCAGCAACTGCAAGGCGTTTAAAGAATATGCCATACCGGCATTGGAAAACGAATTTGGCGATCAGTTAGTTTTAACACTCAAGGATCTTGATGATGATGAAAACGGTGCGCTCTATGATGAAATTACAAGTCAGTTAGTGGATTACGATACAGTATATTCACGCATGGTACCATTCATTGTCGTGGAAGATTACTTTGCTGTTTTAGCTTATAACAAAGGCGAAGAAACAGCTTTGATTAGTGACATAAAGGCGGCTAGAGATGGAAAACCATTGGGGGATACATTATCTAACGGAAGATGGCTATTTAAAGAATAAGGAGGATATACAGATGGCTACACCACATAATGAAGCAAAAGAAGGAATGATTGCGAAAACAGTTTTAATGCCGGGCGATCCGCTGAGAGCGAAATTTCTGGCAGAAACCTATTTGGAGGATGTCGTACAGTTTAACGGTGTACGCAACATGCTGGGGTATACAGGAAACTACAAAGGAAAACCGGTATCCATTATGGGATCCGGAATGGGAATGCCTTCAATTGGCATTTACTGTCATGAACTTTATCAATTCTATGGCGTAGAAAACATTATTCGCATCGGTTCATGCGGCGGATTAAAAGAAGAGGTTCATCTGCGTGATATTATTATTGTACAGGGAGCTTGTACAGATTCAAACTTTGCCGCACAATATCAATTGGATGGAACATACAGCGCAATCAGTTCATATTCTTTATTGGAAAAAGCAGTGAGCTTTTCAAAAGCAAAACAGTTAAACTACCATGTAGGCAATGTCATTGCATCTGATTACTTTTATATGGCAGAGGGCGGATCTAACCTGAAATGGGCTAAAATGGGATGTCTGGGAGTCGAAATGGAATCTTATGCATTATTTGCTACAGCGGCTTATTTAAATAAGAAAGCATTAACTTTACTGACGGTTTCGGATTCTTTGGTGACTAGTGAAGAAACGACAGCCGAGGAACGAGAAAAAACATTTACAGCAATGATGGAAGTTGCTTTAGAGATTGCGTGTGATGAAGCGTAAGATAGCGTTCTTTGATTTTGATGATACGCTTTTGCCGCAGGATTCCATGAAACGTCTGATTTATTTTTGTTTAAAGCGTCATCCATGGACTTTTATTTATTTATTTAAAATGGCATTTTTAGGTCTCTTATATGGGATAAAATTGATTTCGTTTATCCCTTTGAAGCAAGCTATTTTATTTCCTTTAAATCATTTAAGTGAAAAAGAATTAGAACTGTTTTATCAGGAATGCTTGATTCCCCATTATTATTTAAACGTAGTAGAGGAGTTAAAACAAAAAAAATCAGAGGATTATCTGATTTATCTTGTTTCTGCTTCTCCGGAAGCTTATTTAAAATATACGGATCTTCCTATTGATGTGATTATCGGGACAAAAACATTAAGCAAAGATGGGAAAAATACCAGCAAAATTATTGGGAAAAACTGCAAGAGTGAAGAAAAAGTAAGACGTATATATGAAATCTTAAAAGAAAAGAATATGGAGATCGATTATGATAATTCTTACGGTTATTCGGATTCACTTACGGATATGCCCATGTTGAAGCTGGTGAAGCATCGCATTCGCATAAATAAAAAAGATGGCTCAATGAGCCAATTTGAATAGGTGGTAAACACCTATTTTATTTTTGATCCAAATCAAGAAACAACAACATAATGTTGATGATCCCAAAAATACCAACAACGATATAGATCAATGAAGTTAAAAATGTACTAGTTCCAAAAATCATTTCAACTAAGTTGAAAGCAAATAACCCGATTAATCCCCAGTTGATTGCTCCGATAATAGTGAAGACTAATGCAATTTTATATAAAATATTCATTGTGTTACCTCCTTTTAAAACTATTATGGCTGTTCATTTGTATTTTATTCAGTCATAACTGCAATTTTTAAACATATAATGAACTGCATAGAAAGGTGGTTATTATGAAGAAAAAGATTATTATTGGAATTGTCATTGTCTTACTTGCCGGCGGTGGTTTTTGGTTTTATAAAAGCAAAACGGGAACATCAGATGCCAAAGCAAAAAATCAGTTAAGTGATTTAAACAGCTATCATTTAGAAGCTAATATGGAAATGACCATAAACGATGAACTCAAGACTTATAAAGTAGATGTTGATTACTTGAAAAAAGATAGCGATTTTTTCAGAGTGAATATTTATGATAAAACGCTTAACCAGTCTCAAATTATTATTCGAAATGCTGATGGTGTTTTTGTTTATACACCAAGTATGAATCAGGTTTATAAGTTCAAGAGTGAATGGCCTTATAACAGTGATAAACCTTACATCTATCAAACTTTACTTTCTTATTTTGATAAAGAAAATAAAATTGAAAAAACTAAAGATGGTATGATTTTAAGAAGTGCAGTCGCTTATCCGCATGATGAAAAAATAGTATCACAGGAAATTAAATTTGATAAAAACATGGTGCCTATTTATATTTCATTATTTGATGAAGATGAAGCCGAACATGTGAAAGTAGAATTTACAAAGGTAAGCATCAATGAAACTGTCGATGAATCATTATTTAATGTAGAACAATTATCTGCCAGCCAAACTGCCTCAAATCTGACAGATGATTTTCCTTTAATGCCGTTAGAATTATTAGGAACACAATTAGCAGAGCAGCAGGAATGCTCCATCAATGGCACAACGACACATATTTTGCAGTTCAGCGGTGATAAAGCGTTTACTTTGATCCAGTCTTTAGATCAGCCAAGCGACACTTTACAGACGATTGATACCTCTGCTGAACTAGTGGATTTAGTAGGCGGTGTCGCTATGTTTGAAAACAATCAGCTTAAATATCTTTATCCTGGCTTAACCTGCAGTGTTTATTCAGAGACAATGTCAAAAGCTGAAATGATTGAAGTTGTCAGCAGTTTACAAAACGAAGTATTAAAATAAATTATTGCTTTGACAGGCGTTGAGCATTGGTATATCATAGTCACTGAGGTGTTAAATATGAATTTTTATCGAGACACAAGAGCGACTGTAGATTTAGATCATCTACTTTATAATATTGATGTGATATATAAAAAAAGCCAAAAACCATTGATGGCAGTGCTAAAAGCCAATGCTTACGGTCATGGGGATCAGGCTGTAGCCAGTGTATTAGAGAATCATCTGGCGATTGCCATGTATGGATTAGCAACGATTAAAGAGGCGATTGATTTAAGAATAGCCGGAATGAAAAAAGAAATGCTGGTTATTGGACCGACGAGATGGGAAGATGCGAAATATGCCGCTATCTATAATGTGGCATTGACCGCCTACAGCATGGATTATATTCAAGCACTAGTAAAAGAAGAATTTACTAAACCGTTAAAGCTGCATATTAAACTAGATACCGGGATGAATCGGATCGGTTTGAGAACCAGAGAAGAATTAGAGGAAGCACTGCGTCTGATTAAGCAAAACAAAATGCTCAAAGTAACGGGGATCTTTACGCATTTTGGAGCATCAGAAGAGGAAAATGACACGTATGCGCAACAATTGCAGCGTTTTAAAACAATGATTGATGGCTATTCTTTTGAATATGTTCATGCGGATAATAGTGCCGGAACAATGTACCGCCATGATGATTTTACAAATTTAGATCGTCTTGGGATTGGGATGTACGGGGTGGATCCAAAAGGGAGAGAAAACAGTG
Source organism: Coprobacillaceae bacterium UN01-12pH3A (assembly GCA_027676805.1). Taxonomy (GTDB): domain Bacteria; phylum Bacillota_I; class Bacilli_A; order Erysipelotrichales; family Coprobacillaceae; genus Beduini. The sequence goes on along the minus strand of JAQENU010000021.1, from coordinate 7,732 downwards.
AACTAAAACCGGTCATGATGCTGAGCACAACCGTTTTAATGGTTAAACATATTAAAAAAGGAGAAAAGGTCGGTTATGGTTTTACCTATACTGCGGCTAAAGATGAATATGTTGCCACTTTGCCAATCGGCTATGCCGACGGCTTTATTCGCAAGAATCAAGGGCGCAAGGTCTATATCAACGGTAAAAACTATCAGATCATCGGCCGTGTCTGCATGGATCAAATGATGGTTCGTGTGGATGAGACGGTGCAGGTCGGGGATTTGGTCGAAATCTTTGGACCGCATTTATCTATTGTCAAGATGGCAAAAGAGTTGGAAACGATTCCTTATGAAATTATGTGCCTGCTGACAGACCGTGTTGAGCGAAGATATGAAAAAATAGAAGAATAAAGAAAAAGCAAGGAATTTGATCCATTGATCAGACTTCTTGCTTTATTTGTATTTGATCACATGGTTATATTAGAGTAAATATGAATCCTGTTGAAAAGGTAGCGTGTAATACGACAAAACATGGATACCTAAAGAAATCATTTCCATCCTAACAACAAGCTTATACATAAATAAAGTGCCATCTTAACAGTGATATTTTCCAATCTTATTGTGTGTTTAAAGAAAGCAGTCATACTAAAAATCCGACTGTTCAGCCGGATTTTCAGATAAACTAATTTTTACTTTTAGCATGACACTTAACACATTGACCCTCGATTGTTATATTAATCTTTTCCGCTTGGTGATCAATAGAATCGGCAATCTGTTGATAAATGTCCTCTTTAATGACGATATCATAAATTTCATTGCAAGATGAGCAAACAAAATGTACATGCGGTGTAATCGTTCCATCATAATGATAGGTTCCATCTCCGACATCTAATTTTAAGATATCCCCATTATCCGCTAAAAAGCCAAGGTTACGATAAACAGTTCCGAGTGATAATTCCGGATACTTTTGCTTTAATGTATAATAGACCTGATCCGCCGTTGGGTGATCGGTTCTATTCTGCAATTCTAAAAGTATCGCTTCACGCTGTTTAGAATAACGAGTTGTTTTCATAGCTTCACCACCAATCGATAATAGTTATCAATATCATAATATATAAATTTAATGGCTTTGTCAATTCATTAGGTATATAAAGACTAAAAAGGTGGAAGCTAAAGCATGAAAACATCTGAAAAACAGATAACTTTTAAAATGAAAAGGAGTATGGTCCATTAATTGATAGACTTGTAAGAAAACGCTCAATCCACCAAAAGAAAGATAGAAAACACTCATTAAAAGCTTAATATGATATGAGTAGGCACTTCCATTAAATAGAATAATGCCGGAACTGAATTCCAAAGCACCGTTTAAAAATAAAATGATCTGAGAATTAAATAAATGAGATAAGCTGATCAGGGAAACTTTGCAGACCAGCATGAAACCAAAAATATAAATAAAGGCAATCATGCATTCTTTTAGACTGTCCTTGATGATATCAAAGATTTTATGCTGATAAATAGCGGAAGAAAACGGATACCAGGCATTGCACCAAGTCATCTTTTCACTTTTTCCTTTTGAACTGATCAGAAAGTAAATAAGAGTAGGCAGGATGTGCGCTAATTCTAAGAGAAAGCCAATGCGAATATCATGAAAGATCGTCATCCCGACAAAATAGACAATAAAGCTAAATGAACCATGATGTGCACATTTAACAAGCAAATCCGCCTCCCGGTCATCAATCTGTTTAAGGGAATAGGCATTGCTGATCATTTTGGCATTGGTAGGATAGCCGCTTAAAATGGAAAAACAATAAATACTTAAAGCATTTCCTGAAACCCGAAAGAGGGGACGGGAAATAAACTGCAGAAAAAAAGCAATGAGCTGGATCATGCCGACCTTTTGACAGATCGTGATGATCAGCATAAAAGGAAACAAGGTTGGAAAGAGCTGGTTAATGATCATATCTTTGACTTCTTTTGTGATGGCTACAATATCACTCATATGGAAAAAAGAAAGAAAAGATATGTAAAGGATAATGGATAAGATAAGGTAAATCTTTGTTTTTTTCATTATATCACCTATATTATAAATATGTTATAATGGGACATATATGTATAAATGGAGAGAATATGGAAGCAATAATTGTAGGCGTTAGTTATTTTGGTATGACATATGATTTAGAAGAATCAATGAGAGAATTAGAAGCATTATGTGAGGCCTGTGAGATAAAGGTTAAGTATACCATGACACAGGCTTTAGACAAGATATCCGCTGCCACTTACATCGGCAAGGGAAAAGTAACCGAATTAAAAAATTTAACCGAGGATGTTGATCTCGTTATCTTTAATGAAGAATTGAGTCCGATGCAGGTTAAAAATTTAACTGATATTTTAGAGATTGAAGTCAGTGACCGAACAGATTTAATTTTAAAAATCTTTGAATCACGAGCAAAAACCAATGAAGCAAAATTACAGGTGAAAATTGCTAAGTACAATTATTTATTGCCGCGTTTAGCGGGAATGAATGAAGACTTGGAAGGACAGCAGGGCGGAAGTGGCTTTCGTGGAAGCGGAGAAAAGAAAATTGAATTAGATCGCCGTTTAATTCGCAATCAGCTGGTTAAAGCTAAGCACGATCTTGCTTTGATGGTCAAGCAACGTAAAACACAGCGTATTTTAAGAGCGCATCAGGATCAAAAGGTTGTTGCATTAGTCGGCTATACGAATAGTGGAAAGTCATCATTAATGAATTATTTTGTCGGGCATTCAAAACTGAATGATAAAACGGTTCTGCAAAAAGATATGCTTTTTGCGACCTTGGAAACGTCAACCCGTAAAGTAAAATTAAATAATAATAAGACATTCTTGCTGACGGATACAGTGGGTTTTATTAATCAGCTGCCTCATCATTTGGTTCAGGCGTTCCGTTCGACATTAGAAGAAGTGAAGGAAGCGGATCTGATTTTACAGGTGGTAGACAGTTCTTCTCCTTATTACCGTGAACATATTTCAGTGACAAATCAGGTATTGGAAGAGCTTGGCGTAGATCTGAATAAAATATTATATGTTTATAATAAGATTGATCTTAACAAATATGGCTTAGTCGAACCTTTGGATCCCTATGTGTTCATTTCTGTCAAAGAAGAAAAGAATATGGAAACGTTAATGAAGTCAATTGATCAGACACTCTTTGGTGATGATCATATTGTGGAGGTTATCTTACCCTATTCATTGATGCATATCGTCTCTTACTTGCTGGATAATACACATGTATTAAATTATGAATATCTTGAAAACGGCATCTATATGAAAGCCGAAGTATCGGCAAAAATGCAGGCCTATTTAAAAAAATATTTTTTATTGAATTAAAGGTTGAAGTAGGATAGGAAATGTAATAAAATGGCATAGAAATTAGAGGGGGAATAACCATGAGACTAGCAGCAATTGAAGCGGGCGGAACAAAGTTTGTAGTAGCTATCGGAGATGAATTTGGGAATATCATCAAACGAGATGCTTTTGCGACAACTTCACCGCAAGAAACCTTTGAACATGTTTTTGAGTTTTTCGATGGCGAAGAATTTGAAGCAATGGGGATTGGGACATTTGGACCTATTGATTTAGATCTTCAGTCACCAACTTACGGATACATTACATCGACACCCAAGCCGAATTGGGGCAATGTAGATTTTGTAGGACCGTTAAAAGAACGTTATCAAGTGCCAATTGCCTTTGATACAGATGTCAATGGGGCGGCATTGGGTGAACTTTATTTTGGCAGTGCAAAAGGATTGGACAGCTGTTTATATCTTACCATCGGAACAGGGATTGGCGGTGGTGCCATTGTCGAGGGCAAACTGGTGCATGGCTTGCTGCATCCGGAAATGGGACATATTTTATTAGCCAAACATCAAGATGAAACAACGGATGGTTTCTGTCCATTCCATAAAAACTGTTTGGAAGGCTTAGCTTCTGGTCCTGCCATTGAAAAAAGATGGGGCGCTAAAGCTTATGATCTGCCTGTTGACCATCCTGCATGGGAAATGGAAGGATACTATTTAGCAGAGGCACTGATGAATTTCATACTCACATTGTCACCTCAAAAAATTATCTTAGGCGGCGGAGTCATGAAGCAAACTCAAATCTTTAATTACATTCATCAGTATGTGGTGGAGATGCTGAACGGTTATGTTCAAAAAGAAGAAATCCTGCATCATATTAAAGATTATATCGTATATCCTCAATTGGGAGATAATGCGGGCATCTGCGGTGCTTTGGCATTGGCGATGCAAGCAAAGGAAACGGCTTAAATGAATCGCCTTGAACAAGTACGCTGGAATCATCAGCATGGCTATAACTGCGCTCAGGCAGTTGTCTGTGCTTACAGTGAACTGCTTTGCATTGAGGAAGCGATCCTCTATCGCTTAGCTGAGGGCTTTGGCAAAGGACATGCTGTCCGCGGAACCTGCGGAGCAGTCAGTGGCGCTATCTTTGTTTTAAGTGCTTTAAACAGCGATGGTCAGGTAGGAAAAGCCAATACAAAATTATCCACTTATGAATTGGTCGAACAGTACATCCATGATTTTTCTTTACAGCACAAATCCTATGTCTGTAAGGAGCTTCTGGCAATACGTGCAAAAAAAGAAAGTGAGCTGCGTACGTGCACTGATGTCTGTGTCGCAGCCGCAGAACTACTAGAAAAATATATCAAGCAAGTGAATAGTTAATCAGCCGTGATTAACTATTTTTAATACGAGGGACCTATGAAAAATAAAAACGGGAATTTTTATGCACTATGTGTTTTTTACTTTGTTTATTTTATGAGCAACGGTTTGCTTTTACCCTTTATCAACATCTATTTCGAAAAATTAGGCTTTAATGGCGCTCAGATCGGACAGATCAATTCCGTTGCCTTGATTGGCTCTATGTTTCTTACGCCTCTATGGGGTATCATTTGTGATAAGACACGCCGCTATAAATCGATGATCGGTTTATCGATTCTTTTGACATTCGTTATTACCTATGTATTTTCTAAACAAACAGTTTATCCATTAGTTCTTATTACATCTATTTTTATGGTCTCTATTCGATCATGCACGATGCCGATCAGCGACAGTGTCTGTGTGACTTACTGCAATGAACAGGGCAGAGATTACGGAGTCCTGCGTGCAATCGGCTCATTTGGCTATGTAGTAGGCAGTGTGGTTATCACTAAAATCGCAGAAATGTTTGGAATGGATGGACCCTTATTTTTAATTTATTTGATGGCTTTGTTTATTGCGATGGTGATATTGATTCCTTATCCTAATGTTGAAATGAATAAGGAAGCAAAAAGCGATAAGAAGCAAAGCACTCTGTTTAAAGATTTAAAAAGCTTAATTAAAAATAAAAATTATATTTTCATTCTCGTTCTAGCTGTGTTTACCAATGTGGTCATGGATTCAGCTGGCGGGTATGTCGGCAATCATTTAGTCACAACACTTAAACTATCTTCTTCCTCAATGGGAACATATCTGCTTTTTGCGGTTGTGCCGGAAATCTTTTTTATTCTGGTAGTGTCACGTCTGATCCGTACTTATGGCTATAAAAAAGTATATGCGATCACTTGTTTGTCTCAGATTCTGCGCGGAATCATTTATGCTTTAACTTCCTCTTTTCCAATCTTCCTATTGACTTCTTTATGTCATATGTTCATGACCGGGATTGCCAGTGTCGGACATATTCAATATATTAACCGTAGTGTGCCGGTCCGCTATGTGACAACAGCAATCACCTTTTACATGTCATTTTATATGATTGCTTCTGCACTCTTTACTCAAATCTTTGGAATTGTCTACGATCAGCTTGGCAGCCGCTATATTTTTTGGCTGCTTGCCTTGATGAGTGCGATTGCATTGGTGATTGTATTGACTACTAAACGTTTCAACATCGAAAGGAATGAAAGCTATGAATAGATTTAATGTCGACCAAGATAGTCCGCTTTTAGCCTATCTTTTTGCCATCATGCCTAAACGTTCAAAAAAAGACGTAAAAAACTTATTATCTAAAAAAATGATCTTAGTGAATAATGAGATACAGACGCAGTTTAATTATCCTTTAAAAAAAGGGGATGTGGTTAGTATAGGGCAAAGACAGGTGCAGACACACTTGGAAATTCTTTACGAAGATCAGGAATTGATTGTGATAAACAAGCCTTCCGGTCTGCTTTCGATGGCATCGGAAAAGGAAAAAGAAAAGACCGCCTATCATCAGGTTCGTCAGTATTTAAAAGAAAAAGATCCCAAAGCGATGATCTTCATTGTACACCGTTTAGATCAGTTTACTTCGGGAGTGCTAATGTTTGCGAAAAATGAGAAAATTAAAAATATGCTGCAGGAAAAATGGAATGACATTGTGACTAAGCGCGGGTATCTTGCTATTGTTGAGGGGGAATTCAAGAAAAAGCAGGGAACCATTCAATCTTATCTAAAAGAAACGAAAACACAGATGGTGTATTCCTCTCACGATCAAACCGGAAAACTGGCAATCACACATTATCAAGTACAAAAATCCAATTCGCGCTACAGTTTATTGGAAATTTATTTAGACACCGGGCGCAAGAATCAGATTCGTGTTCACATGCAGGATTTGCATCATCCTATTGCTGGAGATACCAAATATAAAGCCAAAACAAATCCAATCGGACGTTTAGGGCTGCATAGTCATATTTTAGAGTTGATCCATCCGGTTACACAAAAGAAAATGACTTTTGAAGCGGCAATGCCGGAGAGTTTTAAACGTTTATTTTAGGAGGTCAGAAAATGGAAAGATTAATGTTGACATCAAGAGAAGATGAGACCAAGATTAGTGTCATGTATTTGCCTGTGGAAGATCCGATTGGGATTGTTCAGATCTGTCATGGCATGTGTGAACATAAAGAACGCTATATTCCTTTTATGGAATATTTAGCGGGATTGGGCTTTGTATCTGTGATTCATGATCACCGCGGTCATGGGGAGAGTGCGGCTTCAATCAAGCATTTAGGTTATTTTGGAAAAGAGGGAGCACGTCACTTAGTGGATGACGCCTATTTAGTGACTCAATATATTCAAAGACATTATCCCAATCTTCCGCTTTATTTGTTTGGTCACAGCATGGGATCCTTGATCGTGCGAAATTATCTGCAATCCTATGAAAATGCCTTATCCGGTCTGATTGTCTGTGGCAGTCCAAGCTATAACCAATATGTTGCAGTAGGAAAAATGCTGACTTCTCTCATAATCAAATTGAAAGGTCCTTTTTATCGCAGTCGTTTTGTCAATCAGATGGCGTTTGGCTATTTTAATCACGGCATTAAGAACGCTAAAAGTGAGCATCAGTGGATTTGCACAGACGAAAAGATTGTTAAAAAGTATGATGAAGATCCGTATTGCAACTTTATTTTTACGGTGGATGGCTTTCATGCTTTATTTACTTTAATGGCACAAGCGTATAATAAAAACAATTATGCACCTAAAAATACGAAGCTGCCGATTCTGTTTATCAGTGGGAAGGAAGATCCCTGCCTAATTGATACGAAAAAGTTTTATCAGGCGGTAGAGCTATTAAGAACAGTCGGTTATCAGCATGTAGAGGCAGCTTTATATGATAACATGCGTCATGAAATATTAAATGAATTACAGCACCAAGCCGTTTTTGAAGATATCGGTCAGTGGTTAAAAAGAAGCGCAAAGTAAATGAAGTGAACCCAATTATTTGGACTAAGTAAAACAAGTGTG
>JAQENU010000020.1 GCA_027676805.1 Coprobacillaceae bacterium UN01-12pH3A | reverse complement strand
TGCTCTCCCAACTGAGCTAAACCTCCAATTTCTAGTGCCCATTTATAATACCATAGCTTTTTTTATACGTCAATGCCTTTTTCACAATTTTTTTGAAAAAAGAAACAAGTCGCATCTTTGGGGAATTTGATAGGTTTACTCTGATCATTGTATAGTTTGGTCTTATTAAAACGAAAATATACGTTTATTTTTTTCTGATTTTAATAATATCATTTTCATGAAGATGTCCGATCAATAACGGAGAATTCAGATCATGCTGAGCATAATGACAGCGCACCATTTCTTCGTCATAGTTTGCATAACAGTATTTACAAAAATGCAGACAAGTATTGTAAGCGGAAATGTCAACAGTCTGCAAACAATTGCACAGTGGACGTTTGGTATTGCGCGGATACTTTTTTAAGACATGGGTCAGCTGATACAGGCTTTCATTGCTCGTACAGCCTTCTTTCAAAAAGCCAAGCTCACTAAAATCATATTTTTCAGCACAAGTCAGAATCTGCATCTGATGACTTTTTGTAATCGCGACAAAAGCTTTGGCAAGCTGATAGGCTTTTTCATCCGTAATTTCTTCCAGCTTTAATTCTTTACTGTTTTTTAATGTGTTCTTTTTTAGATCAACAAAACTGATAATGATCTTTTCCGTATAGCCTTCCAGCATTGTACAGAGTTTATCAAACATTTTAATATGATGATCGATAGTATAAACAGGATTTAATAAGATGGGATCATAGCGAATGACAACCCGTTCTTTTCCAATTTGGCAGGAAAGTTTTTTGACGGCTTGAATGATCGTTCCTTTAGCTGGAACATTGGGTTCAATATCTCTTAAATAAGGGGTGATCGTAATTTGAAACTGATAGGCAAAATCTTTCAAAAGGTGTAAGCGATCCATCATTGGAATCGGATTTTTAGTACAAAATATAATAGCGTCAATATGGTCTTTATCAAGCAAGATCGTACTGACCTGTTCTTTGTAAAAGGGATTGCGTACCTGAACATAGCCTTCCTCTATTCGTTTGTAAAACCAATCTGCATAAAAGGCACAGATGTCGGTACGTTCACTCACACTTAAAATCATAGCGTATTCCCCCTTTTATCATGTATAATGTAGTTATACTATATCGAATAAAAAAAGACCAGTATTTTGTCTTAGAGGAGAGACCATGGACGATTTAACACTGATTGACACTATTGCAAAGGAATATAAACTAAATCCTTTGGCTAAAGAACCGGAACGATTATATGGTGGTTTCTTGCATAAGAATTATCTGCTTGTGAGCAATTCATCAAAATGGGTTGTCAAATTGCTTAATCCGGAAATAATGAAAAGAAGCATTTACTAACTATGATGAGGCGGAAAGGTTGGAACAATTATTAGAAGAAAACAATCTTCCCATCATAAGCGCATTGACAATTCATCAACATAAGCGTCAATGCTTGGCGGGACACTATTTTTATATTTTTCCTTATTTTGATGGCAGTGCGCTTTCTTTTGATACTATTACAAAAAAGCATTGCTATTTCATGGGACAGACTTTGGCACACATCCATTCGCTGAAAATAATCAATGAGCCTTTTGTGAAAATAAGCCTGCCAATAGACTGGTCTTTGTATATTCAAGATGCGCAGGTACTATCCAAATTAAAGCGATGGCATCAATATTATGAAAGTGCATCAATGCTGCCACCTTTAAAGACGATTTGCCATAATGACTTGGATCCTAAAAATGTTTTATGGAATAAATTTGATTTAAAAATCATTGATTTGGAATGTATGCAGATGGCTTCTCCTTACCTTGAACTGTTAGAAACGGCTTTATGCTGGGCGGGTTATGAAGACACTTTTAAAATAGAGTTATTTGATCAAGTCATTGAAGCCTATTATGAAATTTATCGTTTGCCTAAAATAGATTGGAAAATGATTTACCATCATAATTTTAAAAACAAGCTGGAATGGCTGGCTTATAACCTAACTCGACTGCAAAGCAGCGATCAGGAGGAAAGAGAGATTGGCAGACAAGAAACAGAAAAAACATGGAAAAATCTCTGTACTTATGAAAAATTAGAGGATCTATTGTTAACACATTTAAAAGCATTGACCTGATGATCAATGCTTGAGTTTTTTGGCTAAACGCGACATATCCCGATAGATGCCTTTTTCTAGTTCTAAACGGTATTCTGCGGGTTCCAAGTTATTTGCTAAATCCTTTAATTCTTTATTAATATTATAAGGCAGACTTACAAACTGGAAACTGATCTCACTGTCTTCTAACTGTCTATCTCCTTCTAAAATTAAATAATGAGCATGAATTGTTTCGGCGCTTGTCCCATCGATTGCAGGATCACGTATAAGGTCAAGCGAGTTGCCAACACTCCCGACATTAATAAGAGTGCGGCAGTATAGCTTTTCCATGACTTGATAATGCGTATGCCCAAATAAAACGATATCGGCTGTGTTTTGTGATAAGGTATAGGGACTGGCTTCAAATTGTGTTCTTTTTACTGACAGCGGGTCTAAATGAGAGATTGCGAAGTCATCTTTTAAAGGAGAGGCATGAAATAGGCGCACTAATTGTCCGCTCATATAAAACTCATAAGAAAAAGGCAAAGACTTTAAGTAAAGAAGATTTTCTTGTGTGAGTAATGAACGATTCCACTCTATTCGCTTTTTTGCCAACTCATTTAAAGTGGATATATCGTGATCATCACTAATGAAACGATCGGTATTTCCACGCAGAACAACTTGACAATGTGATTTTATTAGGTCAATGCATTCATTGGGGTGACTGCCTTTTGTGACAAGGTCTCCTAAACAATAAATATCGTGGATACCGCGTTTTTTAATATCAGCCAATACGGCTTGAATAGCTTCTAAATTACCATGAATATCAGAGATGACGGCTATTTTTTTCATCTGTATCACTTCCTTTAATCATCATTTTAACATAATAAAATATATTTACTATCAAGAAACGAGGAGAATCTATGAGATCACTGGACAATTTAAACTTAAATGAAAAGAAAATTATTATTTTTGATATGGATGGAACATTGATTGATTCTATCGGTGTTTGGAACATCACAGATCAAAAGCTGATTGAAGCTTTAGGGAAGCAAAAAATAGAATTGGATATCATTCAGCAAGAACGCGATACCTTTTTAGAACAGCATCAACAAGAGGATATTTATCTTGCTTATTGCGGCTATTTAAAACAGAAATATCATCTTAGTGGCAGTGAAAAGGACATATTGGCTTTAAGATGGAGTATTTCCGAAAGCTATTTGAAAGAACAAGTAGATTATAAGGAACAATCAGAAATTGTGCTGAAGGAATTAAAAAAGCGTGGAAAAATATTAGCATTGGCAACTGTCACAACACAATTGCAGTTAGATATTTACGAACATATAAATCCTCATATTCGCGCCAAAGCACGATTATCCGAAACCTTTGATTTTATACTTTCAAAAGAAAATCTAACGCATAAAAAGCCTCATCCGGAGATTTATCAAAAAATACAAGAACGTTTTCAGGTTTCCGAAAAAGAATGCCTGATATTCGAAGATTCTTACTTAGGTGTCTTAGCGGCAAAGAATGCCGGAATCGAAGTCATCAATGTGTATGACCGCTATGCGGACTTAGACCGAGATAAAATTGAAGCCATTGCAGATTATAAGATAACGCATTATGGTGAATTTTTAAACTATTTGGAGACCTTGTATAAAAAATAAGACCGTGCTATAGTGGAGTTAGAAAGAGACAGGGGGGATAAGATGAAAAAAAGCATGACTTATCTATTTACTAATATTATTGTCATTTATCTTTTGCCGTTGCTGCTGAGCAGCCGCTTTGGTCAGCCAAGATCTTTGCTTTGGTTAATTTTACCCGCATTGATCGCCTTGATCAGTTTCTATTTTTCAAAGTATCACCAGTTAAGCTATGGATATTCTTTTTTAATAGCAGTCATTACTTTGCCGATGCTGATGATACTGTTTCCAAGAACTAACTATTTGATCGTCCATCTTCCGCTATGCTTTATTTATATGGCAAGCGCTTTGGCGGGATATATTTTAAGCTTAGCTTATCCTAAGCTTTTAAAAGATGAATGACATAGAAATTGGCTTGATGAAAATCGAGCCTTTTTGTTTTCATAATATAAAAATAGGGTCGAAATCTATATTTCTTAGTTGTATTTTGAGACAAACTATGCGATTATTTAGTTATAGAAAAGTTAGACTTCTCTGATCTAACAATCCATACACACATTTACGTCATATAATCATCATCAGCTCTATTATAAAAGAGTTATCCTAATAATTTTAATTCATAATAAAAACGACAAAAGATTTATTTATATATAGAAGTATAAGGATTTGCTTTTGAAGCAAGCGGGGGGAGATTTTACTATGTATCATTGTAAATTAAAGATTAACATATTCAGCACCTCATCTTTTTTGGAAGAAGTATTAAAGAAAGTACCGGCAAAAGAGCGCTTTGAACATGAGTTTGAAACATTATCGAGTGTATCTTTAGAAAAAATAAAAGAGAGTAATATTGCGATTATCGATATGCCTTTGTGCTATTCGCCATCTCAATTACGTGAGGTGTGTGAAAAAGAAAATCGGTTAGTCTATTGCCTTAATAAAGATGAGACGGAACTGGATTTAGAAGCAATTAGTCAGTATTTTGATGATTTATGGGAAAATCCGGAGAATGCAGTATTAACTGCTTTTCGTTTTGAACGTCTGCTTGCATTTATAAAAAGCCAAAAGGATCTATGGCTGACAGAAAACTATTTAGAATCTGGAATCAACAGTATTCCCGATCTGGTGTGGTATAAAGATATACGTGGTGCTCACTTAAAGGTTAATGATGCGTTTTGTCAGGCAGTGGGGAAGACTAAACAAGATATTGAAGGAAGAGGTCACTATTATATTTGGGATTTAAAGAAAGAAGAGTATGAAAAAGGGGAGTACGTGTGTTTGGAGACAGAAGAAATCGTTCTTAAGGAACGTAAGACTTGTCTGTTTGATGAAAAAGTGAAAAGTAAGCATGGACTGCGTCAGTTTAAAACGTATAAATCACCGATTTTTGGCGATGATGGAGAACCGATCGGAACAGTTGGGGTTGCTCATGATGTGACTGATTTAGAAAATATGGGAACAGAAATGGAAATTATTCTTCGCAGTATGCCGTTTTCAATTTTAGTGGTTGGTAGCGACGGATTGATTATCAATGCCAATGAACGATTCGAAGATTATTTTAAAATAAAACGTGAAGAGATTATAAATCATAATTATCAGGAATGGCGGGACAAAACGTTAGCTAATTCAACTTTATCAGAGAATGGTGAAGCCAGGGAGGTTGTTATTTACAAAGATGGAAAAGAGTGCCTGCTGGAAATTCGTGAAGAACCGATCTATGACATCTTTTATAATTTGGCAGGAAGACTATACATTTATCGCGATGTTACAACTGAACGGGCATTAGAGGAACAGATTTTATATAATTCAAATACAGATTTTCTTACGGGACTTTATAACCGCCGTTATTTTTATGAGTATGTCAATCAACATCGCCATAACAAACCGGTAAGTCTGATCTATGTCGATCTTGATCATTTTAAAGGAATCAATGACAGTTTTGGGCACCAGACCGGAGACGAAGTATTGATTGCAACGGCAGAACTGTTGAAAATTTGTTTTCCGGAAGCTTTCTTAACGCGTTTAGGCGGCGATGAATTTCTGATTATGATTCTTGGAAAATGTGATATGAGACAGCTGACAACACGTGTCGAATGTCTATTAAAAGAGATTGACAACAAATTTCTGCAAGCTGAAAAAACAAATCTGCCTACAGCCAGCATAGGCATTGCACAAACAGATGACCCTAATCTTTCCATTGACCAACTGATGCGGCAAAGTGATCTGGCGTTGTATCAGGCAAAGCAAGGCGGACGTAATCGATATCAGATCTATACGCCGGATTTAATGGGAAAATAAACAAACACTTCATATAAAAATGAAGTGTTTTTAAATATATAAAAGTTTATATTATTAATCAGATAAATTTATTTAGTAAATAAAAGAAAATCAGGTTGTACACTATTTGAATGCTTAAAGATGTGTTTATATATCATTATATAAACATAATTGAGAAATAAAGTCAAATGCAATTTATTCGATTGAATGTACTTCAATTTCACATAAAAAGGAACCAATGTCAGTAAAAATGGTGACGGTCATAAAGTGTACTATATGACCTTTAATAAAAGTAAATAAATCTGACAAGGGGTGAACTTATGAGGACATCAAAACATTTAATAGAACAAATCGCAACTGATTTAGGCTACGAATATATTTCCGATTTACATCGTCCGCAATTATTGATTGAAATTCAGAGGCTGATCAGCAGCTATGATAGTCAGTGTTATTCCCTCAAAGAATGGAAGGAGGCAATCCAGTATATCACCGGAAGCAGTTGTAGACTGTCTGACAGTGAAGAGATAAAGCAATATTTACTTTCGCTTAAAAATAAATAAAAGTTCATAATAAGCCGTTTAATCTAGAATAATTGAGCCGCAAGTAGACACTAAGTAAGGATTATGGTACGATATTAGAAATAGAAATGATAAAATAGTCGGGGAATTCCACCATTAATGAAGTGAGAATACGCTGTTTTATCAAAGCGGATGAATGGGGAGGATAGAATGAGACGTTATCGTTTGCGTGCAGATATTTGGCTTTGCTTATGTGTTGCATTTTTAATTGCCTGGGGGACTGGGAAAATCGCTGACGTTGTGACAGAAAATACATATGATCGTTATGTGGAGAGGCATACGGTTGATGCGGGAGATATCGGAGGAGCAGCGGATGACAGTGTTTATCAGGCGCAAAGCATAGAAGATGTGCTGTCTCATCCAACTTTTACAGTAGTGTCTCCGGGAATAGAATATCGGAACAGAGGAGCAGGCTATTATAAATCCTACTATTTATATAGTTTAACCCTTCCGTCAGGTGAAAAAGTGGCAGCCGCAATTAATATGGATTCGGTTCGAACGACTGAGGAGAGTATTTATTCGGGTCTTTCTATTTTGCCTGTAGGTAAAGTGGTCTATGAAGATTTGTCTCAAAATCAAACATTTTTGAATCAAATCGAGTTTAGTGAGCCATTGACACGAACAGATTTTTATATTGATATGCGAGGAATAGGCGGTACAATGAGCATGGAAGCTTATCAGGAGCCTTATCGTGATGTGGTACAAGTGATCACTGTTTTGATTTGTTTTCCATTACTTCATGCGTTAGGGGCTAAGCTCGGTATTTTTCCGTATTTCTTTAGATTTAAAAAGAAGCAAAACGTATCAGAATGGGATTAAATAAGAGTATTATGGGGGAATAGAATGATGGAAGAAAATAAAAGAATGAAAAAAATAAATATGGGCTATCTATTGGGATATATATGTATCCCGATTCTGCTAATCATAGCTTGTACAACGATGGCTATTGCATTGGATGTTTCCGGAGGCGTGGCTGCGGTCTTGGTGTTTGTACCGATTGTCTTAGCAGTAGCGTGGTGGTCTTTTGGCGGGAACTATATTTATGATAAAAAGAAGGAAGCATTTGAAAAATCATTAGATGAACAAGGATTTGTACGTAATCAGACATTTAATGGTGGAAATTGCCTAGTAGCTGTAGATATGGAACATGGAAAGATCGCTCTTTTATTTCGTTGGAATATGTCTGAACCCTATATCTTTTCAGCTAAGCGTATTCAAAAAATTTGGGTCGATGACGGCAGAGGGGGTGCTGGTTTTATGGAAGGCAGCAGTCGTGTAAGTTTTTTGTTTACTGTTGATGATATAAAAATAAGGGTAAATACTTTTACTTCGAATAAACGCTGGCGTATGGACAGTGATTATGTTCTGACTGGTATCTCTAAAGCAGATATGATGGTTGAAATTTTAAACAGTGCTAAAACAAAGGGGTAGTTTATGGGACTTTTTAAGAAAATGAGAGCTGTTTTTCATGATGACTGGTGCAGCCAATGTCAATCATCGATGGATGTTGTACATAAACAATTGTATGCTTTGCCTACGATGACTGTAGGACATTATTATTCACATGATGAAGCGGATTATTATAAAGCCAATTTAGTGAAGGTCAATAAAAAAGCAGAAATTCCGACGGGGATATATGCTTGTGGGATGCATGTATATCGATGTCCTGAATGCGGACATCGTGCCGTAAAATTAACTGTCTTTCTGCCTGTACGGGATCAGGAAAAGCAAGAGCAGCTGCTTTATTTTGATAACGGAGAGATGGATGACTTTATCAATCGTTAAAGCTGAAGCTTAAAGTCTGGTGATGAGATGGTTCTTGTCACTAGACCTTTTTTATTGAGAGGATAATAAAAAGATGATTTTCAAATAGAAAATCATCAATAGAAATGAAACAAAATTAGATTGAATGCAGATAATAGAATTGCTTTTAAGGATATTGTTATTTATATTCTAATTTTTCAATCGTTGTTGTTTTTACGATCTTTAAGAAAAGAAGACTGATGCCGCTGCAGATTATCTCGGTTATTGGGAATGCCCACCAGCTGATATTAAGTCCAAAGGTCATAGCTAATCCATAGGCACTTGGTATTAATATAATCATTTGACGAAGCAAGGTGATGACTAATGATTTCATGCCGTGATCCAAAGCCTGAAAAATAGCACATAGGATCATCGAAATACCGGCAAATACAAATGAATAACTGATTGTGCGCAGTGCCGGAATACCGATGCTTAACATTTCTTCTTCTGCATTAAACAGATACAGCAGTTCTTTTGGGAAAAACTGGAATAAAAGCATTCCAGCAGCCATAATGATACAGCTGATCTTTAAAGTAAAGGAAATAGTAGCGGTGATGCGCTCTTTTTTCTTTGCTCCATAATTATAAGAGACAATCGGGATCAAAGCATTAATCATACCGTTGACTGCCATAAATACAAATTGCTGGAGCTTGAAATAAATGCTGAATACGGATACAGCCACTTCAGAGAAGGCTACAAGAATCATATTCATAAAGATGGTCATAAAACTCATGATGGACTGCATAAGAATTGCCGGTATGGCGATACGGTAGAGATCTTTGATCATCTGCCATTGAAATTTGAATTGTTTAAAATGAATCTGAACCTCTTTTATTTTTAATTGCGTAATCAAAATTCCAAGAAGCATTGCCGCTATCTGACCGACAATAGTAGCAATTGCAGCTCCGGTTACTCCCAGCTTGGGAAATCCAAACAAACCGAAAATAAAGATTGGGTCGAGGACGATGTTGACGAGAGCGCCGATTCCTTGAATGACCATGTTGTAAATAGGATTGCCTGTGGCCTGCATGATGCGTTCATAAGTAATCTGAATAAATACCCCAAAAGAAAAGAGGGTACAAATTCTCATATAGGAAATTCCCATGCTTAAAATCTCTTGATCCTGCGTAAATAAACGCAGAAACATTTCTGAAAAGAAAATACCGATGACGGCAAAAATCAGCCAATTTAAAACAGCGAGTAAAATACCGTGCAATGTTACTTGATTGGCTTCATACTGCTTTTTTTGTCCTAAATAACGAGATAACAACGCATTTAATCCCACTGCTGTTCCGCAAGCCACGGCAACAATGATCATTTGAATTGGATAGCATAAAGAGACAGCTGCCAGTGCATTTTGGGATACTTTAGCGACAAACATGCTGTCAACGATATTGTATAGCGCCTGTACCAGCATGAAAATCATGATAGGGATCGACATCGTCATAATGAGTTTTTTGATTTCCATTGTTCCCATTTTGTTTTCTTCCATTTAAATACCTCTCTTTCACACAGAAAAAAGGAACCCGGGGTTCCTTTTTGATTCACTTCGATAGTTTCTAATGTTTTATGCAAAGCGAGATACAGCCGGTATGGGTCACCGCTGTATGTCAATATTTTACCATTTCAATAGAAAATTTCAAGAAAAATGAAAGGAAATGATAATGCTGCAAAGTGGTAAGTGACACTTGTTAGGCAGTGTGGTATTTAAAAACTATTTTCTGTTTTCTAATAGGAATGCATCGATATCCTCGTCATCTTCTTCTGTGGAAGGATTTGCTTTTTTTGTGGGCTCCTCCTTTTTAACGGATAATTCTTCCGGCTTTTTGAAATGAGTGATAAAATATCCAAAACCAAAGAGCGACATCGTATAAAAGGCATAGGGGAGGGTAACTTCCAAATAGGCGATGATCACTTTGACAAGCTGTTGTGCGATCACCAGCTGTTTTGCCTGAACTAAACTATTAATGTATTGATGAATGTTATAAAGATTAAGTAAGAGAGCGATCAGCATAAAGCCGGCAGCGCCGTAAAACAGATACTCCAGTTTAGGATAAGTTTGTCTTTTTTTCATATTTTTCTCCTTTCTGGTTCTGAGTTAAAACTCATAGAGAACTCCTTTTTTTAAACGTAGGATTTGATCGGCTTCTTTTGCCAGCTGTTTGCTGTGGGTGACAACAATCACACATTTATTTAATTGATGGGCACTGTCTTTTAATATTTTGATAATATCTGCCGCAGTTTCACTGTCTAAGTTTCCGGTTGGCTCATCAGCTAAAATAATCGGAGCATCGCTTACTAAGGATCTGCCTAATGCCACACGTTGCTGTTGTCCGCCGGAAAGATGCAGGACGTTACGACTGATTTCATCGTCTTCCAGACCAAGCTGGTTCAAGAGTTCACGATTTGCTTTTTTCTTAGTTAAACAAAGATTTTCATAAGGGGTCATATAATCGATGAGATTATAGTTTTGAAAAACAATGGAAACATGCTTGTGACGGTGCTTTAATAAGCCGTACTTTTGAATGTTTTCATCCTTAAACAAGATTTCGCCTGTCTGGGGTTCATCCAATCCTGCCATTAAAGATAACAAAGTGGTTTTCCCCGATCCGGATATACCGATGATGACATAAAATTTACCTTCTTCAAAGGTTATATTGATTTTATTTAAGATTTGTTTAGATTTATTACTTTTATAATGATAGCTGACATCTTTCATTTCTAACAAAGACATATTGATTCCTCCTTAACTCATTTTTGATAATATTTCTTTTGGTTTTAAACGTAATAATGGGGCAGAGGATAAGATAACTGATACAACAATTAAAGCTGTTCCTATCATATAAACAAAGACTAATTCCTCCATGCTTACTGAAACATCTAAATCTTTTATTTCTTCCTGGGTTAACGGACTGTCAAACATATCAACTGTAGAGAATGCAGTGGGTTGATTTTGTTTTTGTGCCATTACACTTTCAATCATTGAATTACCGATAGACTGTGAGATCGCTTTTCCGGATAAAAAGGATAAGCCAAATGCAACCAAAGCAACTAACAGCAATTCTGTAATATATTGTCCAATAACCTTTATTTTAGAGATTCCTAAGGATAAGAGAACACCTGTTTCATACACTCTGCCTTTGATCCATAACGTAAGAATAAGGGTAAGGATGATGCAGGAAACAACAAATACTGCGATTAATACTGAAGTAATAAGTTGATCTAGTTTAGTGATGGATCCTGCAATTTGCTGATATTCGGCATCGTTTTGATCAATTGCAAACTGCTGCCAGTCTAAATCCAGTTTCTTGACTTCATTGACAATGTTTGCCATTTCTTTAGGATCTTTCACAAAGAATTTAGCTGTGTCAAAATCGAAGGTGTCTCGATCCTGCAAGATTCTGCCGGTTTCTATATCGGCAATAATTGAGTTTTCCGGCATCATGAAAGCTAATGCTGCTGTATCCTCACTAGCTTTTGCGTTATCGAAAATTCCGACAATTTCCACTTCGACTTCCTGGCTACCGATACCTAATTCCTTAACTGCTTTTTCAGAGAGCTTTAGTTTCATTTTATCGCCTAATTTTAAACCGTTTTTGTCGGCTAATTTTTTATGAATTAAAACTTTCTGCTTATCTTCGGCAGTAATATGTCTTCCTTCAACCAGTTTCATTGTTCCGTTTTGGAATACACTGCTTAATTCCGAATTCATATTCACGTTCAGTTGAAATTTTGGAAGTTCCGTGCCAGAGCTGAACTGAAAAGCATCGTTTTGATTGGAAGCTTCAACATTTTTTAAACCATTGTCAGCCAAGGACATATGTGCTGTTGCGTTATAGTTTTTAATTCCCTCCACTTCTCCTATTTGACGAATGATATCGGAAGATAATGGATCACCCTCATTCATCATTGTCCATCCAGTTCCAAAATCAGTCTTCTTTTCAACACGCTTAATGTTTGGGTTGCTTTCATCGTAATTAATGTTTAATGAAAAATCTCCTCCAACGGCCTCCCTAGCTTGCTGCATGGCGGACTGGGCCGCTTTCTTGATCGAGATACCGCTGATAATGACCGTGGCCATAATAAAGAAAATAAAGAACATTAATACAGTTCTACCACGTTTTCTCGTAATGTACAGCCACGCTCTTTTAAATAAACTCATATGATTTACCTCCTTTGTTGTAGTACATATTTACTATATCTAAGGAATGTAAAACGTTTATAAAATGAAATGATGATGTATATGAAAAAAAGCCTGTTAGGCTTTTGGAAACTCCATGATAAAACGCATTCCTTTTTCATAAGGTAAAAAGCGATAAGCAATGTTAAGCTGAGTAAGGATCTGGTCAACAATGTATAAACCCAGACCGTTACCGCCGGTTTGTTTGTTTCTTGAAAAATCAATGCGGTAGAAGGCTTCGGTTAAATGTGAAAGGTGTTCTTGACTAATGGGTTCACATTCATTATCAATTATCAGCTTATTATTCTTTAATGTTATTTTGATTTTATGGTTTGCTTGGGTGTATTGTACAGCGTTGGCAATTATATTGGATATTGCCTTTTGTAATAATGCCGAGTCGGAATAAATTATCAGGGGTTGTTCTAAGGACAGATTAAATGATATCTTTTTTGATTTGGCGATCAATAAATATGGTTCACTGATCTGCTTAACCCAATCATCTAATTTAATTTCTTCTTTTAGATTGGGAGATGCCATGAAATCCAATGAGGATGTATCTAAAATGTCTTTAATCATTACTGATAAATGATCAACAATTGCTTTGCATTTTTTCATATAGGTTTCGTGATCCTTGTATTTGCCGACGTTGAGAAGCATGTTTTCAAGAATAATACTCATGCTTGTTAATGGGGTTTTTAATTCATGAGAGGCAGAACGAAGAAAATCGACTTTCATTTTTTCTGCTTTGGAAACATTGTCAATCTCTGCTTCTAATGAATGGATAGTATGCTGCAATGTGGTGTAAAGCTGATTGATATCTTGTGCAAGTTCACCGATTTCATCTTGTGAAGTGACGCTGCAAAGAATTTTACTGTCGAGTTTTTCCATTTCCTTTGCAGAAGCACAGATGGCCTTAATTGGTTTGGTTAAGGCTCTTGTATAAAGGAAAGCGGCACATAGAGAAATGAGAATACTGATCGTAATCGTGTAAGGAAGAATTAAAAACATGACGTTGCTGGCTTCGGTTACAGGCTGTAAGTTCATCATAAATGTGATTTTAATTGTACTTCCATCCTCGATATTAAATTCTTTTTCTCTCGTAATATGTGTATTAAGGGGCGCTATTTGGGAATAGCCGGTAATATTTAAAGAAGAACTATTGTTATTTTCAGGCGATGAATCGAATTGAAAAGTACCAAAATGATCAATATTTTCTATATTTTCTGAGGATTGAATTTCGTTTTTTAAAGTATTGGCATCTGAACTCATAGTGACAAATGAAGAAAATGCGTAAGTGGATTCAGGAGTGTCTACCATAATGTTCACATCACTGTTTTCACTTATTTTTTTAGTTAAATCTAATACATCGTCTAAGCTTTTACCGTTCATTTCTTCAATTGCTTGATTGCTGATTTTAGTAAGTGTTTTATTTTTCTCGTTCACATAAACACCAGGCATTAAAAAATATAATAGACAGTGAGAAACCAAAATAATGATGCACATTAACAGCATTGTAAATAAAAACGTTTTTGAAAACAGCCGCATTTTTTTCATTTCATTTCCTCGAATTTGTAGCCGATTCCTTTTACTGTTACGATGCAATCTAACTGTAGTTTCTTTCTTAAGTTTTTAATATAGACATCGATTACTCGATCCATCGGTGCATCATCCGGCCATAAATGATCCAAGATTTGATTACGGGTCAGCACTTGTCCGGAATGTTCAATCAAGAGTTTTAATAATAATATCTCTTTTGGTTTTAAATCTACTTTTTCATTTTTATGAGTAGCACTGTAACCTTGAAAATCCACTTCAATCTGCTTGTACTTCCATAGTGTGGAGGTGGGGGAAATGGCAGATCTTCTTAGCAAGGCTTCAATTCTTTTTTCTAACAGCAGTAAAGAAAAGGGCTTGGTGATATAATCATCGGCATGTTCATCAAAACTCATGATTTGGGTATATTCATCATTCATCGCTGTCAGCATCAATACGGGCACATTGCTTTTTTTACGAATATGATTTAATACAACAAAACCA
Organism: Coprobacillaceae bacterium UN01-12pH3A; assembly: GCA_027676805.1. Lineage (GTDB taxonomy): Bacteria > Bacillota_I > Bacilli_A > Erysipelotrichales > Coprobacillaceae > Beduini. The sequence goes on along the minus strand of JAQENU010000020.1, from coordinate 490 downwards.
TTTGCTTTTGGAAGCATTATATCTAATAAAACTATATCAAATCTATCGCTATCAAATAGATTTAGAGCGTCTTCGCCATCGATTGCACATACGACATGGTATCTGCGTTCTTTTAAAAATTCATAAACCCCGTCTCTTGTATCTTCTTCATCTTCTACGAGTAATATTTTTTTCATTTAAAACAATCCTCCAGTGTCTCTATTCTATCATGGCTGTATGAAATACATATGAAATATTACTGATTGCTGACGGAGATTTTCCATAGCTGAATTAAATAAATAGAAATGTATGGAAAGACAGGACAGTGCTTTAATAAAAAAGAGTGGGGTGTAACGAATATCAAAAATAGGACATAAAGAAACATTGGGTATACAGAGAGGAAATAAAAAAATGATATCCAAAATAGATATCAAATAAAAAAACCGATCGATTCGGTTTAGTATATAAACTTGGAGCGGGTGATGGGAATCGAACCCACGTAGTCAGCTTG
>JAQENU010000002.1 GCA_027676805.1 Coprobacillaceae bacterium UN01-12pH3A | reverse complement strand
TTGCCGGGTAAGAGAAGAGAGGAGGGTTTCCTCCTTTTTTTTGTTTTATAGGGGGAAGAGCATAGGATTTATCATAACACAGATATAATGATGTGTTACTTGCCTAGAAGTGCCATAGAGTAAATAAATAGAGATTTCTATATATGTATTAAAAGTAAAAAAGAGTATCAAAAAACATAACCCCGGTTGAGGTTATGTTTTCATTTTATTATTTAGCTTCTTTCCATTCTGTAACTAATTTAGAGAATTCTACATATTTAATCGCACCGCTCTTATTTGAAGTAATCTCTCCATTTTTAATAAAGAATGTTTGTGGTAAAGTAGAATCACTATTGAAGTTATCTTTCATATATGTCGCTAGATCTTCAATTTTATCCGCATTTACATAATAAACTTTCTGACGATGTTTTTTTATGTATTCTTTTACGTATGTTGCTTGTTCTGCTGTTAGGTTAGCAGGATCATTATTTTGTTCCTCTGTTGTAGAGCTTGATGTCGTTGTTGTTTTGGCGGTACCAAATACTACAATAAAATCTTTATCAGCTTGAATCATAGAAACAGCCTTATCAGCTGAAATTATAGTATAATCATTCATATTGAATTGTTTATAAATTAATAGCGCCCCAACGATGACAATAACGATACCAAAGACACTAATTTCTTTAGCGAACTTTTTAAGTTTTTCCATACTTAGCCTCCTTCGTTCAATCCATTTTATCATAATTATTATAACTTCACAACCTCTGAGTCCATGAATTTTAGCTCTTTCTATCTCCGGCAAGATTATGCTATAATAGAGAAGTAAAAGGGGGATTTGCTAAATGAAAAATATAGTTAATACAGAAATGGCACCATCAGCAATTGGGCCATACAGTCAAGGAGTAAGTGTTGGAGATTTTATCTTTTTTTCTGGTCAGATTCCATTAGATCCTAAAACAGGAGAAATGGTTGAAAGTGACATTAAAGTGCAGACGAAACAATCATTGGAAAATGTAAAAGCACTATTAAATGATCAAGGATTAGATTTTTCAAATGTAGTGAAAACAACAGTCTTCCTTGATAATATGGATGACTTTGCTGCAATGAATGAAATTTATGCGAACTACTTTGTTGCACCATTTCCTGCTCGAAGTGCAGTAGCTGTAGATAAGCTGCCAAAAGGCGCTTTAGTAGAAGTGGAAGTTATTGCTTATAAAGGTTAATTGCTGACTGCCTCAAAAGGGGAGTTAAAATGATTGATATTTTATTTAAAGTGAATTCTACACATTGCATCGTTGTGACATCAGAAAGCCAAATTTTTTATTATGAACAGCCGGTAGAAAAAGTGATGGACCATTATTTAAAGCCGTTGCTGCTGTCATTTTCATCCATTCAGCAGTCCAGTAAAGGAATTTTGGGTGAAAGCCGTTATAAAAAGCCTATCAGTTATTATACCGAACAGGGGTTGAATATTTTAATCCCGACCGGTTCATATCGGAATCAAAAATGTATTTGGGTTTCACTTCATTATTGCTTACATCATGTACGGGAAGAGTTTAATTCTTTACTTGATGAAAACATCACTGCGTTTCAATGGAGCAAGCTTTTAAGCAGTGCTATTGCTTATAAGAATATGTTTGATTTAAAACCGGAAATACCAGTATTCGGAAATGAAATTACTGTAGAAAAAATGCAGTCTATATTGAAAGATTATTCCTAGCTGCGGATAATCTTTTTTATTGTCTGAAAGTGTCGCTTTCTATAGCAAATAAGGAGTTCATAGAATATTTATAGCTAGAAAGCATATACATGAGTACGGGTGATGAAAATGAAAATAAAAAATGTCTTAGTCAATTGGTCTCTTTATGATGAAGAACTTTTAGAGCCATATGAATGGAAAGAAGACGATGATTTAGAGTTAATTGATGAAATCAATTTAATTCGTGTGGATGAATTATGTTTAAATGATCTTTTCAACAACATCGTAACCATTTCCATGGAACGAACCAGCAACGAATTTATTGTCGCAAATGAAACCTACGCGATCGCTATTGAATTAGATCATAACGGGCACTTAAAATATCGCAGTGTTCTCACATATGACAAGCGCAATGAGATCGGTGAGATTGTTAAAACTATGCCTACCCATTCTCTGCCTTATACGGTTCAGGATTATTGTGAAAACAAAGAATATGGCTTAACCAGAGCCGAAAGAATAAAAAAACAATATCTATTGCAAAAGATAGAGTTATTGTATCAATATCAGCCAAGAAAACTTCTCAGTATTTATACACAGCTTTATTTAATAGAAGAAAGTGATCCCAATAGAGCTTATAAACGTATTTTAAAACAGTTAAAAAGCGGCTATTTGAATTTTCACGAATATCTTTATAAATTATTATACTTAATTTAGTTTATTTAATTCATTTTCAGTTTATAATTGTAATGTAGTATTAATGCAGAAGCTGAAAATAATCATAGTCAAATGATAGGATTTGATGTATTATTAACTAAAGCAAAGGAGTTGAAATTATGATTAGAATATATACGGCTCCAAGTTGTGCCTCTTGTCGTAAGGTAAAATCTTGGCTGAAAGAACAAAACATACCTTATGTGGAAAAAAATATATTTTCTACATTATTGAGAAAAAATGAATTGAGAGAACTGCTTGAACGTTCTGAGAACGGAACAGACGATATTATTTCAAAACGTTCTAAGATTATTAAGGAAAATAGAGTGGATGTCAATGATATGACGACCAATGAGTTGATAGAGTTCATTCAAAATAATCCATCTGTCTTAAAAAGACCGATCATCATGGACGAAAGACGTTTTCAGGTGGGATTCAACAGTGAGGAGATCAGGGCTTTTATTCCTCGAGAATTGAGAAAATTAGCAGAGTGTGAACATGTGGCCTGCCCTCAGTTCAGTGATCCTAAATTACGAGTTCAACCTAAAATAATACCACAGCAGTAATCTACTGTGGTGTTCCATATAAGACATCGCATAAGCGGTGTCTTTTTCCTTTACAGTTTTGAACGTATTTGACATTAGCTGTCTTTAAAAAGGCATTGAAATCTTCTATCGCATTTTCGGTTTTAGTTACTTCATATTCTATTTCATAATCGGTTACACCTAGATACTCGCTTTTATCTAAAGATAGGAGACCGTTTTTATAAGGAAGATCATAACGATATGTTTGTAATGTATAGATCTGACAGAGATCTTTTAAAGTGATATGATATTCTTTAAGTAATTCTAAAATTTCGCTTTCAATTTCTTCATTATGAATTAAATGCTGAAAATCTTCTTTTGATATGTTCTCATTGAATTCATCCAAACCAACAGTTCCGGAGCGTTTTAAAGTAAATTCATAGTGCTCATCTTTTAAACGAACACGCAAAGTAATACGGGCTAATCTTAGTTTCTCTTCCTTAGTGTCAAAATAATAGTTAGTCTGCTGATAGGCAGGACCTTTAAATAAAGGTTTCAAGATATCATACTGATCTTTAGTTAAAAGCAGTTTATATTCAATTTCAATGTTTTTATTCATACGCTTCACCTCTCCTTATATTATATAGAAGAAAGCTAGGATTTTAAAGTAAGATAGTATATAATATGACTAAATGGCGGTGATAGAATGATAAAGAGTTATTTAATGGTTGTAAAGCAGGATGAAAAATCAGAAAATATTTCAAATACATTAAAAGAAAAATTGAAGGGCATATTAGAATATAATGAGAATGAGCCTGATTTAATCATCAGCATTGGCGGAGATGGAACGATGCTGCATGCCCTGCATGAATATTTCCATTTAGTCGATCATGTCTATTTCATAGGCGTTCATACCGGAACCTTAGGGTTTTATACGGATTATCAGGCTGATGAAATTGATGAACTCGTGGCAGATATTAAAAAAGGGGAATATACGATTAATAAGCGCGCTGTGCTGGATGTGCAGGTTATGGACCAAAATGGTATTTCTCAGTACTATGCACTAAATGAAATGCGCATTGAGAACCCTCACTATACTCAGGTGCTTCATGTTTATATTAATGAGGAACACTTAGAAACATTCCGCGGAAACGGACTTTGTATCAGTACGCCTTCAGGATCGACTGCCTATAATAAATCGCTGGGAGGCGCCGTGATCCATCCGGATTTAGAAGTGATGCAGCTGTCAGAGGTAGCTGGGATACAGCATAACGCCTATCGCTCATTAGGGTCAAGCATCGTATTGGGAAAAGAACAGCGGGTTACATTGACCTGTGATCGTTTTGATGGCGTTTTCATTGGCATCGATCAATATTCTTATAATTTAAAACCATTTGAAAAGATTAATGTTTCTTTATCTTCGCATTCTGTACAATGTATACAGTATCGTCCACTCACATTTATCAGCCGTATTAAAAGGTCTTTCATCAGTTAATGAAACTGAAGTTTAGGATTGAGCAAGATCAATCGCTGCGTGATTTTATTGCTGAACATGATATTTCTGACAAGCTTTTAACGGCAGTAAAGACTAAGGGAGATATGCGAGTAAATGGCACCCATGTGACAATTCGTTGTTTGCTCAGAAAAAACGATGTACTGGAAATTATTTTTCCCAAAGAGAAACGTGGAAAACAGTTGACTCCAGCCAAAATGGATCTTGATATCATTTACGAGGATGATTACTTATTAGTGGTGAATAAGCCGGCGATGATGCCCTGTATTCCCGATCATCGCTATCATGATCAGACTTTAGCGAACGGTCTTATTACTTATTATGAATCGATCGGATTAGACAGCACCATTCACTTTGTGAATCGACTTGATCGAGAGACTAGCGGTCTTTTGATTGTTGCGAAATATCGCTATATTCATTATCTGTTAAGCAAAGAGCATATTGAAAGAAAATATGTTGCATTGGCTTATGGGCATGTCGGCGATCAAACGATTGACTTACCTATTGGTCGCATCAACAAAAATGTTCGCAGGGAAATTCTGCCTGCCGGGAAACCCTCTGTCACACATTGCCATGTCTTAAAACAAGGTGAAAATTTTAGTATCGTGGAATGTCGGTTGGAGACGGGAAGAACACATCAAATCCGAGTACATTTATCCGCCATTGGGCATCCGTTGATTGGTGATCGTTTGTATGGTAATATAGAAAATTTAGCGGATACATACTTTCTCCATAGTTATCAGTTAAGCTTCGTTCATCCGATCACAAAGCAGATATTGAATTTTGTTAGAGAGCGCAAAATCGAGGAAATATATTTCTCCAGTATGTAATATAGGGATGCTGGGCATCCGATAAATCTGCGACTGTACGAATAGAAAACTTAAAGATTATAAATAATGAAGGTATTACAAAAAACCGCTGTTTAGCGGTTTTATTCGTAGTTATGAAGTTTACTGTGTTTAATTCGATTCTGTTTTTCGATATCAAAGATCATTCCGATAATCAGCATATAAGATAAAAGCGAGGATCCACCATAAGAAATAAAGGGGAGGGTGATTCCTGTGATTGGCAGTAAACCGGTAATCATAAAGATATTCCAGATTTGCTGAATAAACAGTAAGCCAAATAAACCGGTTGTTAGACAGCGGCCTTTTTCATCAGCCTGAATCCCAATCTTTAAAATGGTAATGTCTAAAGAAACGATCGTTGTAAGTACGGTAACTCCGGCAATCAGTCCGCCTCCCTGACATATTACAGCAAAAATAAAGTCTGTATGCGCTTCAGGAAAGTTCATAACGACGGATTGAAAACCATGTCCAAAAATGGAGGCTGTCCCATAGGATAATAGTGCATTGAAGAGCTGGTAGCCTTCTTGTCCATAGGTGCCTTCGGGATCGAGCCAGCCATAGAAACGCCCGGCTTTATGTCCGCTGAAGATGGATTTAAACAACTCCTGATTATATAAGAAGATATAAACGATTGCTAATATTCCTATTAAGAGAATACTTACCCCAACGATAAACCAGCGCATTTGCAGACCACTGGCAAATAATAGAAAAATCACCGACACTGCAATGATCATCGTAACCCCAGCATCATTTTGCAGATAGATCAGAAGACATGGCGGCAGCGAAACTGCGGCCACCTTAGCTAATAGCTTACAGTCTGTTTCAAAAGTGTGCAGGGTGTAAAGCTCATTGTGTTCTTGAACAACCTTGGATAATGTGATAATGATGGCCATTTTCATAAATTCACTCGGCTGGACTCCACCGATACCGGGGAAGATGAACCAGCTGGTTGCTCCGTTTATTTCTTCAGCAAAGGGAACCGGCAGTCCGAAACGATGTTTAAGGGCTAATAATAACAGTGAAAGCATTAGCAGCCAATAAATGATCCATATACAAGAATAAATCCTGTCACTTCCAAATTTATATACAGCATACATGGCAACAAAGCCAATAATGTACCATTGCAATTGTTTTGACCAATACCCGCCCGGATTTGGATAGGTAATGAGAGGCTTTGCGGAGGCGATCGCAATACAGCTGATGATAGCCACAATAATCATGATCACTAGCAGCGGCCGATGAAAATATTGCTTCTTTTCTACATCCACGAATCTCTTCCTCTTAACTTAAAATTCTCTATTTTCATGTTTCCTTCACCTCTAGACTATAGTATACTATAAATTGAAGAAAATACAAAGAATACCGTAAGAAAGGATACATGAAAATGGGAAATGAACTTTATTTATATATAGCTTTAGGAGTGATTGCGATCGCAGTGCTTCTTTTAGGAATTCGTTTTTATTTAAAGAATAAAAAGCCAAAACAGAAAGTATTAGCTAAATCCGGCGTTGATATTGAACATTTATTATCAGCACTTGGCGGTAGTGGCAATATTAAAGAGATCAGCAGCTCAATGTCAAAAGTAACAGTTGAGCTTAAAGAACCTAAAGCAATTGAAGCAGAAAAAATAAAAGCTTTAGGAGCCAGCGGAATTGTTCAAAATGAAAATAAGGTTTCAATGATCTTTGGAAAAACCTCTCAGGCAATTGAAAGTGAAATGAAAGCGAAAGTTTAAATATACTGCCATTCTAGGCAGTTTTTTTATACAGTTTTGAATGCTTTTAATTGTCGATATAAGTCTATTGTGATATAATTAACATGCTGAAAAGAGCAGAATTTGATATTGAAAATAAACAAGCAAATAAGTGGTAATAGGAATTATTATCTGATACATTAATAGTGTGATCACTTTTAATTATCTTCTTTTACAGCGTTTTATTTATCATTTCTAGTACTCTTTTATGAAATACTAATAATTTTTTAAAATTGTAATAAATTTGTTGTATTCATATTTTGGCGGTGCTATAATTGACTAGGAAAAATAAAAAATCAAACAGGGGGTTTAAACACATGAGTTTAACAAATGCATGGGAAGGGTTTGTAGAAGGTAAATGGACTTCTGAAATCAACTTAAGAGATTTCATCCAATTAAACTACACACCTTACACAGGAGATGAATCATTCTTAGCTGGACCTACTAAAGCTACTTTAGAATTATGGGATCAAGTTATGGATTTAACTGCTAAGGAAAGAGATGCCGGTGGTGTTTTAGATATGGATACTAAAGTAGTATCTACCATCACATCACATGAAGCAGGTTATTTAGATAAATCAAAAGAAAAGATCGTTGGTTTCCAAACAGAAAAACCATTCAAAAGATCTTTACAACCTTTTGGTGGAATTCGTATGGCACAGCAAGCATGTGCAGATAATGGATACGAAGTAGATCCTGAAATTGTAAACATTTTTACAAAATACAGAAAAACACATAACCAAGGTGTATTCGATGTTTATACTCCAGAAATGAGAGCATGCAGATCTTCTCATATCATTACTGGATTACCTGATGCTTACGGACGCGGACGTATTATCGGAGATTACAGACGTGTTGCATTATATGGAGTAGATCGCTTAATTGAAGATAAAAAAGAACAATTCGCTACATCACATGTTGCCCGTATGAATAGTAAAAATATTCGTTTGCGTGAAGAATTAAGTGAACAAATCAGAGCTTTAGGAGAATTGAAAGAATTAGGAAAAATCTATGGTTTAGATATCTCAAAACCAGCAGCAACAGCTAAAGAAGCTATTCAATGGTTATATTTTGGTTACTTAGCATCAGTTAAGGAACAAAATGGGGCTGCAATGTCTTTAGGTAGAACTTCAACATTTATTGATATCTATATCGAAAGAGATATTAAAAATGGTGTATTAACAGAAGAAGAAGCACAAGAATTAGTAGATCATTTCATCATGAAATTGAGATTGATTAAATTTGCGCGTACTCCAGATTACAATGCATTATTCTCAGGAGATCCGCAATGGGTAACTGAATCAATCGGTGGTGTTGGTATCGATGGACGTCCAATGGTTACTAGAACTTCATTCAGATATTTACACACATTAGACAACTTAGGAGCTGCACCGGAACCAAACTTAACTGTTTTATGGTCAACTCGTTTACCTGCTAACTTCAAAGCATACTGTGCAAGCATGTCAATCAAATCATCTTCAATTCAATATGAAAATGATGACTTAATGAGAGTTACTCATGGTGATGACTACGCTATCGCATGTTGTGTATCTTCAATGGTTGTGGGTAAAGAAATGCAGTTCTTTGGAGCTCGTGCTAACTTAGCTAAATGTTTATTATATGCAATCAACGGGGGTATCGATGAAGTTTCTAAAAAACAAGTGGGTCCTAAATTCAGACCTGTTGAAGGGGAATATTTATATTTCGACGATGTTGTATCTAAATATGAAGATATGATGGACTGGTTAGCTGGGGTTTATGTTAACTCATTAAATATCATCCACTATATGCATGATAAATACTGCTATGAAAGAATTCAAATGGCATTACATGACAGAGATGTTAAACGTTATTTCGCGACAGGAATTGCCGGTCTTTCAGTAGTAGCAGACTCATTATCAGCAATTAAATATGCAAAAGTTAAATGTGTCAGAGATGAAGATGGTATCGTAACAGACTTCATTACTGAAGGAGACTTCCCTAAATACGGTAACAATGACGACAAAGCTGATGAAATTGCAACTTGGTTAGTAAAAACATTCATGGATAAAGTAAGATCTCATCATACTTACCGTGACAGTGTTCCTACAACATCTATCTTAACAATTACTTCTAATGTTGTTTATGGTAAAGCAACAGGAAGTACACCGGATGGCAGAAAGAAAGGGGAACCATTTGCTCCAGGTGCTAACCCAATGCATCGCAGAGATACTCATGGTGCTGTTGCTTCACTTGCTTCAGTAGCAAAATTACCATTTAAAGATGCACAAGATGGTATTTCTAACACTTTCTCAATCATTCCAGGGGCTTTAGGTAAAGATGACCAAGTATTTGTTGGTGACTTGGATGTTGATATTGATTTAGAAGATAAATAAAAAAGGAAGCGATTCTTTTGAACGAAAAAAAAGTAGAAGAATTAATTAAAATGTTAGATCAATTTGTTGAGGATGGCGGTGGTCATATGAACGTGCAGTTCAATGATGACAGCGAAGAATTCAATGTTGATAAAATAGAAGTAAAGAAAGGCTTGGACTCATGCGGCGTACAGTCAGCATGCCAGATTCCAACGTTCTTTACTGATGAAGACGACGACTTTTAATAGGAGGGGAATACTATGGCAAATCAAGCTCAAATCGATAATTTAGTATCTTTATTAGATGGTTATGTTGAAAAAGGTGGACATCATTTAAATGTTAATGTTTTTACTAAAGAAACATTATTAGATGCTCAGGCTCACCCTGAAAACTATCCACAATTAACAATCCGTGTATCAGGATATGCAGTTAACTTCGTTAAACTTACAAAAGAACAGCAAGATGACGTTATCGCACGTACTTTCCACGATTCAATGTAAGAGGCAGTAATAAAATCGGAGTAATGGTTCAATACCATTATTTCGATTTTTAATTTTGTGGAATTTAGGTGTACGATAAAGCCGCAAGTATAAATCGCCTTACGGTTGAAGTGGGATAGGCATAAGGGGATTATTTAATTAGAAGTATTATCCCGTGAGTTATTTCCTATAACTAAAATAATAGGAGGAGAAGCTAATGAATATAGAGAATAATTTGATAATAAAACAAGCCGAAGCGTTCTATGATGTACAATTTGTTAAAGAGGTGGCAATGGGGTATACAGGAAATAGAGTTTTCGAAGTAGAAAAAGAAGGGGAACGATATATATTGCGTGCTTCTAAATACAAGCCTGAAAGTGAAAAATATATAGAATTTGAACTGAAATGGATGGCATATTTAGCAAACCATTTGGATAATATCGTAAAACCTCAGCGAAGTATAAAAGGCAATTTGTATGAAATAGCAAGACTAGATGAGAATTCCTATATTCTTTGTTTGTTTGAAAAAGCATCGGGAAAAATAGTTGATGTGAACAATCCAATGGAATTTAATGAAACTTTATTTTTTAATCTCGGCAAACTTATGGGGAGAATGCACCGATTGACAAGAGCGTATGAAGGAAATATTCGTATACCTGAATTTGAGTGGAATAGTCCTGCAACTTCATGGCGCTTTAAAAATTTGATTGAGGATGAAGCTGTTCGCCAATGTCAACAAAAATACCATGATGAAATTTGTCTTCTTCCTATAGATCAAGAAAGTTATGGAATTATTCATTACGATATTCATACAGATAATTTTTTCGTGGATAAAGAAAATATTAAGTTGTTTGACTTTAATGCTTGTCAATTTAACTGGTATGCAGCAGATATAGCAAGTGCTTTATTCTTTCTAATACAAAAGGGTGCTGGACCATTAACATATAAAAGTGAAGAAGAGAGAACGAATTATGCAGAGACTTGTTTTATTGCTTATTTAAATGGTTATTTACTAAAAAATAACATAAGTGAGTATTGGATTAAAAAAATTGACTTATTTATGAAGTATCAGATGGCTGATGAATATATAGCTGGTCAAAATTTTTGGCCTGAGAATTTAGCCCATCTTCGAGAGTGGTATTTGAATTGGCATAAAGAGAGAATAACATCAGGAGCATCGTATGCGTTTATTGATTATGATAAAATTTTAAGTTGTATATCAAATATAAAATCATAGATAAATATCTGTTAGAATATGGTTAAAAGGAAAATAAACTAAAAAACAAGAAAGTAATACTCTTAAAGTATGTCAAAAGATGGATGTGACTTTTAGAAAAAACGGTTGTATTGATAATGTTAACTATTTACGCATTACAGCTTCTTTTTATATTGAATAATGTTATAATATGTAGAGTGAAACAAGAATGGAGGGCGCGTTATGGAAGGATATATACATTCAACTGAATCGTTTGGTACTGTTGATGGACCGGGGATTCGTTTTGTCGTGTTTACTCAAGGTTGTCCAATGCGCTGTTTGTATTGTCATAATCCGGATACTTGGGAATTAAATACCGGAAATAAGATGACAACAAAAGAAATTTTAGAGGCTTATGATGAAAATAAATCTTTTTATAAAGAAGGCGGTTTAACGGTTACCGGCGGAGAACCGCTGATGCAGATGGATTTTGTTACAGAGCTGTTTGCAAAAGCGAAGGAAAAAGGGATTCATACTTGCTTAGATACATCAGGGATTACCTTCTCCAGAGAAGAAAAAGCATTGGAAAAGATGAATGGTTTAATGGCTGTGACTGATTTGGTTATGCTGGATATTAAGCATATTGATCCTCAGGAGCATATCAAACTGACACAGCAGAAAAATGACCGCATCTTGGATTTTTTAACTTATCTTGACGAGATTGGCAAGGAAGTTTGGATTCGACATGTGGTTGTTCCAACAATAACACAAAACGATGATTATCTTTATCAGTTAGGGTACTATATTGGACAGTTCCACAATATTAAGGCATTGGATATTCTGCCTTATCATACCATGGGAATCAATAAATATAAGAGCTTAGGAATGAATTATCCATTAGAAGGGATTCCGGCATTGGATAAGTCAGAAGCAATTGAGGCACGTAAGGTTGTTTTAAAAGGCTATAAAGATCGTAAAAGTGAATTAAAAAAAGAGGGGCAATAATTTTTGCTCCTCTATTTGTTTTTCAGTGTGACTTGCAGGATATCGGGAGTACAGAACAGACGTGCTGACTGTCCGCTTTCCATTCCCAGACCATTGGAAACGATCAAGGTTGAAGCGCCAACATCATAACGGCCATGGTTATAGGCTTTTGCTCCATCAACAGTAATCAATGGACCCAAAAACGGAAGATAGATATAACCGCCATGTGAATGTCCTGATAACTGTAATTCAATGTCTTTGCCAACCGTATTTGTAAAGAAATCAGGCTGATGCACTAAAGCAATTTTATAGTTACCGCTGTTGTTGGCATTGATTAAAGTACCTAAATTATCAGCAGATTCCAAGCCGAATAAAGTAATTGAGCTGTTGTTGTAGTAGATAGAACGTGCTTCATTTGACAGTACTTCAAATCCGCCTAACTGCAAAATACTCTTGGTATCATTGACACTAGTATAATCTTTTTCACCTAATACGGCAAATTTTCCGTATTTAGCTGTAATTTGATTTAAAAGCTGACTGACTTCATCTTTACTGATGATCTGTTCATCGAAGATATCACCGCCAAAAAGAACTAAATCAAAATTTTGTGCATTTATTTTTTCTACTATTTTTTTAAGACGTGTAATATCATCATTATCTTTTAAATCGAGATCGGAAAAATATCCTACTTTAAAATTATTGAAAGCTTCCGGCAAATCTGTATGAACGACTTCGTGTTTAGAAAGACTGATCGCATAAGGAGTACGATAAAAGCTTAAATAAGCGGTTACTCCTATCACTGCGATCAGTAATAATATTACAATAACTTTTAAGTAATGAAGCTTCTTCATTATTTTTTATTCATGATCACCGGAATGATCATTGGATTTCTTTTCGTTTTACGATAGAAATATGGACTTAAAGTATCACGAATCGTATTCTTAATTTCACTGAATGTCGTCTTTCCTGCTAATAATTTGTTTAAAGCATCTTGTACTAAACGTTCTGCTTCTTTAATCAATTGGTAACTGTCTTTCATATAGACAAATCCACGAGATACGATCACCGGACGAGCCAGCAGCTTACCAGTACGTGAATCCATACTGATAAGAATGGATACCATTCCATCTTCAGATAAGATCTGACGATCTCTTAGCACTGCAGTGGACAATCCGGTAATATCATTTCCATCGACATAGATATCATCAGCATGGATACGATTTCCTAAACGAGCTTCTCCATCTTTTAAGATAATGACATCGCCGTTTGAAAGAACGAAAGTATTTTCTTTAGGAATGCCGACATCATGCGCTAATTCACTGTGAATTTTAAGCATACGGTATTCTCCATGAACCGGGAAAAAATATTTAGGACTTGTTAGCAGTAACATTAGTTTTTGTTCTTCCTGAGAAGCATGTCCTGATGTATGCAGACTGTTTAACGGAGAATGTGTTAATACACGAGCTCCTAATCTAAAGAGCTTGTTTACGACACGATTAATGCTCGCTGCATTTCCGGGAATCGGACTTGATGAGAAAATAATCGTATCGGTTGGTTTAATACGAATAAATTTATGGGTTCCGGCAGCAATACGTGACAATGCCGCCAAGGGTTCTCCCTGACTTCCTGTACACAGAATCAACAGCTGACTGTCAGGAAATTTCTTCGCTTCATCACTTTTGATAAAATAGCGATCCGGACATTTAATGTGTCCCAGCTTGCGGGAAGTCTGAATAACATTTTCCATTGAACGTCCGAAAACAAGAATACGACGATCAAATTTCACAGCTGCCTGAACGATCTGCTGAACACGGTCAACATTAGATGCGAATGTCGCGACAATGATACGTCCTTCCGTTTTTCTGAACTCATTTTGAATCGAATTAGCTACCACTTTTTCACTCAGTGAGAAAGTCGGTACTTCTGCGTTTGTTGAATCACTCATCAAAAGGGTAACTCCGGTAGTACCTAAGAATGACATTTTTTGAAAGTCAGCCGGTTCCCCGACTGGTGTTAAATCAAATTTAAAGTCACCGGTCGTCACAATACGTCCATTAGGGGTATTGATAATAATCCCGACAGATTCTGGGATAGAGTGGTTCGTTCTAAAGAAACCAATGTTGAAGAACTTCGTTTCTACTCTTGAAGAATCATCAATTTCTATTATCTTAGAAGCTTTTGTTAATTTTCTTTCTTCTAATTTACGTTTGATTAACGCACTTGCTAATGGAGAAGCATAAATGAAAGGAACCGTCACTAATTGTAGTAAGAAAGGAATTCCTCCGATATGATCTTCATGGCCGTGAGTAATCAATAAGGCTTTGATTTTCTTTTGATTTTTAACGAGATAAGAATAATCCGGAATAATATAATCAATTCCTGGTAATCCTTCCTCAGCAAATTTAACACCGGCATCAATAATGATGATTTCATTATCATGTTCGATGCAATACATATTCTTACCGACTTCGCCTAAACCACCTAAAGCATATACCTTTGTTTCATGTGTATATCTAGGTTCTTTAGTGCCAGCAAGAGGGCGCTTCTTAGGCGCATGTTGTGCAGCTTTATTATTTTTTTCTTTATTTGCAACTTTTTCTGTTGGCATGATTTCACCTCTTTTTTAAAATTTTTCATCTCAATAAATTATAGCATAATTCCAGCCATTCTTTTATAGAAAAGAATAAAAAACTAGAGTTAACCTCTAGTCAATGTTCAAACAAGCACCGATTCCGATTGCATTAGGTCCCGTATGACATGCAATAGATAACGACAGTGGAGCATAAGTAATAACATTATTTGGAAAATATTCTTTTAAATATTCAACCATATCTCTAGCGATTTGTTCATCTTTAGTATATGCGACATAGATATTACAATTCGCACCTTTTCCTTCAGGATCTAATTTTTCATTAATATCTCGTACAAGAGCTTCAGCCATAATCTTATGAGCTTTGGCCATTGTTCGTGTCTTTTCAAAAGCATCAAGCTTTTCCCCTTGAATCGTTAAAATAGGCTTCAATTTCAACAGACCGCCTAAAGCTGCCGCCAACGGTGTTAAACGTCCTCCGCGTTTTAAGTATTCTAAGGTTGGAACTGTGATATAAATGGTTGAATTAAATTTATTGACTTCCAATATATCTTTTATATACTGTGCATCTTTTCCTTGACTGATCAGCTTTAAAGCTTCCAATACATCATGTTTTAAAGTAATTGAAATACGCTGATTATTTACAACAAACACTCTTCCTTTATATTCCTCAGCTAAAAGCATCGCTGTTTGACAAGACCCGCTTAATCCGCTTGACATCGGCATATGTAAAATCTCGTCATATTCTTCTAAAAGTTCATCCCATAAAGCCGTAATGTTTCCAGCAGAGGGTTGTGATGTAAATACTTTATTTCCACTTTCCAGCAACTCAAAAAATTCATCAGAACTTAAATTAATATCTTCAAAATATTCTTTCCCGTTAATCGTAAAAGGCATTGGAATAATAGAAATTCCAAGCTCTTTTCCTTCTTTTTGAGAAATGCTTGAATTGCTGTCGGTTACGATTGCGATTTTTTTCATAGAAGATTCCTCCTAACTTAATTATCATATCAAAAATAACATATTTACACAACGTTTTTTATTTTTATCAAAATTATTATTTTAGTGGAAACGCTGTAATTTTATGATATAATATGGTGTAAATGGCAGGAGGGAATAGAATTGAATACAAAAGAAATAAAGGAACAGGCCAATTTCTTATATCAAAAAAGTTCACATTATATATCAGGAACATTTTTAGCGGTTGGTGCAATATTAGGAATCCTTGGGGGATTTTCTTACTTTATTCCATTTATGATCTTATCTGTACTGATGGAGACATTGGAATTAGGAACGATTCGTGCATCATTAAAAGCATATGATAGAAAAGCAAAAGAAGTGACCACATTAAAATATACGTTAATGGGGCTTAAAGAATATCCGAGTGCATTCTCTGTGTTTGTTGGGAAGAGACTGATCATTGTGATTATCCAGATCTTAATCATTCTAGGATCAATGGTTGCTTTCTCCGGAGATGTTGAACATGTCTTTGCATGTATCAGAGCGTTATTAACAGGAAGCATTGATTTTATTAAGACAACGGATTCTAATAATTTAATTCAATGGCTGATTCCTGCGGGAATGCTGATTGGCTTTGCAGTAGCGATGGTCGTTGGATTATTCTTAGAAATTAAATTTGCTTTAACTTATTATTATGCAGTGGATAAAGAGTATTCATTGTTTGAATCACTTTCTGCATCTTGGAAAGGAATGAAAGGAAGAACATGGGCATATATCACATTGCTTCTTCGCTTTGCGATTCCTTATCTTGGCGCATTGATTGCCATCACTTTAGCAAATATCGCTTTAACCAACGGATTTACACAATTGATCGGCATGCTGCCGTCATTAAGCTTTATCTTAGCTTGTGTAATGACGATCTTGATTGCATTAGCTTCTATCACATTTGCAGTTATGATCTATAAAGTTAAATTACAATTAGCGATCACAGTCTTTTATAAACAAGTTGTAAAAGAAAGTGAAGCCGCAGCAAAATAAGCGATTGATCGCTTATTTTTAGTCTAGGAGGAAACATGGAACAAGTTATCGACTTTTTAATCACAAAAGGATTAGAATTAGGAGAAAAGTGTTTTTCAGCGATTTTAGTACTGGTCATTGGACTTTATCTGTCACAGTTTGTCACAAAATTTATAGTGAAGGCGATGAACCGAGCTAAGATTGAACTGACATTAATTTCATTTGTGCGTTCAGTAGTGAGCAGCGGATTAAAAGTAGTGGTTATTATTAGTGCCATCGGCGCTTTAGGCTTTCCTACTGCCTCATTATTTGCGATTTTCGGGACTGCCGGGGCTGCTTTAGCTTTGGGGTTCAAAGATAACCTTAGCAACTTTGTAAGTGGCATCATTATTTTATTTACAAAACCGTTCATGGCAGGCGATTATATTGAAGTGAATCAGTTTGCGGGAACGGTTAAAGAAATTCAAGTGATGTTTACAGTTCTTAATACGATTGACAATAAGCGCATCGTTGTTCCCAACTCACAAATGACCCAAAATATCATTGTAAACAGTACCCATGAAGAACATCGTCGCTTAGAATTAACCTTTGATGTCGCTTATGATGCCGACATTGAAAAGGTAAAAGCAGTTATCCATGATGTAATTTTGTCACATCCCAAGGCTTTAAAAAATCCTGAACCGCTCATTCGTGTATCCGGTTATAAAGAAAGTAGTGTACAGGTTCTGTTAAGAGCGTGGTGCGAAAACGATGATTTCGTTGATTTTCGTTTTGACATGCTGGAACAAGTAAAGGCAGCTTTTGATAAGGAAGGCATTAAAATTCCATTCAATCAGCTAGATGTCACTCTTAAAGCAAATTAATTGATTAAATTCAGATACTTTGGCATAATATGTATAGAGGTGATAAAACATGAAAATCGTGAATTCAAATGAATTTGATCAAGAAATTTCAACAGGAGCAGTATTAGTTGATTTCTTCGCAACATGGTGCGGACCATGCAAAATGATTGCTCCGGTACTAGAAAAATTGTCTGGTGAGTATACAAATGTGAAAATAATCAAAGTAGATGTTGACCAATCTCCTGATATTGCAGGACGTTATGGGGTACAATCTATTCCGACTTTGGTGATGTTTAAAGATGGACAGCCTGTAGAAACTCAAGTTGGTTTTACCGGTGAACCGCAATTAAGAAATATGTTATCAAAATATTAAGAAGAGTGGGAGTTCCCACTTTTTTATTATATGAAAATAGTTATAGGTTTGTTGTGATAAAAAACGAGTAAGAAAAATGAATGAGCGGATAAACGCAAAAAGTAACCTGATGAGACATCGTTCTTCATCGGTTACTTTTTATTTTTTCTGACTTTAGGTGTAATAATCTTGATAGCTTGAGGTGCTACGGAAATATCGATAGGCAGTTCATTCGCCTGTTCCCCGTCAATATCTAAAGTGATGGATTTAGAAGAGGAAAGATGAATATGCTTGGCTTGTCGGTAAATAATAAACGGACTATCTAAATGCTTGTTTAATAGAATATCTTTAGATAATGCGATCAGATCGGTAATATCACATTTTTTTACTACCAATAAATCAAGTAATCCGTCGCATAAATCGGCTTGGGAAGCTAATAAGAAGCCCCCAACTAAGCGAGAATTGGTAACTAGAAACATATAGGCTTCTTCATTGATGATTTCTCCGTCAACCTCAATATGGAGATCCATTGTACTGTTCAGCTGATTAGGAAGATCTAAAATAGCGTTCAGATAATAAGCAAAGGGACCTAAAATTGCCTTTTTCTTTTTGTCTACCTTAAAACCAATATCGGTAAACATTCCCCCGGCTAAGACATTAGCGAAATAAACATGATTGGCTTTTCCCACATCCATCTTAATTTGATGAAACTTCGCTATTGTTTTAACAACATCATCATGCTTTTCCGGAATTTTTAAGGCACGGGATAAATCATTAACTGTTCCTGCCGCTAAAATATACAGAGGAATATCACATTTCCCATCAATGATTCCGTTGATGACTTCACTCTGCGTTCCATCGCCGCCAACGGAGATAATTAAATCATACTGATGAGGTACAAGCGTTAATAAAAGCTGATAGGCATCACGATTTCCCTGAGTATAGAAAACCTCAAAAGAGGAAATAACTTTTTTTAAGACGAGTTTACCAATTAATTCATGCAGCGTTGCCTGAATATTTTTACGTCCTGATGTCGGATTGACAATCAGTAAGCATTTCATACGCTTCACCTCCTTTTATTTATCATACCATATATTTTGTCGAATGTTCTAAGAATATGCCATTATTTTGTTCTATAAATAGTATGATTTTACAGAGCCAATCATGCTTAAAATAAAAAAATCTTATTTTAAGATAGGTTTTTTCTGAAATTCAATAATTATACGAATGATGTTGTTATTTTATATAAAAGAATTGACAAAGGTAAAAAATCGTATTAATATTATTGCATAATCTATCGATAAAATACTGTGAAAAGAAATAGTAGGTATTGGCCATTTGCAAAGAGAGTCCTAGGTTGGTGAGATAGGATCAAATGAAAAATAGTGAATTCATCTTGGAGTTGAGTACTGAAATTAGTAGGTATATCCGGTTACATGCCGTTATCATGTTAGAGTATGAACTAAGTTATTTAGCGTACTTGATAAGGTAAATATCGTGAGATATTTACAAACTGAGGTGGTAACACGAAGCATAGCTCTCGTCCTCTAAGCAATTAGAGAACGAGGGCTTTTTATATTTTATCCAGGGATTATAGAAAGAAGAGGAGAGAAATATTATGATTATCGTATTAAAACCAAAAACAAAACAAGAAGATATTGAAAGAATTGAAGGAATGGTCAAAGAAAGAGGGGGACAGCCCCAAATCGTGGTAGGATCCGAAATGACTGTTATTGGGATCATTGGGGATACGACTAAGATTGACCCTAGAAGCTTAGAAGTCGATGAAGTGGTAGAAAGAGTGATGAAAGTCTCTGAACCGTATAAGAAAGCAAACCGTGCTTTCCACCCTGATGACTCTATCATTGATGTGTCAGGCGTAAAAGTGGGCGGGGATCATTTAGCGGTCATTGCCGGTCCTTGTTCCATCGAATCTGAAGAACAAGTCATCGAGATTGCTAGAGCCGCAAAGGCAGCCGGTGCCAATATGCTTCGCGGCGGAGCCTTCAAGCCCCGTACCAGTCCCTATGCGTTCCAAGGGATGGGATCAAGCGGATTAGATATTTTATATAAAGCCGGAAAAGAAGTTGGAATGCCGATCGTTTCCGAATTAATGTCAGCCGATCATTTAGAGGAATTCGATGAAAAAGTGGACTTAATTCAAATCGGAGCAAGAAACATGCAGAACTTTGATTTACTAAAACAACTGGGAAAGACAAAAAGACCGATCTTATTAAAGAGAGGATTATCCGCTACCTTTGAAGAATGGATCATGTCTGCCGAATACATCATGGCAGCCGGAAATCCTAATGTTATTTTATGTGAAAGAGGAATTCGAACCTTTGAAACGTATACAAGAAACACATTGGATTTACAAGCTATTCCGGTGGTAAAGAAACTAACGCATTTACCGATTATCATTGATCCAAGTCATGCCGGAGGGAAATGGTGGTTAGTCGAACCTATGGCAAGAGCGGCAGTAGCAGCGGGAGCCGATGGCTTAATGATTGAAGTACACAACAATCCGGAAAAAGCGTTATGCGACGGACCACAGTCATTGAAGCCGGAGAAATTTGAAGCCGTGATTAAACAAGTACGCGATATCGCAAAAGTAATAGGAAAAGAAATTTAGGAGGTTGTTTTATGGAGATGCTGGTAAATTTAAAAGAAAAGAGCTATCCCATCTATATTGAACAGGGATTACTTCATCAAGTGGGAGAGAAAATAAAAGCAATTTATCAGGGGAAAAAGATTGCTGTTATTACAGATGATCAGGTTAATCATTATTACGGAGAGACCGTTAAATCACAGCTAGAAAAAGATTATGACGTCACTATTGTAGAAATGCCACATGGTGAAAAAAGCAAAAGCTTTGACGTTTTACCAGCACTCTACAAACAATTGTTAGATTTTAATCTAACTCGCAGCGATTTAATCGTGGCTTTAGGTGGGGGAGTGATTGGTGATCTTGCCGGCTTCGTTGCAGCCACTTATTTAAGAGGAATCCCCTTTATTCAAATACCTACCTCACTGCTCGCTCAGGTAGATTCAAGCGTTGGAGGGAAAGTAGCAGTGGACCTGCCTTCGGGGAAAAATCTAGTAGGAGCGTTCCATCATCCTAAGATGGTGCTGATTGATCCCTTGGTATTAAAAACACTGGAACCACGATTTATTCATGATGGAATGGGAGAAGTCATTAAATATGGCTGCATTAAAGATGCTGCTTTATTCGATCGGTTAGCAGCTTATCAAGATTTTAATGATCTTTATAAAGATATTGATGAAATTATCTATCGCTGTATTGACATTAAAAGAATAGTAGTAGAAAATGATGAAAAAGACTTTGGTGACCGATTAGTATTGAACTTCGGACATACCTTGGCACATACGATTGAACAGCATTATCATTATGAGTTG
Source organism: Coprobacillaceae bacterium UN01-12pH3A (assembly GCA_027676805.1). Lineage (GTDB taxonomy): Bacteria > Bacillota_I > Bacilli_A > Erysipelotrichales > Coprobacillaceae > Beduini. The sequence goes on along the minus strand of JAQENU010000002.1, from coordinate 354,179 downwards.
TACTCGCATGGAGAAGCAGTGGCAATTGGCATGTATCAGCTAACTAAAATCGCACAAGAACGCGGACTGACACTGGCAAATACAGCAGAAAAGATAAAATCGGTATTAGAACGATATGAACTTCCGACTACCTGTAATATAGAGATGGAAGTCCTTAAAAATACGATTAAACTAGATAAAAAGAATATCAACAGCAAATTATCATTAATCCTTTTGAAGAATTTAGGAGAAGCTTTCGTTTATCCGACAGACCTTACATTCTTTGATGGGGTAGAAAGGGTTTAACATGAGTCAGATCAAAATTACACCAACACAATTAAACGGAACAGTTGCTATTCCGCCATCAAAAAGCATGGCTCATCGAGCGATCATCTGTGCCGCACTTGCGAAAGGAAAAAGCCGTATTGATCATATTGAGTATTCTCAGGATATTTTAGCGACAATCACGGCAATGCAGGCTCTTGGTGCTCAGATTGAGACATTTGAAGATTATTTATTGATTGATGGAACATTAACGGGAAGTCAGCAAGAATGTCAGATTGACTGTAAAGAATCCGGTTCAACTCTGCGCTTTATGGTACCTGTATCGCTGATTCATGAAAACCATGTTCGTTTTATCGGGGAAGGAAATTTGGGGAAACGCCCGTTGAATGTCTTCTATGATATCTTTGATGAACAGGGAATATCATATCAGTATCAAAATGAGATTTTAGATTTAAAGATTCAAGGCCAGTTAAAAGCAGGTGAATTTAAGGTGCCGGGCAATGTCAGTTCTCAATTTATCAGCGGCTTACTGTTTGCCTTACCTTTACTAGAAGGAGATTCAAAAATTATTGTTACTTCTAAATTAGAATCGATTGGCTACATTGACCTTACTTTGCAGATGCTGAAAACCTTTGGCGTTGTCATCACTCATGATCATTATCAGGAATTCCACATTGTTGGAAGGCAGAGCTACCATGCTCATGATTACTATGTGGAAGCGGATTATTCACAGGCAGCTTTTTATTTAGTCGCCGGGGCATTGGGGAATTCGGTTGCATTAAAAGGCTTAAATTTGGAGTCTTTACAGGGAGATAAAGAAGCCATTGACATCCTTAAAAGAATGGGAGCTGCTTTAACCAAAGAAGCAGGCTTCATTAAAGTAGAAGCTAAACAGTTAAAAGCGACAACGATTGACGGCAGCCAGTGTCCGGATGTTATTCCGGTATTGGCTTTAGCTGCCAGTCTGGCTGAAGGAACCACTAAAATTGAACATGCTGAACGCTTACGTATTAAAGAATGTGACCGTTTAGCCGCAGTGGCCACTGAGCTGACAAAATTAGGGGCAAAGATTACTGAAACCACAGACGGATTAATCATTGAAGGCGTTCAGCAGCTAAATGGGGGACAAGTGAGTGCTTGGGCAGATCATCGTATTGCAATGACTTTAGCTATTGCTTCAACATGTGCACAAACAGAAATAATCATCGATAATAAGGAATGTGTGAAGAAATCATATCCAAGCTTCTGGCAGGATTTTGAACAATTAGGGGGAATGACAAGTGAGTGCTAATTGGGGAAAAAATATTGAGTTATCTATTTTTGGGGAAAGTCATGGAAAAGCGATTGGTATAAACTTAGGTAAACTGCCAGCCGGATTAAAAATTGACATGGCTCTAATCGAAAAAGAAATGCTGCGCCGTGCTCCCGGAAATAATAAGCTGTCAACTGCCCGCAAAGAAAAAGATCAGATAGAAATTATGAGCGGGATTCAAGATGGGATTACAACCGGAGCACCGCTATGTGCTTTGATTTATAATTCAGACCAGCATTCAAAAGACTATTCTTTATTAGAAACGCATATGCGCCCGGGACACAGCGACTTTGCTGCATATGTGAAATATCATGGATATAATGATGTTCGCGGAGGGGGACACTTCTCGGGAAGAATTACTGCTCCCATTGTTTTTGCCGGAGCGGTAATCAAACAAATCTTAGCACAGCAGGAGATTTATGTTGGAGCACATATAAAAAGTATCCAATCGGTTCAGGATCAGGTCTTTGATGCAGCATTAGATAAAAGGGTATTTGATCAATTAAGTCAGCAGCTTTATCCGGTTTTAGATACTGCTGTATTCCCGAAGATGGAGGCAGTTGTAGAGGTTGCACGTACTCAATATGATTCTGTAGGCGGACAGATTGAATGCGGAGTTATTGGTTTGCCGGCAGGTATTGGTGAACCATTCTTTGATTCATTAGAAAGCACGATTGCCCACTTGATGTTCTCGATTCCCGCAGTAAAGGGATTAGAGTTTGGTGATGGTTTTGATTTATGCCGAATGCTGGGAAGTCAGGCAAACGATTCTTATTATTATGAAGATAATAAAGTGAAAACAAAAACGAATCATAACGGGGGAATTGTGGGCGGAATCAGCAACGGAATGCCGATTACCTTTACAGTAGGCATTAAACCGACCCCATCGATTGCCCAAAAGCAACAGACAATCAATGTGGAAACGAAAGAAAATACAGAAATCGAGATTAAAGGGAGACACGATCCCTGTATCGTATTTCGTGCGGTTGCCGTTGTAGAAGCGATGTGCGCGATCGCTATTTATGAAGCAATGGGGGGAAAGCAATGAAAACATTGGAAGAATGTCGTCAGGAGATTGATGAAATTGATACAAAATTGCTGAGCTTATTTGAAGCCCGCATGCAAGTCTCTAAAGACGTTATTTTATATAAGCTTGCTCATGATATGGAAATCTTTCAGCCCGAAAGAGAAAAGCTAGTGATTGAAAAAAGCAAGCAAAAGATTCAGCAGGAAAATCTTAAAGAATATGGAGCTCAGCTTATTCAATCGATAATGGACCTATCTAAAGATTATCAAGCAGAATTTATACCGGAAAAATTTGAAATTGAAGCCCATACACCATTATCAAAAAATGAAATGCTGAAAGTCGGTTATCAAGGAGTAGAGGGGGCTTTCGGACAGGAAGCATTGGAAATGTACTTCTCTTCAAAGGTAGATGTGATGCATTACGATCAATTTGAAGATGTCTTTAAAGCATTGGATCAGCATGAGATTCAATATGGTGTAGTGCCTATCGAAAACTCGTCAACTGGAGCAATCAACGACGTTTATGATTTGATCCGCAATTATGGCTTTTATATTGTTGGAGAACAAAGCATCTCCATTGCTCAGCATTTATTAGCACTGCCAGGGGCTGAATTAGCCGATATTCAAGAAGTGTATTCTCACCCTCAGGGGTTGGCTCAGTCCATTCAGTTTTTAGATACTTGTCCAAATATTCGCAGATTCCCTTATCCTAATACGGCAATGGCTGCGAAAATGGTCATGGAAACTAATGATAAAACCAAAGCGGCGATTGCTTCTAAAAAAGCTGCGGAACTTTACGGACTTCACATTTTGAAAGAAAATATTCATACAGATAAAACAAATCATACACGTTTTATTGTTATTGGAAAGCAAATGGAATCGAATGAAACGTATAACCGCATCAGCATCATGTGTTCATTAAAGCATGAGGTAGGAGCATTAGCCACGATTCTAAATATAATTCGCAATCACCACCTAAACATGGTCAGAATCGAATCAAGACCCATTCATTCAAAACCATGGCAGTATTATTTCTACATTGATTTTGAAGGCAATATTAAAGATCCTAACGTTATTAAAGCATTAACTAAGATGCAGTATAACACTGAACTGTTAAGAGTGTTAGGCACATATCAGCAATCCTAGGGGGAAATATGAAAAATATAGTATTGATTGGCATGCCCGGAAGCGGAAAGACAACGATCTCACAGCAGCTGTCTAAGAAACTGAATTATCCATTGATTGATATTGATGACTATTTAGTTCAGAAATTCAAACAATCGATTGAGGATATGTTTTCAATCAGTGAAGCTTATTTCAGAGAGAGAGAGACGCTTTGCTGTCAGGAAGTTGCACAGTTATCCGGACATATCTTATCTACTGGGGGCGGCGTTATTAAAAATCAGGAAAATATTGATGCTTTAAAAAAGAATGGGATTATTTTCTTATTGGATCGTGACGTTGAAAATATTATTCAGGATATTGAAACCAGTACCCGTCCATTATTAAAAGAAGGAAAAGAACGCTTATATACACTTTATCAGGAGAGAAATGCATTATATCATCAAAGTGCAGATGTCATTATTGATAATAATCAGGATATCGAGTATACTTTAAAACAGATCACGGATTACGTGGAGTCAATGTAAATTGTCTCCTTTTTTATGGAGAAAGCATATGGAAAAATTAAACTATCAAGATGTTGTATTGGAACTAAATGAATATGTCGATGATGTCGATGGCTGGTCACCTTATTATATATTTGATATCTGTATAGAATCAGTCAAAGAACCAGTCGGACGTATCGTTTTTCGCTGCGGCAGTGATATGGAACATGAGTTTGCCGGTCATATCGGATACAGTGTTGATGAGTCTTACAGGGGGCATCATTATGCCCTTCAGGCGTGCCTTGCCTTAAAACCATTCATTCGTTCATTAGGCTATCATCATGTTTTAATCACCTGTTCACCAGATAATATAGCTTCTAAAAAAACAATCGAAAAATTAGGTGCAGAATTCGTTGAAACAAAAGCGATTCCGAGTGATTTAAGAAAAGAATTCACAGTGAGCGAAACACATAAGCGAATCTACTATTGGCAATTGCAAAAAGAGAAAAAATAGTTTATAATTTTGTAAGTTTTGCGTGGGAGGAATAAAATGAACGACATTGAATTATTAAATAGTGTAGGCATCAATAAAATACTCATGGCGAAAGATGACCCAATGCGCTATTTCATGCGATCTATCATGGCTGGGTTATATTTAGGAGGAGCGGTTATTTTATCCTATTCAGCCGGCGCCTTGCTTTCAACTAATTACCCGGAATTTTCTAAGATCGCTGTTGCTGTGACATTTGGAATCGGACTGGTTGCAATCTGTTTCTTGGGAGCTGAATTGTTTACCGGGAACTGTTTAACGACGATCATTCCGGTTTATGATAAAAAGATGCATTTTTTAGATATTATCCCAGCTTGGTGGATCTGTTTTGTCGGAAATATTCTAGGTTTGTTTGCCGTAGGGGCATTATTTATATTAAGCGGATCTTTTAATACGATTTTTCCAACCTATTTACAAGCATTAATGGATGCGAAATTGGCATTTGAACCAATGCAGCTGCTGATTAAAGGCATCTTATGTAACTTTCTTGTGTGTATTGCCGGCTATGCGGGAATCAAAGTGAAAGATGATATGGTCCGTTTAGTCATGATCATGTTTTTTGTAGCGGCGTTTGTATTGCCGGGGTTTGAGCATTGTATTGCCAATAGCGGCTTCTTTGCGATGTGTATCACTCAGTTTGGCATCGGTGATTCTCCTTTTGCTTTGATGGGCATTCATATGCTGATCGCCACCTTAGGGAACATCATCGGTGGATCGATTGTTGCAGGCATCCCTGTATATTTAATGTTTAAAACAAAATATTAAGATAAAAAAGACACCTATTTTAAGGTGTCATTGGAAGCTGTGCTTCCATTTTTTATTCTCTGGTAATTTACTGGAAATAAATCCCGCTTTTCGTTCTTCGAACATTCCGCTTCCACCATATCCTGACCATACCATATAGCCTTCAAATCCGGCATTGTTGATTCCGTGGATCTGATCCATCATTTCCTGACTGCCATAATCTCTTTGCGGATTGTCCGGAGTTCCCTTACAGACATGCCCCATGCAGGCATAGCCTTGAATCCAAGTGCGGTAGGTTGCAGGAGTAGGAACGCTGTTTAAAACTTCTTCCATTATTTCACTGTAATTCTGCAAAGTGGTTTCAGGATTTTGCCACGGCTGATCAGATCCCATATTGCCAGGACCAAAGTGATCCGGATAAGGCATAGGAGAAATGACATCGGCAACGTTAGCTAAAGCGGGGATAAACTGTCCGATATTCTGATCATCCTCTGCCACTGCCGGCCAAGCAAAGACATCGGCCGCCACATAGACTTCTAAAGGAAACAGTTCCTCATAAGCATACATTAAGAAGCGCTGAAGAGCCTGCGTCTTATATTCATCATAGGTATTATGCAAGTTGATTTCACCGTTCATTTCTCCGTCAATTAAACCATCAGGGAAACGAACATAATCAAACTGAATTTCATTGAATCCCATTTCTGCGACTTCTTTTGCAATCGCTACATTGTACATCCAAGATTTTCGAGAGTAAGCAGAAGGCCAGTTTTCCCCATTATGTATAAGCAGAGAACCATCATTGGAAAGAATACTTTCTTCACTGTTCTGCTGTGCAAAGATTTGGTCTTTAAAGGTAACGATACGTGCAATCAAATAGATGCCTTCTTGATGACAGCGATCGATCAATGATTGCAATTCACTTTTGGTGACAACGGCATCTTCAATTGCTCGATTCGGATCGTTCAAATAAGGCTTGCACTGTTCACTTTCAAAAGCAATATCCCCAATATCACTTTTTACTTCCACAACTAACGCGTTAATGCCTGTTTCTTTGCATAGTCCCAATAAATAATCAAATTCCTGTTTAAAAATATTCATAGATATATGTACAGCGTTAATATCTGATCTTAACGGATTATCGGCATATTGCTTTTTATTAAAGGGTTTATAATCTAAGCTGTCTATATATGCCGTTTGTGAATATCCTTCACCAAAGTAATAATCCCAATAAGTAGAATGGATCACATGCTGTGGATAGGCTTTGGTTGCTTCTTCAAGAGTAGACTCAACATACATTGCGTCTACATAATATGTCTGTCCTTCTTTTTCAACCATATAGCCGCTGACTTCACCGGTAGCCTTATTAAAATCACGTTCATAATTAATTCTCTTGATAGGCAAGCCTTCTCCTTTATTACCTACTGTCTTTTCTAAGGGTTCCCCTTTATCTTTTCGAAGATTTACCATTAGACGTGGATATATAGTTTGATTCGTCACACATTCTTCTATTGTTTCAACTAAATACTTTTTATCGATCTCAAATTCTTTACTATCTTGATCTGTTTTAATGATCATGTTTTCTTTATTTTTATCTGAAGCTTTAATACCAATGACTTTGGTTCCTCTGATTAAATGGATTTCTTCATTGTCAGCATTTATCGTTATAGAGGGCTGATCCGAAGCAATGTAGTAGGTTACAGTTGTTTTTTTTGATGTTTTAATAAAGATTAAAACTCCGGATACCACCAATATAAGAGCAAGGGCGACTACGATACCGAGACGCCCTTTTCTGATTTTATAATGTTTCATTTTAATCTGAATTATTTCTTTCCAACGTTTCCGCTGTGAACCCCTTCAGATGAGTTTTCCAGTGGCAGCCATTCCAATACTTTATAGATGTAAGTATCCCAGAATTCCCATGTATGTGCTCCCGGTCCTTCTACATAAGTGACATCAACTTGATTATCCACTAAAAATTCATGATAATCACGGTTTGCTTCAAGTAAAAAGTCTTCTGTACCGCAAGCCATATAAATTTTAGGAAGCTCTGCTTTTTCTTTCTTTAATTTAGTAATCAAGGCTTTATAATCCTTTTCACTGCCGATTAATTGGTCAAGATCACCAAAAATAGATTCATAATAGCTGCGGCGGTTGGTAGGCATAACCTCGTCATTGGTTGAATGAAGCACACGATCAAGGATCAATCCAGATGATAATGCTCCAATGTGGCTGAATGTTTCATGGAAGCGCAGTCCATTTATTAAGGCACCATATCCTCCCATTGATAATCCGGCAATAAATGTATCTTCACGTTTATCAGATAATGGGAATAGATCACGTGTGACCTGTACTAATTCTTTCCCAATAAATTGACTAAACATATCCCCTGATAATGGATTATCGACATAGAATTTGTTTTCACCTGAAGGCATAATCACCACTAGGTTACGCTCCTGTGCCCAAGCCTGAATACGTGTACCGGTTACCCAATCAGTATAGTTTCCAAAGATTCCGTGTAATAAGTATAGTGTTTTAAATGGTTTTTTCTCTCTAACCGGCATCCCCGGCATGCTTAACTTATCGACTGGAACAATCGCGTTGATTGTTACTGTACGCATTAATGATTCTGAAATAAAGTCAACTTTAACTAAAGCCATAAATTTGATTCCTCCTTGCTTTTACTATTTTATCACAGATTATTTCATTATTCTATGTATTCGGTTACATTTTAGGTGGATTAATTTGGAATACAAAAGAAGCGATGGAACTAGAAAAATCCTCTAAAAAGGCAGAATGAATTCTAACTAATTAGGGGATTTCGGTGTGCAGAATGTGATACTAAAATGAACAGCTTATTTGGACTAGTGAAAGCAAGGGTAGTTATTTAGATACATGAGATGTTGCGGTTAAATGATATACCAATTTGGGAGCGATACACCCTGACCATATTTAAATACATGGGATGTTGTTGTTAAACGGTAGCACCGTTATAGCTTATAAAATTACAAAACATTTAAATACATCTTATGTTGTTGTTAAACCCTTGTAAATACCGCTTTCTGTAACTCTATTATTTCATAAATACCCAGTAAATTCAAGGGATTCTCCTTATTTTACCAGCGATACCTTCATTTTTATAAATGATATCAGAATCAGAAGAATAACCCCTATTTATAGGCATAATCTCACTTTTCAAAAAAATGAGCGTGGTAAACTATGTTGAATAAACGGTTTTAATGAAAGCGCTTGTAGAAAAAGAAAGGAAGTGATATATTTTAGTTATACATTAATTCATAGTATTAAATTAGAAACGAAAGGAGGAATTATATGAAAGTATACGAAATCAAGGTTAAAGTGTATCTGTTGGAAAAGCTATTTGCGGAAGATGCATTAGGGAAAATTGCTTATTATATTGATAGTACCCTTACTAAAAGTAAGGAATGGTCAACGTTTCATAGTAAAAATGAATTTAAATTATATACATTTAATAATCTATACCCATTATCGACTGATAAAGTTTACGAAGCGGATCGAAATTATACTTTTATCGTTAGAACCGTTGATCCAAATTTAGCTCATTATTTTAATGAACAGTTAGGTTCGCAACGTACAAAAGAAATGGTAGGGTTAAATACTGATGTTAGGATGGTCCCTAAGAAGAAAATTTATAAACTACATACATTAACACCGGTTATTGTTAAAAGTGATAAGGGGTATTGGCGAAATTCCATGACTTTGGAGGAATATGAAGAAAGACTAAAAGTAAATGTTATAAAGAAATATAATCAATTTATGAAGAAAAAAATAGATGAAAGTTTTACTTTATATACGCATTTATTATTTAAAAATAGTGTTCCTATCAAATGTCCTATTAAAAGTGTGCATCTACTTGGAGATAAATTGGAAATAGAAGTAGGTACAAGTGATTTGGCTCAAGATTTTGCTTATTTTCTATTAGGGGTTTCTTTAGGTGAAATGGGTTCTCGTGGTTACGGTTATTTGAATTATGTCTGGTATTAGGAGGCAGAGAGATGATAGATGATTATTTAGAGGGGTTTAAACGTTACCTTGATAAAGTAGGAGAACGAGCGATCTTAGATAACTATATACCAGAGGAAGGAGACTACTATATATATGAGATTGGTGAACATGAAATAAAGAAAATACGTCAATTGCAGATCAAATATGATAAAAAGCAAAAAGTAACCATTGGCTCTGAAGACATCTATTATGACTTGATTAAACAATTAGATAGTCAAAGTAAGATTCTTGGTACCAATAAATGCATGGATAGAAAGAAAAAAATATTATCCAATAATTATTTAACTTTCTTTGTAAAGTGTGACCGATTTAAAAAAGGGGAAGTAACGAAAGAAATTATTGAAGGGTATTATAATATATTGACAGATCCTAGACTGAAATATAATTCAAAAAACAGTTTAGCTATATATAACCAGTATGAACAAGAGTATGGAAAGCCGGATCAGGATAGTATAGCGTTGATTAAGAATTGGATGTTTACTCATTTAAACGAAGAAACAAAAGAGAGTGAAAAGACTAAATATATTAAGATATTCTTTATTTACCCTGATATAGATCAAACATTGGCTGCTTATGAAAAAGAAGGAAATCGTTATTTTACTGTCAATCTCTATAATAAAAATGATTACAACATAGAAGCAGATAATAAAATTTTAGGTGTTTCTAATTACAATATGGGGTTAAATGACAAAAAACCATATTTGATGAATAGAACGAGAAAGGTCGATTATCCATTTCTTTTTGATAAAGAACGTGCTTTACTGCAAAAGAAGTTTTTTGATTTTCTCAATGGATTTAGTAATAAAGGATTGCTCAATATTTATTTAGATTTCGATAAAGGTACGATTGAAGCATTTGATGATAAAAAATTTCCTGATTCCATAGATAGTGGGCTATACTTACGAATTAATAAGCAAACGACAGGAGATGTCATTTTAAATCAAGAAATAATAGTTAATTACAAGAATCATTTAAAGCAAGATTTTATTTATGATAATGTGATCCACATGATGATTCCTAAGGAAAGCGCCTATAATGACTATTATAAATCATATAGAACATTATCTGAAATTGAAATGTTGATAAATAAGGTATGCTTTAATGGCTATCTGATCAATAACTATACAACAGACGCTAATAAAATTGATAATAAGTTAGGGGATATTAAGCATTTTCTGCTTCAATATCGCAATCAATTATTTTCATGGTTTCATCTAGGTAAAAAAGATGGGTTAAATCACTTTATTTATATTGGATTATCACAGTTGATACAGCGCTTGTTCAATATTGGAGAACTGGCGAAAGCGGCACATCTTTTGAACTTACAGTTATGCTTGATGAAATATATAGATAATAATGCAAAGGAGATAGAAAAAATAATGGATGTATTAAAATTGTTAAAAGAGCATTTAAATGAACCTAATAATGATTGGGATTTCAGCAGTGATGAAGAATACTATTTTGCGGTAGGACAATTAGCATTTTATTATGTTTCACAGATTAAAGCTAAGAAAAAAGCACCAATACGTTTTCTTAGACTGACCCAAGCAAAAAAAGATACTATTGTAAAACAGGAAATAGATAAATTACATAATAGTGTAAGCTATGCATTGACGATCTCACTTAATCACCGATCAAATAAACTGTATAGTCGAATTATGAGATACGAACCGAATAAAGATGTGGTGGAGAGATGGTTAATTAGTTCGGGAACGGCTAGTAAAAACTTGATATATGAAGGAAATTCAAAGGAGGAAAAGGAAGATGAAGAATAAGGTCTATGGTATTATCGGAATTAAAGCAATAATGTCAAATTGGAATGCAGATTTCAGTGGTTATCCTAAAACAACTCCGACAGGAGAAATATTTGCCAGTGACAAGGCTTTGAAATTTACCATGCGTAAATTTTGGGAAGAACAAGGTGAAATGGTACTTTATACACGTTCCCATACATTAGTTTCCGATAGCAAAGGAAGAATGGTATTAGTGCCACGTTCGCTGTCAGAAAGATATACTCAGTTCTTCAAATCAGAAGTAACAGAGAAAACAAATTCGGTAGAAGTTTTAGGAAATCTTTTTAAAGCATTAGATGTTAGAACTTTTGGAGCGACTTTTGCTGAAACCAAAAATAATTATTCTATTACAGGAGCAGTACAGATTGGACAGGGAATGAATGTTTTTGAAAATACGGAAACCTTTGATCAACAGATTCTTTCTCCTTTCAGAGATAAAACAAGTGATGAATTAGCGCAAAATACAACAATAGGGTCTATGATTTTAAGTGATGAAGCGCACTATTATTATCCATTTTCAATTAATCCTAATGCTTATCGTAATTATATTGAACTAAGTATTACAGAAGGATATAAAGATCAAGATTATCAAGCTTTTAAAAAGGCGGCTCTTTCTTCAGTAAGTGCGTTTTCTTCAAATTCAAAAGCTGGCTGTGATAATGAATTTGCTTTATTTATTGAAACAGATGAAAAAACATATTTACCAAATTTAACGAACTTCATTTCTTTTAAAAAAGGAGAAGACAAAGATACTTTGTATTTGGATTTAGGAAAGTTGATAGTAGCACATAAAGATCAAATAAAATCAGTAGAAATATATTTTGATTCATTACATCTTGATATAGAAAGTGATATAAGCAACGCCCAATATTTTGATATTTATACGAAAGTGGCACTTTAAGATGGAAATCTTGAAATTTACATTAAGTGGAAAAACAGCTTTTTTTAAAAAACCGGATGTAAATGAATATGCTTATTTTACTTTTGGAAATATTCATAAGGTTGCCTTACTGGGAATCTTTGGAGCTATTTTAGGCTATAACGGTTATAATCAAATGACAAAGGAACAAAACTATCCTGAATTTTATCAGCGTTTAAAAGAATTAAAGATTGCGATTGTTCCTTCTCAAACTGGCTACTTTATGAAGAAAATACATACCTTCAATAACTCGGTTGGATATGCTTCTAGGGAACAGGGGGGCAATTTAATTGTCAGACAGCAATGGCTGCATGATCCCAAATGGGAAATTTATGTCTTAATCGATCAAGAAGAAGCTGAAAATTTAAAAGATGCAATGCTTCACCACCAGTGTTGTTATGTGCCTTATTTAGGTGCTAATGATCATTATGCTGATATTAATCATGTTAAGGTCATTGATGATGGAATCAAAGCTGAAAATATCACACATGTGGATTCTTTATGCAAAAAGTCTGACGTGAATTTAAATATTGAAAGTGAAGAAATCCTTTTTTCAACTTATAAATATGAAGAATTCTTGCCAATTGGATTAGATGAGTTTTGCAATCAGTATATTATGGAGCCTATGATTTATACTGATTTTGCACTTACAACGACTTCAGATCTAATTTACTGTGTGGATAACAAAAATATTAGTTTTTTCTAACTACTTCATTACGAAGTAGTTTTTAGGAGGAATGAAAGATGCTTATAGAAGAATTAATGTCAAAAATAAAGAAGGACATCTATTCTCACTCTGATGATACAAATAAAGAATTACTGAAAGATCATCTATACCTCGTACAAAAATATTACAATCTTCTTAATCAGGAAAGAGATCTTGAAAAAATCTTTCATCGAATATTTACAGTTCTTTTTCCAAATATGGATAAAAAGCAAATCGAGTTTTCCAAAGAAATGATTAAGGGATTCATTATTTTTCATGATATGGGAAAAATAAATTATAAATTTCAAAAAGAAAAGATGAAAAATAAGAATGGGTTAGTTTTGAATGAGTTTTATGGAAGTCAGCATTCTTTGCTTTCTGCAATTCTTTATTTAGACTATTATCTAAGAAGAATCCAGGATGATTTTAAATTAGATCAAAGATTAGTTGTATTGTGTTTAATCAATAGCTATGTGATATCAAGACATCATACTCAATTGGATGATTTTGGAAAATATTTAGATGAATTTGATGAACAGAATATAGGAAGAAACATAGTGCTTCAGTTATCAGCGGGAAATGACTTTTATACATTAGAAAATGATGCTGGGTTTATAGAAAAAGCATTTACTAAAAGATGGTTTTATGGTGTTTATGAAAAGGTAACACACAATTTTAACACTAAACAAGATACGGTGGTTTATACATACAGTCGATTGCTTTATTCAGTTTTACTGGCGTGTGATCACTATGCGGCAAATCAATTTTTTAATCGCTGTACTATAGACGAAGAGATTAGCCATTCAAATGAACTATACCAACAATATAAGAATTCGAAGCTGTACCAAAGAATTACTTCACATACGCTGGAAGAATACCAAAATATAGAAGCACCAGACATTAATCATTTACGAAGCCGCTTATTTTTAGAAAGTGCTGAGCGGTATAGAGAAAATCCTGATCATTCTATTTACTACTTAGAAGCTCCAACTGGAAGTGGAAAAAGTAATATTGCTTATTATTTAAGTTTATATATGGCGGCGAAAGATAAGCGAAAGATCTTCTATATTTATCCGTTTAATTCCCTAATTGAACAAAACTTTAAATCGTTAAAAGACATCTTTCAAGATGAGGATAAATATTTAAATGATATTGCGGTTATTAATGCTGTGACACCTATGATTAATAGTATTAGTGAGGAGACAAATTTCAATAAAACAATGCTTGATCGCCAATTTTTAAATTATCCATTTATACTAACAACGCATGTCAGTTTGTTTAATACTCTGTTTTCACCACGACGAGAAAATACATATGGTTTTTATAAATTGGTCAATAGTGTTCTTGTTTTTGATGAAATTCAAACATATAAAAACAGCTTGTGGTCGTATATCATGACAGTTATTCAAACCATTTCTGAGATATTAGATATAAAAGTTATTATGATGTCTGCGACATTGCCGCCTATTGATCGGCTAACAGCTATTGATGTACCGGTATATCCATTAGTCAAAGAACCTTCTTTCTATTACCAGCATCCATATTTTAAAAATAGAGTTACGATTCATGATGATTTACTCAAAATAGAGAATTTAACGTTAGATGGTCTTGCTGATTTTGTACTTGAACACTGTAATCATAATAAGGTCATGGTTGAATTTATCGCTAAACAAGATGCTTATGATTTTTATGAGATCATAAAGACTAAAGGTTTAGATAGAGAAGAAAAAATCAAATTTTTATTACTAACAGGTGATGATAATAAAGCAGAAAGAATACGTATTTTAAATACTATCCAGCAAAAGCTCGATAAAGATGAAACATTGCTTTTAGTGGCTACACAAGTGGTAGAAGCAGGGTTAGATATTGATATGGATATAGGTTTTAAAAACGTTTCTTTATTTGATAATGAAGAACAGTTTATGGGGAGAATCAATCGTTCTTGCTTAAAAGAGGGGAAAGCATATTTCTTTAACTATCGAAATGCAAGGGCTATTTATCGCGGTGATGTCAGAAATAATATAGAATTAACATTGAATAAAATTGAAAATATAAAATCTTTAATTGATAAAGATTTTGACCATTATTACAAACAAATATTTGATCTTATTAAAAAAAGAGATGCCAATACAATAAACGGACTACTTCCCTATTTTAATAATGAAGTGCGTCTATTAAAAGGGGCTGATGTTGCGGACAAGATGAAACTAATTGATGACCAGCTATTATATTGTGACGTATGTATAAATACAACTGAGCAAATAAATGGAATTAGTGTACAAGGTGAAGAAGTATGGAAGGAATATCGTCAATTATTAAAGGCTAAGATGGATTATCCTGAAAAAATGGTTCGTCTGTCTTTGGTGAAAAGCCAATTGAATTATTTTATTTATACAGTTAAGTCGAGTGATTTATCGAATTATACTGATGTCATTGGTGACTTATATTACATTGAAGAAGGAGATGAATACATGGTTAACGGAAAACTGGATAGAAAGAAATTAAGAGGGGGATTTCTATGAATATAACAGGAACATTAGTAAACTACTATATTCATTGTAAGCGCCAATGCTATTTAATGGGAAATAAAATAAATTTAGAAGACAATAGTCAGAATGTAATGATAGGTAAAGCTTTACATAAAGAAAAATTAGAAAATGATTTAAACAGCGAAATAAGTATTGAGAATATTCGTTTAGATAAATTAACTAAAGACTATTTAATTGAAATAAAAAAGAGTGATGCGGATGAAGAAGCGTGTCGTTGGCAAGTAATCTTCTATTTGAAAGTTCTTAAAGATAAGGGCATTATCAGAAAAGGAAAAATACAATTTATTGAAAAGAACAAAAATAGTCATACAAAGATTATAGAGTTAACAGAGGATATAGAAAATCAGCTTGAACAGCTTTTAATGTCGATTCAATTACTTATTAAATCTACCGATATACCCCCTATATTGCATCAGCCAACCTGTAAAAAATGTGCTTATTATGAATATTGCTACATATAAGGAGGAAAGGATTTATGGGAACGACTCGATATATTATGAGTATGGGGGAACTATCTAGGAAAGATCACTCACTCTGTTATAGAAAAAACGGTAAAAACATTTATATTCCCATTGAAAATACGAAAGAAATCTATTGCTTGAATGAAGTTTCAATCAATAGTAAGTTATTAGATTTTATTTCATCGCACCATATCATTATTCATTTTTTTAATTATCATGGAAATTATAGTGGTACTTTTTATCCAAAAGATCAGTTTAATAGTGGTAGACTGCTTATTAAACAAGTTGAAAAACATACAAATCAGAGAATAGAAATTGCTCAAAATATTGTAAATGGGATTGGCGAAAATATCTATGAAATCTTATATCATTATTATAAGCATGGTAAAAAAGAAGTAAAAGGAACTATTGATTGGATTCAAAGCGAGTTTACTAATAAAATATTACAGACTGAAGATATCTACTCAATCATGGCTTTAGAAGGTGAACTGTGGCAAAGATTTTATAATATGTTTCAATATATTTTGATTGAAGAATTTATTTTTCAAAAAAGAGTAAAACGTCCGCCAGATAATCCTATTAATGCATTAATCTCTTTTGGAAATACTTTGCTTTATACAAAAACAATATCAGTCATTTACCAAACGCATTTAGACCAACGTATCAGCTTTCTGCATGAACCAAGTGAAAGACGTTTTTCTTTAAGTTTAGATATCAGTGAAGTATTTAAACCGGTAATAGTATTTAAAACAATCTTTGAATTAATCAATAATAAAAAAATTAAGGTAGACAAACACTTTGAAAAGAAACTTAATTATTGTATTTTAAATGAAGAAGGGGAAAAAATATTTATTGAAGCTTTTGAAGAACGCTTATCAAATACTTTCATACATCCAAAACTAAAAAGAAAGATTACTTATCAAACAGCGATCAAGTTAGACTGTTATAAATTGATAAAATGCATATTAGAAGATCAGAAGTTTATTCCCTTTTCAATAAAAAGAGGAATGTAGCATGAAGAAGCAGAAGATTAATTACAATTACGCCATTGTTTTTTATGACGTTAAAGAAAAACGAGTGCAGAAAGTGTTTAAAGTCTGTAAGAAATATCTATCTCATTTTCAATACTCTGTTTTTAGAGGAGAAATTACCCCAGCTAATCTAGTAAATTTAAAAAGAGAATTAAAGAAAGTAATAAATAAGGAAGAGGATTACATCTGTATTATTAAGACAATAAGTAATAATGTTTTTGGTGAAGAAATATTAGGGAAACGTCCAGTAGAAACTGGTGAAGATTTGATCTTATGATTTTACCAGGCTCATTTTTCATAAAAGTGAGATTATGCCTATCAATACGGACTATTCTCCTCGTTTTGATTTCATCTATAAAAATGAAGGTGTCGCTGGTAAAATAAGGAGAATTCCTTGAATTTACAGGGGATTTATGGAATAATGGAGTTACAGAAAGCGGTATTTACGAGGGTTTAATAACAACATAAGATGTATTTAAATACCTGATTATCAGAAGAATTAATATCTACATTATTGTTTAATAACAACATAAGATGTATTTAAATATGGTAAAATCTTTTGATCCATAAGGCTTGAACGTGTTTAATAACAACATAAGATGTATTTAAATTCATCTAAGAGATCAAATGAATTATTAACATCAAGGTTTAACAACAACATAAGATGTATTTAAATTTTACATCAATATAGTATGTTCCACCAAATTTTGTGTTTAACAACATAAGATGTATTTAAATATATGTATAAGAAGTATTTTAGCATTGGTCAGCTAAGTTTAACAACAACATTTAATGTTTTTTGTATTTAAATAAGATATAATTTTTAAAAAATAAAAGAACAAGGTATTGCATATAGGGAGGTTTAAAGATGAAAGAAAATTTATATATTCCGCCTTATACAATAACAGATAAAACAGTCAACTTAGTATCACAGATTACAGAACTGATTACAAGAATTACAATTAATGATAGAATGAACAAAAATCCTAAATTACGAAGAGATAATCGCATCAAGACAATTCAAGCCTCATTAGCAATCGAAAATAATTCTTTATCTTTGGAGCAGGTAACGGATATTGTTAATGGTAAACGCATCTTAGGGGCACCTTCTGAAATTTGTGAAGTAAAAAATGCTTTTGAAGCTTATGAAATATTATTACAATTCAATCCTTTATCACAAAAGGATTTATTAAAAGCACATCATATTTTGATGAAGCAATTGACAGATAAACCGGGTGTTTACAGGACTAGTGGAGTTGGAGTGTTTTCAGGTAAAAAGGTTGTTCATGTAGCGCCATCGGCAGAGTTTGTACCTCAACTTATGAGTGAGCTATTTAACTGGCTAAGAGAATCTGATGCACATCCGCTTATTAAAAGCTGTGTTTTTCATTATGAATTTGAATTTATCCATCCTTTTATAGACGGAAATGGCAGAATGGGAAGAATGTGGCAGACTTTATTGTTGTATCAATGGAATACTGTGTTTGGCTGGTTGCCGATTGAAACACTGATTCGTGAACGCCAACAGGAATATTACAAGATTCTTGGAGAATGTGACCATCTTGGAGATTCAGGACAATTTGTAGAATTTTTGTTAATTGTTATTTATGATGCATTGATAGAAATTGATGAAACCGAACAAGTTACCGTTCAAGTTACCGAACAAGTGAAAAAATTACTTATGTGTTTAGGTAATCAAGTTTATTCAACTAAGGAATTAATGGATTTATTGGGATTAAAGCATCGACCGACATTCCGTAACAATTATCTTTTGCCAGCAATTGAAATGGGGCTAGTTGAGATGACTATACCGGAAAGCCCGAATAGCCGTATGCAGAAATATAAGCGAACTGGACATTAAAAGATTTTGGAGTAACACAAAAATTGTGTAAAGATTTATTGTAAAAGGTATATAAACAAAATGAAAAAATTCATTTATATTGTTGTTTTTATTTTAGTTATATGTGGTATATATATGGTAGAAGAATTAAAGAAATAGACTTATTAAATAGCTTGCTAAATTTTCCTTCGTCACAAATATTTAAAGAAATCACAGGTTATAATAATGAAATAGATTATAAGGTAAAATATGTTAAGGAACGAGGAATCTTAACTAATATTGTAGTTGAATATTCCCCAAAAGATATAAATCAATTGTTATTAATTGATAAATGGACTGTTAAGACTATTAACTATGAAGTTGAATATATCCTTTATATAGGAGAGGATCAATCAACAGCGACTATAATGATGCAAACTTATACTAATAAATTATATATTTTTGGTATAACTGATTTTGATGCAACGACTCTTAATGAAAATTGGAAAGAAACTATCTCACCAATTATTGAAAAGTTTTTCAATTCTGTTTATTAATTTTATAGAATGTCTTTATTTAATAATTGAGATATTCTGTACTTTAATAAATTAAGCAAACAGAGAGGAAGTAGTGTCTAAAATATGTAAGAAACAAATGTCATTTTATTATTCTATTTTAGAGGAGGAAATACTCCGATCAATCTTATGGAACTTAAAAAGAAGATTAAAGAAATAATAAATAGATGCAAAAATTATGTTTGTATCTTTAAGACCATTTAATAACAATGATTTTAGCCAAGAAACAGTAGAGAAATATCCTATAAAAACGGGATATGATTTAATTATGTAATTTTACCAAGCTCATTTTTCTAAAAAGTGAAATTATGCCTATAAATACGGACTATTCTCTTCGTTTTGATTTCATCTATAAAAATGAAGGTGTCGCTGGTAAAATAAGGAGAATCCCTTGAATTTATAGGGGAATTATGAAATAATG
Source organism: Coprobacillaceae bacterium UN01-12pH3A (assembly GCA_027676805.1). GTDB lineage: Bacteria > Bacillota_I > Bacilli_A > Erysipelotrichales > Coprobacillaceae > Beduini. The sequence goes on along the minus strand of JAQENU010000002.1, from coordinate 334,361 downwards.
AAGTTACAGAAAGCGGGATTTACGAAGGGTTTAACAATAACATAAGATGTATTTAAATTCCACTTCATCCGAAGTAATCATATTTTTAATCACGTTTAACAATAACATAAGATGTATTTAAATTCATGTTCAAAACATTGATATTCATATTCATCTAGGTTTAACAACAACATAAGATGTATTTAAATAATTCAATTCTCAGTTTTATTGCCTTCATATGTTGCGTTTAACAACAACATAAGATGTATTTAAATTTTTTATTTTCTGTGCATCTAATTTTTTAATAATCGTTTAACAACAACATTCTATGTATTCAAATATGGCTACTTTACCCATATAGTTGTAGATATCCTGTTTAATAACAACATCCCATGTATTTAAATTAAACAAGTGTTCCAAATTCATAAATCTTGTTTATGTTTAACTCCAACATTCCATGTGTTAAGAAATCTTAATAACGGTTCACAAATGGAAAACAGCTTCATAGAATATAGGGTTAGTATATTTAATAAATGATCGTTATCGCTTATCGAGAATTAAAAAATAATGATTCTAAAAGCATAATTCTTGTCTCTTTTTTATGGCTATACAGGGGTTATGTTTTTTATATTATCCAAAATTGTCAAAAGGGAATTGTTAGGTAGCCTAAGTATTGAAACCGCTTTGTGAAAAAAAGCCCATAAATTCCAGTTAAATCGGCATGTTGAGAGAGTTAGTTTATCGGTATAAAAATTGCGTTCAATTATTAAAAAATCCTTGAAAAAAAAACTATTAGGTGTATACTAACAGAGTACTTTTAGAGAATTAGATGTAATTCAATTGTTAAAGTATAGTTGGGAGGTAATAAATTGGACAAATTTATTCAAGACATTGTTGAAATCGATCGTGACTGTGCAAAGAGCGTTGAAGATGCTAAGCAAAAGAGAAATGATGTTCAAACCAACATGAATGCGAAAAAGAAAGAAATCTATGATACATTCATGAAAGAACAACAAGCGATCATTGCGGAGCATAAAGCAAAACTGCAAGCTGAAATCGAAGCAACAAAAACTCGAAATGAAGAAGAGTTTAAAGCATCTCTTGCTTCACTTTTGAATCTTTACGAGACAAAGAAGGACACTTGGGTTGAAACTATCGTAAGTCGTTGTAAAGAAGTTTAGGATAGAGGTGAAAGAATGGGATCTTTATCATCAAATGCGGTCTCTGCGAAAGCGAGATCAATGTATGCTAAAAAGCTTACGCAAAATGATTATGATGAACTCCTAAAGAGAAGAAACATTTCCGATATGGTTGCTTATTTAAAAAGTGACACTGAATATGCGAACGTGTTATCTGATATCAAGGAAAATACTGTTCATCGTGGACAATTGGAAGCGTTACTGAATAAAGAGTACTATGAAAGAACTAGTCGTTTGATTCGTTATGCTTCTAAATCAGAAATGGAATTCTATAAGATCGGAGTGGTTTCAGGAGAAATCGAACTGCTTCTTAATAAAATTAGAATTTTAAATTCTGAAATCTATACAGGCTTTGATTTAGATATCCCTGAATATTTGGCTAGCCAAGCAAGCTTTAATATTTATGGACTGATCAATGCCAATACGTATGATGATATTTTAGAACTCGTTAAAAAGACAAAGTACTATGATGTGTTGGCTTCATTAAGACCTAAAGATGATGAACCAATGGATTACAACATTTTGGAAATTGAATTAAAACGTGTTTACTTTAGCACATACGTCAGTGTAGTGAAGAAGCTTTATCGGGGGAAAAAGCAGAAGGATTTATTAACCGTTCTTTATACGATGATTGAACTTCAGAATATTACTAAAATCTATCGTTTGAAGAAATATTTCCACGCTACACCACAACATATTAAATCAACATTATTTATGGAATATTCACGTATGCCACGATCATTCTTGGAAGAATTGATTGCGACACCAGATGCTGCTACTTTCCTGAGAAAATTAGCCGAGTCAAGTTACAGGCTATTTGTTGATGATCAGGATTTTGTTTATATCGAATATTATACAGAGAAGATCAAGTATAACCTTGCAAAACGTTATATGCGCTTTTCTACAGATGCCTCACTTGTTTATATGACTTACAGTATTATATTAAATATTGAAGTTGATAACCTAAAACATATTATTGAGGGTATTCGTTATGAAGAACCAGCGTCAAGCATTGAGAAAATGCTAATTTATTAGCAGAGGGGGATGTATTATGGCTATAGAAAAAATGAACCTGTTGAATGTAACCTTTCAGCATGAGAATACATTTGACATGTTGGTGAAAATAAAAAATATGACTGCTTTTCATCCTCAGAAAGCAACTAGTTTAATTAAAGATGTCAAACATGTTGAAGTGATGCCTAAAGATGATTCTTATGATAAGATTTTGACTAGAATCAATGAACTGAGTGTACGCTTAGGGTTGAATTTAGAAAAGCTGCCTTATCATAATGAAAGAATTAATGTTGAAAAAGAAAATCAATATCTTGATGAAATTGAAGCAGCACTTGATAAGATTGAAAAGGTTAAGAAAGAATTAGTAGCTGAAAAAGATGAAAATGATGCGACTCAAGTAATATTGGAAAATATTGAGGGTCATAAATTAAATCTAGATCACTTATTCAACAGCCATTATTTAAAAGTGAGAGTGGGTCGTATTCCGACAAGGGATGTGGCTAAATTAGAATACTATGATGGATATCCGTTTATACTTCGTGTATATAAGGAAACCTCACAGTATACTTGGTGCGCTTATATTGCTGTAAATAAAGATGTATTAGAAATCGATAATATCTTTTCTTCAATCGGATTCGAAAGAATTAGAGTACCGGCATTCGTGCATGGAACGGCTAAAGAAGCGCTTGAAGAAGTGAAACAGGAAAGCAAAGCAATGGATGGGTACATTGCAAAAATGGATCAGAGAATCAGCGTGCTGAAAGAACAGCATCGTTTGCAGCTGAATGAGCTTTATACTAAAGCTGTCTGCCTGCAGGATTTATATTCGATTCATGAATGTATTATCGATTACAGTAATTCTGCGGCTGTCATTGGATTTGTAGAGACAGATAAACTAGATTCGATTAGAAAAGAATTTGAACAAATTGATGGTGTACAGGCTTTGACTTTGCCGAGCAATATCTATCAAAGTCAAAAAGTTTACCCACCAATCATTCGTAAAAACAATAAGATAATCAAACCATTTGAAAAACTGGCAAAGGTTAAACAATATGGGGATGTGGATTCAGCACCTTTTATTGCCATACTTTGGATGTTGTCATTTGGTATCTGTTTAGGGGATATTGTTTTAGGAGCGGTATTAAGTGTAGCTGGATTCTTATTTGCCAAGAAATCAGATACATGGAAGATCATTAACCGTATCGGTATAGCCACTTTAATATTTGGTTTGCTTTATGGTAGTGCTGCCTATTCAAATGTCTATCCGGCGATCATTTCCCTGCCAATCTCTTTACCAATGCGTTTTGCCTATTTGGCAGGAACGTTAGTATTGGGGTATTGGCTGGTAGGATGCCTATGTGCGATCATCAAGAATATTCGTTTGAAAAAAACGAGCGATGTGATCTTTGGCTTCTGTGGGATAACCGGTCTGATTATTTTACTTATCGTCGCTGTTGCAGCGTTTGAAGAAGTACAATTTGGTCAAAACATTCTGAACTTACCATTGGAACTAGTTGTTGCGGTAGCAGTTGTACTGACTATTTTCAAAAATAAAATTAAAACTATTTTTGGGAAACAAAATACAGCTTAATGTAACAATGAAGGGAGAAAGAATATGGCAATTGCAAAGATGATGCTTTTGGATATCGAGTTCAATCAAGAACAATACGATGAAGTTTTATTGAAATTAATTGAACAAGATAACCTCCATCCGGAGCCGGCATCTAAATTTGTAGATTCAGTGCATGGACTCTCGGTGTTAAACCGCGAGAATCCGTATGCTGATTTATTATCACGTATGACTCAGGCCAGTGAACAATATGGATTTAAACTGGATGAGGTCAAAGTAGAAAATAATGTAATGAATGTAATTAAAGCTGATTCATTCTTTTGCGATATTGCAGAGCAAGCCGATGCATTCAATCGTGTAAAGAAAGAGTTGGATATTGTAGTTGAAGAAAATAATGATGCCATGGTGCAGTTAAACCATGTCGCAGGAATGGAAGTCGATTTTGATGACTTGTTCTCTTGTAAATATTTGCAGGTACGTTTTGGTCGTTTGCCGATCAGCAACGTGGATAAACTGCAATATTATGAAGGACAACCGTTTATCTTAAAAAGATTCCATGATGATTTCCAATATACATGGTGTATGTATATCACGACGCCATCTAAAGCACCGGAAATCGACAATATTTTCTCATCACTGTATTTTGAAAGAGTGCATATTCCGGAATTCGTTCATGGGACTCCTGAATTAGCTGTTTCAGAAATTCAAGAAGAAACAAATGCAGCACAAAAGATGTCAGATGATTTGGCAGGGCGCATCGTCAAGCTATTTGCTGATAATAAAGCTGAATTAGATCGTATCTATACGATTGCTCTTCATTTGAATAAAACATATGAAGCACAAAAATACGTTATCGTATTAGGTGGCAAATCCGCCATTATGGGGTTTGCTGCTAAGAAAGACGCAGAAAAAATCAAAAAAGATTTTGAAAGCATTGAGGGGGTTGAAGTTAACGTTCGTCCTGGTACAGGCGATTCACGTTTAACACCGCCAAGTAAATTATCTAACGGATGGTTCTCAAGACCATTTAAAATGTTCGTTGAAATGTATGGTGTACCTGCCTATACCGATATTGATCCAACACCATTTGTTGCCTTAACATATACATTACTGTTTGGGATTATGTTTGGTGATGTTGGGCAAGGGTTATTGCTATCTTTAGTTGGATATATTGCCTATAAAAAATTCCATATGGAATTAGGAGCTGTGGGAATTCGTTTAGGGTTCTCAAGTACCATCTTCGGATTTGTATTTGGATCTGTCTTTGGTTACGAAGAACTGATTTCACCATTGGTACATCCAATGGCAGAAGAAACGACCATGACTTTATTAATTGGTGCGATTAGTATTGGGATCTGTTTAACGATTATTTCAATGCTGATTAATATTTATACAAACTTAAAGAAGAAGAACTATGGAGAAACGCTGTTCTCACAAAATGGGATTGCCGGATTATTATTCTATGGATCTATCTTAGTATTAGCATTATTAACTGTTTTAGGAATGAATGTGCTCAATCCAGTTACGATCATTGTCTTCATCGTAATTCCGTTGTTTGCTATCTTCTTAAAAGAACCGTTAACTAGAAAATGTTTTGAAAATGAACCATTGTTCCCAGAAGGATTCGGGGCATTCTTTACAGAAGGGTTCTTCGAACTATTTGAAGTTGTGTTAACATTTGTTGCCAATACCATGTCTTACCTGCGTGTTGGTGGATTCATCTTGTCCCATGCCGGAATGATGCTCGTTGTTTATACATTGGCAAACATGGTCGGTGGTATTGGATATTGGATCGTATTAGTCATTGGGAATATCTTTGTTATGTGTTTGGAAGGACTTATCGTCGGAATCCAAGTATTGCGTTTGGAATTCTATGAAATGTTCAGCCGTTACTATGAAGGAAATGGTATTCCGTTTACAACTATAAAGGATAAATAATTATTGGAGGATTTATAAAATGACAGTATTAGAATTTATTTTACCAGCTTTAATCATTGCTTTAATTTCATTACCATTAGTAAAAATGTTTACCGGAAAAGTAAACGCTAAATCAGCTAAATGGCGTTTAACTACTCATATCTGTAGTTTCTTAGCTGTTGTATGTGGAGTATTCTTATTCCAAGCTAACGGCGTATTTGCTGCTGAAGGTGCTGCTAGCATCGCCGGAACAATCGCTCAAGGTTTAGGGTTTGTTGGTGCTGCTGCTGCTACTGGTTTCTCAGCATTAGGTGCTGGGATTGCCGTTGCTGCTGCTGCTCCTGCTGCTATCGGAGCTTTCTCTGAAAACGAAAAGAACTTCGGTAAATCATTGATCTTCGTTGCCTTAGGTGAAGGGGTTGCGATCTACGGATTATTAATTTCTATCTTAATTATCAACAAATTATAAAAACGAAAGGTGTCTGATTATATGAAATTTTTCTTAATCAGCGATAATACAGACACATTAATGGGATTAAGATTAGTAGGGATTGAAGGGGTCGTACTTCATGAACGTCACGAGTTTTTAGTGAAGCTTGAAGAGAAAATGAAAGATCCTTCAATCGCTGTAATTTTAGTTACTACAAAGCTCATCGAGCTGTGTCCAGATATTATATCTGAAGTCAAATTAAAACAACCAAAACCTTTAATTGTTGAAATACCGGATCGTCATGGCGAATCTAAGATCGGTGAGACGATTGACAGATATGTATCTGAAGCAATTGGGGTTAAATTATAGGAGATATGTGTTATGCAGAATATCGAACAAGTATTTCTCTATATGAAAGATGAAATTACATCAGTAGCAAGCAAAGAACGTCAGGCTATTCTTGAAGAAGTGAAAAAACTTGAAGAACAAGCGGATCAACAAATGAAAGAAGAAGCAAAAAGAGATGCTGACTTACAAATGAGTCAGGAATTAGCTGAAATTTCTTCTACCGCTTCTGCTGAGATTTCTGAAAGTCATAGCGAAAGAACAAAAAAACTGATTGAAAAAAGAGATGAATATGTTAATAACGTATTTACTCAAGCAAAAGATAAATTAGTTGAATTTACTAAGAGTGCGGACTACAGCAATTTCTTAATTGAAAAAGCGAAAAAGGCAGCGACTTATGGATTAGAAAATTCAGTAATGTATGTAAGAGAAGCTGATTTAGCTTTAAAAGATAAATTGGTGGCTGCTTATGGAAAAGATATTACCGTCAAAACTAGTGAAGATATCACAATCGGTGGTTTTATCATTGAAAATAAAGCAGATAAATTGGTGATTAACGAATCACTAGACAGTGCTTTGGAAGGCCAAAAAGATTGGTTCTATAAAAACTCTGGTTTAATTATTAAGTAGGATGCAGGCGTTGTCCTGCTGGAGGTGACAATGTGAGTAATAGTGTAATTTATTCAATCAATGGTCCCGTCGTTAAAGTAAAACAAGCAACTGAATTCTCAATGTTGGAAATGGTATACGTAGGAGAAGCACGTTTAATGGGAGAAGTTATCTCTGTTAATAAAGACTTTACTACGATCCAAGTTTATGAAACAACAACAGGGTTAAAACCGGGAGAACCAGTATACAGTACTGGAAATCCTATTTCAGTTACTTTAGGGCCAGGGATTTTAAGAAATATTTTTGATGGTATCGAAAGACCATTGCAAGAAATGGCAAAAGAATCTGGTGCTTTCATTGCAACAGGAAGTAACGTTGCACCACTAGATGAAGAAAAACAATGGGATGTAACAATGATCGCTAAAGTCGGCGATGAAGTTTCTGGCGGGTTCATTTATGCCACATGTCCGGAAACGGATTTAATTGAACATCGTTGTATGGTTAGTCCGTTCATCAGCGGTAAAGTCATTGAAGTAAAACCAAGTGGGTTATATCGTGTCAATGATGTTGTGATGAAAGTAGAAGATAAAGAAGGCAACATTCATGAATGCAGCCTTTGCCAAAAATGGCCAATCAAAAAATCAAGACCGGTAGCAAAGCGTTTACCGATTTCTCGTCCATTAGTAACTGGACAGCGTGTTATTGATACTCTGTTCCCAATTGCTAAAGGGGGAGCTGCAGCGATTCCGGGTGGATTCGGTACAGGGAAAACCATGACTCAGCATCAGTTAGCAAAATGGTGTGATGCAGACGTTATCGTTTATGTAGGTTGTGGAGAACGTGGAAACGAAATGACACAGGTATTGGAAGAATTTAGTGAGCTGATTGACCCTAAGTCAAATCGTCCATTAACAGACAGAACAGTATTGATTGCCAATACGTCAAACATGCCGGTTGCGGCTCGTGAAGCAAGTATTTATACGGGGGTAACATTAGCTGAATATTATCGTGACATGGGATATCACGTAGCGATCATGGCAGATTCAACTTCTCGTTGGGCTGAAGCATTGCGTGAAATTTCAGGACGTTTGGAAGAAATGCCGGCTGAAGAAGGGTTCCCTGCTTACTTGCCGTCAAGACTGTCACAGTTCTATGAACGTGCGGGTTATATGGAAACCTTAAACAATAAAGAAGGTTCAGTAACAATTATCGGAGCCGTATCTCCTCAGGGAGCTGACTTCTCTGAACCCGTAACTCAGAATACAAAACGTTTCGTTCGTTGCTTCTGGGCATTAGATAAAGCATTAGCTTATGCAAGACATTACTTCGCGATTAACTGGAATCAAAGTTATAGTGAATATGTGCCTGATTTGGAAAGATGGTTCAATAAAAATGTAGGTCCTAAATTTGTTCGTGACCGTCAAGATTTGGCTTCTATCTTAGCCGAAGAAAGCAAACTGATGGAAATCGTTAAATTAATGGGATCTGATGTATTGCCAGATGACCAAAAATTAATTATCGAAGTAGCTAAAGTAGTACGTGTTGGATACTTGCAGCAAAATGCATTCCATCCGGATGATACTTATGTGCCGCTAGAAAAACAGTTGAAAATGATGGAAGTCATTCTTTACTTGAATAAGCGAGGAAAAGAATTCGTTTCTTCTGGTAAACCGATTCGTTTATTAGTAGAAACAGGAATCTTTGAAAAAGTAGTAAAAATGAAATATGATGTGCCTAATAGTAATATTGCTTTATTAGATGATTATATGAACGATATCGATGAAGCGATTGCTAGTATTGCGTAGAAAGGAGTATTACTATGAGTCTTCAATATATAGGTCTTAGTGAAATTAATGGATCATTAGTCGTACTGGATCACGTACAGGGTGCATCTTATGATGAAATGGTTGAATTACAATTAGATAATGGAACAACTCGTTTAGGACGTATCGTTCAAATCGAAGGAGAACGTGTCGTTGTTCAGGTATTTGAAGGAACAAATGATCTTTCATTATCAAATACAAAAACAAAATTAGTCGGACATCCAATGGAATTAGCTTTGTCCAGAGAAATTCTAGGAAGAGTATTTAGCGGAGCTGGTAAGCCAATCGATGGACTGGGGGATATTTATGCTGTTAAAACTGCTGATATTAATGGTCAGCCATTAAATCCAGTTGGGCGTGTTTATCCAAGAAACTATATCAATACAGGGATTTCTTCAATCGACTGTTTGATGACTTTGATTCGTGGACAGAAATTACCGATCTTCTCAGGATCAGGGATGCCTCACAATCAATTGGCAGTACAAATCGTTAAGCAAGCCAAGGTTGCCGATGATAATGGTAAAGGATTTGCCGTTGTCTTTGCCGCCATGGGGGTAACGAATGACGTTGCGGATTATTTCCGTCGTTCATTCGAAGAAGCCGGTGTTATGGAAAGAGTGGTTATGTTCTTGAACTTATCAAACGATCCAATCATCGAACGTATCTTAACACCTCGCTGCGCCTTGACAGCTGCAGAATATTTAGCCTTTGAACATAACATGCATGTATTGGTTATTTATACTGATGTTACTTCATATTGTGAAGCTTTACGTGAGTTCTCATCAAGTAAAGGGGAAATTCCGGGACGTAAAGGATATCCAGGATACTTGTATTCTGATTTAGCTTCGTTATATGAAAGAGCCGGAATTATCAAGGGGGCAGAAGGATCAGTTACTCAAATTCCAATCCTGACCATGCCTAACAACGATATTACTCACCCGGTACCTGACTTAACTGGATATATTACAGAAGGTCAGATTACGTTGGATTCAGAATTGAATGCGATGGGAATTTATCCGCCAATTGGGGTCTTACCATCACTTAGCCGTTTGATGAAAGATGGTATTGGTGAAGGCTATACAAGAGCGGATCATTCAGATGTTTCGAACCAGTTATTTGCCTGCTATAACCATGTACAGGAAGTACGTTCATTAACATCTGTTATCGGGGAAGATGAATTGTCTCCTACTGATAAAAAATATATGGAATTTGGAAAATTATTTGAACAACATTTTATTAACCAGGGATTCGATGTCAATCGTAGTATCGTAGAAACTTTGGATTTAGGATGGAATTTACTTTCTGTCTTGCCTAAAGGAGAATTAGACCGTATCGATAACGCTGTTGTGGATCAGCATTATGATCATGAAAAAGCTGTAAAAGATTTTGGACTAAGCGAAGATACGATTATTAAAGAATTGCACAACGCAAACGCGGCAGGTAATTAATTATGGCAGCGCAAGTTTTCCCAACAAAAGGGAATCTGATTGCAACTAAGAAATCCTTAGAATTAGCGAACCTTGGTTATGATTTGCTTGATAAAAAAAGAAATGTCCTGATTCGCGAAATGATGAATCTGTTGGACGATGTAAAAAAGATTCGTGATGAGATTACGAGTTCTTATCAAAGAGCTTACTACGCTTTGCAGGAAGCCAATATCTCACTAGGGGTTATTACCGACATCGTTGAAGCAGTACCGATTGACACGGGATTAAGCGTCAGCTATCGAAGTGTCATGGGAGTCGAACTGCCAACAGTAAAATACGATAAACAACCAATTCGTTTAGGATATGGATTCGAAAGAGCCAATTCAAAAGTGGACTATGCTTATCGCTGCTTCTATCACGTTAAAGAATTAACTGTCATTTTGGCAGAAGTAGAAAACAGTGTTTACCGTCTGGCAAATGCGATTCGTAAAACACAAAAAAGAGCGAATGCTTTAAAGAATATTTCTATTCCTGAATTTACCAATACAGTTAAGTTCATTACAGAAGCTTTAGAAGAAAAAGATCGTGAAGAATTTACGAGACAAAAAGTAATTAAGAATCAAAAAGACAGTTTAGCACAAAGCAGCTAAGCTGTCTTTTTTTATATTATCAAATGATTTGTTCAAAATTTATTAAAGATTCTATAAAATTGGTATATCAATTTTAGAATATCTAGGTCATTAATCATGAAATATGTTCAAATTTTTTAAAATATTATTTTCTTTTGAACAACAAATATTGACAATTAAGGTTTATTGTGCAATCATAGGTGAGTATGAAGAGAAAAGAAGGTAAGTGTTGTGACAAAACAATTAAGAGATATTTTGAAAATAATTATAGGAAATATATTGCTGACTGCGGCTTATGCATTCATTACTGTTCCCAATAAAATTGTTAATGGGGGAGTAACCAGTTGTTCCTTGATTATTTCAAATTTTTTGCCTGTAGATATTTCAATTATTGCAAATATTTTCACAGTCATTTTATTAGCGTTGTGTTTTTTTAAATTAGGGAAAGAGAACTTTTTAAAATCGATTATCAGCAGTATCTGCTATATGGGATTTTTAAGTTTCTTTAGATCATTAGGAATAGAATTTATTATGAATCCACTGATTTGTGTGGTTATTGCTTCCATCTTAGTTGGGGTGGGCTATTATTTATGCATCAGTGCCAATGCATCAACAGTGGGATTTGATGTCATTGCGTTAATCGTCAATAAGAAATATCCAATGATCCAAGTCGGAACGACCATTCGTGTACTGAGTATTGCTGTATTAACTATGGGCTTATTTACATATGGCTACATGGCAGTTATCTTTGGGATTTTGTTTAGTGTCCTAGAAACTCAAGTCATGAATGTTCTGATTAAACTGGAAATAAAAAGAAGACAAGGGGAAGAGATCAATGAACTTAAGACAAGATCAATTTAATGTACTGGTATTAATTGAAAAATATCAAGGTGAAAACTATTCTTTAGAACAATATGCCAAAATTTTGCATATAGATATGCTGGATTTAGAAAATATGATTCAAGAATTATTAAATTTAGAATTAATTGAACAAACAGTAGAATATATCGTAACTTTAAAAGGATACCGCTGGTTAGAACCTTATAAAGTAAAAAAAGCAATTTTTATGGCTGCTGGATTTGGATCAAGGATGGTGCCGGTTACTTTAAATACACCAAAGCCACTGATCAAAGTGAATGGTAAAAGAATTATTGAAACATTACTGGATGCTGTGATCGCTGCAGGTATTACAGATATTACGATTGTTAGAGGGTATTTAGGAGAACAGTTTGATTTATTATTAAAGAAATATCCAATGATTAAATTTATTGATAATTTCACTTATAGTGAAGCGAATAATATTGGCAGTGCTTTAATGATTAAAGATTTATTAGATCATGCATATGTACTGGAATCAGATTTAGTGTTGTATAATCCGGAAATCATTCGCAAGTACGAGTATCAAAGCAACTATTTAGGGAAGAAAGTAGATTATACCGATGATTGGTGTTTTGAAGTCGTAGACGGACATATTAAGGAAGTAATGGTAGGCGGAAATGACTGTTATCACATGTATGGCATTTCTTACTGGGATCAGCCTTCGGCAAAGAAAATGTCTGTAGATATCACCAAAGTCTACAACATGGAACCAGATGGGAAACAGAAGTATTGGGATGAAGTTTCACTTCGTTTTTGCAAAGAGCATTATGATATCTTGGTGAGACCGGTATATGAGGGAGATATCGTTGAGATCGATACCTATCAGGAATTAAAGGAAATTGATTCTATTTATGATTGCTAGTCAAGATTTATCTTGACTTTTTATTTTCCTATTCACTATAATAATGTGAGACGGAGGGTGTAAAATGTTATCAAGCAATGAATTTGAAGTATTAACTTATATAGAAAGAAATAGAGAGCAAAAGATCCCTCAGCGCCTTTTAGCGAAATTATTGGAATTATCAGTTGGAACCATTAATAAAACGATTACCAATCTATTTGATAAAGAATTAATTATAGAGGTGGGAACAAGTCGCTATGATCTTAGTGCAAAAGGATATGCGGCATTGGAGCCTTATCGTGTTAAACGGGCTATATTCTTTGCCGCGGGATTTGGTTCAAGATTAGTTCCAATTACACTTAATACGCCTAAGCCGTTGATTCGTGTAAAGGAAAAAAGAATTATTGAGACATTGTTGGATGCTGTGGTGAATGCCGGAATAGAAGAGATTTACATCGTACGCGGCTATTTAAAGGAACAGTTTGAAGTGCTGTTAGAAAAGTATCCAATGATTCGCTTCATTGAAAATCCGCTTTATAATGAATCCAATAACATTTCCAGTGCGTATTATGCAAAAGATTTGTTTGAAAATGCCTACATATTAGAATCTGATTTAGTTTTGTCAAACCCTCAGCTGATCAGAAAATATGAATATCATACAAATTACTTAGGAATAAAAAAAGAAAGAACCGATGATTGGTGCTTTCTGACGAATAATAAGGTGATTAAAAAGGTTCAGGTAGGAGGTATCGACTGCTATCAAATGGTGGGAATTTCTTACTGGGATCAAAAAGATGGTAGACAGATGGCAGAAGATATTGATATGGTATTTAAGAGTCCGGGGGGCAAAGAAAAGTACTGGGATGTTGTGGCTTTAGATATTTGTTTAAAAGCACATACGGTTTATATACGCCCTTGTCAGCAAGAAGATATTATTGAAATTGATACATTCAACGAATTAAAAGAGATTGATCCAATCTATAGAAGCTAAACCTAAAAAGAAAAGGAATCCATGATGTAGCGTCCTCAAAAGCGGGAGTACATTTGGATTCCTTTTTATATACTTGGCGTGAAAATAAATGATGGTTGACTAAAGTATTCCTTAAATAAAGAACTATATATTACAATCTTAATTCGTAATTTCCGATAATTTCCAAATCGTTGTTGACGATGATAAACGCATGAGGGTCTTCAACGGTCAGTAACTGTTTTAGCTGCTGGATTTCATATTTAGATAATACTGTTACAATGACATAAGTATCTGTCTGTGTATATCCGCCAGTTCCTTTCCAATAAGTAGTGCCACGTCGCAGATTCTCAATAATCTTTTTATATAAGTTCTCTTGTTTTGTGAAAATCATGACACTGGAATTGATGTTCTGTAAATGAATCTTATCCACAACAATGGAATAAACAGCAGAATAAATAATGGAATAGATAGCCACTTGAAGGTCAAATAAAATAGCACAGGTACTATAAACAACAGCATTAATGATTAAAGTCATTTTCCCAACACTAAAATCTTTAAATCTTTGGGTAAAGTATAATCCCAGCACATCAGCACCACCGCCTGAACCCCCTGCACGCAAGGTAAGACCAACACCGGCTCCTGCCATTAATCCGCCAATCAGACAGGCTGTGATTTGCTCATCGATGATCGGAATCTGTGGAATGGTTAATATTGAAAATAATATCGTTTGAGTGATTACACTAAAGAGTGTTTTCAAAAACAAATCTTTCCCAAATTTAGAATAAGCTAAGAATAGAAGGGGAAGGTTAATCAAAAAATTGATAATACCCGCAATATCAAATCCTGCTGGCAAATGAATATAATCCTGCAGTAATGATCGAATGATCTGTGAGATCCCGACAGTACCGCCGTTATAGAGACCAACCGGCACAATAAACCAGTTTAATCCGGCACAAAATAGCAAGGATCCAATAAACATCCACATATATTCTTTATTTTTCTTTGATTTTAATATATTCATAGTATCCCACTTTCTTTTATATTTTAGTAAGCATTAATAAAGCATTTTAAAAGGAACCCAGCTAACAATGATATGGTTCCCATATTTTATATTAAACAATATTATTTTCTTTTTTCCATGCCTGCAGTTCTTCTTCGCTGATATCTTTTTTCGTTTGATTATAATATTTATTCTTATCTTTCTTTTCCGGCGGCAGATAGCTGAATAAATCAATCATCCCATTATAAATGCCATAGGCTTCAAATACATAGACAGCACCGATCAATTGAACAATCAGTTTTTTAGTTTTATAAATAGTAGCAGCATCGCCCTCTTTACCCTCAGTATAATAAAAACAGCGAGGTCCTTTTGATTTAATGAAATGATAATCTTCAACAGTATTCAATGCGTTGACAATCTTTTGAGTAACAGGTGAAACAATAACGACAACCATATCTTTAATCTCCTTTATAATCATATTGTAAGGGCTTTAATAAAGCCTCTAAAGATAACTCGCCTAAAGCGAGCAACCACGATAATCTTTTTAGTTATTTTACTTATCTATTGTATCATATTTAGACAGAAATTGAAGAGAAAAGATGACTAAAATTATATTAAAAAAGTTTTAGCACTCATATTGACAAACTGCTAGAAAGAGCTATAATAATATTAGCACTAAAAAGTGATGAGTGCCAGAAGGAGGAATTAATATGTTGAAACCACTACATGATAATGTCATCCTAGAAAAAGAAAAGGTAGAAAATAAGACTGCAAGTGGCATTATATTAAGTGACAAACCAAAGGAACAGCCATCAGTTGCGAAAGTGATCGCAGTAGGTGAAGGAGAAGTCATTGATGGAAAGGTGATTCCAATGCATGTCAGCGTTGGTGACAAGGTCATCTTTAAGCGCTATGGCGGAACAGAAGTCACAATCGATGATCAGGATTATTTGATTGTCTCACAAAAGGATATTCTAGCAATTGTTGAATAGGAGGAAGAACAATGAGTAAAGAAATACGTTATTCAAAAGATGCAAGAACTTCCATGTTGAAGGGAGTCAACTTACTAGCCGATGCCGTAAAAGTGACATTAGGACCAAAAGGACGTAATGTTGTATTAGATAAAGGATATGGATCTCCGTTGATCACTAATGATGGAGTCAGTATCGCAAAAGAAATTGAATTAGAAGATACATTTGAAAACATGGGCGCTAAACTTGTTTATGAGGTTGCTAACAATACAAATGATGCAGCCGGAGACGGAACAACAACCGCTACAATTTTAGCTCAGTCAATGATTCAAAAAGGATTAAAAGCCGTAGAAAAAGGAAGCAACCCAGTTTTAATGCGTGAAGGGATTGAACTTGCCAGCAATGCTGTCGCAAAAAAACTGTTAGATAAATCACGTAAGATCGAAACCGGAAATGATATTGCTTCGGTAGCGACAATCTCATCAGGAAGCAAAGAAATCGGGGACATCATTGCCGAAGCGATGGATAAAGTAGGAAAAGATGGTGTCATCAATGTGGATGAATCAAAAGGCTTTGATACATCATTAGAAATCAGTGAAGGGATGCAGTATGATAAAGGATTTATTTCACCTTACATGGTAAGCAACCGTGAAAAGATGGAAATTGAAATGGAAAATTCATATCTGTTAGTGACAGATCAAAAAATCAGTACAATTCAGGAAATCCTGCCTATTTTAGAAAAAGTAATGCAAGCCAATAAACCATTGCTGATCATTGCCGATGATATTGAAAATGAAGTTGTCTCAACGATTGTTGTAAATAAATTAAGAGGAACCTTCAATGTTGTAGCAACGAAAGCACCTGGCTTTGGCGATAATCAAAAAGATATTTTAAATGATATTGCGACTTTATCAGGCGCTAAATTCTTCGCTAAAGATTTAAATATGGATATTAAAGATATTCAGTTAGAAGATCTTGGTACAGTGAAGAAGATCATTGTAGATAAAGATCACACAACACTAATTGGTGGAGCGGGTGCTGAAGAGGAAATGAAAGCACGTATTGATGAAATCCGTTCTCAGATTGAAAACAGCAGCAGTGACTACGATAAAAAACGTTATCAGGAACGTTTAGGAAAATTAACGAATGGAATTGCTTTAATTAAAGTAGGTGCAACGACTGAAACTGAATTAAAAGAAAAGAAATTAAGGATTGAAGATGCCTTAAATGCAACAAAAGCTGCAGTCAGTGAAGGAATTGTCATAGGCGGAGGTGCTGCCTTAATTGAAATCTATAAAGAAATCAGAGATGAATTAAAATCAGATGTATTAGATGTTCAAAAGGGGATCAATGTTGTTTTAGATTCATTAAGTATCCCATTATATCAAATTGCCGAAAATGCCGGATATGATGGCGATGACATCGTTCGTGAACAGCTGGTTAAAGCAGAAAACATTGGATTTGACGCTAAAACCGGTCAATGGGTAGATATGTTTGATACAGGTATTGTAGACCCAACCAAAGTAACAAGAAGTGCAATCTTGAATGCCGGTTCAATTTCCGGATTGTTTATCACAACCGAAGCAGCAGTCGGAACAATCAAGGAAGCCGAAGCACCAGCAATGCCGCAAATGCCAATGTATTAATAATTAGGAGCTTAGGCTCCTTTTTTATTTTCAATTAAGAGGAAAACATATATAATGATAGTTAAGGATAAAATAAACGATGGGGAGGAGAAGAACAATGGAAAAGGAATCAAACGTGAATTCTCTCCAGACTGATCAGGAGAACGTGTCTTGGCAGGAAAATATTTTTAATACGATGGAAGTGTTTGAAAACGTTTGTAAAGAAACCTCTAATCATGCCATAAAGGATAATATAAAGAAGATGACAGATGATTTAAGTGCTTTATTTGATTACTACAGTAAACAAGCAGCTGTTTCTAAAGAATCATTCACGACAATCAGCAATTATATTTCCGCTGTTTTAGATTTGTTAAATCTTGAAAAGAAATATCATGCAGAGGAAAATCAAAATATTCCGATCCATATTGAGACGCTAATTCGGGAGTTAAGTCAGTCTATTGATATAGAAGTGCGAAAACTTTATATAAAACATATAATTTCAGATTTTCATAAAGTCATTGAAACAAAGGATAACTCTCCTTTCCAACAGGAAAAAGATCTTAAACATATTAAACAAACTTTAGCTTTATTAAAGCAGGCTAAAACAATAACTCAACAAAGCGATTCAGGTCCAGCAAAACCAATCGAAAAAAAGCCTCCTATTTTTAAATTCTCCTTTGAGGCTGTAGTAGGGACTGTGATCTGTTGGTTAGCTTTTATTGTGTTCTGGCCTAGTAAATATACCGATAATCTATTCCTTGATATTGTTGTTGGATTGATTATTTACGTCATATTTTATTTCTACACAAAACGTATTGCAGATATTGAAAAAACAGAGGATACACCAAAGGATATCCAGCCGCTCATTGAACAGAAGCTAAAGGAAGATCAGAAAACGATGGATAATAAAGCTAAGAAACAGATCGTATTATTGAAAGATTATAATGAAAAGATTCCAGATGAGAAAGTGAGCCGGGATATTGAGGCAATTATCCATTTAGTAGAAGCCATCATGAAATATCTTGCAAAATATCCAAGTCAGGCTAGCTCGATGAATAAGTTTTTAGATTATTATTTGCCAACTGTCATGAAGCTTTTAGAAGTATATCAATTATATGATGAAATACCTAATTTGAGTGAGGACATGAAAGTAACACTGACAAAGATAGAAGCCTCATTAGAGAGTATGAAACAGGCTCTGAATAAGAAGATAGATCAGTTTTATCAGGAAGAATCGATGGCTACAGGAGCGAATATTGCAATGCTGAATACTTTGCTTCATCAAGAAGGACTGCTTGAGGATTCACTAGATAAATTAAAAGGAGGAATAACAGATGAGTGAAGATAATGTCGGGTTAGTCTACAGTGTATATATTCCTTCACCTGCACCGGCAGTCATCCTGCTTGTTTTTTGGGCATTCTTTTATTTCACTGCCCCTAAATCACTTTTATATAATATTCCGGCGGACATTTTTATTTGTGCAATCATTTATGGATTGGCCCGTCTTTTCAGTAATGGTAAAAGAGTGCGGGCAAGGGTTGTTGAACATCGGCTGGGGAAATTTCTAAAAGAGAATCAGAGAGAATTATTGGAACAAATGAATCAGTGTATTAACACTTTAAAAGCGGGTAAAGAAAACATTGAGTCCGATCGTTTAAATGATGAACTGGAAAAAATGATCGTTATCATTAAAATTATGCTGCAATATGCAATCGACAATCCCGATCAAATAAAACCATTGCAAAAGCTGTTTGATTCCTATATGTCTCCCTTTATGGAGCTATTGACGTTGTATATCAAATATGAAAAAGATTCAATGATCAGCAAAGAAATGCAAGAAGGACTGCAGGAGATCGAAAAAAGCAGTCATTTTGTAAGGGAAGAATTAGAAGAAAAAATACAGGTTTTCTACAGTGAGAAAATTACAGATGTGACAGCAGATATTGCGGCTTTAGAAACGATGCTGAAACAGCAATAATGATAAAAATATTAAATAAGACAAGGGAGAGATAAAATGAAATATACAATACGTCCGATTCAACAAGGAGATGAAGTGGGGATCAATCGTTTGCGCAGGATGCCGGGAGTATTTGAGAATATCCTTGGCATACCCTCTGAACGACTGGAAAGAAATCGTAAAGGTATAGAAAATTTAGATGTGAATGATCACCGTTTTGTTGCCGTGACGGAAGATGGAGAGATCATCGGTGACATTGGATTAACCGTCGAAGGAAGTCCGCGTCGTCGTCATTGCGGAACAATTGGCATAATGGTTGATCATCGCTATCAGAATCAGCATATCGGCAGCAGCTTGATGGAAGCGGCATTAGATATTGCGGATAATTGGCTGATGCTTGTAAGAGTTGAATTAAATGTTTTTGTAGATAACGAAAAAGCCATTAATCTATATAAGAAATACGGATTTGAAATCGAAGGAACACAACGTCAAGCATCGATTAGAAACGGAGCATATGTAGATGAATATATGATGGGAAGGATCAAAAAGTCCTAATTGAAAATAAACGAAAACCATGTATAATGTTAATTAAAGGATGTGCAAAAAATGGGGCAAATGACAATTAAAAATAAAATTCGCTCACCGTATCTATTTTATGGAGTTGGTATTTTTTGTTTAATATATGCCTTCGTATTTGATCTGTATCGCATAACGGATTATTTTATTTTGACAGGACTTGGGATAGCGGTATATGTCGTGTTAAGAAGCTTTGTTTTTCACGATCTAACAATACAAAAAGTGGTGAATCAGGATCCTGTTGAAAGTACCTTGACTTTAGCTGAGATGGAAAAAGAAGCAGCGACACAAATGCAGGCTTTAAATGAGCTAAACCAAGGGATTGAAGATGAAAAAATTAGTCAGGAGCTTAATGAAATTGTCAGTACGATTAAGCAGATATTCAAATATTTGCGTGAACATCCGGAAGATACATCGAGTATAAGAAAACTATTAGCTTATTATTTACCGGCTTTAATCGAATTGCTTCAAACCTATGCTTACTATGAAACACTGAGTGGGCCAAAAGGAAAAGTGAAAGAAACGGCTAGGGAAATTGAAGGAGCAGTAGAAATGATGAAGCAAGCGATTCATCATAAGTATGAAGAGTTATATCAAAATCAGATGATTGATGCCAATGCAGAGATTGAAGTACTAAAAACAATGCTGCATCAAGATGGTTTATTGTTAGATGAAATGAAAGAGGAGAAAAACTAAATGGAAGAAAAAGAAGTAAAAATGCCAACTTTGACATTAGATCCGTTAGGAGAAAGTGCGGCGGTTGAAGAGCCAAAAATCAAACCGGTGGAAGAAGCTTTACCGGAATCTGATTTGGAGGAATCAAAATTAACACCGGAAGAAAAGAAATTAGTAGAAGATTTTTCAGAAAAAATTGATATTACCAATTCTCAGTTAGTTTTACAGTATGGGGCAGCAGCTCAAAATAAGATTTCTGGATTTTCAGAATCTACTCTGGATAAAGTGCGTACAAAGGATCTGGGCGAAATAGGAGATATGGTATCGTCTTTAGTCGGAGAATTAAAAGAAATGGATATGGGAACGGAAGAAAACAAAGGGTTCTTCGGAATGTTCAAAAAAGCAAGAAGTAAGACAGAAGAAATTAAAGCAAGATATTCTAAAGTGGGATCAAATGTAGATAAGATTACACGTAACTTAGAAAATCATCAGGTGACATTATTAAAAGATATTGCCATGTTAGATCAGATGTATGAATTAAACATGACAAACTATAAAGAATTAACACTTTATATTTTAGCGGGTAAGAAAAAACTGGAAAAAGCAAAAGCAGAAGAACTGCCTAAATTAGTGGAAAAGGCTCAGCAGACTCAAACACCGGAAGATTCACAGGCTGCCAATGACTATGCAAGTTTAATCAACCGTTTTGAAAAGAAGATCCATGATTTGGAATTGACTCGAATCGTAGCGATTCAAATGGCACCGCAGATTCGTTTAGTGCAAAATAATGATACACTGATGGCAGAAAAGATTCAGTCTGTCATCGTCAATACAATTCCATTATGGAAATCACAAATGGTATTGGCATTAGGGATTCAGCATTCACGTGAAGCAATGGAAGCCCAAAGAAGTGTAACGGAAATGACAAATGACTTATTGAAGAAAAATGCGGATACATTGAAAATGGGAACGATTGAAACAGCTAAAGAATCTGAACGTGGAATTATTGATTTAGAAACCTTAAAGCATACAAATCAATCTTTAATCGAAACGTTGGATGAAGTTGTGAAAATTCAAGACGAAGGTAAACAGAAACGTATTGAAGCCGAAAAAGAATTACAACGTATTGAGGGAGAATTGAAACAGAAATTATTAGATATTCGTGCATAGTAAGCAGGTGAACACGAATGAACTTTAAAAATTATAAAACAGCCGCCATGATCATGGGATTAATGATCGCGGTGGCTGTCTTTTTAGGCGGAAGCAAAGCCGTTATACAAAAAAGCGATCAAGTCGAATCCATCTATGTTCAGCAGCTCCAGCCGGAATTGGAACGTCAGTCCCAGTATGCAGCGAGCCTGATTGTTTTAGCGAAGAATGAGAATAAGGATAATAACTTAATTGATCGATTGGAAACAGATTTGAATATCTTTAATGAAGTTTCAGCTAAGCATGAGAAATACATTGCCTTTGTTAAGCTACAGTCTTCGTTTGACGCTCTTAAAATGAGTATGGTAGGACAAATGTCGCTAACGGAAAATGAACGCTTGCTGAATCAGATTTATCAAAACTTTTATTCAGCCTATGATTTGATTTCACGTTCAAAAGAGAATTATAATCAAGCGGTAAAGAAATGGAACGAGGAACTGACTCATTTTCCGATTTCCATATTTAAAGAAATTGTTGGGAAAGGGAATGCAGAATTATTTGCATAGTGGATAGGATAATGAAAAAATACATGACTATTCTAATATGTTTATTCATTTTTATCATCATGATCACCCCAATCCAAGCAATTGTCGAAGACAATGGACAATACTGCAATGATAGTGCAGGTATCTTATCTTCTTCTACTATTTCAAAGATTAATGAGAGGGGGGCAAGCTTGGAAAGACAAAGCGGCGCACAGGTAGTTGTCGTAACCGTTAAAACAACCGAAGGCTTATCTGCCTCAGATTATGCGTATGAGTTATTCAATAGTTGGGGACTTGGCGATAAAGACAAGAATAATGGGGTGTTGATTCTTATTGTCACGGAGCAAAAGGATTATTGGATCATGCAGGGGGATGGGATCAAATCGATCGTTTCTGATTCATTCCTCGCTAATGTCGTATATAACTATGAATTTAACGATATGGTTGATTATGGTAATAATTATGATACCCGAATAGAGGGAGCTTTTAACAGCATTTGTTCTAAACTGGATAATTATTATTATTCTATTTCTAAGGAAACAGTTCAGCTTACTTATCCGATCAAAGTGTTTTTGAGTGCAATATGGGGTGGTATCGTCATTTTATTGGCATATCGTATTAAAAAAAATAAAAATGCATTAAAAAAATTAGAGGGAGCTGAAATCTTAGAGGAGCCTAAAAAACCTTCGGTGATTTCTACAGAAAAAGTAAAAGCACCGAAAGTTAAGAAGAGTGAACCAAAAAGACCGGTGAATGAGAGACAAACACCACCGCCAGTTACACCCACAACGATCATTTATGAAGAAGCACCGCGTTATACCTCGAAACTGGTAGTCAAGTCATCCAGTCCATCGCCACGCAGACGCAGCAGTACTAGAGTTTCTTCGCCGATTTCCAAACCTGTCTCTAAGCCAAGCTCACCCTCTTCTTCTTCAGTAAGCCGATCAAGAGGCAGCGGGGGTGGTCGTTCCAGCGGTGGCGGAGTAGGCAGACATTAATTAAGCATGAGGCGGTCCTCATGTTTTGTTTATGCAAAGATAAAGGATATTGTATCTTAATAGGATTTTTGGTAAGATATAACATGTATTATTAAAGGAGAGAAAGTATGGCAAACAATAAGAAAAACGATGCAATAACCGCAATGGAAGTTGACTTTGCCCAATGGTACACAGATGTCTGCCGTAAAGCAGAATTAATGGACTATTCAAGTATCAAAGGCTTTATCATTTATCGTCCTTATGGGTATGCATTATGGGAAAGAATTCAAAGCTATTTAGATCAGCGTTTCAAGCAGACCGGACATGAAAATGTCTATATGCCGATGTTGATCCCACAATCGCTATTGCAAAAAGAAGCAGATCATGTAGAGGGGTTTGCGCCGGAATGTGCAGTAGTTACAAAAGGTGGTTTGGATGAATTGGAAGAACCACTTATTGTACGACCGACTTCTGAAACATTGTTCTGTGAACATTACGCAAAAATAGTAAATTCATATCGTGATTTACCAAAAAAATATAATCAGTGGTGTTCTGTTGTCAGATGGGAAAAAACGACACGTCCTTTCCTGCGCGGATCAGAATTCTTATGGCAGGAAGGGCATACCATTCATGCCAGCAGAGAGGAAGCTCGTGAAGAAACATTGGCTATTTTAGATATTTATGATGAATTAGCAAGAGACCTTTTGGCAATCCCGATGGTCACTGGGCGTAAAACCGAAAAAGAAAAATTTGCCGGAGCAGAGGAAACATATACAATTGAGGCTCTGATGCATGACGGAAAAGCATTGCAGTCTGGAACCTCTCATTATTTTGGGCAGGGATTTGCGAAAGCCTTTAATATTAAGTTCTTAGATAAAGATGGAAAGCAAAAATATATTTATCAAACATCTTGGGGTGTTTCAACACGTTTATTAGGAGCTATTATTATGGTGCATGGAGATAATAATGGATTAGTATTGCCACCGCGCATTGCCCCTACACAAGTTGTTATCGTGCCTATCCAGCAGCAAAAGCCGGGAGTATTGGAAAAAGCTAACGAAGTGGCAGATCAGTTAAAGGCTGCCGGTATTCGTGTGGCAGTTGATGACAGTGACAAATCACCGGGATGGAAATTCTCAGAAGCTGAAATGCGTGGTATCCCGCTGCGAATTGAATTAGGACCAAAAGATATTGAAGCGAATCAGTGTGTCATTGCTAAACGTAATGATGGGACTAAACAGTCACAATCATTATCGGATGATTTAGTACAGATTGTTCAAGATTTAATGGATCAGATCCACAATGAAATGTATGATCGTGCCTTGAAGCATCGTGACAGCAATACGCATACTGTTTCTACTTATCCAAAGTTCAAGGAAGTTTTGGAAACAAAAGGCGGATATATCAAAGCAATGTGGTGCGGTGATGAAGAATGTGAAAAGAAGATTAAGGATGAAACCGGGGCTTCTACACGCTGCATCGTTGAAGGAGAAGCACATTCTGATAAATGTATCTACTGTGGAAAAGAAGCAAAAAAGATTGTTTATTTTGCTAAAGCCTACTAGAATAAATAAAATTTAACACAGCCTTATAATGACAAGAGTATTCTTTCTATATTCAACGTTTTATTTGCGTTTTTTACTTTAGAGGAAGTATATCATAGGACAGGGCTGTGTTTTTTATTGGCAATGCTTATTAATTGTATATCCTATTTGGGAGACTATACAAATCTGTGTGATCAAGATAACGGCTTCTATTGTCAAGATACTCGTAAGCTTCCAGTTGCACAATCTGAATTTTTCATTACCCAAGGTGTAAAAGCAACTCTCCAGTGTATTTTTAAGGATAGTGAGGCAATTACTGGAGGGATAAGATTTGATGCATGTACAAGACGGCATTTATGGACAAAAAGAGGAAGTCAGCACGTTATCCTTAATTTCAAATATACTCGATGTTATATTGTGAGCAAATAGAAATAAGCGATAATGAGAGGCAGGCAAAGGGTCATGAAACGGTGATTTTATCATCGTTTTTTATTTGGGTTTATAGTATAATGGAAGTTGAGGTGAAACATATGCAATATATGAGTAGAGAAGAGCGATTACTGCCTGTTACGTCTGTAAGAAATACGCGTGATTTAGGCGGATATGAAACACAGAGCGGGGCTTATACAAAATCACATAAATATGTGCGTTGTGCGGGAATGGATAATTTAACAGAAGTAGACCGTCAATATTTAATTGATTATGGAATGCGTGCAGTGATTGATCTGAGAAGTGCGGCAGAACGTCAAAAAGAACCTAATGTCCTATTAGATGATGACATCATTAAATATTACAGCATTGATCTTTTTGGTGGCGGAGACGCTGTATTAGTTCCTCAGAACATGGATTTTAAAGATATGGGGGATTTATACTGTATCTTATTGGATCAAGCTCAGCCGGCTATTAAAGAGGTATTTAAAACATTTTTACAATATCCTTACGACGGTGTAATTTTTCATTGTTCAGCAGGAAAAGATCGTACCGGGGTTATTGCCGCATTGCTTCTTGACTTAGCGGGATGTCATGAATATGATATCGTGAAAGATTACTCTGAATCTTATGAAAATAATATGGAGATTAATGAGAAATTAGAGAAGATGCTTGAACCCGGACAGGTTCGTTATCTGTATTCAGAACCGTTATACATGATGAAAATGCTGAATCATTTGCGTGATCATTATGGAAGCAGTCAGGAATATTTAGTAAAGATTGGGTTAACCAATGAAGAAATCGACGAATTAAAAGAAAATTTTACATTTTAATGAGTAATTCCTCCTAATGTATAGAATATTTACATTAGGAGGATTATTTTTATGACAGATTTAGATAAAATGAGTTTAAAAGAAAAAGACAAATTATTGAGGGGGATTATCCGGGAATATCAGAAAGCACAGCTGCAGCTAAGGGTCATTAATGAGAAAGAATTTTATCCACAGCTTCAATATAATGTCATCAAGGATCGTCATGCCCCATATAACCATTTAGAAACATCTATGATCAATTATATAGAAAAGAAAGAGAACTTAGAAACGGTTGTCACGTTTATTGATGGAATTTTAGCTTCATTACCTAAAGAAATCTATCAGCTGATTGAAAAGGATTATTTAAACCCAAATAAGAGGGAATGGTGGAATGAGTACTATTCACGTTCTACTTATTATCGTTTACGCAAGAAGGCACTAGATGATGTTTTATTTTATTTAATAAAATGATATAATAAGTCTAAGAGGTGAAAATAATGGATTATTTAGCAAAAATTACAGAAGTTTTGGAACCAAAATTAAAAGGAAAAACATTAACGGAAGAATCAAACTTTAAAGATCTTGGAATTGATTCATTAGATTTAGTAGACTTAGTGTTCCAAATGGAAGAAGCTTTAGATGTACAATTTGAAGATGAAGAGTTATTAACAATTAAAACAGTCGGTGATTTAATTCGCTTAGTAGAAGCAAAAAGACAATAATCATAAATACCTATCTTGAGATAGGTGTTTTTTTTATGAGCGTTATAATACAAATAAATATTCATAGAAAAGTCAATCTTCTTTCTTGTGGAGAAAATCTCCTAATCATTAAGAATAAGTAAACTGAGGTGATAAATTTGGAGAGAGAAACATTGGATTTTTTATTAAATCAGCTCTCACTTACATTAAGCAAATATCAGGATTTAAATCAACTGAAAGAAGATCTGATGGAATATGCGGCATTCATGAGCGACGTTTATCAGCAGCCTGATTATTTTAGCGATTTTTATATGATAAAGCAGCGTTTCTTAACGTATTTAAAACTGCATCATTATCATTGTGGTGATTTTACTTGTTTTCAGCGACATCTGATTTTACGCTGTCTCTTTGAAAACTATACTTATCAGGAATTAGATCAATTTGTGAAAAGAAGGATGAGTGATGAACAAATGGAAAGTGCCTATCAAAAATATTTCAGGGCATAAAAAAGGACTACTTTCGTAGTCCTAAGTGAACGATTTTAACTTCTAGCATCAGTAAGATCACAAGACAGATTGTCCAGGCAAAGACACCTGTCATATCAATGTTTAAGCGTGCTAAGTAAAGCTGTGCCCCAATTCCGGTTCGTGTTTGAATCAATACCTCTGCCATCACGCCGATCTTTAGACTTAAAGGCAGAATCGCATCAATCGCTGAATAAATATAAGGTTTGATGAGCGGCAGGTATACTTTAAAGATTAAAAACGGCATCGGGTGTTGGTATTGACGAATGATATCGATCAGACTGACATCAATGTTTTTCATTCCCGTCAGAATGTTATGATAGACGATCGGAAATGTCATTAAAAGAATAATGATGAGAATGCACATAAACTGATCAAACCAGACAAGCAGAATAATCATATAGGAAATCTGCGGAATGGTTTGCAGAAAGGAAAGTATGGGATTTAGAAAAGCCTCGATCTGTGAATGAAAAGCTGCGAGCAAGCCTAAGCTGATTCCCAAGATAAGTGCAATCAGAAAACTTAAATTTGCACGGAGAAGGGTTGTTGCCACCGCTCCATAAAATTTACCTGATAACAGCATTTCGTAGATTCTCGTAAAAACATGGATGGGCTGAGGCAGCAGAACTTCTCTATCTGTCAGCATGGATAGAAGCTGCCATATACCGACCAATACAATGATCGATAAGCATTTTTTATTCATTCAATAACATGCTGTTATCAAAATCAATATTAAATTCATTTAAGAAAGTTGTGATATCGTTTGTAACATCTTTTGCTTTCTTATAGTGAATGTTTTGTTTATCTAAAGATTTTATAGTAATTTCTTTGCTAGGTAATTTTAATGTGTCTACACCTATTGTATCTAAATAGCCGTCAATGCCGCTAAAACCACCATCACAGTATTCCTGAATCGTTTTAGTAACTTCTTCAACCGTTTTGCTGTCTTTAGCAAAAATAGCGGCTTGCGGATACCCATATTCTGTTCCCTTGGCGTCAGCATAAGCTTGCTGAAGATCCATTAATACCTGCAGCTCAATGCCTTCGCTTTTTGCTTTGGCAATAGTGGCGGTAGCTAACGGTTCAGCGAGCAGTCCTACTTTGTTTTGACCGCTTAATAGCTGTGTCTGTACATAATTTCCGGCATTATAGTAATTAGGTGTTAGCGTAGTATCAACATTAGCGGCGTTATAGATCTTTTCTGGTACGGCACCCTGACCAAATAAAGCGATCTCGCCTTGTTCATTCAATGCATCTTGACTGGTTCCGACTAAATAAAGGTTTCCCCAAGTAATGATACTGTCTAAACGATAATCTGTCTGATTAGTGGCAATCAATTTTCCGCCAAGATTGATCGGTGCGATGATGAGATCATATTCACTGTCCTTTTTAGAAAGTTCAGCAATCAAAAGATCTGTTCCTTCTACGATGGTGACGTTATGATCGCCATAAATGCTAGTGAGCGCCAATGACGGCGCACCACTAGGACAAAGGATATTTAACTTTTTACTTTCGGTTTTTGGACTGCTGCTGCATCCTCCTATTAATAAAAGTGTACAACATAATAAATATTTAATAAACTTCATACGACTTCCCCCGTTAATCCTTATCCGGATATTTCTCCCTCTTACTGTAAGTAGTGTGTAATAATTCATGAGCTAAGTGTGAATTCGGAGCTCCTAAGAAATTATTATACAATTCTTGAATCTGTTTATTTTTATGTGATTTTCTTACCGGCAATGATTCATCTTCTTCGTAAAGTACTTTGGCACGTGCGAGTTTATAGTTGAAACCGCTGTTTCGTACTAACGCATTGATATAAGACTGTCCTCCACCATTAACACATCCGCCAGGACATCCCATGATTTCAATAAAATGATAAGGAGATGTTCCTTTTTTGATTTCTTCTAGCAGCGGGCGAGCAACGCTCATGGATTGAGCAACAGCTACTTTTACTTCTAAGTCGCCGATCGTTAGTGTCGCTTCTTTAAGTCCTTCGATGCCACGTACTTGCTGATATTCGATATCTTCAATATCCTGATTTGTTAAAACATCGGCAACTGTTCTCAATGCGGCTTCCATCACGCCGCCACTGGCACCAAAGATAACTCCCGCACCACTGTATTCTCCAAAGAAATCCTGATCGAATTGCTCATCGGCTAAATCTTTGAAGTTGATACCGAACATTTTAATCATCTTGCCAAGTTCACGAGTTGTGATCACAGCATCTACATCTTTAATTCCGCCGTTAATCATTTGTTCACGTTCTTTTTCACCCTTTTTAGCGACACAAGGCATAACACTGACCACATAAATATCTTTTGGATCTAAGCGCTGCTGTTTAGCATAATAAGATTTTGCCATGGCACCAAACATCATATGTGGAGATTTACAGCTTGATAAATGATCTAAGATTTCCGGATACTGAGTTTCTACATAGTTAACCCATCCCGGTGAACAAGAAGTAATCATTGGCAAAACACCTTCTTCTTTTACACGATGAATGAATTCATAGCCTTCTTCCATGATCGTTAAATCCGCTGCAAAGTTTGTATCATAAACACGATCAAATCCCATCATTTTTAAAGCTGCCACCATTTTACCGGTAACACGAGTACCAATCGGCATACCGAATTCTTCGCCAAGACTGGCACGTACGGCCGGTGCTGTTTGAACGATTACATGTTTATGTGGATCATTGATGGCATTGATCACATCATGAATTTCTTCTTTTTCATGAAGTGCGCCAACCGGGCATACATTGATACACTGACCGCACTGCATACAGTTGACATCATTGAAACTGCGATCATAAACTGGACCGACTTTTGTTTTAAAACCGCGATCCATAAATCCGAGAACACCTAATCCCTGAATCTTTTTGCAGGCTGCAACACAGCGGCCACATAAGACACATTTTGATGTATCACGGACAATACCCGGTGATACTTCGTCAAAAGTAGACGGTGTTTTATTTCCTGCATAAGCATCTTCACGCACACCTAATTCCTGACATAAGCGCTGCAATTCGCAGTTCGTGTTGCGGATGCAAGACAAGCAGTCTTTAGAGTGATT
This sequence comes from Coprobacillaceae bacterium UN01-12pH3A, assembly GCA_027676805.1. Taxonomy (GTDB): domain Bacteria; phylum Bacillota_I; class Bacilli_A; order Erysipelotrichales; family Coprobacillaceae; genus Beduini. Next base: position 304,168 of record JAQENU010000002.1, on the reverse strand, counting down.
GGATACGATTAATTCTACCACATTTTTTCTTGCTTCTAAAGCACGAACTGAATGTGTTTTTACAACAAGACCTTCTCTTACCGGATAAACACACGCTGCACATAAGGTACGAGCGCCTTCGATTTCTACCTGACATACACGACAGGCTCCGGTTCCGGTCAAATCTTTTAAGTAGCAAAGAGTAGGGATGTGAATACCATTTTCTCTAGCAACTTCTAAAACAGTCTGACCATCTTCGGCTTCAACTACGCGATTATTGATTGTTAGTTTTATTTTTCCCATTATTCTCATCTCCTACTTTCTTTCTATTGCTTCAAAGTGACAAGCTTTGATACAGTTACCGCACTTAATACATTTTTCCATATCGATGTGATATGTTTCTTTACCCACGGCACCACTGATAGCACTAACCGGACATTGACGTGCACATAATCCGCATTTTCTGCATTTTTCTGCGTTGACTTTATATTCTAATAAAGCTTTACAGATTCCGGCAGGACATTTTTTATCAACGACATGAGCAATATATTCATCTTTAAAATGCTCTAACGTTGATAAGACCGGGTTAGGGGCAGATTGTCCCAGACCGCATAATGCCGTATCTTTAATCGTATGAGACAACGTTTCCAGTTCATCTAGTAAATCCAAGGTTCCCTCACCGTTACAGATTTTTTCTAAGATTTCTAACAAGCGTTTCGTTCCGACGCGGCAAGGCGTACATTTACCACATGATTCATCCACGATGAAATCCATATAGAAACGAGCGACATCTACCATACAGTTATCTTCATCAAGAACGATCATACCACCAGATCCCATCATAGATCCTAATTTAATGAGTTCATCAAAACCGATTGGTGTATCCAATTGTTCTTCGGTTAAGCAGCCCCCGCTTGGTCCGCCGGTCTGAACCGCTTTGAATTCTTTGCGGTTAGGGCATCCGCCGCCGATTTCATAAATAATCTCTCTTAGCGTTGTTCCCATAGGGACTTCGACTAATCCGGTATTGGTGATCTTTCCGCCAAGTGCGAATACTTTTGTTCCCGGAGAGGTTTCTGTCCCGATCGATTTAAACCAATCAGCACCGTTCAATATGATTTGAGTAAGATTGGCATACGTTTCTACGTTGTTGATGATGGTAGGTTTGCCCCAAACGCCACGTTCAGCAGGAAATGGCGGTTTAGGGATTGGCATTCCGCGTTCTCCTTGGATCGATTGAATCAAGGCTGTTTCTTCTCCGCAGACAAAAGCTCCGGCTCCTAAACGAATTTCCAAATCAAAATCAAATCCGGTTCCAAAAATATTATCTCCTAATAGTCCTAATTCTTTTGCCTGTGAAATCGCTGTTTCGAGACGTTCAACAGCAATCGGATATTCGGCACGAATATAAATATATCCATGATGAGCACCGATCGCATATCCGGCAATCGCCATTGCTTCTAAAATACTGTGAGGATTTCCTTCCAAAATAGAACGGTCCATGAAAGCTCCAGGATCCCCTTCATCAGCATTACAAATAACATATTTTTCATCACCTGGCTGATTTAATGCAGCCTGCCATTTTACACCGGTTGGGAAACCACCGCCCCCGCGTCCGCGTAAACCACTGGCTTTGATTTCATCCACGACTTCTTGCGGACTCATTTCAGTCAAGGCTTTTCCTAAAGCGGCATAACCGTCTTTACCAATGTATTCTTCAATATTTTCAGGATCGATGACACCACAGTTATGCAAAGCAATTCTTTTTTGCTTTTCATAGAATTTAGTGTGATTGATATCCAAGATTTCTTTGCTGATTTCATCACTTTCATTTAGCATTAATCGTGTAACCGGACGTCCTTTATAGAAATGTTCCATAACAATTTCTTTAACATCTTCCGGTTTTACTGATTTATAAATGATATTATCCGGATAAATACAGATATTTGGTCCAAAACCACACAGACCTAAGCATCCTGTTTTTAAAACGGAAACTTCATCCTGCAAGCCGATACTGCGGATTTCTTCTTTAAATAGCTCGATCAATTCCCCGGAATTCCCGATCGTACATCCTGTACCGGCACAGACCATGACTTGAATTCTTTCCATGTTTCATCCTCCCCTATTGCTTATACTTTCCAACGGTATATTCCGTTACAACTTGTCCCTCGATTAAATGACGGGTTACCACTTCTGCCGCTTTTTCTGCATTCATTAGTACATAGGTTGTTTTATTTCCTTCTTTATCAAACACTTCGACAATTGGCTCTAACGTACACATTCCGATACACCCTGTCTGAGTAACCGTTACTGGTAAGTGATGCTGTGCGACTTCTTCAACTAATTTATTCAATACGGGTCTTGCTCCTGCGGCAATTCCGCAGGTTGCCATTCCAACAACAACACGATACTGATTTTCATCATCAGAACGCATTGCCATTTTCTTTTTAGCTTGTTCTCTCATTTTTTCTAAATCTTTTAATGACTTCATTGGCTGAGTCCCTCCTTTATATAGTCTTTAAGCCATAGTATAATTTCCGGCTCATTTATTTTGACACCCTCCAAGATAGCTTTTATTTCTTTTGTATCTAAACAAAATTGATGCGTATCACTTGTATAAGTAAATAGATAATCAATCTGATCATTTGCTTGAATCAATGTTGCCAGAGTCTCCGCAAGATCTCCCAAAGGCGGAGTATCCCAATGTTGTTTAACGTAACAGCCTTTAATCGTTGTTCCTTTGTTAACGGCTGAACGAATGTCGAAGGTTCCCCCTGTTGCTAATACGCCTTCTTTAAAAAGAGGTACCCCCAATCCGACCTTTCGGGTAGTACGGGTAGTAAAGAAGGGATCCATCACATGCTGGATTGTTTCTTCATCCATACCGCAGCCATCGTCTTCTACAATGATCTCAATGATGTTTTCCTTTTCACTGTCGTGAATGCTGATCGTGATTCGTTTTGCTAAAGCGCGGATTGAGTTATATACAATATCTAATAAATGCATTGCAATATCAGGCATAATTTATCTCCATAATTCTTCAAATTGGGTCTGTGTCATTGAGTGAATAGGTTCACTAATGTCAATCAGCTGATGGGCATCGCTGTTTCTGAAAAAAGGAATATCTTTTAGGTAAGGCGTTCTTTTTTTTACGATGTCAATTTGCTCATCGCTTTTGACTTCAATCCCCTCGATTTCTAAATCAGGAGGAATAAACCCTAGATTTTCAAAGACACTGTAGCGCTTATCTAAAACATGAGCTAAAACCGCAATGCCATGATGCTGATGGATAGCAGCAACCGTCTCTTCGAGTGATGTGTCAAGCGAAGAGAGCAGCAGGCGCTCTTCATGATCAATTACTTCATCATTTTGATCGAGGATCAGCTGATTGCCAAAAAACTCAGGCTTGTTTAAGATCACTTGCAAATGCTGATCGATCCATTTCTGCATGTCAGGAAGTCTATTTTCTTCTCTGAAATATCCCAGTACATGAATTTCCTCTCGGGTCTGCAATTCAACTCCGTAAATGATCTGCACTTTATTGTGACTTATTTGTTTTAAATAGGTCTGCTGTTTTAATGAATTGTGATCTGTAATAGCGATTAAATCCAATTCTTTGATCATCGCCATGTTAACGATATTGTTAATGGTCATGGAGTCATCTCCGCATGGTGATAAAGCAGAATGGATATGCAAATCGTAAAACATTTTAAATACCTAAAACAATTAATTTTTTTACTGCTTCATAGGCAGAAAGATTCGTTGTATATAGCGGAAGATTCAATTCTTCGGCTCTTTTTAAAGTAGCATCGTCCACTTGGGTTCCTTCGACAAACAGAATGCCTGCCATATCGACAAGTGTCGCAACGGCAAGGGCGTTCAGATGTGCCTGAACAGTCAGCCAAAGCTGATTCTCTTCGGCTTTGCTCATCACAATGCTTAATAGGTCCCCAATGTAGATGCCTTCCATTTTTTTATCTTGATCGCCGGCATTGACCATTTTTATATCTTCAAGTTGATTTAAATCTTTAATCAGCATGATCGTCTCTCCTTTTTACCCGACAATAAGAATCATCGGCTTCATTATCCACAATTTGTTCGGCAAGTGCACGGCAGTTTGGAAAACCGCAAGCCCCGCAGTCAAACTGGGGAAGTGTGCTCAGCACTTCACTGATCTTTTTAAAACGCTGCATCTTTTCTTTCATACTAATATGTTCTTCATCAATTAGTTCATGTTCTTTAAAGTAGTCATCCTTATCCAGCAAAGCAAGATGATGAGCAGAGTGACCCACCATCTGATCAATGTTTAAACGTCCAATAAAAGGATTCGACCATAAGAAATAACCGCCGATACATCCTTTATAGCAGGCAAATAAACCTAACAGACCGATTTCATCCATATGACCAAACTCAGCCAACTCCAACACTTTTTTTACATTGTCAATGCCGCTGATGCTTACAACCGGTCGGGTTCCCTGTGCAAAGTGATAGAAATCACTGACTACACTCTGAATCCCTTCCTGACTGATCATCAAGTCAGCTTCATCTTCATTTTTTAAACGATTGATTTTAGGGAAAATATGCGATACACTCATCGCATGATCAATAAAGGAAGCTTCATTATCATAAGGATGTTTCGCTAAAGTCATTTTTCCTACACATTCGCATAACGAATAAATCCCAACTTTGCCATGGTGATCCAAAAGCCGGTCACGCACCTTTTTAGCCGCTACTTCAACGGGATAGTTGAAAGGCAATAGATTATCTACCAAAGTAGGATAGTTTTGTTTAATCAGACGATTGATTGTCGGACAAAATGAAGAAATCTTCAAACTATTCTCGTTTTCTATTTGATGCATGGACTCCATATATAAAGCCCCTTCAATATCACTGTATTGAACGACTTCATCAAATCCTAAGCGTTCGATCGCTTTAAACATTTTTTTAGCTTCACCAAAGTTCTTAAAATCTGAAAAGATACTTGTTGAAACAAGAATAACACGATAATCATACTGTGACATTGTTTCCGTTAAATGCTCATTAGTAATTTTAAGACCGCGGCTGTCGCAGCTTTCGATGCACATGTCACAGTCAATACATTTCTTTTGATCGATTTTGATCTCGTTGTTTTTTAATGTGATGGCTTCTGTGGGGCAAGCGCGAATACATTTTAAACAGTTTTTACATGAAGGAAGCGTATAGCAAATTGTCGGTTTCATGAAGAAAACCTCATTTTAAGATGTGTCCCTTGGGGTGAGGATTCAATATGGAAATCGTTGGCAACACGTTTCATGTTAACTAGTCCCATTCCGGCTCCAAAACCAAGCTCTCTTGCTTTAGCGGAGGCGGTTGACCACCCCGGCTGCAAAGCTAAATCTAAATTAGGAATTCCGGGACCAATATCATCAAAGCATAAAATAACTTCTCCCTCATCGCTCAGTTCAAAAGTAATCGCTCCCCCTAAACTGTGAATGATCATATTGATCTCTGCTTCATAAGCCGCTATTGCCACATTCCTTAATGTTTTTGTATCTAATCCTAACTGTTTTAATGTTCGCTTGATGTCACTTGATACTTTTCCGGCATTTTCATAATCGTCTTTCATGACGTCATAATGCTTAATCATTTAATCTTCCTAATCCAGCTTCATAAAGCAGACCGCATGTTTGAAACATCGTATGCTTGACACTCAAAAGAGCAATGCCTGACATTTTAGCTGTTTGGATTTGCTCCTCGCTGGGAACCTTCCCACGAACATAGACAATAACGGATAAATCCAGCATCTCAGCCGTACGAATAGCTTGTGTGTTCGCCAAACCGGTGATCAGTAATGTGGATTCATTATGATCTAATATCAGGGCTAGTGCATCACTCATCAAATCACTGGCAAAAGCATCAATATAATCGTTTTCCAGAATTGCCGGATCATCTGAATAAATGACATCTGCATCAAGAATCTTAATCACATCTTTTAAAATCATGCCTGTGCCTCAGGAGTCTCTCCTTTTTTATAAGAAAGGACTAAGTATTTTAGTTCATCCAATTGTTTCGAACAACCAAAGACTACTCCATCCACACTGACTACCGGAGCTAAACCGCAGGCTCCGACACAACGGGTTGCATCGATCGAAAAAACACCATCTTCACTTGTTCCATTAACAGGTGCTCCAGTCATTTCTACTAATAAATCTAAAATTGTTTGGGAACCATTGACATAGCAGGCAGTTCCCAAGCATACGCCAATGACATGTTCTCCTTTTGGTTCGGTTGTAAACTGTGCATAGAAGGTGACTACACCATAAATCTGTGATACTGGAATATCTAAAGCATCACTCATCATCTGCATTGCTTTGAATGGAATATATCCAAGCTCATGCTGTATTTCATGAAGCATTAATTTTACCGGCCCCATCTCATCTTTATGGCGATAAATGACATCCTCAACGAAGTCTATAGCCTTCTTATTTAATTTTTCCATTTCCACACCTCTTTCTTATTTTTATCTATTCACATTATAACAAAAAACACTATAAAATGATACCGTTTTCATTTTTCGAATAGAGTTTTGAAAACACATTATAATTCTATTATAAATTTGATAAGAAATATGTTAAAATACAAACAAGAGGTGACCTTATGGATATAGAAAAAAAGCGTTCTTTTATTATAAATGTACTTTATTACGGATTAATCGCCATCATCGCTTATTTTGTTTTTAAATATGCTATGGCATGGCTGTTTCCTTTTATACTCGCTTTTTTAATTGTAGCGTTACTGCAGATGATTATTCAGCCATTAAAAAGAGTAATGCACGCAAAAAATGAACGGATAGCAATTATCATTCTATTGCTGCTTTATATATTGGTTGGAGCCGGGATTAGTTTACTTGTCTTTAAGCTTGTGATTATTATTGGAGAAAACTTAAAAAATCTCCCTCAGCTGATTGAAGTGTATATTGAACCAACAGTGACAACATTATTTAACGATGTGGAAAGTTTAGTGGGCAGTCTGTCACCGCAGCTGTTGGAAATGCTGAAGGATGCAGAATCTAACTTTATGGAAATTGTGGTGGCTTTTGGAAGCGTGATTTCCAGCAGCTCAATGAAATTTATTTCGGGATTCATTGCCAGCATTCCTAACTTTCTGTTAAGTGCTTTAGTCACCATCATTTCTTCATTCTTTATCGCTATTGATTTTCATCATATCAATCAGTTTATCTTAGCTCAATGTTCACCTAAGGTAAAAGGGCTGCTTTATGAAATCAAGGATTACGCAGTCAACACATTACTGCAAATCATCTTTGCATATGCCAAACTGATGACGATTACATTTGTAGAGCTATCAGTTGGATTTATGATTCTGGGAGTAGGCAGTCCTTTTCTGATTGCTTTGCTGATTTCGATCTTTGATGTGCTGCCTGTTCTTGGAACCGGTGGGATCATGATTCCATGGGTAGTCTATCTGTTTATCAATAATGAGATGACCTTAGCAGTGGGAATGCTGATCTTGTATATTGTAATTACTGTCATCCGCAATATCATTGAACCTAAAATAGTCGGGAAACAAGTGGGAATTCATCCATTGCTGATGCTTATCAGTATGTTCGCCGGAGCTAAAGTATTTGGTGTATTGGGACTGTTAATCTGTCCGATCGTAATCATTATTATCATGAATCTTAACGATACCGGTAAAATCCATTTGTATCGAAATATTGAGGACAACCCTGATCCATCTTCTTGATGGATCTTTTTTTATTCAAAAAGACGAACTCTTTTGAATTCGTCTTTCTATTATAATAGATTAAAATGTTTTAAAGCATTGACGATACCGCCATCTAAATAATCACTGCTGATATACGTTGCTTCTTTTTTTAGAGTATCGATAGCGTTTCCCATTGCAATTTTATTTTTCACAGATTTAAACATACATAAATCGTTGCTGCCGTCACCAAATGCAAAACTGTCTGTCTCTTCCATCTTTAAATATTTTAATACGCTGGCAATGCCATCTCCTTTATCATGAGAAATCGTTGTTGCATCGGCTGAAAAAGCACCATGGTGATCGTTTAATATGACATCCTTTTCAAAGGCTTTGACAATGTGTTTAAAATGATCATCATCTTTATAGAAAATATCGAAGATATAAGTTGTGATTTTCTCTGGATCCCAGACACGTTCAAAGAAGTCCTCACGTTTATACTGACCGTTTAATTTTTTAAACAACTCTTCTGAAACATCACTGATATAGCCTTTTTGACTGCCAATGAAAGCATAATCACAGTCAACACTTTGACAGATGGACATGAAGCGTTTCACTTCCACATGAGTCAATGGTTTATCTAAGATTTGTTCATCATGAAAATAAGCCTGACGTCCATTGCTGGTAATGTAGCCGTCAACTAAGCTGCCAAACAGCATTTTAGCGTAGCTAATCGGACGGCCGGTACAGATAAATGTGTAATGCCCAAGCTCACGAAGCTGTTTTAAAGCAGCGATATTTTCATTTGGAATATGCTGTCCGTGAGCAATAGTGCCATCAATATCAAAGAAAAATAATTTTGTCATAATCTCACCTCCTAGTCATTGTAACAAATTTTTATTCCTTATGTAAGCGTTTCAGTGTATAATCAAAAAAGGAGGGTAAATAACATGTATTTAGTATTTGATATTGGTGGATCTTTTGTAAAATATGCGACGATCACATCATCGGGAGAGATCACATCTAAAGATAAAATTCCCACCGTTCTCGATCAGGGAATAGAGGGATTCATTGACTCTTTAGAAAAGGTATATCAACAGTTTAGCGGTCAGGTTGAAGGAATCGCAATTTCAACTCCGGGAGCTGTCGATGTCGAAAAGGGGATTGTTTATAATGGCGGAAATCTTCCATTTCTGCACCAAGTATGTTTAAAAGAAGTTGTTTCAAAACGCTGTGACGGGTTACCTGTAGCAGTAGAAAATGATGGGAAATGTGCGGGATTAGCAGAAGTGTGGATTGGAAGCGCAAAGGATGTTCAGGATGCGATTGTGATTGCCTTTGGTACCGGAATTGCCGGAGCTGTGATTAAAAACAAGCGTATTCACCGCGGAAATCGTTTAATTGCCGGAGAAGTAAGTTTCTTATTGAATGAAATGGATCGTCATAAAGAACCGGTAATTTGGGCACATCAAAATTCAGCGCTGCTTTTAGGCGCTAAATTATCAATTAAAAAAGGAATGGCACAGAACGCTCTTGATGGTGAAAAATTCTTTGAAATGCTTCATGCCGGTGATCAAGATGCTAATGAAATCTTAAAGGACTTCTGTTACTCAGCAGCTGTACATTTTTATAACTGTCAGTTGATTTTTGATCCCGATATGATCTGTATTGGCGGCGGAATCAGTGAACAGCCACGCTTAATTGAAGAATTAAAAAATCAAGTAGACGTTATTTGGGAAAAAGTTCCGCATATCGGAAAACCAAATGTTGTGAAATGTAAATTTAATAATGACTCTAATCTCTTAGGTGCGTTATATAATTTCATGCAGTTGTATCAGTTAGCATAATCGAAATGAAAAAACACAACAAGTACAAATAAATGTATCGGCTGTGTTTTTTTATTGAAAAGGATCATTTTTATTGAATTGGGATGGTTCTTTTATCCACAACAGAAGGAGAGACCTCCCTGTTTTTCATTAGGTTTTTAAAAAACTGCTGATAAACCAATCTGTTTATATTTGATTTTAAATAAATAAAGTGCATTGGCCGAGTAATTTCAAAATCTGCCAACTGAAGCTCTTTCAACTGTCCGCGCTTTAATTCTTCCGCGACAACTCCTTCATAGACGAAAGTAATGCCATCCGTATGCAAGAGTAATGTTTTGATCATGGACAGATTACCGATTTCGTTGCAATGATGAAAAGAATGAAACTGGTAAAGTGTCTGATTCAAATAATCCTCTAGGATAGCTCTTGTACCTGAACCTTTTTCACGTACAAACAATGGATAGGGAAATAAATCTTTAAAGGAAATATTCTGATTCGCAAGCGGATGAGTGCTTCGTACTACCGGAATAAAACGTTCTTCTTTAAATAAATGATAATCAAAAAGATCGGCATCGAAATGCCCCTCGACAAAGGCACATTCGACTTTTCCATTCATCATTTCCTGAATAAGATTCTGCGTATTTGCCACAATAATCTGATACTCCTGTTTGGAAGAAATCAAAACCGGAGCAAGCAGTGCCGGAATATAGTAATCGGCAATTGAAAGCGTGGCCCCAATCGTTAATGGGGTAGAGTGCTTAATAATCATCTCCTCAAAAAGTTCTTCATTGTGAAGCTGAATCCTTGCATAATTATACAGCATTTCTCCGGCTTTAGTTAATCGAAAGGACTTATGGGGATGATCGATCAGCTTATGCTGATAGTAGCTCTCTAAAGCTTTGATATGCTGAGTGACGGCAGGCTGGGTTAAATGAAGCAGATTCGCTGCCTGTGTATAGTTTTGACATTCGACTACTTTAATGAATGTCTTTATTTTATCATCGATCATAAACTCACCTCTGGATAGATTATAATATAAATTTATGATAAATAAAATATTATAATTTTTATTTATACTAATAATATGGTAAACTGCAAACAACAGATAGGGGAGAAGTTTATGAAAAAAATAAAAGCATATGGACCAGGTTTTGTGGTTTGTCTGATGATCGGATTAATCGCGCAGCAGATCGCTAAAATCGTTCCCGGCATTGGCGCAGCGCTCTTTGCGATTGGGGTAGGAATGTTGGCAGGCAATACTTTTTTAAATAAAGATATATTTAATATCGGAACAAAATTTTCTGAAAGCAGATTATTGGAATATTCGATTGTATTGACCGGATTAACACTCCAGTTGACAGATATTCTGGGAATTGGATGGCAAGGTGTTGGATTCATTGCCTTACAGATGACATTTACGATTATGATTTGTTACTTCATCGGAAAGAAACTGGGTTTTACCAAAAAGTTTTCTTTACTGATGTGTGCGGGGAATGCAGTCTGCGGATCGTCAGCTATTGGAACAGTGGCACCGATTGTAGATGCAGACAGTAAAGATAAAGGTATCTCAATCACGATTGTGAATGTAACCGGAACAGTTCTGATGGTGCTTTTACCACTTTTAACAGGTTGGCTGTATCATCATGAAACTTTGAAAACCTCGGCTATGATCGGTGGTACTTTACAATCGATCGGTCAGGTTATTGCTTCAGCAGTAATGGTAAACGGAGAAGTAGTTGAATTTGCTACGATCTTTAAAATTGTACGAATTATCTTTATCGTATTTATCGCATTGTCTTATTCAAAGATGAATCTTGAAGATGGAAAGCCGTTGTTTTCTAAAAACACTCAAATGACATCTAAAATCAAAGCAGGGATTCCTTGGTTTGTTGTGGGATTCTTTATCTTCAGTGTTTTAAACAGTACCGGCATTATTCCAAGTATTGTCTCTACTACCGCTAAATCAATCAGTTCACAGTTTGAAATTATTGCCTTAGCAGCTATTGGAATGCGCGTAAAATTTAGGGATTTAGTCAAGGAAGGACCAAAAGCCATTCTTTATGGTGGGTTAACCGGGGGAGCACAGATTGTTTTTGCGATAGTCTTTATTGCCATCTTGTTTGCGTAATAAAAGGATCAGTCCCAGTTGGACATGATCCTTTTTAAGTTCTCTACAATTTGTGTCTGATTCGCTTCATTAATCTCCAGCAAACAGCTTTCTTTGTTTGCAAAGACCAAGGCACTTAATTCGTCATTCATAGTAGAAAGGGCACCGATAATATGCTTGTCACTATAAAGACAGCGATCAAATTCTTCTAAAAAAATCAATGCTTTATGATCGGATATGAAAAGTGGATCCATCTTGATGATGGATGCAGAGGAATGAAGACTGTTTAAAAGAATCTTCGCTCCAAAATAGTCTAAAACATTGGGTACTGTTACACTTTGGCAAGCGTTGATTTTAACCTCGATCGGCAAGTCATTATCATAGTCTTCAACAGCAACATAGCTATGCAGGTAGCGACCTTTTTCCTGTCCGTTGATCTGATAAGGCAGGAGAGTAAAACCACTAAAAGCCTTATCTTCTAACAGCTGGTCGATAATTTTTGATTTTAGCTGTGCATTGTCACCCGTTAGAAATATATGTTTAAACATTATCGTCATCTCCCCAGTTTGGTATGTTAGATTTGTAGCTTAAGCGAATATCTTGAACATTGAAAATCCAGCTTACTTTGCTGGGATCGCGGGGAAATAAGAGTGTAAGTTCTTTAGGATCATTTAAATATCCAAGATAAGCATATTCTAAAGCCGCTTTGTCAAGCTCAATGGTTTTCTGAAGGCTAATAACAGAAGCCTTTTCAATATAGAAAAGATCAATATCCTGATCGTGTAAATATTCATGAAAACTCACAACATGATAATTCAGGCTTAGAATTTGATTATTTTCATCTAAACACTGATAAGTAAAGGTTGTGGTAGGATAAATTCGCATTTATACGTCCTCCTTAAGTAAATGTAACTGCAAACAGGCTGCCATGATGCCATCCTGATCAATCGAATGAGTAACGAGTGTTGCACAGCGCTTGACTTCCTCAATGCTTTGCCCCATAACAACGGCAATTTTGGCATTTTTAAGCATCTTGATATCATTTGGTGAATCGCCAAAAGCAATGTAGGAAGTATGACCATAGTGTTGAAGCAAGTAGTTAATGGAAGAAGCCTTGCTGACGCCCTTAGGGCTTACCTCTGCATAGTTTAAGGCACAGGGAATAATATCAATGCCTTCAATCTGAGAAAAATCATGATAATCCTCTGATTGAGGTGCATATATATTCATCGCTTCCACCTCCTGATGGTCTAATGTGCCAACTATAGGCAGTGGATTATTGAAGTGTCGATGCACTAAAATTGTATTTTCATCGGCAGCCTGCGAAATAAAACGCTCTTTGCATTTGACAACGACTGGATAGTTTTTCTGTGCAGCAATCTTTAAAAAAGCATGAGCGGACTCTCTGGGAATTAAGGCTTTAAAAAGGATATTGCGATCTTTGTCTAATACCAGTTGTCCGTTATTGCAGAGAATGCCGTCCCATTCAATCATCTCTGTAATATGAGTACGCAATAAAGAATCGTAGCTTCTGCCTGTTGCGATACAAAGCAAATGTCCGTTCTGCTTTAATTTAATCAGAGCCTTTTTAGTAGACTCTGCCATATGAAACTGTGAATCCAGCAATGTTCCATCAACATCAAAAAATAGAATGTCCTGCATTTTATCACCTCATCTTTAAAATTATAGCAAAATCCCCTCATAAGTACATAAATATTATCTTTTTCTCTTCAAATTTGTAGTCAAAAAGATAAAAATATGTTAAAAATTTAGAAGGTAATAGTAGAAAGGAAAGAACATGGAATTTTATCAGGAAGTAGAAAGAAGTATTATAAAAAAATATCGTAAAGAAATATGGCGTCCTTTTATAAAAGCCATTAATGAATATCAGCTGATCAAAGATGGAGATCATATCGGAATTTGTATTTCCGGAGGTAAGGATTCGATGCTGATGGCAAAACTGTTTCAGGAATTAAAGCGTCACGGACAAAATAATTTTGAGATTGAATTCATTGTCATGGATCCGGGATATAAAGAAGAAAATCTGCAGTTAATCAAAGACAATGCGGAAAAACTGGATATTCCGATTCAGATTTTTAAGTCTGATATCTTTGAGATCGTCGATTCAGTGGATGAAAATCCATGCTATTTATGTGCCAGAATGCGTCGTGGCTATTTGTATCGCTTTGCCCAAAGCTTAGGGTGCAATAAGATTGCTTTAGGTCATCATTTTGATGATGCGATTGAAACGATTCTGATGAGCATGTTTTATGGTTCAGAAATCAAAACAATGATGCCTAAGCTGCATAGTGATAATTTTGAAGGAATGGAATTGATTCGTCCTTTATACTTAGTGAAAGAAGCAGCGATCATACGCTGGCGCGACTATCATCATTTAAAGTTTTTATTATGTGCCTGTCGATTGACCGAGACAATCACTGAAACTGGCGGCGGTTCTAAAAGAAATGAAATGAAACGTTTGATTGCCGCTTATCGCAAAATTTATCCAAATGTGGATATTAATATATTTAGAAGTATTCATAATATTAATTTAGATACGGTGATCGGTTATAAGAAAGATGGTATCGCTCATAGTTTTTTAGATGATTATGATGAAAAATAAACGCTTTTAAAGGAGGCGGACATATGGCTGTATATTTATCAGAACCCATTCATCCTGAAAGTTATGCACTTTTAAAAAGTGGGGCGGAGATTGTTGAAGACTTTTCTGTTCCGCAAAAGATTGATGGGTTGATTACTCGCAATATAAAGGTGGATAAAGTCTTGATGGATCAGCTGCCTAATTTGAAAGTCATCGGCATTCATGGAAGCGGCTGTGATGACGTGGATATAGAGGAAGCAAAAAAACGTCATATTCAGGTGTTCAATGCCCCTAATCAGAACAGTGCTTCGGTTGCAGAAATGATCGTTATGTTTATGTTAGCTTTATCAAGACAGCTCATTAAGGCAGAGCATGATTATACATCGCAGACTATCTGTAATTTAGCACCGTCTTCTTTAATGGGACAGGAGTTAAGTGGGAAGACAGTGGGATTTATCGGTGTGGGAGCCATCGCCAAACAGGCAATTGGAATTCTAAAAGCCGGCTTTAAGATGAATGTGTTAGGCTATTCACGTCATTTAGATCAAACTGCGGCAAATGCATTGAGTATAACACCTTGTGCAGATCTTATCAGCTTACTTAGCCAAAGCGATTATGTTTGTCTATGTCTTCCGCTGAATGAAGAAACCTATCATCTGATAGGAGAAAAAGAGTTAGAAGTAATGAAGCCTACTGCTTTTTTAATTAATACAGCACGAGGAGCCATTATTGATGAAGAAGCATTATATCTTGCTTTAAAAGAAAAGAAAATTGCCGGAGCAGCCAGTGACGTATTAACCCACGAACCGCATTTTTCAAAATTGATGCTGCTGGAAAATATGATTATTACTCCCCATTTAGGAGCAAATACGAATGAAGCCTTGAAGCGGGTAGGGGATCTATGTGTCAGTCAAATGATTGACGCTCTGCATCATCGTCCGATTGCTTTTGAGGTAAACGAATGAAAGAGAATGCGCAGGAAGTCGTTGAACTGTGTGTTCAAACCGGAGAACTCCTTTTAAAAAGCGGAGCGGAAATCTTTCGTGTACAAGATACATTGGAGCGCATTGCGGACAGCTATGGCATTGAACAGTTTCATGTGTATGTGATTGCCAATGGACTTTTTGTTAGTGTTAATGATGGGGAAAAACTCTATACAACCCAATTACGCTATGTTCCATTAGCGCCTGTCCACTTAGGACGAATTTGTGCAGTAAACGAACTGTCTCGCATGATCTGCAATCAGCAGCTGCCTCTTAAAGAGGCTTATTTAAAGATTGAGGAAGCAAAACAGATTCCTTTTTCTTCTCCTTACATGCAGATATTAGCATCCGGAATCGGTGCGGCTACTTTTTGTTATTTATTAGGCGGAAGTGTAATGGACAGCGTTGCCTCTTTCATCTCAGGGTTAGCCTTGTATATCTTTTTCCTCTATATATTAAAAGGAAAGACCAGTAAAATCATGCAGAATATATTAGGAAGCAGTGTTGTAGGACTGATTGGCTGCTTATCCTATCATTTTGGCTTAGGTAGCTCTTTGGATCATATTATCATGGGGTCAATCATTCCTTTAGTTCCGGGGGTGCTGATTACAACCTCGGTTCGAGATATTATCAACAGTGATTATTTATCGGGAATGATTCATCTTTTAGATGCTGTATTGGTTGCAGGGTGCATTGCCTGCGGGGTAGGGATCAGTCTTTCTATTTATCAAATGCTGGGGGTAGTGCTATGATCAGTCAAGGGGTAGTGGCATTGATCGGAACAATTTCATTTTCAGTGTTGTTTAGTGTTCCGGTTAGTGAATATCTTTACTGTGGGTTAGCCGGTATGATCGGCTGGTTATGCTATTTAGGCGGTTTAAGTCTGGGACTGGGCTACGCTAAAGCAATCTTTATCGGAGCGTTGGTACTAACCATCTTCTGTCGCTTTCTAGCCGTAAAAAGAAAACTGCCGTTAACCGTTTTTCTTATCTGCGGCATCTTTCCCTTAGTTCCCGGTGCCGGTATTTATTACACAGCTTATTATTTTATAACCAATCAGCATGCACTTGCCCTTACTAAAGGCTTGGAAACCTTTTCTACCGCAGTCATGATAGCTTTAGGAATCGTTTTTGCTTTGGCGATACCTCACACACTTTTTAAAAGAACAAAATAAAAAGACGGGTTAATCCCGCCTTGAACCGTTGACACCTATTTCATTTGGTTAACGGTTTTTTTATTGAGTTACAGCTTTAGCGACATGATCATCAGAAGTGAATACTTCTTTTACCTGACAAACCGCTTTGATGCTTCTGATAGATAATAATGCTTTATATACAACAACAGAAATCGCAAAGTCAACCATTCCGTGAACAACAGTACCGCCCCCAACTAAACCAAGCACTGCATAAACGAACCCTTTGTTGTAGTAACCGGCTCCTAAATTGTTGCCAAAATAGAAAGGACAAACACTGATCATTTCTAATCCCCCGTGAATCAATGAAATGACAAAGAAGAAGACAATCATTTTTGGCAATGATTTCATAGTTTCAGGTTTTTTCATTAAGTAATAAGCTCCGCCAAATGCCCAAACCACCTGACTGAATGCTCTTACTACGACGACGATTGGAAATCCTGCCATTAAGAAACCTAAAGTCGTTCCTAATGAAACAAAGACTGCTACTGTCGGTGAGACGAACATGGCAATCATAATTGCTACATGACTTGCTAAAGTGAATGAGGCTGGTTCTAATACTAACTTGATCGGTGAAAACATTGGAATGATAACTCCGATTGCACATAATAATGCGGCAATGACCATTTTTTGGATTTTGCTGTTTTTCATAAATTTTCCCCCTAAATGTGTGTGTTTTTATATGTGTCATGACACATGACTAAATTATATGAATGCTAAAGTGAAATGTCAATATATTTGTGAAAAAATTTACATATTTTGAAAGGCTTTTGTCAAGAGTCGTTAAAAGTCTTTTTATCTGAATTTATTTTTAGTATAATATACTTATATACAAAGGAGGAAAACTATGATTTATAAAAAATTAAAACCATTCCCACAGGACTTTTTATGGGGAGCATCGACTTCTGCTTATCAGGTAGAAGGAGCAAACTTAGAAGATGGCAAAGGACCTTCTGTTCAGGACGTTAAAAAGGTACCGGAAGGCACTTCTGATTTAACTGTCTGTGCAGATCATTATCATCACTATAAAGAAGATATTGCTTTAATGGCAGAAATGGGATTTAAAGTATATCGTTTCTCTATTTCTTGGTCAAGAATCATCCCGGAAGGGGTAGGCGCAGTAAATCCTAAAGGGATTGAATTCTATAATAATATTATTGATGAATGTATCAAACATAATATTATCCCGTTGGTAACGATGTTTCATTTTGATTTGCCGGCAGCATTGGACGCTAAAGGCGGATGGTCAAGAAGAGAATCTATTGATGAATTCGTTAACTTTGCCAAAGTGATGTATGAAAACTTCGGAGATCGTGTTAAATACTGGCTGACGATCAATGAACAAAATGTTTTAACGCTGATGGGAGAGGTTATCGGAACATCGAACATCAAATCAAGCAATCCTAAAAAAGAAGCTTACCAGCAAAACCATCATATGCTGGTGGCACAGGCAAAAGCGATGGCATTATGCCATGAAATGATTCCCGGAGCGAAGATTGGACCAGCGCCAAATATTTCTTTAACTTATGCGGCAAGCTGCAAACCGGAAGATGTGATTGCTTCACAAAACTTTAATGCCATTCGAAACTGGTTATATTTAGATATGGCAGTTTACGGAAAATACAATAATATTGTATGGGCTTATTTAGAAAACTTAGATGCCACTCCGGATATTGAACCGGGCGATATGGAAATTTTGGCTTCCGGTAAACCTGATTTCATCGGATTCAATTATTACTCAACCGCAACAGTAGAGTACAGTGATGGTTCAGAAGCAAATGAAAAAGGCGGAGATCAGCAAAAAGCAATGGGAGAACCTGGTGTGGTAAAAGCGGCAGCGAACCCAAATCTGCAAAAAACTCAGTTTGGCTGGGAAATTGACCCGGTAGGCTTCAGAAGTACATTAAGAGAGATCTATTCAAGATATCGTCTTCCTTTGATTATCACAGAAAACGGACTTGGTGCTTATGATAAATTAACTGAAGACGGAAAGGTTCATGATCCATACCGTATTGAATACTTAAGAAAACATATTGAACAAATTCAGCTTGCTATTACAGATGGTGTAGAAGTCATGGGATATTGCCCTTGGTCAGCGATTGACTTGATTTCAACACATGAGGGAATGGTAAAACGCTATGGCTTTATTTATGTCAACCGTGATGAATTTGATTTAAAAGATCTTGCTCGTTATCGCAAAGATTCTTTCTACTGGTATAAGAAAGTAATTGCTTCAAACGGAGAAGATTTGACAGACTAAGAATGCTTCGGCATTCTTTTTTTCGTAAAATTAACTAGGTACCTTGACATTTTGATGAAATAATATACAATATTACTAGGTACCTAATTAAATGATAAAGGAGAGATGTTATGCCGAGGATGTATTCTTCAGAAGTAAATGATAAATTAAAAGAACCAAAACCAACAAATATAAAAGAAGTGCCGCGTTATCTTAAAAATGTGTTAAGAAGTACAGGAGAACGTTTGTTTTATATTGCTCGTTTAGTATGGGAGGCTAAACCATCACTTTTGTTTTTAATGGGGATTATGACTCTGTATAATGGCATTATGCCGATTATCGGAACATTAATTACAGCCCACTTATTAGGACAGATCGTGCTTTCGTTTACTCAGGAAGTCAATCTGATCATTCCCCTGATGTGGCAGTTTGGCTATAGTTTTATAAATAGCTTGGTAAACAGCCTAAATAATTCCATTACCAAGATATCCGGAGAGATCGTGACTCATCACGTAAAAGTAAAGATTATGAATAAAGCAAAAACCATCGATCTTGCTTCGTTTGATATGCCCGATTTTTATGAACGCTTGGAAAATGCGAATCGGGAAGCCGGCACCCGACCGGTCAATATTATGGATTCAACCTTTAATCTCATCAGCAAGATTATTTCAATGTGCAGTTATTTTGTTGTTTTATCCACTATTCTAGTGAAATTAGGATGGACAGCTTATCCATTCTTTATAGGCTATGTAGCTTTATCGATCATTTCTGCTGCGGTCAGCTTTTATTTCCGCCGTCAGAATTTTCTATATATTCGAGTCCGTTCTAAAGAACGCCGTCAATTAACGTATTACAGTGATTTAATGGTAAATAAAGATATGGTAAAAGAGATTCGTTTGTTTGGATTATCAGATTTATTCATTGGTCGTTATCAGGATACCTTTCGTCAGTATTTTAAAGGCATTAAGAAGATTATTTGGAAAGAAGGCGGATGGAATATATTTTTAGCCTTATGTTCTGCTTTATTGAATGGTATCTTATTTTTTATGATTGCCACAAATGTGTCACAGGTAGCAGATTATTCTGTATATACCGGAGCTTTAAATTCTATTTCTGCGACACTGTCTGCTTTAATTGCGACAGGAGCGACAATCTATGAAGGATCTTTATTTATCGACAATATGATCTTATTTATGAATGAAGAATCCCATATTCTATGTTCAACAAAAGAAGCGCTGCTTCCTAAACGTCACTGCGGGCATACAATTGAACTAAAAGATGTCTGCTTTGCTTATCCGGAATCTCAAAAGAAGGTATTAAATCATATCAACCTTACGTTGAATCCCGGTGATACAGCGGTTTTAGTAGGACTTAACGGAGCCGGAAAAACAACTTTGATTAAACTGCTGACACGCTTATACGATCCGACAGAAGGACAGATCTTATTAGATGGTGCAGATATTCGTCTTTATGATACACAAGCCTTATATAAGCTGTATGGCATCATCTTTCAGGATTTTGGCAAGTACGCTATGAATGTAGAAGAGAATATACGCTTTGGTGATATCAGCAAAGATTATGCAAAAGATGAGATTGAAAAAGCCGCCGTGCAAGCCAACGCCGATCAATTTATCGAACAATTAAAAAATGGCTATAAAACTCCATTGATGCGCTACTTTGAAAAAAACGGAACAGAGTTATCCATTGGTCAATGGCAGAAGTTATCTGTGGCAAGAGCTTTTTATTCTGATTCAGATATTCTGATATTGGACGAGCCGACCGCTTCTTTGGATCCTTTGGCAGAGCAGGAAATTTTTAATCAGTTTGATACTTTAACAAAAGATAAAACTACGCTTTTTGTTTCTCATCGCTTATCAAGTGCTACAACGGCAAATAAAATTATTGTGCTAAAAGACGGAACGATTTCAGAAATGGGAGATCATGCCAGTCTCATGGCTAAAAAAGGAGACTATTACCAATTATTTAGTACTCAAGCAAAACGTTATCAGCAATCATAAAGTGCTCAGCACTTTTTTATTTTCTATTAAATCATGCTATAATGGGGGGAAAGAGGAGGGAGAATGATGCAGCTGCTTTATGCAACCCAAAATAATTCTAAGATTTATAATATGAAAAGGCGTTTAAAAGATTTGCCGATTGACCTTGTTACTCCCAAAGAGCTTAATCTAAAACTAGAAATCTTGGAAGATGGTGAAAGTCCAAAAGAAAATGCCTTGAAAAAAGCATGCGCTTATTTTAAGCAGACACAGATCCCGACGATTGGTGCTGATTCCGGACTTTATATCGATCGTGTACCTAAACAAAAACAACCGGGTTTATTCGTTCGGCGAGTTGAAGGAAAAGAGTTAAATGATGAAGAAATGATTGCTTACTATACTAAGTTAATCGATAGTGTTGGAGGCAAAAGCATGGCACACTATCTGACAGGATTAGCGATTGTAAATGAATCCGGCATATATACCACAGAAATTCAGGAGGATCCGTTCATAATGACATCTATTATCGATCGAGAGCATGTACATCGGGGAAATCCTTTGGATGTCATAACGATAGACCCGCATTTAAATAAATACTATTCTGCTATGAGTGATGATGAATTTATAAAAAACAGCTTTCTTTTTGAAAAGCAATGTGTCTCTTTCATACAGGGAACCCTTATCGTAAAGGAGAAGCAATGATGATCGTTTATAGACCATTAACGACAAAAGAAATAAAGACAGACTTATTCGCTCATTTTTATCGTCGGCAAAAGGTAACTAAATGCTGGCGTAACATCGATGGTGTCTGGCAGATTAAAGAATGCCCGTTTATTGATGATTGGACATTGGCAGATTATCAGGAGCTGACTAGTTGCCTGCAACATACTTTAGAGACGGATGGCTATGTTTTAGGCGCCTTTTTTAATCAGCAGTTAAAGGGATTTATATCCGTTGAATCGTGTTTCTTCGGAAAAAATCATGACTATCTTGATTTGAGCAGTCTCCATGTTTCTAATGATATGCGCCAGCAGGGGATAGGAAAAGCTTTATTTCATGCGGCAAAAAATTGGGCAAAGGAGCATGGCGCAAAGAAGCTTTATATTTCATCCCATTCAGCAGCGGAGACACAATCTTTTTATCAGGCAATGGGATGTGTGGATGCGATAGAAATAAATGAGAGACATGTGATCAGTGAACCCTTTGATCGCCAATTGGAATGTCTGCTGTAATTTTTTTAAAAGGGAAGAAAGGACTCATAAAATATGAATATTGATTATTTAATAAAAACAGAATTCAGAGGCTGTATATCGATTACCCAAGAAAATGAAGCTCTTTTTTTAAAAGCCTATGGCTATGCCGATCTTCCTAATAAAGTGTCAAATGATATAGAAACGAAGTTTTCGACAGCTTCTGCCGGCAAAGTGTTTGTGGCTGTGGGCATCCTGCAGCTTATAGAAGCAGGAAAACTTCATTTCAAGGATACGATTGGAGATATTTTAGATTTTGATTTAAAAGCCATCGATAGCAGCATTACCATTGAAGAGCTGTTAACTCATACTTCGGGTATGCCGGACTATTTTGATGAAAGCATCATGAATGACTATGAAGAATTATGGATCGACTTTCCAAACTACAAGATTCGTTCTAACCAAGATTTACTGCCGTTATTTATAAATAAGCCAATGATGTATGAACGAAAAAGGAAATTCCAATATAATAATGCCGGCTATGTTTTATTGGCACTGATCATGGAAAAAATTACCGGACTAGCTTTTGATCTTTATTTAAAAGAAAAGATATTTCTTCCCTGTAATATGAGAAATACTGGTTATTATGAATTGGACTGTCTGCCGGAAAAATGTGCTAATCACTATATTTATGATGCGAATAGAAACTGCTATCGAACTAATATTTTTAGTGTAGATGCAAAAGGAACCGGAGCAGGCGGAGCCTTTACAACAATCAAGGATATTCAGCTGTTTTGGCAAGGACTGCTTTCTCATCAACTACTGTCTTATCCGATGACAAAAAGCATGATGACCAATCATAGCGGTGAAGCGAACTGTTATGGCTATGGCTTATGGCTGAAAAAGCAAGGGGAGGACTATCTGCCTTACTTTCAGGGAAGTGATCCCGGGGTCAGTTTTATTTCCAGCTATGATAAAGAAAAAAAGACAGTGATCACGTTAATAAGCAACTATGGGGACGATGTCTGGAAACTGCATAAAGCGATTGCTTCTGCTTTGAAGCAGAACGATTGATAGAATGAAATTTAAGTTGCATATAAAATTAAAAATGCTATGATATAGATTAGTCAATGAACACGCTATTTGAAAGGGGAAGACTATGAAAAATAAGAAATTGTGGTTCTTTTTACCCATCATTGCCGTTTTGTCAGCTATCTTTGGCTGTTTTATTAAATTGAATAAATGGACACATATTAAAAAGGAAAAATAGAGTATGCAATTAAATACAAACTTAATTATAAATATATTATCGAAGCATGATCTTTTGATTAAGGCTCCGCAAGCTGAAATACAAGTGGAAAGTATCTCTTTTCATTCAAAAAAGTTAGGACATAACTGTTTATTTGTCTGTAAAGGCAATAATTTTAAGAAAGAATATTTAGAAGCTATTCATCATCAGCTAAGTGCTTATATCAGTGAAGTCGATTATGAAGTGGAACCTCCTTTGATTTTAGTAAAGGATGTATTAAAGGCGATGGCACTGTTGGCTGACGCTTTGTATGATCATCCCAGCCGTGATTTAAATTTGATTGGAATTACCGGAACTAAAGGAAAAACATCTTCTTTATATTTTTTAAAGAGTATTTTAGATGCGTATTCTAAAAAAGGAGATACAGCTTACTTAGGCTCAGTGGAAATCTATAATGGGGATCACATTGTCCCTTCTTTATTGACTACACCGGAATCTTTAACCTTACAGCAGATCTTTCGTGATGTGAAAGAAAATGGCAAACAAAATGTGATTATGGAAGTATCTTCGCAAGCATTAAAATATGATCGTGTGTACGGTATAGAATATCATTATGGAATCTTTTTAAATATTTCCAATGATCATATCAGTGATGTGGAGCATCCTACTTTCGAGGATTACATCGAATCAAAATTAAAGCTGTTCGATCATTCAAAAGTATGTATTATGAATGCAGATCTAGTGGATTATTTAAGTGACGAACAAAGAAAGCATGTGTATACATTCTCGTTAACACAAGAGGCAACGATCAGAGCGGCAGATATTGAGATGGATACGCATGGCTCACATTTCAATATTTTATATAATGGTGAGAAATATCCGATCTATTTATCTGTTCCGGGATTATTTAATATCGAAAATGTATTATCGGTTATTTTAGTAGCGTTGGATATGAACATCCCTGTTGAAGTCATTCAATCTGGTTTGGCTCATACCAGTGTGCCGGGCAGAATGAAACAATTTAACGATGAGCAGCATCATATTGCCAGTATTGTCGATTATGCTCATAATGATGCAAGCTTTACACAGATTTTTAAATATGCGCAGCAATTTTATCCAAATTATCATATTAAAGCAGTGTTTGGCTGTCCGGGCGATAAAGCCTTTAACCGGCGTCACGAACTAGGGCAGGCAGCTAACTGTTTTGCCGATGAAATCTATTTGGTTCCCGATGATTCCGGTCATGAGGACATTGAACAGATTAATCAGCAGATTGCCGAAGTGATTATCGATAAGCCTTATTATAGCTTTGATGACCGAGAAGCAGGCATTCAAAAAGCATTCATGGATATTGAAGGACCTACAATCGTTATGGTGTTGGGAAAAGGAAATGAAACCACGCAAAAAATAAATGGCACCACTGTTCCTTATGAAGGAGATGAAGAAGTGGTAAAGGCAAGCATGAGACAATTCGCCAATAAAGAGGTCTCTTTATAAACGAATATTAAAACTTGATTTAAACTGTAGATAAGCATGAATTTATCACAGTTTTTTTATTTTTAATGCTTTTAGAATAATACGATAAATAAGTGCTATATATTGTTTTTACTTTAATACAGTTTAGCCTTAAAACAAAATTTTACTGTTTTATTGGGATTAGTAAACTGTAGAAATCAGTCAAAAAACCACAACATAATTACACTTATGTTGTGGTTTTAATGCGTACGGCTATTTACGTACCCATTATAGGCGAAATCTCCCCAGTTTTCAAGGGATTATCCACAAAAAAGATAAAGTTAAACTTGCCTAAAATGGTAGGAATTACCAAAAAATATCCCCTTATAAATTATTTATATGACAAAATATTACCTTTTTTCCTTACTTTTTAAACAATACAACATAAGTGTAATTATGTTGTATTGCGATAACGGAGGTATAAAAACTTTTAGAAAATAACTAAGAAATGAGGGGTAATAAAAATGACTTTAAAAAATCAAAGTTTAGCTTTATTGAAAAAACTGTTTATCATAAGTCTAACTATGTTTATGATAGGCAATTTGGTTCACATTGAAGCCAAAGCAGACACAGGGAATACAGTAGGCGGCTTTATTGTCACTGGCGGTGTAGAGGGGGTGGACTATGAGTATGGTGATGTGATTTATCAAACACAAGGATATGGGGATGCAGAAAACACAAGTACACCACAGCCATCTAAATATGGAGGGGTAAATAACATCACGGTGAAAGCATTAACAATTAAAACAAATACACCGTTAACGATTTCCACCAATGGTGAAGTTGTCTCAGATTGTATTTATATACAGCCGGGAAATAATGCAGATATTACATTAGATAATGTGAAGATTAGTGGGATTTTGCCAATCAATATTCCTACGAATCTTGATGATCCGACATCTGCACATATTACAATTGCAGATGGAAGTGAAAACGTTCTGACTACTAATCTGTCAACAACTCAACATTTTCCGGGAATCCGCTGTGGAGAAGGATCAAGTTTAACGATTGACGATGCTCGTCGTAATGTTGATATAAATGGTATGCCTGTTCTTCCTGAAAATGGGCGTGTTTCCAGAGATGCAATTTTACAAGATGGTACAGTCGTACACGCTGGCGATCGCCTGACTTTATTAGATAGTCCAAATGCCGGTACATTGGAAGTTAATGGTGGATATAGAGCTGCAGCGATTGGCGGAGCGGCAATTGAAAACAGTGGAAATATGACATTTAATGGCGGAAAAATTATTGCGACTGCTTATGGACCAACTGAATCTACCAATGGTGCAGGAGCAGGGATAGGTGGAGGACATGCCGGTGGTGGTACTGTCACAACATTTAATGGCGGGATTATCGAAGCCTATGGTTCTTATCATGGGGCAGGAATCGGTGGCGGATGTACATATATTGGCGGAATGTCCCGACTTGCGGTTACTTATACCTTAACGGATATAGTAATGTGTGAGACGCCAAAATCCACCATTGCCGGAGATATTAATATCAATGGTGGATTTTTAAAAGCAACAGGATGTGTGCATAGTAATGCCTTTGGGCAAGGATGTATGAGTACAAACAATGGCAAAACAATTACTATTACCGGTGGAACATTATTACCTTCTTCACAATCAGGATGGTACGATATTGGTGGTGCCGGCGGTGACGTTATTGTAACCGGTGGGTCTATCCGTCTTTCTGCTCCGGGGAAATTCCAAAGTAAAGAAAATGATGGCTCTGCTTGGGGAGATTTAGAAAAAAAGACTAAAGTATTTATGACTAAAATAGATCTGAATGGATATAATATTCCGATTACTTTAGTAGATGATATGAAAATGACAATTAACGGACTTGAAAGTGATTATGGAATGCCGTCTTATACGGATGAACAGGGAGCTTTATATTTTTGGCTGCCAAATCGCAATACACCGACAGAGGTTCGTGTTGACTTATCTATCAAAGATGATGATGGAGAAGAAATTCCGATGGATTCATTCTTTGTGACAGATGCCACAAATGGGTCTATTTTGAAACAGTATGTTTCATTTTCAGTAGATAATACATCAATACCCGATGAAAAACGTCTGCATAAAACTTATGACGGATTAGCATTTGATGGTACTACACAGGAAGCTTTCTTAAAAATGATAACGAAAGATGGGATTTCTGTTACGATTCCAAGCGGAAAAGTTCTCGATGATCCCAGCAAAATGACAATTCAATCTCAGCTTTTAGATGATGAGACATTAGAACCTTCTACAGAAGGTGAGATTGTTTCAGGAATGCAGGCAAATGTAGGAAAATATCAGTTGATTATTACTTCCAGTCAATATGCTTCTGATGCCACTTTCCAAAATAGCTTTTGGGGACATCGTGGATATTACAAATATGCAGAGATTGAACCGGCAGATAGTCAAATTGCAGTCACTGCTGAAAGATCGGAGGATAAAACAGGAGCTGACAATAAAATTACCATTACTGCCAATATATCACCGGCTAATGATGAAGCTCAAACATGTAAAGCTCCAACTGGGCTTGTGCAGTTTTATATTAATGGAGAACCCTATGGAGATCCGGTAGCTGTAAGTGCTGCGGCTAATAAAAATGCAGCTGGCTATGAATACAGTCAGGCAACAATAGAATGGACACCAAGTGAAGATGGAGGAAAAAATACAGCTGATGGCACTCAAACCATCACCGCAAAATATATTGGCGGAGCAGGAACAAATTATAATGAAAGTACTGCGGAACCTGTCGAGTTAGAAGTAACGCCGGTAGATCAGGGCGATGAAACAATTGGCGGTAATCCTATCATTGTCACCGATAAGACAGAGGACACGATTGTTGAACCTGACAGTGAATTAGATAAGATTTATGGAGATGATTTTCAATTAGAACTAAAAGGTGGGGATACAGATGAAACGCCTATTTATAGTTCATCAGATGAATCGATTGCCATAGTCGATGATAATGGAAACGTGACGATTGTTGGCGTAGGAGAAGTGACTATCACTGTAACTCGTCCGGGAAATGGTGCTTATAATGACGCTACTCAGGAAATTGTCGTTAACGCTGGGAAAAGAAAAGTAGAACCTGAATTTATTGATATTTTAGATAAGTATTATGATGGAAATAGCGATGCAGTTGTTGATTTGGATACTCTAAAATTAAAAGGGGTATTAGAATCTGATTTAGAAGATTTTCTAAAAGAACTTAAAATAACAGCAGCATTCCCGCAAGATAAAGTAGGAAAATATGACGATGCAGAAGCAACTCTGAAACTAAGCAAAGAATTATTAAAGAAATACTATTTTGTAGATGAAGAAGGGTATCGTACATCTGAATACACCTTGCAAGATGAAGCATCAATCCTGCCAAAACCATTGGATGGTGAAAATCTGCAAGTAACCATTGATGTCGATGATATTCCTGACCAGTCTTATACCGGAAAGCCGATTGTTCCGCCCGTTATTGTAAAGGATGGAGACAAGGTGCTTGTTGAAGGGGAAGACTACACGGTTGAATATAAAAACAACATCGAGGTAGGAAGCGCGACTGCTATTATTAAAGGAAAGGGAAATTATGCTTCCAGCTTAGATACAACCTTTGAAATTACAACGGTGAATATGGATACAGACGGAGATGGTAAGCCGGATGTTAATGTCGATACTAATGGAGATGGCAAACCTGATATCAACATCGATATAGACGGAGACGGGAAACCGGATATTAACATTGATATCGATGGAGATGGTAAACCGGATATTAACATTGACATCGATGGAGACGGAAAACCTGATATCAACATCGATATAGACGGAGATGGCAAACCGGATATTAATATCGATATCGATGGAGACGGAAAACCTGACATTAACATTGATATCGATGGAGATGGTAAACCTGATATTAACATTGACATCGATGGAGACGGAAAACCTGATATCAACATCGATATAGACGGAGATGGCAAACCGGATATTAATATCGATATCGATGGAGACGGAAAACCTGATATTAACGTTGACATTGACGGGGATGGTAAGCCGGATATTAACATCGATATAGACGGAGACGGCAAACCGGATATTAACATTGATATAGACGGAGACGGGAAACCGGATATTAATATCGATATTGATGGGGATGGGAAACCGGATATTAATATTGATATCGATGGGGATGGTAAACCGGATCTCAATATCGACACTGATGGGGATGGGAAACCCGATCTTAACATTGACGTAGATGGGGATGGAATACCTGACTATAATATTGATACCGATGGAGACGGTATTGCCGATAAGAATTTGATCGATCAGGAAGTTCTAACCATTATTGAAAAAATGGTAGATACAGGAGATCATAGTTCAATGATGACCTTAATCATAGGAATGCTCTTATCATTATCTGTTATAATTTCTAGCCTTATAAAAAAGAAGACAATTATTGAATAAATAATTAGAGGTAATGCCTGAGACAGCATTACTTCTTTTATTATATTCATGATGAGTTATTTATATTGTTTATAGCATATAAAGGAAAGATAGGGAAAAGAGGTTCATCAGGCAATTTTAATTTAGCATAACCAAATTGTGATTGATGATACCCTAGATCTCTAAAAAATAGATGCTAAAGCTGCGTTGCAATGCGTTTTGAACATGCTATAATGGGGGAAAGGGGGAATTCAAATGTCCGAACAACAATCTTTAAATTCTTTATGTATTACTCAAGTTGCTTCAACTATCTGTGACGTGCTAGGCGTGCAGGCACCTTCACAAGCTGCTGCGGCACTGCCAATCGTAAAAACGGCAGCACAACAGTCTTTTCATCAGCATGTCGATCGAGTTTTTATGTATAATCCGGATGCGGTTGCCTTGTGGCTCTATCAAAAATATACACCTTTATTTCATGACGTCATGAAGCATACCCAGTTAGCATTGCCGCTCTTATCGGTTATGCCGTCTGTTACACCGGTTTGCTTTGGATCAATGTATACAGGCGTTATGCCGGCAGTTCATGGTATTCAAAGTTATATTAAGCCGGTCATTAAAAACGAAACAGTGTTTGACGCACTATTAAAAAACAAGAAGAAGCCTTGTATTGTCTCAACTGCTAATGATAGCTTATCGATGATTTTTTTAGAAAGAGATATGGATTATTTCATCTATGAAACGATCGAAGAATGTAATCAAAAGGCATTAGCCCTTATCGAGGAAGATCAATATGACTTTATATTGCTTTATAATGGAAATTTTGATGGCACGATGCATCGTTATGGACCGGAAAGTCCGGAAGCCTTAGCTGCTCTTGAAAATAATGTTGCTACTTTTGCAGCTGTGGCAGAAACGATAAAGAAACATTGGGTAAATCATAATACGTTGTTAGGATTTGCACCGGATCATGGGTGTCACCGCATTGATGGCGATTTAGGCAGTCACGGATTAGAGATGCCCGAAGATATGAATATTATTCATTTTTACGGCTTTATTCCACATCAATAGTCGTTTTTCGCTAATATTTCCCAGGCAATTTCCTGGGCTTTTTGTTTGACATTTTTTCATTCCTTACATAACATAGAAAAAGGAGGGAAAAATATGCTGTATCATCATATGGAAGACATGATTGGGCATACCCCGTTACTTGCCGCGAAACGTTATCAGCAGGCTATTATAAGTAAGGCAAATCTGTTTGCAAAACTGGAAATGTTTAATCCCTGTGGCAGTGCCAAAGACCGTATAGCGTTAAAGATGATTGAAGAAGCGCTGTGCAATGGCACAATTAATTCAGAAACACTGCTGGTAGAACCTACGAGTGGAAATACCGGGATTGCATTAGCAGCAATCGCTTTGGCGAAGCATATGAAAATTGTAATTGTGATGCCGGAAACGATGAGTGACGAAAGAAAACAGCTTTTAAGTGCTTATGGTGCTGATCTCGTTTTAACAAAAGGGGAATTGGGGATGCAGGGAGCCATCGATGAAGCTAATCGCATCGTTGCTTCTCATTCCAATGCTTTTTTGGTTGGACAGTTTGACAATGCCGATAATCCTAAAGCTCATTATTTAACTACGGGTCCGGAAATCGATGAAGATATGAACGGGGAGATTGATATCTTTGTAGCGGGAATCGGAACCGGTGGAACGATCAGCGGAGTTGGCAGATATTTAAAAGAAAAATTTCCTCAAATTCAGATTGTTGGGGTAGAACCGGAAGATTCACCGCTGCTGACAAAAGGGTATAGTAAAAGTCATGGCTTACAAGGGATTGGAGCTAACTTTGTACCTTCTATTTTAGATCGAGAGGTTATCGATACGATCATCACAGCAACAACGCAAGAGGCTTATCATCATTGTCGTATGTTTAGAAAGACAGAAGGATTATTAGTTGGAATCTCTTCCGGAGCAGCGTTATCAGCTGCCGCAAAATTAAGTCAAAAAGAAGAAAATAAAGGGAAGCGGATTGTCGTCTTACTGCCCGATGGCGGTGAACGATATCTGACGACTTCTCTGTTTAGGAGTACAGATGAAGAAAAATAAAGGAATTATGTATATTGTTATGTCAGCGTTCTGTTTTGCTGTCATGAATGTGTTTGTTAAAATGTCAGGGGATATTCCCTCAATGCAGAAAAGTTTTTTTAGGAACTTAGTCGCATTAGTATTTGCTTATTTTATTATTAAAAAATCAATGGAAGGTTTTCATTTTAAGAAAGAAAACCTCCCCTTTCTGCTTATTCGTTCAGCCTGTGGAACTGTAGGTATTTTGTGTAACTTTTATGCAGTCGATCATCTAATGCTGTCAGATGCTTCCATGCTAAGTAAGCTATCACCGTTTTTTGCGATTATTTTTTCTCTTTTCTTTTTAAAAGAAAAAGCCAGCCTGTTTCAGTGGCTAGCTATCATTATTGCGTTTTTAGGAAGTTTATTTATTATTAAACCAAGTTTTGCGAATCCTTCCTTGATTCCATCTCTGATCGGTGTTGCCGGTGCGATGGGAGCCGGGGCAGCTTATACAACAGTACGCTATTTAGGGACAAGAGGAGAACGCGGACCTTTAATTGTTTTCTTTTTCTCCACATTCTCATGTTTAGCGGTAGCTCCGTTTGTTTTATTTAATTTCCACCCCATGACCGGGCTTCAGTTAGCTTATTTGTTGTTAGCCGGACTGGCAGCGGCAGGGGGACAATTTGCGATTACGGCTGCTTATACATATGCCCCTGCTAAAGAATTATCGGTTTATGATTATTCACAGATCCTATTTTCAGCGATTTTTGGTTTTATCTTATTTAACCAAATCCCGGATCAATACAGCTTTATCGGCTATTTCATTATCTTTGGTATATCGCTGATCATGTTTATTCGTCAAAATAAGAATAAGCAGCTTGCTTAGACCCGCAGGGTCTTTTTTTATTAGAATTCATCGTGTGAATAATGCGAAAGATGGTTAAGAAAATCTGCGGGTGCCGACACAAACTGAAGCTGATTAAAGGCTTCTTTTGTCATTAAGTTTTGTAACTCAGGCAAAACAGCGCTTAAATCATTGTGTCTTGCTCCTACTTGTTCATCTGTGATGAATTTAAATCCAAAGTCACTGTAAAGCTTAATTGCGCGGTAGCTTCCCGGTTGGGTATGCAGATAAATTGGAAAAGCTTCTTCTGAAAGAGAACCGAGGAGCACTGACAGCATCGCTCTTCCTAATTTTTTATCTTCATAGCCTTTTTTGACTTTTACCCAGTGAAGTGTTGTAATCTTATCATAGGCAGGCCAAATAAAAGCAGTACCGATCGGCTGATCGTCCGCATCACATAAAAAGAGACAGCGTTCAAAAAATAAATCACTTTTATCTTGATAAACTAATTCAAAATAAGACTGCATATAGGGTTCATAAGCAAGCGCTGTCTCTGCATCATCAAACGGCATTGCTTTCCAAATCGAAAGCTCTTCTTTACGGCAAGGGCGCAATGTAAATCCCTCTAGCATCATAATCAATGCTTCTTTATTTAATTGGCTACACATCATAAATAGATTGGGATCAGCCATTATTCCACCACCTTTTTCATCATTATATGCACAATAGCCGCTTCTATAAATTCATCTCCATAAGAAATAAAGCCGAGATGTTCATAAAATGCTAATGCATGCAGCTGAGCGCCTAAGCGAAATTCACCTTTGATTAGGTGTGTGACATAATGAACCAGCTGTTCACCGATTCCTTGATGCCGATATTTCTTTAAGACACAGATGCGTCCTAATTTTGTATAATTCTCATAGCTGACCGCACGCATAGCCGCAACCGGCTGATCATCAATCATGATTAGGAAATGACGGCATGTTTGGTCAAGATCATCAATTTCAATTTCACTTTTCACATGCTGTTCATCGACAAAAACTTGTCCTCGTACTTTCATGCACATAAAAAAGTCTTTTTGATTTTTAGCTTCTTTAATAATCATCACGAAAATCCTCCAAATCAATATAAGCATAGGGTGTTCTTTTTTCAAAGCGAATCTCATCGATCCATTGTTTTGCCTTTGCGGAAATCTGGCTGATACGCTGACTGCCTACAAGGGGATCCACATATCTTTTCTTAACGTCAATATTGACACAGTACTTTCCAACCATTTCTTTATCACTGCCATTTACTTTTGTTAATTCTTGAAAACAACGATAAATGGATTGGTAAGGACTGTTCTCAATTAAGGCAATCATTTCTGCTTCGGTTAACTGATAGAAATCTTCCATCGTCACATAGTGATCCTGCATCATCTTCTTCATAATATCCGCTAACAGCTGTAAAGCCAGTTTATCTTCATTCGATAAATATATTTTTGCGGCAAGACAGGCATTGTGCGTAAACAGTTCAGCGATTGCAGGGGTTTGAAAGCCGATTTCACTGTGACCCTGTTCGTCTGTCAGTAAAGTGAGATCCTGATAGATTGTCTTTATCTCCTCTAAAGTTAAATGGCGTCCTAAAATATAGCCGGTTGCCAGCATGTATTCTAAACGATCTGCAGACAGCTGGGGTTTTTCATTATCCGCAATGGGATATTTTTTATAGTCGATAACGTCTTCTAACTGAATCTGATCTCGTTTTAGTAAAACAAGCAGCTCCCAAGCATTCGCAAGAATTTCCTGATTGCTTTTTTCAGTTGATTCCTGAGTGAGATGATCGTTGTTTAAAAAGTCAACGACATGGGAGAAAACCGGTGATGAAACATCATGAAGCAATCCTGCTATCGTCTGTTTTTTATCATGGGTAAAATGCCAAATAATCAAGGCAACACCTAAGCTGTGATCAAATCGTGAATAAAAGAATCGGCAGTTAAATAATTTAGTATAATCGCAGCCGCAAAATAAGCTGATGCCTTTTAAACGCTTCATTTCCTTGATCTCTAAATAGTCTTCGAGAAATTCCGGAATCGCTTCTTCAAAAATAGATAAATAAGATAAAATCGGGGTATCGATATTTGTCGTAAGTTGTTTCATTTTTATGCCTCCAGTGATAAAATTATAACATAGATACCCAGATCAGCCCATTATTTTTACTTTGATACACTAGGGGAATGTGGTATACTTTAAGTCGTATAAATCGAGGAGGAAATAGTAAATATGTTAATAGAGATATTAAAATCGATTCTCTTTGGAATTGTCGAAGGAATTACGGAATGGCTCCCGATCAGTAGTACCGGACACATGATTCTATTAGATGAATTCGTTAAGTTAAATATGTCCGATGCTTTTATTGAAATGTTTTTGGTCGTGATCCAATTAGGCGCAATCTTAGCCGTCGTTTTAATTTTCTGGAAAAGAATTTGGCCTTTTTCAAAAAATGCACCTTATTATATAAAACCGGATAAATTATCGATGTGGCTAAAGATTTTTGTTGCTTGTGTGCCTGCGGCTGTAGTTGGGATTTTATTTGATGATTATTTAAATGCGTTATTCTATAACTATCAGACTGTGGCGATCATGCTGATTGTATTTGGGGTATTATTTATTATTATTGAAAACAGAAATAAGCATCGCCGTCCGCAAATTACTTCAATTGCTGAAATAACTTATCCGGCTGCCATTGCAATCGGTGTCTTTCAGCTAATTGCGGCAGTATTTCCTGGTACTTCTCGTTCAGGAGCAACGATTGTCGGGGGAATTTTAATTGGAATGTCAAGAACTGTCGCCGCTGAATTTACTTTCTTTCTGGCAATTCCGGTAATGGCAGGAGCAAGCTTATTAAAGATCGTGAAATTCGGGGTCGCTTTTACTGGTGTGGAAATTGCGGTATTATTAGTGGGAATGCTTGTTGCTTTCATCACTTCAGTATTTGTTATCAAATTATTGATGGATTATATTAAGCGTCACGACTTTAAAGTATTTGGCTGGTACCGTATTGTATTAGGGATTGCTGTACTTGCTTATTTTATGATTTTAGCCTAGAAGTAAATCTCTGGGCTTTTTATTAAGGAGGAGAAATTATGTTTGTTATTTGGGGTTGGGGAAGAAAAAGTAAACCGACACTTTATTTAGGGTTAAAGCGCTGTGAACGTGAGGGCACCTATCAGCACTTTTACGTGTATCGTTCTTATAAGCACTTCAGTTTATTTTTTATCCCTTTTATTCAATGGTCAGTAAAATATTACATTGGCTGTTCGCATTGTGGTTTAGGAATGGAAATAGAAAAAGACCAGCTGCCTAAATGTGAAGCCTTGTCTCGCCGTCTGATAGGACAGAAAAAAGTAGATGAAATGCTGAACTACTTACGAAATCAGTATCGTATGATGGGACATGATGAGCATACGAAAGAAGATCTCATGGAACGCATTGTTTTAACTTATGATATTCGTGATCATGAAAAAGAAGTAGAACATATGATCGAAGCCGTCATGGAAGAAGATCGCCCGCAGAAATTTACACAAATTGTCTAAAAAGCACGAGTTTTAGGAGTGTTTGTTGAATCAATCGACAGTCTGCATGATTGGTGCTATGATGAAGAAAAGGTGCGATCAGAGTGGAAAAGAAAAAGTGGGAAAATCGAATAATTCAGGCAGCGATTATCTTGTTTATTGCTGTCTTTACTTTTCAAATCATATTACATGTCAATAAAGTCCAAAAAATCACAAACATTGCCAATGATTGCAATGAGCTTGCAACAAAGGTGCAGAGGATTGTGAAATTGACAGTTGCTCAGCAGGATGTAACCACACTGCATGAAGATATTGACGGACTATGGAGAAAATTGCTGAATAGTGAAGATAACTATGGAAGTGAGCGCATCTCCTCACCGGAATATTGGAGCTGTCTTCAGGAAGCGAATCAGAATTGGCAAAAATTAAGCAGTGATTTATCCTACTATGTTTCCGGACAATATAACTTGAATACTTTGATTGAAAGCAGTGAATCCTTTTATAAATATGGAGATCGCCTAAATGATACGATTAATCATTATTCACTTTCTTTGATTGAAAAACTAAAGATTTATGAACTCCTTTTAATTACCTTTGTCATTGGACTGATTGCCGTCTATTTTAAACAGCTGATTACCAAGATGAAATTAGCGAATCATAATGGTGAGCTTAGAATTATGTCTTACTTTGATGAATCGACGCAATTGCCTAACCGTCGCCGCTGCCGAGAAATTTTAAGTGAAACCCTCGATTTTGAAAAAAATGAGTGCTATGCTTGTATCATGTTTGATTTAAATAATCTAAAATCGGTCAATGACACTTATGGTCATAAATTCGGTGATGTGTTGATCGCCAGCTTTTCTTCCATTCTTCGCAAGTATATTAATGATGAAGTGTTTATCGGACGATATGGCGGAGATGAATTTGTGGCAATAATTAAGAATCATGATGAAAGACGCGTTCTGCAGATGCTTGAAAGTATACAGGCTAGTGTGGATAAGTTTAATGATGAACATCATGAGATTCCGATTCGTTTTGCCTATGGCTATGATATTGCTTATAAAGGCAAGAAGATTAAAATGAAAGAAGTCGCTGAACGTGCCGATATCAATATGTATAAATGTAAAAAACAGATGAAGGACTGTGATGAACAGTCTTCTGCCCCCCTTTTATAAGGGGAATTTTTATTATATATAAAATTATCTTTATTTATGTATAAATTTTAAAAAAACTACTATCTTTTCACAAACAATATTATATAATAAGGTGGTATGCGAGGTGGAGGGAAATGAGATTTAAAAAATATATATGCGATAAGGCATTTCTAAAAATGGTATGTACCATTGCTGCCCCTATTATTTTACAGCAGATCGTAGAAACATTAGTGGGATTAGCGGATTCCATGATGGTATCAGGATATAGTGAATTTGGGGTAAGTGCTGTACAGATCGGTTCTCAGTGGGAACAGATTGCATCGTTGCTTTCTTTTGGAATTTGTTCGGGTGTCGGTATTTATACAGCACAGTTTTTTGGAAGTCATGATTTTAAAAATCTAAAGAAATCATTTGGAACTATGATTATGCTGTCGGTGGCAATCGCTATTCCATTTATTTTAGCGGCTGTTTTTATACCGAATATTATCTGTGGCTTCTATATCAGTGATCCAACGATTATTCATTATGGATCACAGTATTTGATTGTAACGGGAATCAGCTATGTCTTTGTTATGATATCTTTTTGTTTTAACTATACCTATCGTTGTATGTCTAAGACAAAAGTAACAATGGTGATTAGTTCGATTACAGTATTATTAAACTGTATATTCAATTATTTGCTGATCTTTGGGCATTTTGGC
Source organism: Coprobacillaceae bacterium UN01-12pH3A (assembly GCA_027676805.1). Classification (GTDB taxonomy): domain Bacteria; phylum Bacillota_I; class Bacilli_A; order Erysipelotrichales; family Coprobacillaceae; genus Beduini. The sequence goes on along the minus strand of JAQENU010000002.1, from coordinate 266,842 downwards.
TTCCCCGAATTGGGAATCGTGGGAGCTGCTTATGGGACATTGATTTCAAGAGGTTTAGGAACATTGATGTATATCATTTATTCGACGAAGACAAGACAAGTCTTCTTAGGTAAACTGTCTGTTATGTTTAAACTGGATACTCAGTTTTTACAGCCGGTAATTCGCCGTATTTTGCCAACAGTAGCAAATGAAGGATTATTTGGGGTTGGACAGACATTATTTTTTAAAGCCTTTGGAATGATCGGCGTTCATGCAGTAACTTCGGTCGCTATTGCGGATCGTATTTCCAATTTATTCTTCATGGTGATTTGGGCGATTGTGAGTGCTGTACAAGCCATTATCGGAAATACACTGGGTAAAAATGATATGAAGCTAGCTAAGACCTATGCAGACTACTTTATGGGAATGGGGCTGGTTGTTTCCGTTGTTTTAGGGCTATTGATGGTGGTTACGGCACCGTTTTTAATCGGAATTTTATATGCCAATGAATCCGGTGTGGTTCAGCAGGCGGCTACCTTTATTCTTTATGCTTATGCAATTAAGATTGGTCTTCGTTTATTTAATGCCGTTATCTTTGGTTTCCTGCGAGCCGGTGGAGATACCAAGGTATTAGCACTGCTGGATTCGGTGATCCTTTATACAGTCGGCTTGCCGCTTGCTTTCTTATGTGTCACGGTTTTCCATTTTGATATCGTGCCAACAATCATTTTAATCCAGTTAGAACAAGTCATTCGTATTGTCTTAGCCTTTAAACGTTATCGTTCCGGGGCTTGGATGCAAAATGTAACAGCGGATGTCAATTAATTTAACAAAAGCTGTTATTTTCTAAAAAGAGAATGGGTGTTCGTTTGGCTATTGTTCTATAGGCATTTTTTAAGTAATCAAGACATGTTTTTATAATAGACTTAAAATGCTTTATAGATGAGCAGGAACCCCCTTTTTTGCTTTTTTCTATGAAGGTGTGACTAAAAGGAGAATTTGATTATGATGATAATCAGACAAGAAGAAAAGAAAGATTATAAAGAAGTATTTGAAGTCGTAGAAAAAGCATTTGCGACAGCGCTGCATACCGATGGAACGGAACAGTTTTTAGTAGAGAAGCTTAGAAAGAGTGAGGCTTTTATTCCGGAATTATCATTGGTTGCATTGATCGGGGATAGGATTGTCGGACATATCTTATTTACGAAAGTAAAAGTAGGGGAGACAACTCAGTTAGGATTGGCACCGCTGGCAGTCCTGCCTGAATATCAAAATCATGGTGTGGGCAGTGCCTTAATTAAAGAAGGACATCGTATTGCCAAAAAGATGGGATATGATTATTCAATCCTAATCGGGCATGAGACCTATTATCCCCGATTTGGCTATGTACCGGCAAAAACATTCGGGATTACGGCATCATTTGAGGTCAATGATGAAAATTTCATGGCATATAGTTTAAGCGGAACAGATAAAATACTAAATGGGATGCTTGTTTATCCTAAAGAATTTGGAATCTAATCATAAATAGAAACGGATAGAAGAATTTTCTGATCCGTTTTTGTTTTCTTTTTAAAAATAATAGTTGTATATACAATTTTTAAAAAGCATAAATATTTCTTTTGAAAATTACCGATAAAACAAACCGATATTGACAAATCACAAAATAAGTGATAAAATGTAATTATAGTTATTGTATTCGTGTATACAATTTTGTAATAGAAAGGAGAATGAATTGTGAAAAAATTATTATCCATGCTTTTAGTTTGTGCTTTATTGCTGGTGGGGTGTAACAATAAGCAAAACAGTTCTCAAAAATTAACTGAGTATCGGGATTATGATACTCAAAATCAAGAAATTACCACATTAAACTATCTGACAACAAATACCTCTGTGGATATTAGAGTGGTGGCTAATTTCGTAGATGCCTTATTAGAGTATGATGCCGATGGAAAATTGATCGGCGATTTAGCCAAAGATTACAGTCATAATGAAGATGCGACAGAGTGGACTTTTAAGCTACGAGATGGCTTAAAGTGGGTAACCCATACAGGAGAAGTATATGGGGATGTCACTGCGGAAGATTTTGTATCCGGAATCAAATATATTTTGACAGCGAGCAATGGTTCTCAAAATGTAAATAATGTGACTTCTTTTTTAAAAGGAGCAAATGAATACTATGAAGCGAGCAAAGCCGGAACAGCTACAGAAGAGTTATTTAAAAATGTCGGTGTTGAGGCTGTAGATGAAAAAACAGTAAAATATACCCTAGCAGCACCAAAACCATATTTTGATTCAGTTGTTACGTATATTACTTGGTTCCCGGTAAATCAGAAATTCGTAGATGAAGTCGGACCGGAAAACTTCGGGACCGATAAAGATAAAATTTTGTATAATGGCTGCTACCGTATGACCGATTATCAAAATGGTGCGTCTAAAGAATATGTGAAAAATGAACATTATTGGGATAAGAAAAATGTCCCCTTTGAAAAAGTGACAGTGACAATGCTGGAATCGTTGAATAAAGCCTACAGCATGTATGAAATCAATGAATTAGATCATGCAAGCTTAACTCAAGATGAGATCAAAATTCAAGCAGACAACGAACATTTAGTAGAAACACGCGGCGGCGGACGTTCTGCCCAAATCTATTTTAATTATGAACAAGTCGGAAATGAAAACTGGAATCAGGCAGTTTCTAATGTCAACTTTAGAAAAGCATGGTTCTATGGTGTGGATCCTACCCCTTATCATGAAAGAACAAATCCGATCAATCCGGATTCACTGATGAATAATCTTTATACCTGCGGTGTTATTGTTAAAGATTCTAAGGGGACTTACTATAAAGATTTTGAGGAATTAAAAGCATATGCCAACGGATTATATGATGAAGCAAAGTTTAAGGAAGCTAAAGAAAAAGCGGTAGAAGAGTTGAGTGCACAGGGAGTCACTTTCCCGGTTGAAGTAGGACTGCCTTATAACAGCGGAAATCAAACTGCAGAAGAAACATTCCTAATATTAAAAGACAGTATTGAAAAATGTTTAGGTGATGATTTTGTAACGGTAACAGGGATTCCTTATATTAAGAGCGCAACTTCTGAAATTTATGAAAAAGGATTGCAGTCAATCGCATTAGTGGGCTGGGCTCCGGATTATAACGATCCTTATGATTTCCTGCGCCATATGACAGATACAGAAGATGGCTATATGAATAAAAATTATTCTCATATTTCTGATCCCACTTATGATGCTTTGGTTTTAGAAGCGAATCAGATTGTTGATTTAGATGAACGTTACCATGCTTTTGCTAAAGCAGAGGATTATTATCTACAGCAGGCATACTCAGTACCATTTTATGTTGACGGACATGAAATTCAAGTAACTCGTGTCAATGATTATTCAAAACCGTATTCATTTACAAGTGTCGGCAGAAAAATTAAGTTCTGGGAAACCAAGGCTGATGGCTATACGCAAGAAGAATATGCAAAATTTGCAGAAGAAGCAAAATAGTGGAATAAAAAACAGGATCTGTTCAGTATAAGAACGGGTCCTGTTTTTGTATGTAGAATTATATTTCAGTTTTGGGAACAAATCCCCGATTGTGAAATTTTACTTTATCTTTTTCTAAAATCACTATAATGTAACTATCACTGATCAAAGTAGTGGGTGCGAATCTTCTCATTATAGCGGCGGGCAATTAAATTGGCAATCAATTCAAGCTGAAATGTGCCGCTGGCATAATCGGAAAGCGTATGTAGATTAATTGCTTTATCCACATAAGGGAGTTGGTTCAGCTTAGCACTGGCAGTGATAAGATAGATTTTGGGTTTATCTTTTTTAAGCAGGCGTTGGTCACGTACAAATAAACGTTGGAAAAATCTGCCGGTTGATGATAATACGATGATTAATGTTTGAGAATCCGCTTTATCGATGATTTCACGAAGTTCTGTATATTTTACTTTAGCCTGAACTACTTTACCACTTGAAAAAAGATCGACCTGAAGACTTAGACAAACACTGTTTGCCTGCAGACTTCCGGCAATGATGACTTTTGGATAATAATAGATATCATCGGTGATTTCATCAATAGCGTCAAAATCTAACATGTATCTGAGATCCTGAATGTGCTGACTGACAGTTTCTATGTATTGAATCATACTATTTTCATTATCGCTGCGGCTGGTAAAATCAAATTTAGTCAAATTATGCTGATAGTGATGAAGCATATGTTTTAATTCATAGAAATCATTTAACCCAACTCGACGAGTGAAACGGCTGATCGATGATTTAGAAACTTGGCAGGTTTGAGCTAAATCATTTGCCGTAATGTCATTTAAGTCTTGAATATGTTCTAATAAGTAATTTGCGATCTGGCAATCAATTGAATCATTAGGCTCTGACTGAATGATTCCCAAAAGGATGATATAAAGTCGCTCCATAATATCGCCTCCTGTTGCTTATTATAACATAAAATTATAGATTTCAAGAAAAATATGTGAAGAGGAGAAAAAAGAAGATGAGTACTAAATTTCCAGATGGTTTTTTATGGGGAGGAGCAACAGCGGACTTCCAATATGAAGGTGGCTTTAATGAAGGAAAAAGAGGAACCCTGACAACCGATTATGTGACTGACGGATCCTATGAACAGCCTCGTCAAATCACAATTAAACTGAGTGACGGGACTTTATCAACTGTTGAAAACAGAACCAGCTTACCGGAAGGCTCTGTCGCATGGTTTCATGAAGGACAGTATTATCCAAGTCATCAGGCAGTAGATTTCTATCATCATTATCAAGAAGATATCGCATTGATGGCAGAAATGGGATTTAAGACATTCCGTTTTTCAATCTGCTGGACAAGAATTTTCCCAACCGGAGATGAAGAAACAGCAAATGAAGAGGGATTAAAATTTTATGAAGAGGTTGTGGATGAATGCTTAAAATACAACATTGAGCCTTTAATCACGATCTGTCATGATGAAATTCCTTCTTATTTGGCAGACACATATGATGGTTGGTCAAGCCGTCATACTATCGACTGTTATTTAAAATTATGTGAAGCATTATTTACACGCTTACAATCAAAAGTAAAATATTGGCTGACATTTAATGAATTAAATGCCGTTCGCGGATACTCTATGATGGGAACACATAGCGCAGATAATCAAACACATTATCAGGCGATGCACCATGTTTTCTTAGCCAGTGCGCTAGCTGTCAAAATGGGACATGAAATGATGCCCGATGCGATGTTTGGAACGATGTATGCTTTAAGTGCAATTTATCCTGCTACCTGCAAGCCTTCTGATGTTCGTACCGCTTATAATGCGCGTCGTCAATCATTATTCTTTTCGGATGTTATGATGAGAGGGTATTATCCAAGCTATGCCGAAAAGATTTTTAAGGATAAAGGGGTCACTATTAAAAAAGAAGTGGGAGACGATGAAATCTTACGTATGTATCCGTTAGATTACTTATCATTCAGCTATTATCGTTCAACAACGGTATCCACAGAAACTAAAATTGATATCATGGGCGGAGATGCGAATCCTTATTTGGAAACAACGCCATGGGGATGGCCAATTGATCCGGAGGGACTGCGCTATGTCTTGAATGAACTGTATGATCGTTATCAAAAACCACTTTTCGTTGTTGAAAACGGTTTGGGAGCCGTTGACGAAATCGGAGAAGATGGGACAATCAATGATGATTACCGCATTGATTATTTGACAGATCATATTATGGAAATGCAAAGAGCAATCTGTGAAGATAAAGTAGAATGCTTAGGCTATACGATGTGGGGATGTATTGACCTTGTTTCATTAAGTACCGGAGAAATGAAAAAACGTTATGGTTTTGTGTATGTCGATATGGATGACAAAGGAAACGGAACTTTAAAACGTACAAAGAAAAAATCATTTGACTGGTTTGAAAAAGTAATCCGAACAAACGGAGAAGATTTAAGCAAATAATATGAAATGCTAAGGACGGAATGTTCTTAGCATTTTTTAATGATATTGGCTGAAAAAATCCAGCATGGTTTTTAAATATTGATCAGGATCGGTTTTAAAGCTGCGCCCATGATCGGCACCTTCGATGATTAAAAGCTGTTTTTCACTTGAACATGCCTGATAATTAATCTTGCTCATCTGCATCGGAACTAAGCGATCCTGACTGCCATGGATGAATAGAGTCGGCAGTTTGGAATGCTTCAGCTGTGAAGCAATATCTAGCTGATGAAGATCCGTATGAGCAAACACACGAAAGCAGAGGTTGGCTAAAGACAACAGTTTGGGAACATGGAAATGAAAAATCCGATGATGCAGCAGTTCAAACATATCCCAAGCAGAGCTGTAGCCGCAATCGGCTGCAGCTGCTTTGACCTGAAAAGGAAGGGAGTGCGTACTGCTTAATAAAACACTGCTTGCCCCCATCGAGGTGCCATGCAGATAAAGGCGATTATCAGGAAAGCGGTTGATGATATAATCAATCCAGCAAGCGACATCTTCTTGTTCCTTATTTCCAAAAGTAATATAGCGTCCACCGCTTTTTTGATGACCCCGCATATCGACTAACACAACATTAAAAGAATGCTTTAAAAGAGAATTCGCTAAAAAAGCATACTCTTTAAAACAATTAAATCGATATCCATGAAAACAGATGACAGTTTGTTTGCTTTGGCTGCTTAAAAATAAATAGCCATGAAGGGGGATCTGATCTTTTGCCTTGATTGTTATTTCTTCATGTGGATAACGAAACAATTCTTCTTTAATCTGATCAAGCTCTTCGGTATAGTTTTTATTTTCCCATTTTAATATATGATTGGACTGATGATCAATCCAAGGATAATTGCGAGAGGCAGCTATCCGAAAATCAAGATAGACAATAAACAAAGCAATGCTTAATAAAATGATGAAAATCCATAATCCGGTCATCTATATCACTTCCTATCTTTAGGATATCACGATTAAATTGAAATTGATATGTCTAATCATAGAGAGAATACATAATATTAAAAAGAATGGTATAAAGAAGTATTTTATGTTAGAATTGAGCAAAGGAAAGGATTCTAACAGGGGGTGCGATTATTAATGTATTAAAAGAAAAATTTACCCACTTGGATAAAAATCAAAAACTGATTTTAATTTCGGTATTATCCTTATTTCTTCCTTTTTACATGTGCATTGCTGTATTGGTAGCAGTAACGGTTTATTTATTGCTTAGAGGAAGATTAATAGAGATATATAAAACAACACCAAGAAGTTATTTGATTCATCTGTTTACGATTGTCAGCTTGCTTGCTTCTCTTTATTATAAGAATTATGTGGGCGCTTTATGCTGCATTGCTTTATGGGTGATGTTTTCGGTGATTCTTTTTTATTCTCAAAATATCACAAAGGATTTTTTTGAGAAGATTATAGATATTATGATCTTTTTAAGTATATTCTGTGCTTTATATGGTTTATTTGAATACACACAGATTCTGTCACATTTTACGGATGATTTTGAACTGATTATTCTAAACAGTCCGGAAAATCGCTTGAATTCGGTCTTCTTTAATGCCAATTATTATGCGATGATGATTGAATTCTTTGTTTTGATGTGCTGTTATAAAATACTGAAAGTGGATAATGTTAAACGTATTATTTATTATTTTGCAGTGATTGCTTTGAATTTATTCTTACTCTATTTGACCGGCTGCCGCAGTGCTTGGCCTTCATTAGGGTGTGCTATCTTGATTATGCTGCTGGTTGAAAAACGCTATAAGATCTTTGCCTTGATTTTGTTTATTGCTTTTGCAGCGTTTATCTTCCTTCTGATTAATCCTCAGTATTTTCCCCGTACCGATAATATTATCGAATATTTTGGTGTACGTGTGGATATTTGGGAGATTGCGATTCAGGGAATTCGAGATAATCCATTGTTTGGTCAGGGACCATTGACCTACATGCATATTTATCAAAACTATGGCAATGGCATCATGTATACGCAGCATGCGCATAGTATTTATTTAGATCCGATTTTAAGTTATGGAATTGTCGGAATACTGATCATTGCGCCTTATGTTCAAAAAAACATTTTTGCTTTGTATCAATGCTTTAAAAGCAGGAAGGACCAGACTTTAATGGCGTTGATTATTTCTGTTATTGCCGTGACATTGATTCATGGCATCCTAGATTACACCGTCTATTTTATTCAGACCGGATTTGTCTTTATGATGCTGATCAGTTCATTCTATATGTATCGTCAAAAATAGCTATCTAGGATTTCTGGATAGCTTTTATCATACTCTTTAATTGTATCGTCAATGTATCCAAATCTTCTTGATTAGGATGTTCCCATGCCTGATCAAAATTATTCAGAAGACTTTGAAACTGTTCGTTTTGAGGATCACTGTCATACATTTTTTGATAGCGATCACGAACACTCATTGGCATTTTTCCTTGACACATGTAGTGTCCGACCACTTCACAAGTGGGATCTATATATTTCTCTACGTTGCTTAAAATGCGTTCAAAGTATTCCGGAGAACCGCCAAACCCGGCAGTACCGAATAAAAATAGTTTTTTATTTTTTATCCTTCTTAATAATTCAATGACCGGATCGCTGCAACGCCCCTTATCGGTCCAAAAGCCAACGAAGATTAAATCTGCTTCTTCTATTTTGGGATCATCGGCATTTCCGTTGTAAAGACAATCTTCTTTTATTTGAGAGCAGATATGATCTGCCAGCATTTTTGTATTTCCGGTAGCACTATTGTAATAGATTGCATATTTCATATTATTTGACCTCCACGATTATTTTATCCTGTTTTATGATTTCCTGTTTGTTTTTCCCATCCGGTACAAAGCGAAAAACAATAAAACGTACCGGTTCATCTGTTTCATTGGCAAATGTATGCAGTGAAGCTTTTACGCGAATAACATCATTCGGTCCAGCCGTTTCGGTGATGATCTGCTCATTGATTTTATAATGAGCGGTTAGTGTCCCTTCCACAATCACCAATGTTTCTTCAATTTTACTGTGATAATGCCATTCTTGAAAACAGTGAGCAGGAAGCGTATTGAGATGAATCTCATATTCATCAAATAAAAAGTAATCAACAATAGTATGATTCTCTTTTTCAACGTGTATGGCATCTTTTAATGTTTTAATTTCTAAAGGATTGTCCATGTGTAAACATCTTCTTTCTTTTTAAATCCGTATTTTTCATACAGGTTAATTCCATCAGCAGAGGAGCTTAATTGAATCTCATCACATTTTCCTTTTGCGTCGGTAATCAACCCATCTAAAAGTTTTTTGGCGATCTGCTGTCCGCGATAGTTAGGGTCCACCCACATGCTGGTTATATGTCCGATTCTTCCTGTTGGGCATTGGTTTGACGGGATAGAGCGATAGTAGTAAATGGCACCTGTCCCCACGATTTTATCATGGTCATAGGTAAGTAAGAATGTAGATTGTTGAGTAGGTATATGTTCCATAAAGTATTGTTTTATTTGTTCTTGATTTATCTGATTTTCCTCAAAAAGCCGAAGAAATGTAATCCTTAACTCAGTGATGAGTTCGATATTCTGAATCGTTGCTTTTCTTATTTCCAATGTATCCCCCCCTTCGTTTTTTATTATACGCTTTATTATGTGGATACAAAAGACAAGTGATTAAAATCATGTTAAAATAGGGAGGGCGGTGATTCTATGCAGCAAGTCATATATACCTTACTCAACTATATCAATAACTCCATTACTCATGATACTTACTATCATATTGCGATGATGATTTTGGAACAGATTGATCAGATCGAACACTATTCATTGGAGAAAATGGCAATGATGTGCCATGTCTCACCGGCAACGATTAATCGTTTCTGCCGTCAGATAGGGTATTTAAATTATTCAACCTTTAGAAAAATGGTCAGTTATAAGGAAACTAAGATTTTTGATGATCAAATATTAGATAATCACTATTTAAATTCCTATTCTCAGGCTATTTTTGAATTTATTGAAACTGTCAATGATTTAAACCTCAATCAATTAGATCCGGCACTTGCCTGTCTTAATTCTCATAAGCGTATTTTAGCGATGGGCTATGGAAGCTATCAGAACTATGCACTGGATTTACAAAAAAGCTTTTTTTCCTGTGGAAAGTTTATTGAAGTATACATGGATCAGATCCGACAGAATGGGGCTTTAGCGACAATGACAAAAGAAGATGTAGTGATTGTCACCAGCTTAAGCGGTCAGTATTTAAAGAATCCCAATTTAAATGTATTAAAGAAAATCAAGCAGACTGGCTGTTCTTCTATATTGATTACATTAATGCGTGATCAAACTTACCTGGAGCCGTTTGATTATGTGATTCAATGCGGTAATATTGAAAAGGCCTATGCGGGAAAATATGCGATCATTCGTTTATATGATCTCATGGCCTCTCGTTATCAACAGCTTTATTGTCCGATTATTAAGGAATAAACTGCTCAAATTATGAGCAGTTGTTTTTTTATTTATCCTTTATAATAGAGACGAGGTGAGAAAATATGGGATTTCCAAAAGATTTTTTATGGGGAGCTTCAACATCGGCTTTCCAAATTGAAGGGGCATATGATGAAGATGGAAAAGGACTGACCAGCATGGATGTGCGTTCCTTTAAAACATCGGATACCATTGCGGATACTAAAATTGCGATGGATCATTACCATCGCTATAAAGAAGATGTGCAGTTAATGAAGGAATTAGGAATGACATGCTATCGTATGTCAATTTCTTGGGCAAGAATTATTCCCGATGGGAATGGTGAAATCAATCAAAAAGGGATCGATTTTTATAATAATCTGATCAATGAATTAGTCGCAAATGGAATAGCGCCGATTGTAACACTATATCATTTTGATTTTCCAATGGCATTGATTGATCAATATGGTGGATTTGTCAGCCGTCAATGTATCGATGACTTTGTCCGCTATTGTCGTGTATGTTTTGAAAACTTTGGTGATCGTGTTAAATACTGGCTGACTATCAATGAACAAATGGTGATTACCCGTATGCCATTATTCCAAGGGATCGATGAAAAAGATCCGGTCGAAAGAACGCGTTTAGGCTGGCAGGCATATCATCATATGTGCATCGGTCACGCTTTAGCAGTCAAAGAGTATCGTAAGATGAATCAAAATGGACAAATCGGACCGGTTTTATCTTATCCAACTTACTATGCCGCCAGTGTTCGTCCGGAGGATGTACTGACCGCCAAAAAAGTAGAAGATATGATGGTATATGGGTTAATGGATGTTCATTATTATGGGAAGCATCCGCAGTATTTGATTAATTCACTTACTAAAGATGGCGTTATGTTTAAAATGGAACCAGAAGACGAAGACTTGTTATCTAACGCTAAACCGGATTTCATTGCTTTAAATTGGTATACAACAGGAATTATCGGCGCTTATCGTGATGGGGAAGAAATCAACGATGACAATGCCGCATACATGCCAAGACGTGACCGCAATATTCCCGGACTGGCTCAATTCTACATCAATCCTTATACAGAATATAATGAATGGAACTGGAACACAGATCCAATCGGACTGCATTATGCCTTACTGCGCATGTATGAACGTTATCATTTGCCATTGATGGTGGTCGAAAACGGATTAGGACATCGTGACGTGTTGACAGAAGACGGACATATCCATGATGATTACCGTACTGCTTACTTAAAAGGCATGGTTGAAAACATGGGACGTGCCATTGAAGATGGCGTTGAAATGATTGCTTACAGCCCATGGTCATTCATTGATGTATTAAGCAGCAGTAATGGTGTCGAAAAACGTTATGGGATTGTTTATGTTGACCGTACGGACAGTGATCCCAAACAATTAAAGAGAATACCAAAAGACAGTTATTACTGGTATCAAGAATGTATTAAAAATAATGGAGAAATAAAAGAGTAGCGAAATTCGCTGCTCTTTTTTAGCCTAGATCAGGCGTATCTTTAAGTTCAATCGATAAATCATCACATTGATGTATTTCAAAAATTTCGATTTTATTTATCCCTTGCTTTAACAGTGGTGCAGGAATATACAGAGATCTTTGCGGTCCCTTTTTCCAATAGCGTCCTAGGTTAAAGCCATTAATATACACATGTCCTTTAGTAAAATGATCTAAGTAGATGAAAGTATCCTGACATTCATCTATTTCAAATGTTCCCTGATAAAAAGCCGGTTCATGATAGCACTGTCCTTCTTTATATGAGATTGAGGTTAACTCTTTCATTGGCAGAGGATACATTTCCCAATGGTGGAGTTCCTGTAATCCCAAACAAACTGCTTTTGTGATTCCTTTGCGATCATAAAGCTCAGGTCCATAGTTTACACGTCCCATATTTTCAACGAGAATATCCAGTTGGATTGTTTGTCCTTTTTCAACTCCGATCATGATTTTTTCATGAGGCTGATTTCTTTCAACGATCCCCACATATTTTCCGTCAAGATAAATTGTAGCACGGTCATGCAGTCCATGAATATTCAATTCTCTTGGCTGATAAGGTCCGGTTAAATGGGTACGGTATAAGATATAGCCAAAGTTTTGATCTAGCTTTTCCATTGGCAATACATAAGGAAGAGAGACTTTTTTTGAAAGCTGATCAAGACATGCAAATAAGGGGATAGCTTTGTCTAAGGTAATTTTACCATAGGCTTTCTTAGGCTGATCGATACATTCTAATTCGGGAATCTCAAAGCCATGCTGTCGAATGACATTTTGACATGCATAATATTTTTCTGTACGATCCCCAAATTCATTGAGCAGGCAATGATAATCATAGCTGGTCACAGTCGGTGCATAGTCATCGTAGTAATTCGCTCCATTATAAAAGTTAAAGTTTGTTCCGCCATGGAACATATAGAAATTGATGCTGCCATTCCTATTGAGGATAGCGTCAAATTCTTTTGCAGTATCGTCTGCTTCGCGTACATGGTGTGCTTCTCCCCAGTGATCAAACCAGCCATTCCAAAACTCACCGCACATCAAAGGCGCATCCGGCTGTACTTTTAAGAGATTATCAAAGTTTCGTTCACTGTTGGAACCAAAATTTACTATTTTTAATAAATGCGGTAATGTTCCGCCATTCAACATGGAATCATCATCCCCGTCACTGGTAAACAAACAGACATTCATCTGTTCATCATGATACATTTGCTCAATGGCACGCAGGTAATCTTTATCATTGCCATAGCTGCCATATTCATTTTCAACCTGCATCATAATAATATTACCGCCGTTTTCTAATAAATGAGGGCGCAGGCGAGTCATGACTTCATGAAAGTATTTTCTTACTTTTTCTTCATAAGGCGCATAGTGGCAGCGCAGCTTCATATCACTGTCTTTTAATAGCCAAGCCGGAAAACCACCGAATTCCCATTCTGCACAAATATAAGGACCGGGACGGACAATGGCATAAAGCCCAAGCTCTTTGGCAATGTTCAAAAAGCGTTCAATATCCAGCATGCCGCTGAAATTATATTCGTTTTCCACTTCTTCATGCAGATTCCATGGCATATAGGTTTCCACTGTATTAAATCCGCAGGCTTTTAATTTCTTTAAACGATCTTCCCAATACTCAGGAACGACACGAAAGTAATGAATAGCACCGGATAGGATCGTTATTTTCTTGTTGTCTAAATAAAAATTTTCTTGATCATAAGTCAATTTCATATTGTTTCTCCTTTATTCCATTTTCTATTGTAAAGAAATTTAAGGAAAAGAAAAATAGACTTCCATATCCTGAAAATGAACCTTGAGAAAATCAGTAATTAAGTTATAATAAAAACAATATATCCAGGGGAGGGAAAGAAGATGAAATTTATTATTACCGGATCAGGCGGCTGTGTTGCCTTGCCAAGACCATTATGTCAGTGTGCTGTCTGTAAAGAGGCAAGGGAAAAGGGAATCCCTTATGCTCGTCACGGTGCTTCACTTTATTTAGAAGACATACATCTGTTAGTCGATACACCGGAAGATATCATGGTGGCATTAAATGATCATGATATTCAAGCCATCGATCATATTTGCTATAGCCATTTAGATATTGATCATACTTTTGGAATGCGCGTAATCGAACATTTACGTTTGAATTGGCTGGATCTTTCAATCGGGAAAGGCTGTACAAATCCAATCAATCTTTATGCTGCTCAAGGCGTCATGGCTGACTTAAACGCTATTACGACACGATTAGGATCAGTTTTTGATTATTATGAATCTTTGAATTTAGTTAAGCGGCAAGTGGTTCAAGGCAGTATCTTGATTCAAGATATTAAGATTACCTTTGTGCCTGTGGATAAAAAAGATCAGGTAACTATTTTTATCTTTGAAAAGGCAGGAAAGAAGCTGATCTATGCTCCCTGTGATGTAAAGCCATGGCCGAAGGATTCCCGTTTTGATCAGGCAGATTATTTAATTATAGGGAATGCCGTATTAGGCGAGGTATTAAAAAATGGAATAGTTTTAGCCGAAGATAATATGTTAAAAAGAGAGCTATTCACATTAGAGGAAATCATGAAAATAAAGCAGCAGCACCAAATCAAGCAAGTCATCATGACCCATATTGAAGAAGATTGGGGAAAGAGCTATGATGATTATTTAGAACTTGCTAAACATTATGAAAACATCGAATTTGCCTATGACGGCATGGTCATTGAACTGTGAGAGTGAATAATTTTCACTCTTTTTTATTTTCTTCTTTACATTCTGTGTATTACACACTATAATGTGTGTATAGCACATATAGTGTTATACACAGTTAGGAGAGCTAATATGAAAACAAAATTATGGAATAAGGATTTTATACTATTGATGCAAGGAAAGTTTGTCTCAAATATTGGTGATGTGCTTTATAGTGTAGCACTTAGCTTTTGGATTTTGCAAACCACTCAGTCAAAATCCTTGATGGGAATTTTACTTGCCTGTCAAACATTGGTAAAGGTTATTTTATCGCCATTTGGCGGGGTATTATGTGATCGTCTTAACCGCAAGCACATCATTGTTTACAGTGATGCTGTATGTGGGGCAACCATGCTGGCTATCTCAGTATTAGGATTTATGAATTGTCTGGAAGTATGGATGATTTTTGCTGCCGGTATTATGATGGCATTATGTTCGGCTATTTTTGAGCCAACGATGTCCTCAGTGTTTCCGGATCTGATTCCGCAGGATCAGTTATCAAGAGGATTGTCATTTAAGCAATCGATTGTTACAATTGTACAGATTATTGGACAGAGTGTCAGCGGAGTGTTGCTAAGTATCTTTGGACCGCTCTTAATCTTTTTAGGAAATGGGATTTCGTTCTTTATCTCTTCTTTTACAGAATCATTTATTGCGGTGCCTAAGAAAGCACAAATAGGAGAAAAATTAACATTTTTTGAAGATTTTAAAAGTGGTCTCCATTTTATGAATCATCAAAAAGGACTAAAGGCCACTATTTTAACATGCTGTTTACTTAATTTCTTTGGAAATGGATTGATGGTACTGCTGCTGCCTTACTTTATGGAAACACCGTCATTACTTGCCGAAACGGGATACGGGATCTGTATGGGACTGTTAACTGTCGGAACTTTGATTGGGGTAATCGGCTATGGTTTGCTGAAAACAGATGGGGCAAAACGCTGGCGAGTATTTACTATCTCTGTCATCATTGAATGTATCAGTTTAACATTGCTGCCAATCGCTAAAGGATTTTACTTATTTATTGCAGTGGCTATGATCTTTGGTTTTGGCAATGCCATCTTGAATGTTGTCTTAAATGAAGTACAGTATGAAATTATCCCTCAAGAAATGCGTGGAAAAGTATTTGGCATGATCGGAACAATGACCATGGGACTGACTCCTATTGCAATGGCTTCTTTCTCTATCTTAGCGGATTACTTTGGAACTGCTCAGATCGTAATGTTCGGCTCTGTAACGAGTGCTCTATCTATTATTGCACTGATCGTTCAAAAAGAAATTCGTCATATGATTAAAAACAAGCCTATACAGGAAAATTTGGAAATGAGTGCAGATTGACAAATGAAAAGATGTGTGTTACGTTCTAACTAGAGGTGATACTATGGATAATAGTGTATTAGAATCATTAAAAAGTCGTCGCAGTATTCGAAAATATAAACAAGAACCAATAAAAAAAGAGGAACTTGAAGCAATCCTAGAGGCTGGAACTTATGCACCAACCGCAATGGGAAAACAAGCCCCTTTAATGGTGGCGGTGACAAATCCGGATACAGTCGCATTGCTTTCAAAATTAAATGCAAAGGTCATGAACGGAACACAGGATCCTTTCTATGGAGCCCCTATTGTCGTGGTCGTCTTTGGCAATAGTGAAAGCAATAACTGCATTCAAGATGCCAGCTGTGTGATGAGTAATCTGCTGAATGCCGCTCATGCTTTGAATATTGGCTCTTGCTGGATTAACCGTGCTAGAGAAGTATTTGAAAGTGATGAAGGAAAAGCACTTAAAAAACAATGGGGAATTCCGGATCATTATATCGGTGTTGCAAATTGTATTCTAGGATACAGCGATGGTCCTTATCCAAAAGCAAAAGAAAGAAAAGAAGATTATATTCGTATCATTGAATAGCCCTCAGCGGCTATTTTTATTTATTTCATTGCCTATATTCGTTATAATGGAAAAAAGGTGGGATAGAATGAAGAAATATTTCTTTTTATTGCTGGCATTATGTGTCGTTACAGGATGTCAGAATACAACACATAAAATAGTAACGTTCCCGTTTCCTAATGAATGGCGCAATCATTATCAGGTGAATATTCAGTTAGATCCAGCACAGCGTACATATTATTCTCAGATTGAGATCACACTTAAAAATACGTCTCAGGATATATGGAACGAAATCGTGTTTAGAGATTATCCCAGCCAGTTCAAAGATGAAAAAGATGGCGGCATGAGTCTCATTCAAAATGTGAGAACCAGTACCGGTGAACCCCTTGACTATAGACGTCTTGACGATCCGACCGCAGTTGAGGTTATCCTAAATACACCGTTAGCTCCTAATGAAATCTTTACTTTTTCAATGGAATATCAGGCTTATGTTCCTCATCTGAATGCCCGCTATGGTTATGTGGAAAATAAAGCTGGGGTCATCGATTTTTATTTAGGCAACAGTCTGCCGATTCTAGCTGTTTATGAAGAGGGGCAGTGGGTGAGTGAACCTTATTTTAGTGATGGAGAATGTTTTTACAGCGAAGTGGCAGATTATTCGGCAGCGATCACTGCACCTGATGATTTTACCATTATCGGAACCGGGGATAAATTAAACACTTCAAGAAGCGAAAGTCAAAAAACGGTTACCTATGAAGCTTCATCGGTGCGCGACTATGCCTTAGTTATCGGTAATGATTATCAATGTGTAAGTCAAATTGAGGACGGGATCCTATATAATAGTTATTACCATTCAGCTAATCAGAATATTGGAATCAGTTCATTGATTACTTTAATCAATGAAACGAAGGATCTAAATATACAGCTTGGCAGATATCCTTATCAAACTTTGAACACTGTGGAAACTTATATGGAAATGCAGGGAATGGAATATCCGCAGCTGATTATGATCTCGCAAAGCATGCACGGAAATGAAAGTACGATCCGCCATGAATTAGTTCATCAGTGGTTTTATAATATAGTAGGAAATAATGGTTATCAGGAAGCCTGGCTGGACGAAAGCATCGCCACGTATCTGGCAGAGAATGGTTTAAGTGAACAAATTGGAAGAATCGATCAAAGCTATGGGGAATATCCTAATGAAAACAGTTATGTACAGGCTATGTATTTTTGCGGTGGATCGATGTATACCCGTTTAGCCAATCGTTTTGGCAAAGATAAATTGATGACGATTCTTCAAGACTATCTTTTAGCTTATGCCTATTCAGAGACAAAAACCAAAGATCTTTTAGAAATGTTGATCCGTGGCTTAGGAGAAGAAAGTCTGGAAATATTTAAAGATTATTTTGATGAAAATACATTGACAGAGGCCTCGACTCCGTAATTTTTTTACAAGTCTGCTAGAATAGCAATGAGGTGAAGAGAATGAGTCAGAGCGAATTCAATGAGTATGTGGAGACATTTTGTCAGCGTTATCAAAAGGAGAAGGAAGAAGCACTCACTTTAGCGATCATTAAAGAAGTGCAAAAAGAGATTATCGAGGCCTATCGATAATCTCTTTTACTTTAATAAAGCTTCAATCTGCGGCAGTTCTAAACGGAGGAACTCATGGTCATCACGTATCGAAGCGCCGATTGCACGATACATTTCCATGCTTCCCTGATTCCATTTTAGACAATCCCAGTCGATGCGGCAGCAATCCTCTTGCTTAGCTAATGACGCTAAAGCAATGAATAATTTTTTTCCCAATCCTAATCCACGGGCACTTTCTCTTACATACAAATCTAACAGATAAATTCCTTTTTTACCGGTCATTGTAGAAAAAGTATAATAATATAAGGCATAGCCGCAAGGTTTTTGATCGTGAAAAACAAGGAATGAATGACAGCTGTGATCAACGAATATCGCTTTTTCTAAAGCTGCTTCATCCATTTCAATCTCATCCCCTAAATAATCTCCTAATTCCTTAATTAAAGTATAAAGAAGTGAAATTTCTGTTTGTTTTACGTGTCTGGTCTCGATCATGACGTCTCTCCTTTGCTTTAAATTATTATCAGTATAGCATATTAATTCATGTAGTAGATACAAATATTTAAAATGCTGGCAAAGGTAATCCAAAGCAGATAGGGAACAAGCAGATAAGAAGCCGTTTCATCAATATCATAAAAAAGAAAAATAAGATAGAAAACGAGCAGCCATAATAAGATGATCCAAAAGAATGAAAAAAGATAAGCCTGCATCGTAAAAAAGAAAAATGGCCATAGGAAATTCACCAATAGCTGAACAAGATACAGCTTGATCGCTTTGCTTTTATTCGGATGATCGCTAACCATGATCAGATATCCTGAAACCCCGATCAAAAGATAAAGGATTGTCCAAACAATGGGGAAGATGTAGCCGGCAGGTGCAAAAACCGGTAAATTCAAAGCAGCATAAGTAGCAGCGGCATTAGGGATAAGTAAGCCCACTAAGGCACCTCCGCCTAAGCTTAATGCGATATTAAAGATCAATAACTTAATTTTCATATTATCACCATTACATTATATGACAAATTAGGAGGAGTTATCCCATAAAAAAAGATAATAGCTCAGCTATTACCTAAATGTATGTTGATATTGGGCTAAAATATCTTCGAAACTAAAACCTAATTTAGCGCCTAAAGAAAAATAATCTTCGATACTGTTTTGATAATCTTCAAAATTAAAGGTTGTTTTAATCTTCAGCACACTTTCGTAAACCTTAAGGAACTGTTTAGGCAAAGATAAATTATTTTCAAGCTCCACCTGATTTTTTAAGGCATCGACATGCAGTTCAAAGCCAATCGAAAGCAGCATCTGCAAACCATTGATATATGCTTCTTTTAATTCGTTTGAATCAACCTTAGCATATTTATCCCAAAAACTGAAGCATTGAGACTGATCGGCAACATTTCCTAAATCAGATAGGAACGCTAAAATCTTGATCTCTACTTTATCTTTATGAAGCAGTGCGTTTTCCTTTGTCTGTGATAATGTCAATTCATGTTCGACATGTTTTTGATATAATTGATTAATTTCATTCATATACAATTCACCTCTACCTCTATTATAATCCTTTTTTTAAAAGAGGTTAAATAAAAAAGCGAAATCTCTTTCGCTTAGTTCCCGCCGGGTCCGTCACGGCGTTCACGGTCATCCGGATAATTATCTAATGAAGTGCTGACCCATTGATTATTGTAGGCTGTTTTCTTAGCTTCTTCATTATTCTTTTTTGGTATATCATTTTTACGATCCATGCTTTTGCCTCCTTTATCTTAGTATTCTTACGATTTCATAGATTCATACTAGGATCTTTTATGTTACAATGAAAAGGAGGTGGTCCTAATGGAAAAAACAATGCAGAATATTTCTGAAATTTTACAATATACAAATGAGAAAGCAATGCATCATCAGGCTTATCATCATTATACCGATATGGAAAGTCTGATTAAGATCATTGAATCTCGTTCTTTTTTAGCGTCAACCGGGTTTAATATGAACGATCAGCTGGAATTAAGCAGCGGAATGAAATCAAGCTGGGAAAATCTTTATTTCACAAGTTTTTCATATGGTAATGAGAATATTGCGATGTGGGGACTTTACTGTTTTCCACGTGAAAGTGCAGTGCGTATCTCTTTGCCAAATAAAGTAATGAACAGCTGGATTGAAACATTAAACTTAAATTCAGATATTCACTATGGCTTATTAGGACAGAAGACAAAAAAGCTTGCACCTAATAAAATAAAATCGATCCTATTAACAGATATTCTTTACACCGATGAACGACACCGCTATTTAAGCCGCGGCAATTATGATAAATTAAAATTAGATATGCCAATAAAAAAAATCACTCAGCTTCCGGAAATGACCGGACATATCAAAGATGGTGCCTGGATTGCCGAAAATGAAGTGCGGCTGCTGATTGAAATAACAGAGCATTATGGAAGTGACACTAAATTGTTCAGCCACTTTGAAGGTTCTTTAATTCAAGCGTTAAGGATTACGATCGGTCCTTGGTGTGAGGATTCAACTTATAAACTCTATGTGAGCAAATTGGTTGAATTAGGTGTTTTAGAAAAGAATATTACCCGCAGTAAATTTACCGGTTTATTAAAAATGAAATCGCCTTGTGACAAATGTGTGTATAAAGCGATGGCATTAAAACAAAAACAGCTCCTTACTCGTTAGGCGCTGTTTCTTGTTCTACACGTTCTTTTAAGTCATAAATGAGTTCTGATAAAGTCGTACGCTGTAAGCTTTCTTCCATCGTATGCTGTGCTTTTTGCAAAGCCGGCGATAATACCGCAGAAATATTTCTTCCGACCGGACATCTTGGTTCGGTATTCTCATGCATTGAAAAGAGAAGCTGATCCTCCGGTAAAGCAACGGCTTGATAAATATCCAGCAAAGTAAGCTCGTCTGATGGAATTTTTAAATGAATCCCGCCGGTTCCGCTGGCAACATCAATTAAGCCATGATTTTTAAGCATCCCCATGATTTTACGAATGACCACCGGATTTGTACGTACACTCTTAGATAAGAAATCACTGGTGATTTTATACTGTTCAGAAAAATATTCTACACAGATCAGCATATGGGTGGCAACGGTAAAGCGTGATGAGATTTTCATTCGATTGCCTCCTTTTGAATAGTAACACGGGATAAGAACTGGCGTGTTCTTTCTTCTTTTGGGGATAAAAAGATTTCCTGCGGTGTTCCTTGTTCGAGGATATAGCCGCTGTCTAAAAATAAAACCTGATCTGCGATCTCATAAACAAAATTCATCTCATGAGAGACAATGATCATCGTATAGCCATTTTCTCTGGCTTTACGAATGACGTCTAATACTTCCCCGACCATTTCCGGATCTAAGGCACTGGTGGGTTCATCTAATAAAATGATTTCAGGCTGTAAGGCTAAAGCGCGGGCGATTCCGACACGCTGCTTTTGTCCGCCGGAGAGTTGGCGGGGATAAAAGTGATGCTTATTTTGCATACCGACCTTTTCAAGATAAAGCGCAGCAATTTCTTTTGCTTCCGCTTTTTTCTTTTTTTGAACAACGGTTAAGCCTTCCATTACATTTTCTAATACTGTCTTATAGCGAAAGAGATTAAACTGCTGGAAGACCATTGCACTGTGCTGACGAATAAAAGCAATGTCTTCTTTTTTTGCGCTCTTTACATCTATTTTACGATCCATGAACTCTAAAGCTCCGTCATTAGGTGTTTCTAAGAAATTGAGGCAGCGCAGGAGGGTAGATTTTCCGCTTCCGCTAGGACCGATGATGGCAATGACCTGTCCTTTGTTGATCTCAAAATTAATATCTTTTAAAACCTCAGCCTGATTATAGTTCTTTTTCAAGTGACATACTTTCAGCATCTTCTTTGACCTCCTGTTCATCTGCTTTTAATTTCTTTTCTAATTTCTTTAACAGCCATGAAATAATAATCGTCATTGCCCAATAAATTAAGGCAACAGAAATATAGCCTTCAAAATAACGATAATTTCGTGACGCCATGATCTTGCCAGCAGCCGTAATATCCACGACGGCACATGTAAAGGCGAGTGAGGTGCCTTTAATCAGACCGACTAAGGAATTGCCTAAAGCTGGCAGAGCGATAACCAAAGCCTCCGGCAGAGTAATCCTAAAGAAAGTCTGCATTGGACTCATTCCCATCGATAAAGCAGCTTCCTGTTCGCCTTTATCGACAGCTTCCAATCCGGCACGAATGCTTTCAGAGCTATAGGCAGCTTCATTGAAAGCAAAAGCAATAATAACAAATAGAACCGGAGGTATAGAGGTTGTAGAATACGTTGTTCCTTGATAATAGTTAATATATTGAAGCAGGATCGGAATGCCATAGAAGGTCAGATACAGCTGAACTAAGATCGGGGTACCACGCATAAACGATACATAGAAGTTGAAGAACTGTGTTAAGACCGGAATCTTTTTATGCTTCACGATAGCAATGATAAATCCTAAAATAAAACTGATGGCAGCTGATACAACGGTAATCAGCAGTGTAGTAGGCAGATAGGCTAAAATCTTTGGAATCTGTGTAAAGACTAATTTTAAATCAAAGAGATTTGCCATGCCGTTGTTGGGGGTTTGTTCTATGGCAGTTGTATCAATATTGGCAACATAGTCTCTGCCTAAATATTCTTTTGAGAGTTCGGATAAGGTACCATTATCAATCAGCGTTAAAATAGCTTGGTCTACTTCACTCTTTAATTTTTCTCCTTCACTTGTTTTAGGAAAGATAAAGTAGCCTTCCGGTTTCATGACCTGAATCGTTTCTTCGTGTTCTAGTGGAATGATCTGCAAGTCTAAGTTGTATTCATCCATCATGGTATCAATAATAATTTCCTCACTAAGCAGGAAATCAACCGTTCCATTCATGATATCCTGATAAGTTTTCAAGTTATCCTGATCAGAATAAAAGTAAGCGATTTGTCCATCCGGATGGGCTTCATTGTAAGTTTCCATGAATGCCTGCATGAAAGATCCTGACGGCTTAACCGGCGTTGTCTTTCCTGCTAAGTCTTGCAATGAATGAATGTCTGTACGATTTTTATTGGTAACAATCACAGCGTTATTGTATAGATAATACTGATCCCCATATAAATATTTACGTTCACGTTCTTCATTTTTAGAGATGTTGTTGGCTCCCATTTGATAACGTCCGGAATCAATTCCGGCAAAAATGCTGGAAAATTCAGTGACTTCAAATTCAAATTGATATTGCGGCAATAAGTCATCTAATGCCTTTACTACGGCAATATCATAGCCGGTGAGCTGTTTGTTTTCGTCATAATAGGTGTAGGGACGGGTATCTCCATCAGTTCCTACTAATACTTTAGTGACTTCGTTATTTTTTTGAGCAGAGCAGCCGCCAAGTAGCAGCGCAATAACACCAATCACTAAAAATATGCGATGTCGTTTTTTCATGATTTCCCTCCTTTATTGATGTAACCATTATAGTTACATCTTATTTGATTTGTCAAGCAGGAAAATAAAAAAAGGAAAAAATCCCTTTTTAATAAAGATCTCCGCCATGGAAATAAAGCTCATAAACTAATTTATCTTTAAAGAAAATCTCTTCTTTTCCACAAAAGCAATGCGTATCTCCATCACTATGGCAATGATAGGTATAATCGCCCAGTTGATATAGTTGAGGTCCGCGAAAAGGCTGATCGTAGGGAACCAGCATTAAGCTTTCTTTAAGAAAATCTCCGGAAAAGCCTGCACCAAGCACATATCCGTAGTAATTCATTGACCAAAGTGGCTGCTCCTGAAACCAAATCGCTTCTGTTCCGGAAAACTTTTCTGACCCTAGAAAGCTGTCTAGGTACATATAATCGCCTTCATTAAACTGATAATCCTGAGACGCAATGCGTGAGGAAGCTGTCTTTCCCATATTTGCGGCATAGGTATGCTGTTTGGCTTTGATTAAAAAATCTATCCAGTCATTTTTATTGATTAATGGCTGTTTTTCTTGCTTGATGCAGTTATCCTCTCTGACCAGACGATCTAATGTAATGCCAAATAAATCACTGAGCTGAATCAAATAATCTATTTGAGGAATCGTGCCTGCTTCCCATTTGGTAATGGTTTGTCTGGATACATTCATTTTCTGTGCCAGTGTTTCTTGTGAGTAGCCTGCTTGTTCACGATACTTTTTTATTTTCTCATTCATTGTCATAATTTTCACCTCGCTTACATTTTAGCAGATGGTCAGCCATTAAAAAAGCAACTGTCCTTTACAATTCCGGCTACTTTAATAGAAAAAGAACGCCGAGGCGTTCCTTCGTTACTTCTTAGGAATATCACGATAATCAATCAGTTCAATGTGATTATCTTCTACCCATTGTTTTGCTTCCTCACATAAGAAGACATGAGCATCATGTGCTCTGCCAACCGTTAAGCTGGAAATCTGAAAAATCTCATAATCGACATAACCCGGATGCAAAGCAAATTCAAAGATATCTTCACTTTCGATCTCTTCTTTTGTATAGAGCTCGGTCAATGATTTTGGTGTCGATAATTCACTTAATGATCCACCGCCAAATTTCATCAGTGGGATTTTATAATCCACATCCGGATGATCGCCTTTAGGCAAAGTAAAGAAACGGCGAACAGGCAAATCGTATTTCTTTGATAACTCACATACGATGGCTTCTGCTCCCTTAATCATTTCAATTCCATGATGACTGTTTAAATGATCCGGCACTTTTCTAGTTAACGCAATATATTTTTCGACCTGCGCATACAGCTCTGCTCGAATTTCTTCAACATCAACATGCTCACTATCCTTCAGCATTCCTTTATTAAAGGTACCGTCTTCTTTAAGCAAGGTCTTATGTGTTTTTAATAATGGTTTTCCAACCGTTAAATTTAAATGAATTCCCACACTAAAATCAGGATATTCTTTCATCAGCTGGGCTGCATGTTCAGCACCGGGCATATTGACCATCATACTGCATGATTTTAATATCCCATCCTTGTAGCAGTCAATAATACCAAAGTTAGCGGCACGGGTAATGCCAAAATCATCTCCATTAGTTATTAACTTCATTTTATCCCTTCTTTCTTAGCTCTATTATACTCAATTTTATATTTCCTCGGCTTTCATTTTCCAAAAACTAAAATACAATAATCTGCCGCAAAAGCTGGCATAGCTTTAATAATGAAAAATATTTGCAGGTGAAGGATTGATTTACTGTCTTTTTACAAGGAAATCTAGGATAATGTCAAAGAAGATAATAGGAGGGCTTGACTTTGACACCGTGTCGCAGTCTATACTAAGAGCATAGGGAGGACTATATGATGCATACATTAACAATCAGCCAAGTATCTAAAAATCTAGGTGTATCGACGAGAATGATTCGCTATTATGAAAAACTGGGTTTGATTAAAAGCAATCGAATAGAAGGCTATGCTTATCGTATTTATGATGAGGATGCTGTTTTAAAAATGGAACAGATTTTACTGCTAAGAAAATTACGAATTCCGGTACGTCAGATTCAAGTGATCTTAGAAAATAAAAATGCCGTTACAGCTATTAATATTTTTCGCCAGAACCTTAATGAACTGCATGAAGAAATGACAGCTTTATCCACCATTAAAGTCGTATTATCCAGTTTTATAAAAGAATTAGTAAAGGCAACAGATTTGCCGCTCGAACATCTGCTTTTAAAAAATGAGTCACTTTATAACAGTATAGAATCACTTGATATTGTCAACATCAATTTTAAAGAAGAACAGACGTTGGATAAGCTGAATCAGGCAGAGAAGGAATTGTCAAAAGTTAAAGATGTCCGTATTCTTTATTTGCCACCGGTGACCATTGCTGCCGCTCATTACATCGGAGATGAGCCGGAAGCGCATGTCAATGCTCTTATTGAGGCGTTTGTAAAGGAAAATCAACTCACTAAGATAAAACCGGATTTACGCCGCTATGGATTTAATCACCCTAATCCGATTGATGAAACGAACTTTCATGGCTACGAAGCTTGGGTGACAATTCCTGAGGATATGACTGTCCCGGCTCCACTAATAAAAAAGCAGTTTTTGGGAGGAACATATGCTGCTCATATGATAACCTTTGGGAATTTCGATGAATGGGATGCATTCTTGACATGGATTGGAAACAATGAACAATATGAATTTGCCGGAAATCTGCAAGATCAGGAGCATATGTGCGGTCTTTTAGAAGAACATCTGAACTATTATTCTTTTATTGAATCTCAAAACAGTGAAGAAAAAGATATTCAACTGGATCTATTGATGCCAGTCAGACGAAAAGAGAGAGGAGTATAAAACATGATTGAACAAGCAATGAAAGAAGCTCGCTTTGATTTTATCAGTGAAAGCAACAAACAGTTTATTATTGATTTTACTCAGGCTTTGAATACCTTAGGCTATACATATGGAGATGAGATTGGCAGCGGCTTTTGCTGGGGAAAATATATGCTGATCTATCGAAAAGCAAAGGTTAAATCAAAAAATGTGGTTGCCCGTATCTACATAAAAGAAGATACTATTGTATTAAGACTGTTTTTCAACAATGTGACAAAGCATAGTCACTATATACACAATGCCCCAGATAGAATCAAACAAGCTTTTATCAGTGATTATGGAACCTGCAAACACTGCAAGGGAGATCATTGTAAGTTTCGCAAAGATTATGAAATTGATGGGGTCAGCTATGAAAAATGCAATGGCACGACCTTTGAGTTTTTTGAACCTAAATCAGAATATATCCCAGACTATATCGCTCTATTTAAAGAATTCTATCCGCAAAAAAGAAAAACGATATAAACGCTTAAAGCAAGCCTTCTATTATGGGGAGGATTGCTTTTTTTATTAAATATTCGTAAATCGGTTAACTATTCATATAAATTTAGGAAATATGAAAGAAGTATAATAAAGAATATGATATAATAAAATTAAGAAGAAGATTTGCAGCTAATAATGAATGTGGTAAATCGTTTAAATATAAGGAAGGGAGAGGTTAATATGGGTATTATTATTTTATTGTTGTTGTTTGGTGGAGGAGCTTACGTTTTTGCGAGTGGAATGCTGACGAAGGATAAAGAAACGACTCAAAACAGTGTGTCAAATCATTCACAAACAGAAACCACGCAAACGACCCCGTCAAGTGGTTCATCCATTAATACCCCATACTATATCTATTTTAAGAAAGGAAGCTATGTTGACTTAAGTCAGGATGAGCGTTTTCAAGATATGGGGAAATGGACCATTTTTAAACATGAGACATTTAAGTTGGAAACGAATTGTAAGCGTGAAGAAGTTCATAGGAGAATAAAAGAGACTTTGAATCTGACAGACGATGATTTCAAAGTGGTTGGAAAAATGGACCTGTGGGTACCAATGAGATTTTAGGAGATACCATTATGATTATCAAACCACATCATTTTTTAGATATTATTAAACTTTACGGAGCCGGAATTGATGTTTTTGTTCCGGACCAACAAATGAACCATGATTTTTATAAGGTGGCAAACGAAATTATTGCTCACCCGGAAGCAGAGCTTTGCTTAACAAAAGAGGCTGACGATATTTGTCAGCCTTGTATTAAGCTGGAAAAGGGAGTCTGTGTAGATCCACTAACAAAATATCCCGGCTTTTTTCAAAAGGATAGCTATAATAAAACATTGGATCAGCGAATGCTTGAAGTATTTGCATTAGATGAAATGAAGACGTATTCTGCAAAAGTATTGTGTGCAATTTTGTATCAGAATGCGGAAAAAATATTTTTAGTATGGCAGGAAGAAGCAGCGGATGCGGTACAAAAACGCTATGACCTGTTTTGTATCGGCGCAAAAAGATATTTAGGATTATGATATGAAAATTGAAAGAATGTTTGCTTTGCTTTTATATCTGTTAGATCATGAATTGGTCACTAAATCTGCACTAGCTGAGTATTTTGAGGTTTCTGCCAAAACGATTCAACGTGATATAGAATTGTTGATTGCTGTCGGTATTCCTATTGAAACTTATTTAGGTGCTCGTGGCGGCTATGCGATCAAGGCAGACTTCAAGATGAAGAATCAGATAGCTGATTTTAAGGATTATCAATCGATCAGTACGGCTTTAAAAGCACTAAATTCAGCTTTGCCGGAACCATTGTCTAAGGATACTCTGACAAAAATACAGTCGCTGCAGAATGCTGACACTGCGCATTTGGTTCTTGATTTTAATGTGCTGAAAGAAAATGAGAAGATTATGGAGCGTTATCGTTTTTTAGATGATGCTATCGCAAAGGAGACGGTCATTTCATTTTCTTATAGGAACGCTAAACAGATTGAAACGAGGAAGACGGTAGATCCAATAGGGTTAGTTTACAAGTGGTATGCATGGTATCTAATTGGTTATGACCGCTATAAGAAAAACTATCGTTACTATAAGCTCACACGCTTGAAAGCACTAAAATCAGAAAATGGATTTATCAATCAACACCCCACATTAGATACTATCCTTTCTGCTTACTTAGATAAAGATGATCGTGTTTATTATGATATTTTATTATTATGCAAAGCAGAAACCAATCTTGAGCAGATGGATTGTTTGAATGGGGTAAAAGAAACCGTCTATCCTAACGGCGATTATCTTTTCTCTTTGCATTTGCCTAAAGATGAAATGATGTGGAAAGGGGCACTTATTTTATTAGGAAAACAAGTTCAGATCTTAAAACCCTTGGAATTAAAAAAGGAGTTAATAGATCTTAGTCAAAGTTTTATCAATCATCATCAATAGGGACAGACAGCTGTCCTTATTTATTTGTTATGATGGGGGTAGGAGGAAGGCTATGAAAAGAGAATTAGGAATAGGCTATTGTGGTCTGATTTGTGCATTATGTTCCGGTAATAAAAACTGTTTAGGCTGTAAAAGTGGAACATGCAAAGGAAAAGACACCTGTAAATGCTTTAAATGCTGTCAGGAGAAAGGTTTTTCTTTTTGCCATGAATGTGATCGGTTTCCCTGCATGGACAGCATTTTAATAAAAAAACGGATACGTGTCTTCAATCTTTTAGTAAAAGATTATGGGGAAGAACATATTTTGGATTGTTTAGAACGTAATGAACGGTTAGGTATACAGTATCATTATCCTGACCGTGAAATCGGTGATTATGATCTAACAGATGAAAATGAAATAAGGAGGCTGGTCCTCGATGGGAAAGAATAGGTATGTGCCTATCCTTTTTTAATTCTAACTATAATGAGGGGTCAAGTCTTTTTAAGAATGTATTCTATGAAGGGGCATGCCTAAAATAAGAGCGCTATTTATATAGGCGATAAGCAAGTACAGCGTTGACCAAGCGATCAGCGCTATCTCGATTTAGCGGCATCAGGGTTTTATGATAGATGTAGTAGATGAGATAGGAATGCAAAACCTCATAACCGCCCTTATCATATTCTTTGGCAGTCGGAAGATAACCGGTACAACCGTTTGTGTAACCGCCAAAATAAATTTGCGGGCAGACTTTAGCTATTTCTAAAGCTAATTCACACATCACCTCATTAGGAACCCCGCATAAAGCATAGTCATTGATATAGAAATACTGAATTTCAATTGTCTGATACTGCTGTGTAATATGATGAGAATGTACTCGTTCTACTTCTGTCAGCCATTGGGTACCATCGATGTGATTTACTTCCAATGCTTCATTAGCGATTTGCTGTGCACGTAAAAGAGAGGGGACATCGGCAGCAAAGCGAACAGACTTAGAATACATTTTCAACTGATTGATCGGCTGAGGGATCATTTCATCAAGCGGCTGGGCGATCGCCTCCATTATTCTATGTGCCATTGCTTTTAATGAATCGACAGAAGACTCCTGAATGATAGCTTCCACATTTCCGGATGCTCCTTGAGTGATCATGACATGACAATGATATTTATCCTCTAAATATTTTCTGGTCATTCCAAAATAGTCTGCTGAGATCAAATAATTATCATCATATAATATATTGGCATGAGCAGTTACTCTTAAAAGGATCAATTGCAGTGCATTTGTAATGGCATTGGTTATTTTAATGATGCCGATGCGATCATCTAATGCGCCCTGAGAATCACGGCGATTGATTCCAATTTCTGCATGAATATTTTTCGCTGCGGCAATAATCGGCTGACCGTTTTTTTCTGCTTCCTGAACACCTTTTAAGACCTGTCTGCAAACCCAATCAAAATATTTTGGCTCCATACTGATATTGACAGAACTGTGCGTATGACTAAAGCAAAGCATCACATGATCTTGAAGAATTGCAAGGTATTGTGCAATCTGATCACGCAGCCTGTTGGCATCTTCCAGCATGTAGCCAATGTGATCCAAAGTAATAAAGCAATATTTTTCCTGATTGATTGTCCAAAGGGAAATCTCTGCATACAGGGGATCTAAAATCCCTCTTGATTTATTATCCTGACGATAAAACCCGACCATTTCAACGCTTGTTTTTGGAGTAATATCCATTTTTGAAAATCCTAATATAACATGATTCATTTTTATATCCGACATAGCAGAACTATGCTTTTCCTTTCTTTATACATTTATATTAATGGATCAGTCTCGCATCAGCAACGGAAACAAACTAACCGAAATATTCTGTATAAAAAAGTCAAACCTTTAAAGGTTTGACAACTGTGTTTTATAAGCAATGTATTTTTGCAGAGGAATCACGACAGGCGGGGAAATAGGTTCAGGCAAAGTCTTTAAATCAAAAAAAGATAGTGCTTCCACTTCACTTGGATCTGCTTTGAGTTCCCCATGATATTTCTTGCATATAAAGACTATATCGATATTGTAAACTTCGTCTTGATTGGGATATTTATAATAGAAATCCTGACCGGAAAAAACAGAAAACAATTCCAGCTCATCGGCAATAATTCCCGTTTCTTCGTATAATTCTCTTTTGGCGGCTTCTTCTGCCGATTCTTTAAGTTCGATGGCACCGCCGGCATAGCCCCAGCAGTGATTGTCAGTACGCTGCTGTAAAAGGATCTGTCCCGCAGCATTTTCCACAATGATGCTGGCGGCACACTGCAATAGTGGCTGATGACCGACATACTGCCTTAAAAACTGAATATAGTTACTCATCTTTTTTCTCCTTTTTGTAAATAACCTTTTGAATCGCAGAGATCGATAAGGCATATTGATCAGCTAACTGATAAATAGACTTTCCATTCATAAACGCTTCTTTTATGCGTTGATTGCGTTCATCGATTTCCTGACGGTAGCCGGAGCATTCTCCCCAGCGGCGATGTTTTTCTTTTTTTGCGGGAATATAGATATATCCTCCGTCAAAATAGGTTTGCAATTCCTCAACTAAATGTTTAGGAAATATTTTATCTGCATTTTTATATAGCATATGGCTCACTCCTTGTTTTAATCTTGCAAGTTGCAAAGCCAGAGGCTGCACATGATTACTCCATGCATGTGTGCAAATATTACTGGCTATGCATGGAGTACAGTTTCGTTTTTTCTTTTCTTATTGATACACATCATTTAACCTCCTATAAAGTAAAGTTTTTTAATTCCTGTTCATTTAAACGGATAAACTGGTCAGAATGGGATTTAAGCTGTTCGATAAACATTTCTCGTTTATCAATATCTTTTTGACACCATTCAAGCATCTGTTTCAGCATCGCTAAAGTAGGGGCGTAGTCGGCTTTTTCTAAACCGCATTTCTGCTTTAGCCAGCGTTTAATGATTCTTTGTTTTAAAGTGCGGGGTGAAATATTGAGATAAATGACTTTATCTGCCTGCTTTAATCCTGTTTGAAAGCAAGGTCTGCCGACATCTTCAATCACCCAGTCTTTTTGTAAAAGTAGCTCGTTAAAAAGCTGGTCTCTTTCGTTCTCTGTTCGCTTGCGGTTTCCGTCATAGACAACCTTATCTAATTCAAAATGAGGAATAGAATACTGCATAGACAATCGATGGGCAAAGGTGGATTTCCCACTGCCGACGGTCCCTACGATATAAATTCTTGTCATCTTCTTTCCTCCCTTCTTTTTCATTATAGCAAAAACCTGATAGGGTGACTACCAGGTTAATCTTGTTTTGGATAAAGATAGGCTTCTAAAGCCTGAATAATCAAGGCATGGTCTTTTGTATGCTCTAAACCGGAAACGCAGATAGCCCCTTTTACTTCATTATGAATAAGGATAGGGAAACCACCCCCGCAGATGGCATACGTATCATCTTCGAGCCAATTAGGATAATCTTCTTTGTTATAGAAAACATAAAGGGAACTATGCCTGCTTTCTAATACTGTTTTTTCTTTACGGTTAAGCCATGGAGCCGGTTTTCTTCCGTCCATCAGATAATGGAAAATTAAATTGCCATCATAGACAATGCGAATACCGACAGGCTTTGGTTCGGTTGCTTTTGCGTTTTCCATGATCTTTAAAGCGATTTTTAATCCATCACTATGCTTAAATTCAGTAAATTGATAACGCTGTTCCTGTGCTTTTACTTCTTCTAAATTCATTATTCTAATCCTTTCACTCCGGTTTCTAAGATTTCCATCTGTAAGATAGTTTGTTCAGCTGTAATCGTTGGCGCAGCTTTATTCATGATGGCAGCATATAAATCATCATAAACTCTGCCGTAATCCCCAACCTCACTGACTACCTTTTCTTCATGGTAACTACCTTTTTCATCGTAATACGTTAACGTTCCGTAATGTTCAGGCAGATCAACGCCAAAGCCCTCCTGATCGGGCATATAAAACAGCTTTAAGTGTTCTTCCATGCGGTCCTTCTTCTCTTTAACGAACATCCCTTTCTTTCCGTACACGACAAAGCTTGGTCTGCTTTTAATTCTAAAGTAGCTCGATTTTACGGATACTTTTAATTGATCATAATAGAGATCTAAATCAAAATAATCATTCATTCTGCCTTTGCCTAACAGCTGTCTGACATCATAATGAATCGTATCCGGCTTTCCAAAATAAGAAATCACCTGATCCAATGTATGACAGCCATGTCCATAGAGATAAGAATGAGCAGGGGTAAATTGGTGAACATTTTCAGGAACCATAGGACGATAGTAATCAAAGTGCATTTCCATTTCCAAAAGATCACCTAATTTTCCGCTTTCTATCACTTTCTGGACAGTGAGGAAGTCGCTGTCAAATCGACGATTCTGATATGCCTGAACAATAAGTCCCTTTTCCTTGGCTAATGCAAAGATTTCTTTTGCCTGTTCGCTTGTTTCCATGAAAGGTTTTTCTACCATGCAGTGTTTGTTGTTCTCTAAAACGATTTTGGCATACTGATAATGTAAATGATGACCTGTACACACGACAATTAAATCAATTTCCGGGTCATCCAGTAATTCATGCAGATCTTCCGTATAATTAATATCCGGAATTTGTTTCCATACATCATGAGTGACCTTAATGTCAAAAATGGTCTTTACTTTTATTTTATCTTTTCTTTGAAGTACAAACGGCAAGTGATAGCGATTTGCACTTTTACCGTTTCCTATATATCCGATTGTAAGCATTATTTATTCCTCCTAAAATTTAATTCCGACTTGTTTTCTTGCTTCATCTAAAATTTCCATAACAAGCAGTGTCTGTTCATTTGCTTTTTTTATAAAATCCTGATCCTGCTGAGTCACAATACGAACAAACACTTCAATTTCATAAGTTAAACGGGACTGTGTTTGTTCATTATATAATTGTGTTTCTTCGTGATTTAGTCCAAACTCAAAGCGTCCGTATACATTTGAGGGCATATCGCTGTGGATATAACCGAGATCTCCTTGAATATTGATAGCTACAGGGGATTGACAATCCTTTGCTCCAATAGCGACACATTTAAATGTAGGATAATCAAGAGTGAGTATACCGGAAGTGTCGACCCCTTTTTCGATGTTGGCAAGATAGTGAATCTGTCGTGGACGCCCGAATAAGCCGACAATGAAGTGAACGTTATAGACATTTATATCCATCAAAGCACCACCGGACTGTTTAGGATCAAACACCGGCAAGATGATATTTTGCTTAAACTGATCATAACGTCTTGAATATTGTGAATAATTCAGCTGAACTATTTTAATATCCCCAAGCTGTGTCAGCAAATCTTTAGTCTTTATATAATTGGGAAGGTACTGATTGGTAATCGCTTCAAAAATAACAACCTCATTCTTTTGGGATAACGCTATTAATTCACTGGCTTCCTGATAAGAAGACGCAAACGGTTTTTCCAATATCACATGTTTCTTTGCCTTTAATGCCTTTTTCGCAAAGCTGTAATGCAGATGATTGGGAACCGCAATATAAATGGCGTCGAGTTCACTGTCTAAAAGCTGAGCATAATCATAATAAATATTTAGAATAGAAAATTCGCCAGATAACTGTTCCATTCTTTCTTTGTCTTTTTCCAAGCCACATATTGCACTTAATTGAATCTCGTTTATTTCTAAAGCAGCGCTTAGAAAAGGCTGAACGATCGTTCCGGCACCCACAATTCCTAATTTCATAGTTAATCCTCTCCTTTACAAGCGTGATTTTACCATGTCTTAGTTCACTAAAATGGTTTTTAATATATTTAGAAACTTTGGTTCAATTTCTTTTTTTATCTTGTTCTAAATTCTGAACTTTTAGTGCAAAACTACTGATACCCTATAGAATAAACAATAGCATATAAACAATGAAAGATATAGTTGATAGAGATTTGTGAATAAAAAGTGGCAATCTTATGATCGAAATCTTCCCGTTTAGGAAACTGAATGGTGACATCAAAATCATAGACCGCATCATTAGAAGTAATAAAGAGTGTTTTGCAGCCGCTCCTTTTAAGCTGATGCATGATCTTTTTATTGGGCAGTGTAGCCCCCGAATAGGAAACGAACAAAACAAGATCCTGAGCTGTGACGGTTTCACTCATGGCAGAGATTTCGCCGTACTGGTTGGCAATAAAGGCATGCTTCTTCAATTTAACTAGACGATTGACAAAACTGGTGGCACTGATCAGAGAATCTCCGGCGGCATAGACAAAAAGGTGGTTAGCTTTCAAAATCAGCTGAGCCGCTTTTTCTAATTGAATGCTGGAGATTGATTCGTAACAAGTATGAATCGTTTCATTGGATAATACAGCAATACGGTTGATGATTTCCTGTGTGCTTTCCTTTTTTATAAAGGGAAAGTCCATGTTGACATCACTTTTTTCTTTTCGCACTCTTTCCAATTCTTTCACAAGATTAATTTTAAAATCACTGTAGCCCTTTAATCCTAATTTCCGGCATAAGCGAATGATGGTCGCATTGGAAGAGTAGGAAAGCTGAGATAATTCAGAGATGCTTAAATCACTGATCTGATCTAGATGGGATAAAATATAATCGCAGACAGACTGTTCAACAGGAGTAAACAGAGTGGTATTTTTAAGTTGTTCAAGCAGCATCTTTTTTACCTCCTCATATGATTTTTATTATATCATGATTAAAGCAGAAAAGACATTTGGATTGACCAAATGTCGTTCATCATTAATAGGTGTTTTGTTTATTGGAAATTTGCACAAACGGCATCCATAAAATAGAAAGAAATACTATTTCGATCGCATTCCAAATCAGTGATTTAAAGGAACCTCCTGTCGCTAAAAAGGCATAAAGCAATGGCGGAGTAACCCAAGGAACATTCAGACAGGTACGATCAATAATATTAAACTGCATTAATAGATAGGTCGCGATAGATAAAATAACTGGTCCGACAATAAATGGAATCATATAAATCGGATTCATGACGATCGGAATCCCAAAAGTCAGGGGTTCATTGATCCCAAAGATCCCCGGTGCAACCGATATTCCCACGACGGTCTTTTCTGCCTGTACTTTAGAAAATAACAGGATGGCGATGATCAGTCCTAAGGTTGATCCTGATCCGCCAATCGCAACGAAGGGATACAGTCCGGGAATGATGTGGGGAATTTTATCTCCTGCTTCATAGGCGGATGTATTTTCCAACAGCATAGGCGTAAAAATCGGCTTTGTCACAGCACCGACAATATTTGATCCATGCAAGCCGAAAGTCCATAAAAAAGTTGTCAGGAAATATACGAGTACGGCTGTTCCAACCGTATCTGCCACACTATTTAATGGTGAAGAGACAAACTTTTGAATAATGACCCATAAATTCATACCGCTTATTTTTTCAAGATATGTTCCTGCGGCAACAACAAAAATAACACTCAAAATAGCGGGAATCAAGACAGTAAAGGATCCTGCGACTGCCGGTGGTACACCATCGGGCAGTGTAATCTTTAATTTATCATTTCTTGAAAGTCTTACAAAGATTTCTGCGACGATAATCATTAAAATCATCCCCACAAACATTCCGTTTGAATCCAGCTTGTTAGCGGCAATCCCTCCGCCGGCAATGTCAGCAGTCAGTATGTCTACATCGGTCGCTTTATCTGCCCAAGTATAAGGATTCGCTAATGTTTGAACTGCCGGTGCTAATCCTAAGTAACAGGTTAAAGCGACGACAGAAGTGGCAATGCCGTCTCCTTCAAGACCCTTTGCCATATTAAATCCTAAGGTAACAACGAGTAAGACTGCCATCATATTGATAGAACCTTTATTCACTGCTGTCATGACATCTTTAATGCCCGTAGACGTAATAAAATTTGCATACCCCTGCTGTATGGCTGGAATATTCAGCCCGTTATCTGCAAAGATACCATGAATGTTGTTGATTAATACTGCCACTGCCCCAACAATGGTCAGCGGCATAATCACCACAAAAGCATCTCTGATCGCTACTAAATGGCGCTGTGATCCGATCTTAGATGCTAAGGGAATAAACTTCTCCTCCAAAAACTTCATTTTTTCCTCTCCTTTTTTACTTATTACTTATCGACACTTATTAACTTTTACGCGCGAGTGGTGAAAGCAGTTTCAGTCTATAATAAGCAAAATCAGTTGTCTTAAAAATCAGGAATCTTGTACATAAAGTTCATATTTTTTATTTTGTCCACTTTTTATTATGAACATAAAGTTCAATTTACCCTGTTTTAGCCAATAAAAAATGATACTAAAAAGTATCAAGGGAGGTATTGAAGAAAGATTTAATTTTAGCCTCCAGCTGTTCCTTTTCTTGAAGAAACTGCTTTTGCCGATGTCCGTTTGCTCCGGAAGGGTGAGGGAACCCCAGCAGGCATTGCTGCGAGGTTAAATAGCCTTCCTGAATCATTTTCAGCAGTACCTCTTCTACTGCTTTGCCTAAAGGAATAATCAGAATATCTGAAAAGAGCTGCACCTCTTTATAAAAATAGTTTTGTACATACCAAGTGAGCAATGCGGAATCCAAAATAGCGGGGTGGGTTCCTGTATAATTTTTTCCTTTATTAAATATAGGGTAGGGTACCAATGAGGTTGTATGAAGCAAATGATCACAATCACTAAAAAGCTGCGCACACGAAGGGATGGCTAATACTTTTTGCAGCTGTAGCTGATCCAGCATATCAATCAGATTACTGCGCATACTGCCGGCAAATCGGGCCGCTTTTTTGCATTCCCTTTTAATCATTTCATAATCCCAATGCTCAATCAATCCGGTTCTTGCGGTCTGATAGGCACGATTCATCTGATTCCATCCGGGAGTAATACCAACAATAAATACTTTTGCCTCTAAATTGACGATTTCATTATGGGGAGCGTAATAAATGTCGAGTGATTTTTCAGAATCTAATTTAAAAGTTGGGATAAGTAAATCCGCTTTTTCATATTTATCTTTTTGAGGTAAACGGATCAGAGCTTCTGCATATTTTTCAAGCATGATTTTCTCCTCTGCTTATAGTTTCAAATAAATAATGTATGTTTATGATACAGCGAACTTTTAAAAATGTAAAGATTGCAGTCTTTTTCATCCTATGTAATAAAAGGATAAGGTGAGAAATAACGGGAAAAGAACAGTATAAGAAGATGAAGGGACTATTAAAGCAAAGGGGGAGGATAATAGTGTTGTATGCCGGATGATCTGCGATTTATTTTAAAAGAAAGGAAAGCTTTTGCTTAACAAGGTGAATAGAAAGAAGTGATTTTTGCCTAGAAATTGATTTCCTCAGTTATAAATGATAGGATATAAATGAAAGTGAGGCGAGAACTATGGAAATTAGAAAAGTACTTGAAGAAAAAATGTATGTGAATGAGAATAATAAAATGGAAATGTCTCTTGAAGACTATGAAGATTTGATGGAACAAATTGAAATGGAAGAATTTTGTGAAGAAGCCATGAAAACTTATGAAAAAGTTCTCGATGGAAGTATGAAATGCTATCCAATAGAAGAAGCAATTGAAAGATTGAAAGCTGAAATGAAATTATAGAATATAAAGTTATTATAACTGTTGAAGTCAAAGAATTTATTCGGGATTTATCAGGATATTATGATGAGGAACATATTAATCAACTTATGAAAAGATTACTGGATGTTGGTAAAACTCTTTCTATGTTTCCTAATATGTATAAAAAGGCGGAAAAAAGTGAATTACTGCGTAGCTTCGTTATTAAGAATGTCATATTTCTTTATACTTTTAAAAAGGAAGAGTCTGCCGTCTATATTTTAAGAGCGAGATTTAAAAGAAAAAAAGCAATCTTGAAAATACATGTTTAAAACAGCCATTCAGCGGTTGTGTTTTTAGATAACAAAGATGGTGGCATTCCCTATGCTAATGCTCATGTACGGTAAGGAAGCAAGCAACCGAAAACAAGAGATAGACCGCCAGCACTACACTATTCCGAACCAAAGACCAAAAGATAAGCATTGTGGGAAAATCTAAACTTTTGGATTTTCCTACAATGCCGACTACGGCGGAATCCTTCCCACTCCTTATATCTTTATTTCCGTATACATTGAATTTGTATTTAGTAAATGCTATAATGTCCCTATTCAAATTATAAATGTGTTGAATTAGTTACATGTACATATTTTTTGTGCCGCATAAATACCCTGTTGAGGTTGTCGTTCTTTGTCCAGATGTGGAAACAATAAAAGGAAGGGAACGATACAGGGAGAAAACAGGCTATTCCGGCTTTACGGTTGAAACCTTATACGATACATTTATGCAGACAACACCACGGATCGGCTTTTGGCTGGACAATTCCAACCAAACACCACAGCAGACAGCAGAAACCATTCTGAACGCCAGAAAGTCGGTATGATTGTTACATATAAGGGGAAGAAAAATTTCTTTTAGGTACTTTCTTTCCTAAAACTAATGTGATATAATAGCATCATTCCAAAAAAGGAGTAAAAAATATGCGGCAAGGTATTCTTAAATAAAACTATAATCAAATAGTGGGAACAAAGGATTATGATAGTCCCTTTTGTGGGGGCTTGGTTTTTTGTACCCAATTTAAGAATACTTTTGCCTTATCAATTTTGACATATCCGAAAAACAGCAATCACAAACAGGTGTATGCTGTATATGTGTATGTCCGCAAATTATAATCCCCAGTGGTAAAAGTATTTTACTGCTGGGGATTTTTATGCCCTTTTGGGGCTGTAAAAGGAGGACAATCACATGAAAATAATCAATATTGGAATTCTCGCCCATGTAGACGCAGGAAAAACAACATTGACGGAAAGCCTGCTGTACACCAGTGGAGCGATTGCGGAACAAGGAAACGTGGATAAAGGAACTACAAGAACAGACACTATGATTTTGGAACGGCAGCGCGGAATTACCATTCAGACAGCGGTTACTTCTTTTTGCTGGAATGATTATAAAATCAATATCGTGGACACTCCCGGTCATATGGATTTTTTAACCGAAGCATACCGCTCTTTATCTGTCCTTGACGGAGCTGTTTTAGTCATTTCGGCAAAAGACGGCGTACAGGCACAAACCCGTATATTATTCCATGCGCTTCAGAAAATGGACATTCCGACAATTATCTTTATAAATAAGATAGACCAAAATGGGATCGACCTGCGGCGTGTTTACCAAAGCATTAAAGATAAACTTACCAGTGATATGATTGTCATGCAGGAGGTTTCCCTGTCGCCAAAGATAACCATGACCGATATTTCTGATTTGGACAAATGGGATATGATTATTTCCGGAAGCGATGAACTATTAGAACGATATGTTGCAGAGGATTCTTTGGATATACAGGAATTACAATATGAAAAGTGCAAAAGAACCAGATGCTGCTCTTTGTTTCCTGTTTATCATGGGAGTGCAAAAGACAATTTAGGAACAGAAAAACTGATTGAAGCGATTACAGAAACTTTCATTACAGAAACAGACGATATTCAGTCTGAATTATGTGGATATGTTTTTAAGGTTGAGTATACAGAGCGGAAAAAACGGCTTTCTTATTTACGCCTGTATCATGGGACGCTCCATTTACGGGATACCCTGCTGCTGTCAAAAAAGGAAAAAATAAAGATTACAGAAATGTGTATTCCGTCAAATGGTGAAATCGTCCCGGTTGACCATGCCTGTCCGGGAGAAATTGTTATTTTAGCTGATGATACTTTGAAACTGAACGACATTCTGGGAAATGAAAAACTCCTGCCTCACAAAACACGGATTGATAATCCCATGCCATTACTTCGGACAACGGTAGAGCCGCAAAAGCCGGAGCAAAGGGAAGCCCTGTTAAATGCCCTCACAGAGATTGCTGATACAGACCCTCTTTTGCATTTTGACATTGATACTGTTACACATGAGATTATATTATCTTTTTTGGGAAAAGTACAGTTAGAAGTTATTTGTTCGCTATTAGAAGAAAAATATCATGTGGGCGTGGCTATGAAAGAGCCTTCGGTTATTTATCTGGAAAGACCGCAAAAAAAAGCGAGCTACACGATTCATATTGAAGTGCCGCCGAATCCGTTTTGGGCATCTATTGGTTTGACTGTAACACCGCTTCCTGTTGGAAGCGGAACACAATATAAAAGCGAGGTATCTCTCGGCTATTTAAACCAAAGTTTTCAAAATGCCGTCATGGAGGGTGTGCGTTATGGAATGGAGCAGGGCTTATATGGCTGGGGAGTGACAGACTGCCAAATTTGTTTTGATTATGGAGTTTATTACAGCCCGGTCAGCACCCCCGCTGATTTTCGTTTTCTTGCGCCTGTCGTGTTGGAGCAGGCATTGAAAAAAGCAGGAACACAACTGTTGGAACCATACCTTTCCTTTACCCTTTTTGCACCGCAGGAATATCTTTCACGGGCTTATAATGACGCACCAAAGTATTGCGCAATCATTGAATCAACCAGACTTGAAAAAGATGAAGTTATTTTTAAGGGGGAAATCCCTGCCCGTTGTATTGGTGAATATAGAAATGATTTGAATTTTTATACAAATGGAAGAAGTGTCTGCATTACAGAATTAAAAGGGTATCAGGAAACTTCCGGCGAGCCTGTGTTTCAGCCACGCCGCCCGAACAGCCGTTTAGACAAGATCCGGCATATGTTTCAGAAGATAATGTAACATCTTGCGCAATGCAAACGTTCATTGCTGGCTATTGCGAAATATCATTGATAAAATCAGCATCAGAGAGGAGGAACCATTTTGAACCAGAAACAGACGGATATTACAACAGGAAAGCAAATACGTCATCTGCGAACACAATCGGGAATGACACAGGAAGAACTGGCTGGGAAATTGAATGTTACCCG
The DNA here is from genome assembly GCA_027676805.1 of Coprobacillaceae bacterium UN01-12pH3A. Taxonomy (GTDB): domain Bacteria; phylum Bacillota_I; class Bacilli_A; order Erysipelotrichales; family Coprobacillaceae; genus Beduini. Next base: position 225,037 of record JAQENU010000002.1, on the reverse strand, counting down.
GCAGGCGCTATCGAATTGGGAGAGAGATGTTAATGAACCCGATTTAAATACGTTGAAAAAAATTTGTTTTCTTTTTGGAGTCCACATGGACGATTTTGCGAAGGAGGTAATAACAAAAATGGAAACATGTGAAAAAAAGAGAAACGACAATTTAATAAGTATGATATGGCAATTGGACTTTTTTATGGTGTCGGGATATTTCTTGGCATTGGTATTTTCTTTGTTGGCGGTTTTATGACAATGTCGGGTGCAGGGTGGGGAGCATCACTATTTGGCGGTGGCTGTTTTTCTCTTGTATTTGGCTTGATATGCCATGCAGTTATTACATTGAGAAGAAATGACAAATGATGACATATCCTGCTTTCTAGTCTTTTCGGTCATATCGCGTAAAAAAGCCGCTGCTTTTGGCTTTCCAATAGCGGCGGCAAAGGGAAATATCCTTTGAATACCTTACAGAAGAAAAGTTTTGCAGCATTATAAAAATAAAAGCCTATACCATTTTGGAAAGAAAAGATACATAATAGTCAAGACGGCAACAATCAGAAGTTATGGAGGGTAACAATGGAATATAGTAAGGAAGATTTAATGGAAGCAAAAAGGCAAATTTTGGGAGTGGGAGAGAACATGGGAACAGAGGAAAGCAAAAAGATCTGGGAGAAAAACGCACAATTTTGGGATGATGCAATGGGTGACGAATCCAATGAATTTCACAGAGAGGTAGTACGTCCCAAAGTAACGGAACTTCTCTCTCCTGATCCTTCGGATTACATTTTGGATATTGCGTGCGGCAATGGAAATTATTCTTCGTATCTTGCACAGAGAGGCGCTTCGGTCGTCGCTTTTGATTACAGCAAAAAAATGATAGAATTGGCTAAAAGACGGCGATCACAATATGCAAAACAAATTGAGTTTTGCGTAGCGGATGCGACCAATAGAGAAAGCTTATTAGGATTAAAAAGAAATCGAGCCTTTACGAAAGCAGTTTCTAATATGGCAATTATGGATATTACGGATATTGAACCGCTTTTTATGGCTGTTTATGAACTATTGGAGGAAAACGGGATTTTTGTCTTTGCAACGCAGCACCCTTGTTTTATCACATTGACTGAAAAATATATGACACCGCACAGTTACTATGATATAGCGATCGAAGGGCAGCCGGAGGAGCAGATTTATTATCATCGTTCCATACAAGATATTTTTAACCTTTGTTTCAGAGCTGGATTTGTCATTGATGGATTTTATGAAGAATGTTTCAAAAACAATAAAGAAATTCCTATGGTAATGATAGTAAGGCTTAAAAAGGTAAAACGTGATAGCTTAAAATAAATTCAAGTTTGCCGGATAAATAGCAAACCCGGCCGAGCCAGTCAACGGTCAAGATGAACGGGCTTCGCCCGCCGTTGACAGCCCCGCCCGGTTTTGCAGTTAGGCAGTCAAGGAGCGACAGCCTAAAGTGCTGCCGCCCCTTACTATCATAAAAAGCAACTACTAACCAGCCACAGCCCTTTTGGGAGGAAAGGGGGATTTTCCATGACCTGTACAGAAGAATATCGGGAACATATCGAGTACACTTTCCATGCCTTTTGCAAAGTCGTTATCCGAAATGCAACGATCAACGCAGCGAGGACACGGAGCAGGAAGCACAAAAGAGAAATATCCCTTGAATACCTCACAGACGAAAAGCACTACCCTTTAGGCACGACAGATGAATATTTCCAAGCCCCGGAGCCGGACGAGGAATACATACTTACCCTTTGCGGCGATACGGTCATTTTCAGCAGCGGTTTACTTGCGGAAGCCCTGTCACGGCTGGACGAACGGGAGCGGGAAATGATTTACCTGTCCTTTTTCAAGCGTATTCCACAGCACGAAATTGGCAGACAGTACGGGCGCAGCCGCAGCACAGCGGGCTACCATATCCGAAAAGCCCTACGGCAGCTCCAAGCGGAAATGGAGGGAATGGCATATGAGAAATAATAGGCTTCTCCCCTATGAAACAATCGTCCAAGCCGCCAGCGGGGAGCCGGAAGCGGTGGGAACTGTATTGCAGTATTACCGCCGCCGCATACAATGTGCCGCCCGTGTGAATGGACGGGTAGACCAAGATACAGAGGACTACATCACCCAGACGCTTCTCACAGCTATTTTCAAGTTCCGCTTTGGGAGATAGCCCTACCGCCTACAACTGAATAACCGCCGCTTCGCCGGCAACCAGAAAGCAGTAAATCTATTCAACAGATTTGCTGCTTTTTTTCGTTCCTGTTTGGCATTTTTGAAAATCCCCAGTATGAAAAAACAAAAGGGAAAATAGCCGCCGCAGTTGGCAAAATCCCTTACTTATCCGTAGAGGGTATCAAAGAAAAAAATACTGCCATTGTCCGCCTATTCCGGCTTGCGTGGTGTTGTAGGGAATAGAGGGGAAATTCTAAAAATCTCCGTCCATTTTGCTTTGCGTGGTGTTGTAGGTAGTGAAAGGAAAATTTTCAAGATAAGCCGGAATAGCGGGTAGCAAAGCCCTTTTGAAACGTTTTGTTAGCGGAAAGGACGGGAGCCGGGGAACGCCGGAGTTTTTCAGAGCAAGATTCTACCGAGGTGCCAAAATTCGCTCTCCGCTTATTTTTGCCCCTGCGGGAATCTTGTTGGGGAGTGCCTTCCCCAAACCCTGCTATGCGCCCTGTCGGGCGAGAAAGGAGGTCACAGACCATGCGAAAGAAATACAATACGCCCCACCGCCGTCATGTGGTAAAGACCCGCATGACCGATGAAGAATACGCCGACTTCACCGGGCGGCTGGCGGCTTATGAAATCAGCCAGTCCGAGTTTATCCGGCAAGCCATACGGAAAGCGACCATACGCCCCATTGTCACCGTTTCCCCGGTCAATGACGGGCTGCTTGCCGCCCTCTCCAAGCTCACGGCAGAGTACGGGAAAATCGGCGGCAACTTAAACCAGATTGCCCGGAGCCTGAACGAATACGGAAGCCCCTACCGGGGGCTGGAAAAGGAAGTGCGGGGAGCCGCCGCCGACCTTGCCGCCTTGAAGTTTGAAGTCTTGCAGAAAGTAGGTGAAGCCGTTGGCGATACTCAAACATATCAGCTCTAAAAATGCCAACTACGGGGACGCTGAAAAATACCTCACATTCGAGCATGACGAGTTTACCATGAAGCCCACCCTTGACGCAGACGGGCGGCTCATACCGAGGGTAGACTACCGCATATCCTCTCTGAATTGTGGCGGGGAGGATTTTGCCGTTGCCTGTATGCGCTCCAATCTCCGCTACGGCAAGAACCAGAAACGGGAGGACGTAAAGAGCCACCACTACATCATCAGCTTTGACCCACGGGACGGCCCGGACAACGGCTTGACCGTTGATCGGGCGCAGGAGCTGGGCGAGAAGTTCTGCGCCGAGCATTTCCCCGGACACCAGGCCCTTGTCTGCACCCACCCGGACGGACACAGCCACACCGAAAATATCCATGTGCATATCGTCATTAACAGTCTGCGGATTGCGGAGGTTCCCATGCTGCCCCACATGGACAGGCCAGCGGACAGGAAAGCAGGCTGCAAGCACCGCTGTACGGACGCAGCTATGAACTATCTGAAAGCCGAAGTCATGGAGATGTGCCACAGCGAGGGGCTTTACCAGATAGACCTTTTGAACGGCAGCAAAGAACGCATTACCGAGCGTGAGTATTGGGCGCAGAAGAAAGGACAGGCTGCCCTTGACAGAGCCAACGCCCCTATTGCTGCGGACGGTATCGCGCCCCGGCAGACCAAGTTTGAAACGGATAAGGCGAAGCTGCGCCGGACTATCCGGGAAGCCCTTGCCGCTGCTTCCGGCTTTGATGAGTTTGCCGCCCTGCTTCTCCGGCATGGTGTGACCGTCAAGGAGAGCCGGGGGCGGCTAAGTTACCTCACGCCGGACAGGACGAAGCCAATTACCGCCCGGAAGCTGGGGGACGATTTTGACCGGGCTGCTGTCCTCTCCGTTTTGGAGCAGAACGCCGCCAGAGCCGCCGAAAAACCCGCAGCCATAGCGGAATACCCCGGCAGTATCAAAGACCGCTTACGGACGAAAAAAGAAGCGAAAAACGCCCCGAACAATGACGCTGTACAGCGCATGGTAGACATAGCCGCCAAGCGAGCCGAGGGGAAAGGACGGGGCTATGAGAAGTGGGCGACCATGCACAACCTCAAACAGATGTCGGCTACCCTCATGCTCTACCAGCAGTATGGCTTTTCTTCCCCGGACGAGCTGGACGCTGCCATTTCCGCAGCCAACACCGCCACGCAGGAGAGCCTTGCCGGACTGAAAGGGCTGGAAGCCGCTATCCGGGAGAAAAAGGAATTGCAGCGCAACCTTTTGGGCTATATCGGCACGAAGCCCGCCCGTGACGGTCTGAAAGCGCAGAAATCGGAGAAAGCCCGGAGAGCCTACCGGGAACAGCACGAAAGCGATTTTATCATAGCGGACACAGCCGCCCGTTATTTCCGGGAGCATGGAATAACCAAGCTGCCAGCCAGCAAAGCCCTGCAAAGGGAGATTGAGCAGCTTACCGTCCAGAAGAACGCCGGATATAACGACTACCGGGAGAAACGCCAGCGGGCGCAGGAGCTTCAGACAGTCAGACGCAATATCGACCAGATTTTAAGGGGCGCACCGAGCCAGCAGAAAAAGCGTGAACAGGAGCGTTAAAGACCGCCCCGAAATGATACCGAAACCCTACAAAAATACAGGTATGATATGAACCCTTACCGCAATACTCCCCGACTTCCAAACGGGGCTTACAGGGCAGAAAAAGCCCGAAAATGATACCGAGAACATACAGAAAATGCCCCCTATCCCGCTACACCGATAGGAACGGCAGAAAGGAGCTTACCATTGCCGAGAATGAGCAAGAAGCGGCGGCTGGAATGGTCTTTCTTCCTCAACCACCGCAACCGTATCACTTACAACGACCTATGCCGGGGCTGCACCCGTGACTGCAAACAGAGCTTCCGGGCGGTTATCATACTATGCCCTCGCTATTATTCCAAACGCTGGAAAAAGGAGGACGCAGCCTATGGCAGATAACCGCAAATATTACTACCTCAAGCTGAAAGAGAGCTATTTTGACGATGATGCAATCGTTCTGCTGGAAAGTATGCAGGACGGCGTTATCTATTCCAACATTCTCTTGAAGCTGTACTTGAAATCGCTGAAAAACGGCGGGAAATTGCAGCTTGACGAGAATATCCCCTACACCGCCCAGATGATTGCGACCATTACCCGCCAGCAGGTAGGTACCGTAGAGAGAGCTTTGAAAATCTTTATGAAGCTGGGGCTTGTGGAGCCTTTGCCAAGCGGCGCACTCTACATGAGCAACATTGAGCTTTTAATCGGCCAGTCCTCTACCGAGGGGGAGCGCAAGCGCAGGGCGCGGCTGGCTTTGCAGGAACAAAAAGCCCTGCCGCAGACAGGGGCGGACAAATGTCCACCATATCGAGCGGACATTTGTCCACCAGAGATAGAGATAGAGAAAGAGATAGATATAGAAATAGAAAAAGAGAGAGAGTTAGAAACGGGACACCCCGCCCCCGCCGCCTATGGCAGATACCACAATGTCATTCTTTCCGATACGGAGCTTGACGGGCTGAAAACAGAGCTTCCCGGCAAGTGGGAGTATTACATTGACCGCCTATCCTGCCATATCGCTTCCAGCGGGAGGAAATACAAGAGCCATGCAGCCACGATTTTCAAGTGGGCGCAGGAGGACGCAGCCAAGAAAGCCCCGAAAAAGGGCATACCCGATTATACCTGTAAGGAGGGCGAGAGCTTATGACGAATGGATTTGATGAAATGATTTTGAATATGACCGACACCACGCCGGAGCCGGAGGACTACACCGGCGAGGACGGGCTTTTATACTGCGGGAAGTGCCACAAGCCCAAAGAGGGCTATTTCCCCAAAGAAACCGCCGCATGGCTGGGGCGTGACCGCCACCCGGCAGAATGTGACTGCCAGCGGGCAGAGCGTGAGGAACGGGAAGCCGCAGAGAAACAGCGCAGTCACCTTGAAACTGTCGAGCGGTTGAAGCGGCGGGGCTTTACAGACCCGGCTATGCAGGGCTGGACGTTTGAGAACGACAACGGCAAGTGCCCGCAAATGGAACACGCCCATTTCTATGTGGAGAACTGGGAAACCATGAAAGAGCGCAACATTGGCTATCTGCTATGGGGCGGCGTTGGCACAGGCAAGAGCTATTTTGCGGGCTGTATCGCAAATGCCCTTATGGAGCGTGAAATCCCCGTGTGCATGACAAACTTTGCATTGATATTGGGTGACCTTGCCGCCAGCTTTGAGGGCAGGAATGAATATATCTCCCGACTTTGCAGCTTCCCGCTGCTTATCCTTGACGATTTTGGAATGGAACGGGGAACGGAATACGGCTTAGAGCAGGTCTACAACGTGATTGACAGCCGTTACCGCAGCGGCAGGCCGCTGATCGTCACGACTAATCTCACGCTGGAGGACTTGCAGCACCCGGAGGACACCGCCCACGCCCGCATTTATGACCGTCTGATTGAAATGTGTTCTCCTGTCCGCTTTACCGGGAGCAACTTCCGAAAAGCCACGGCGCAGGAGAAAATGGGACAACTGAAAAAGCTGATGAACAGAAAGGAGAGCCGCCTATGACCAACACCCCAAAGAATGACCGCAGCACCCGCCGCCCGGATTGCGTGACGGAAATCCGCATAGGTAATTCTGTCCTTGTCGTTTCCGGCTATTTCAAGCAGGACACCACCGCCACCGCCGCCGATAAAATGCTGAAAGTGCTGGAAGCGGAAGCTGCTACACAAAAATCGGCAATTTGACGGGACGTAAAGAAGCAGAAAGGACTGTACAGCCAGCCCCGGCGTGTGGTATGATAGTCATACGGAATAGTGGGGCTGGCTGTCGGAAATGGAGGACACTATGTTAAGACAGACCACCCGAAACCTTATTACCGCCCTTTATCCGAGATTATCCCACGAGGACGAGCTGCAAGGTGAGAGCAATTCTATTTCAAACCAGAAGCGTATTCTTGAAACCTATGCGAAGCAGAACGGCTTTTCCAATCTGCAATGGTACACAGATGACGGTTATTCTGGGGCGAACTTCCAAAGACCCGGTTTTCAAGCCATGCTTGCGGACATTGAAGCCGGAAAAGTCGGCACCGTTATCGTCAAGGATATGTCACGGTTAGGGCGAAACTATCTGCAAGTGGGAATGTATACGGAAATGATTTTCCCACAGAAAGGCGTCCGCTTTATCGCTATCAATGACGGAGTGGACAGCGCACAGGGCGACAATGATTTTGCCCCTCTGCGGAACATTTTTAACGAATGGCTGGTGAGAGATACGAGCAAGAAAATCAAAGCAGTAAAACGGTCTAAGGGTATGAGCGGGAAGCCCGTCACGAGCAAACCCGTATACGGCTACTTTATGGACGAGGACGAAAATTTTATCATTGACGGGGAAGCCGCCCCTGTTGTGCGGCAGATTTACAGCTTGTGCCTTGCCGGGAACGGGCCGACCAAGATAGCCCGTATGCTCACAGAGCAGGAGATCCCCACGCCGGGAACGCTGGAATACCGTCGGACGGGAAGCACCCGCCGCTACCACCCCGGCTATGAGTGCAAGTGGGCGACCAATACCGTGGTACATATCCTTGAAAACAGGGAGTACACGGGCTGTCTGGTAAACTTCAAGACGGAGAAGCCGTCCTACAAGACCAAGCACAGCGTAGAGAACCCCATTGAGAAACAGGCGATTTTCGAGAACCACCATGAGCCTATCATTGACACCCAGATGTGGGAGCGTGTGCAGGAGTTACGCAAGCAGCGCAAACGCCCGAACCGCTATGATGAAGTGGGCTTATTCTCCGGCATACTCTTTTGTGCCGACTGCGGCAGCGTCCTTTACCAGCAGCGTTACCAGAACGCCACCCGCAAGCAGGATTGTTATATCTGCGGGAGCTACAAGAAGCGTACCCGTGACTGTACGGCGCACTTTATCCGCACCGACCTGTTGACCGCCGGAGTGACCGACAATCTGCGGAAAGTCACCAGCTATGCAGCGAAGCACGAAGCCCGGTTTATGAAGCTGCTGATCGAGCAGAACGAGGACGGGGGCAAGCGCAGGAACGCCGCAAGGAAAAAGGAGCTGGAAGCCGCCGAGAAGCGTATCAGCGAGTTATCCGCTATCTTCAAGCGGCTGTATGAGGACAGCGTGACCGGGCGCATTTCAGACGAGCGTTTCACGGAGCTGTCGGCAGACTATGAAGCCGAGCAGAAAGAACTGAAAGAGAGAGCCGCCGCTATCCGGGCAGAGCTTTCCAAAGCGCAGGAAGCCACGGTAAACGCAGAAAAGTTTATGAATGTTGTCCGCAAGTACACCAGCTTTGAAGAACTTACCCCTACCCTTTTGCGTGAGTTTGTGGAGAAAATCGTTGTGCATGAGTGCAGCTATGACGAGAACGGCACACGCAGACAGGACATTGATATTTATTACTCTTTCGTTGGCAAGGTAGACCTGCCCGAATGACCGCCCGACCTATCCGGCGCAATGCGCAAACGCCGGATAGGAACGGCAAAATTTTTTACACTTCTACTACTTCTTTATCACACATCAGCAAAGTAAGCTGGCATTAAATAAGAGAGGCGATTTACTTTTTCTTGTAATCTTCTTTATAGAATTTAAATATTGAAAAAACTGTGTATATTAAGCCATCTGCTTATAATTACACAGCTTTTTACTATCTGCCTGTAATGATGAAGTTATTTTATTGATTATAGTTTTAAAATAAATTTACGAATGACCTCAGCAACAGCACTTTCATTATTATCTGCTTTTGTAATATAGTCACAATCTTTTTTCATTCCATCTACAACATTTCTAACGCCTACTCCTAATCCAGCCGCCTTGATCATTGAGAGATCATTGTAGTTATCCCCTATGGCGATCATTTCTTCTTGTTTAACTCCCAAAAGTTCAGCTAACGAAAGAAGACCGTTACCTTTATTAACACCTTTGTGATTAAATTCAATATAGCGGTTAGAAGAATAACTCACATCAACGTTCTGAGTAAGATCCTTCAAATCTTCTTCAATCTGTTGTAAATAGGTGTAGTCGGTATTCATATATAAGGCTTTTACTATTTCTTGTTCCTTTAGAAAATCAATATTGTCATCAAAGATTTCAGTGACTTCCATTCTGCTTGCCAGATATTCTTTTTCCTCTTTGGTGTAGCCGTAAACATAAACCATTTCTTTTGTATAAATGTGAATACAGACATTATATTCTAAACCTCTTTTATATAATTTGCTCGCCAATTCAAAAGAGATGCCTTCAAAATGCAGAAGTCGGCTTCCTTTGTTCTCTGTAATAGCGCCTCCATTATAAGAAATCACATATTCATTTTCTTGATCAAACAGCCCCAATTCTTTCAATGTGCTGTCTACTGTATTGAAACCTCTGCCTGTGGCAGGAACAAATTTAACGCCTAAAGCCTTTGCTTTATGAATTGCTTCGATATTTTCTTTGGAAATAGAACGATCATCACTCAGTAATGTTTCATCTAAGTCACACGCAATAATTTTATACATAGTTACTCTCCCTTTTTTTATTAATTCAATAATATAGTTGTTAATACTACCATAACAATTAAAAAACGAAGTGTAAAGGGGACAAGAAGTAATTCTGATGTTGATAACAAAAGATCTGCATATGTATACTAAAACATATAAAACAGATACTCCACTTTTTGAAATTGGCTGTTCATTATCTCAGTCTACACTAAAATAATAACGAAGCATATGGCGGATAATTATTTATAAAATCACTTCTTATAGGTTAAGGTATCTAATCCATAACCTTGTTTTTTTTGGTAGGAATGCGATAATTAGTTTTAGAATTTATAAAGAAAAGTGTTTCTATCATAAAAAAATCTCGAATAAAGGATTTTCTTTTACTTAGTAATACACACATTATAAAATGATAAATATAAGGGCATAATAATGAAAAAGGAGAGTTGAATATGGAATTTTTGATTTACGAATCTTTTGTTAAGGATTACCAGACTTATTTATTAAGTGAGGAAAGGAGCACTAAAACAATAGAAAAATATCTCCGTGATATCCATAAATTTTATGACTTTATGAATGGTGACATTTTGATTACTAAAACAAAGGTTTTGGAATTTAAAGAGATGCTTACAAAAAATTATAAACCGGCGAGTACTAATAGTATTTTAGTTGCATTAAATGGCTTTTGGGATTTTTTAAGCTTTCATGAACTGAAAGTAAAACTTTTAAAAATGCAGAGAAGAATTATCTGTGATGAAGCAAAAGAGTTAACAAAAGCAGAATATAATCGCCTCTTGCAAAGTGCAAAAGAGAAGAAAAATAAACGTTTATATGTTTTACTGCAAACGATTTGCAGTACCGGGATCCGTGTAAGTGAACATCGCTACCTAACTGTAGAATCCTTGAAAGAAGGAAGAGCTTATATAAATAATAAAGGAAAAATTCGTATTATCTTTATACAAAAAAAGCTGAGAAAAATGCTTAGCAGCTATTGTAAAGAAGAACATATAACCACAGGTCCAATTTTTATCACAAGAAGTGGAAAAGCATTGGATAGAAGCAACATCTGGACAATGATGAAAGATTTATGTGTTGACGCAAAAGTAGAAAGAACCAAAGTATTCCCACATAATCTCAGACATTTGTTTGCCTTTACATATTACCGATTAGAAAAGGATTTAGTAAGATTGGCAGACATATTAGGACATTCCTCTATTGAAACAACAAGAATTTATACGATGACAACAGGAATAGAATACGAACGACAACTATCAAGATTAGATCTGATCAGCAGTTAATAAATAAAAAAACTACATAATGGATATTATGTAGTAAAATATAAAAATAAATTTGTAAGTCACTATAATTTCTAATTACATCTTACCAAACTAGTAGGAGTTAGGCAAGAGAAAAATGACAAAATTATTTATAATTCGTCATAAGGAATATATAATATGGAATAATTTGCCCTGCAGATAAATGAAAAAACTTAACAAAAGTGCTGAAAGGCACTTTTTTTGTTTATACAACAACATAATATCCATTATGTAGTGAAATCATAAAATACATGGGTGACTTTACATGAATTAATCTTGAATATATTACTTGAAAAGTAATGATATAGGGGAAAATGTCATAAAAGTATACTTGGATAGTTCAGTATGATTGAAGGAGCGAAGAGAATGCAGTTAAGGATAAGTACAGATTATGCAATTCGAGCGATTGTATGTCTAGCCAGTGAAAACAAAATCATATCATCAGCAAAGGTTGCAGAAAAAACAGGCATGACTGTCAATTATACAATCAAGATCATGAAGCAGTTGGAAAAAGGTGGTTTAGTGAAATGCCACCGTGGTATTGATGGTGGTTATAGTTTGCCAATTGGTATAAGGGATATTACTTTATGGGATATTGTATCTTTGATGGAGACTACAACAAAGATCAATCGCTGTTTAGAAGATGATCATTATTGCAGTAAACAGCTTACAAATGCTTGTAAGATTCATGTTTTCTATGAAGGATTACAGGAAGAAATAGAAAAATTATTAAAGAATATTAATGTAGAAAAAATATTAGGTGGAGAATTAGGAAAGGTAAAAATCATTCAAGGGAAGGAGAGGCAGCACAATGCATAAAAAAGTAATATTTAAAATTTTGCTGATCATGGTAATAATCTTAAGTTATCTTTATATCCCGTCTTTTCATCCATTGATTTTTGCAGCTGGAGAAGAACTCGAAACACAAGTAATTGAAGAAATACCGACATTAGTAGATGCTAAAGAAGAACAACTATTGGTGGATAATGATATAAAGGATAATGTTGAGACCATGCCGAAAATAGATTGTTCAAAGGAAATTGAATTCGAAGAACAAGAAACAAGTGTTATGAAGGGGAGTCCTCAAGCAGTCGATGACAATGAAATGACTAATGAAAATGAAAACGACTTGAGCGGACAGGGGAAAGTAGCAGAAGAAAGTTGGTTTGTTTTTGATGAAGAAACAAATACAATAACGGGATACAGCACTAATCCTAATGCACCTAAAAACATTATTATTCCAGAGCAGATCAACGGAATAGATGTGTATTATATTCAGGACGAGGCCTTTTCTGGACAACAGTTAACATATATTAGTTTTAATACAACAAAGCTAAAAGGAATAGGAAAGAGAGCGTTTCAAAATAATCCTAGTATGATGGGGGATATTGTCCTTCCAGACAGTGTTACAGAGCTGGGAGATTCAGCCTTTTATAAGTGCAGCAGTTTGAATTCGGTAACGTTAGGAAATGGCATCACGAGCATAAACAACAGTACTTTTTCTAATTGTTCCCGTTTAACATCAATTATCATCGGAAATAATGTCACAACGATAAATGCTTCAGCCTTTTATAATTGCAGTAGACTTGATTCTATCGTTATTCCTGATAATGTATTAGATATAAAAGAAAATGTTTTTTATGGGTGTGTGAATTTAACTTCAATTATCTTGGGAAATGGTGTAACGAGTATAGGAAATTCTGCTTTTGGCTACTGCACCAGTTTAACCTCAATTGTTATTCCTGATAATGTAATAAGTATAGGCGAAATGTTTTTTAGAAATTGCACGGCACTATCAATAGTGACATTTGGAAATGGAATAACAACTATAGGGAATGGCACTTTTTACGATTGTAAGAATATCACACAGGTGACGATTGGAAGTAGTGTAACGAGTATAGGGAATTTAGTTTTTTCTGGTCTTAAGGATTTATTGATAATTGATATTCCTGGAAAAGAAAATGGTTTAATTCCCGGTGAGCCATGGTCAGCACCTAATACAACATTTGTAAAATGGAAAGGCTTTGAAACAGTAGGTGATTTTATATTTGATACCGTTACAAAAAGTGTAGCGAAATATATAGGTGTCGGTGGGGCAGTGACGATTCCTGACAGCTTTATTATAGATGGGATGAGTTATCCAACAACAAATATTAGTAAAAGAGCCTTTCAAAATAATACTACTTTAACCTCTGTCATAATACCTGACAGTGTAATTAATATTTCAGATTATGTCTTTGCTAACTGCAGCAATTTAACAACAATAACAATTGGAAGTGGTGTCACTGATATAGCGATTTCAGCTTTTACTAATTGCAATAATCTAGTACTTATTGATATTCCTGGAAAAGAGAAGGGGTCTATATCCGGAGAACCATGGTCAGCGCCTGTCACAACGTTTGTAAAGTGGAGTGGTTTTGAAACAATAGGTGATTTTATATTTGATACGGTAACAAAAAGTATTGCGAAATATGTAGGCGCTGGTGGAGAGGTGACAATACCAGAAAGTTTTGTTATCGATGGAATAAGCTATTCCGTCAAAGGAATTGAAACTGGAGCTTTTCAAAATGTAGTAAACTTAACCTCAGTTGTTATTCCCGATAGTGTACGAACCATTGGTGCTTATGCCTTTGCTTCTTGCGATCGTATGACGTCTGTAACAATTGGAAACAATGTCACCAGCATCGGAAATTATGCGTTTTACAGATGTCAGTATTTAACTTCTATCACGATACCAGACAGTGTCACAAGTATCGGTGATTCCGCTTTTTCTGTCTGTACCACGATGACATCAGCAACAATTGGTAATAGTGTCACAAGTATCGGAAAATATGCCTTTGCAATGTGTTATCAGTTGCAGACAATAACAATGGGAAATAGTGTCGCTAATATTGGGAATTCTGCTTTTAGCGAATGTTCTAAACTGGGCTCTATTGTCATTCCGGATGATGTAACAACCATTAAGGCTAGTACTTTTGACAAGTGTCGTAATTTGACATCGATAACCATAGGAAGCGGAGTGACAAGTATAGCAGATTCGGCATTTGCAAGCTGTGGATTTACTTCTTTCATCATTCCTGATAGTGTAACCAGTTTAGGACGTTCAGCCTTTAGTAATTGTACTTCTCTGGTATCGATTGTTATTCCCAACAATATTACGAGCATAGGGAGATATCTTTTTTCTTACTGCAGCGCTCTGACCTCTGTAGTGATTTCTAACAGTGTGACAAAAATTGAAGGTTATGCTTTTTTAAATTGTGTGTCGCTGACAACAATTGTTATGTCAAATAGTATAACTAGCATAGGGGATTATGCTTTTTCAGGATGTAGTATTTTACCATCTGTCACAATTCCTGATACTGTTACCAGTATAGGATCTTATGTCTTTTTGAATTGTGAAACCCTGACAACAATCGTTATTCCCAACAGTGTTACAAGCATTGGCTCAATGGCTTTTTCTAACTGTGTGGGATTGTTATTGATTGATATCTCCGGGAAAGAGAAAGGATCTATATCGGGGAACCCGTGGGGGGCTCCCAGCAGTACTGTAATAAAATGGAAAAATTTTGAAATTATTGGTGATTTTATTATCGATACTGAATCTCAAAGTGTTGTTAAGTATCTAGGAGTGAATAGTGATATTGCCATACCAGATAATTTTATAGTGAATGGTGTGTCGCTGCCAGTCTTAGAAATTGGTGATAATGCTTTTCAAACAAATATAAATGTAACCTCAATTGTTATTCCTGATAGCGTGACAAAAATCGGAAATTCCGTTTTTGCTGATTGTGATAATTTAACGTTAGTGATTCTTCCGGAAAATATGGAAAGTATAGGTGAATATGCTTTTTCTAACTGTATCAGCTTAGTATCTGTTGTAATTCCAGATAGTGTACAAACTATAGGGAGGTATGCCTTTTATAACTGTAATAATTTAACCTCGGCAGTAATTGGAAGTGGCATAACAGTGTTAAGCGATTCTATCTTTTCTGGATGTCAGAATCTATTGTCGGTGGTAATTCCAGGTAATGTCACAAGTATCGGACGTTCTGCTTTTTCTAGGTGCAGTAATTTAGAAAATATAACGATTGGGACCGGAGTAACGGACATCGGAGAGTACGCTTTTAGCAGTAATTATAGTTTGACGTCAATAGTGATTCCAGACAACGTGAAAAGAATAGGAAACTATGCTTTCGATTCCTGCAATCATTTAACGACTATAAAGATCGGCAATGGAGTAACTAGTTTGGGAAGTAATGTTTTTAGTGATACAAATGCTTTGGAATCAATCCTTGTAGGATTTGAAAGATATGAAAGACCGCTAATCAGTAACTATCAGCCTTGGGGTGCTTCAAATACAGTGAAAGTCTACTATAAAGGTGAATTTGTTAAGTTTGAACATAGCGTGGTAAACAATCCTAATGCATATCGTCGTGATATTCGGATCAAGGCAACCGCACCTGTATCCAGTCTGATTTGGTGGGTATCCCTGCCAGATGGGACTAAACTGAATGATTTAGACAGTACACTTTGGCCAGAAAGCGGCTATTATACATACAATATAACAAGCAACGGGACTTATGTGTTTAAAGCGGAAGATAGAATCAGCGGCTATGTACTCGAATATCCGGTGGATATCAATGATATTGGGATCATTACGCTTGAGGCATTTGGAGGAACCATTAAATCGGCAGAAACGGCCACTGCTACAGAAGCTTCATTGTTAGCATTAGTAGGGGCTCGTGCCTTTGATGAAGCAGGGGATCTGCCTTTGAGTGAGCTAAGCATCAGTATAACCGATATAGCGAAAGTCAATGCAATGGCTGAAAATGAAACAGTAACGATACGTGTGAATGCGAATTCAATGCGATCTGGGAGTTTGATGAGTGCATATAAAGATGTGACTCTTAGATCAACCAACTGTACAATTGAAGCTGATAACGTAAAATTATATCCTGTTCAGTCAGCTGACATTACAATGATGAATCTCATTCATAAAATGAATGCCATTGTTACAATATCAGATGGAAGTGAACCGGATTTATCTAAGCTAATGATCTCAGATGCAGATATGGCAAGAATTCATAATGGAGAGCGAGAAAAAACCTATACAGTTACCTTAATTTATGATGGCGGACTAGGAAAGAAACAGGTACAGATAGAGATTCTTAATGATTCACCGATGGCATTGGTAGAAATTCCTATGTCAATTGAGCTGAAAAGAACAGAAGATTTTAGTGAACAGGCTGCTGCTACAAACGAAACAATAAAAATAAAACCAACAACGGATACAAGCCTATTTTCAGGATATTTCCATATTCAGGCTGAAACCAGTTTTAAAATTGAAAGTCAGGATTCAGAAGACTTTTATACAGTATATGTGTTTGATCAAGACGGGAACCGATACGAAAACAGTTTAAATGATCTAGCAACATTAGGCGAAGATGTTACTTCAAGCGTTTTCCAATTAAAAGCTTTTGGAGAATCAACGAATGGACCGGGGCTATATCGTGGCACAATGGATTTTTATATTCGTTATGAAGAAGGTGGAGATTCATGAAACGCCATCGTTTAATGCTTTTCCCAATTGTAATGTTTATTATGCTTTTTCAAATAAATCCATTTGTCTTTGCCCAAATAAAGGTCCGACATGATGAAGACAGACATGTCACAGTTTCTTATATACCGGATTTGAAATGTTCTTTATCTGTTCATGTCAGCGGAAATGGGGTCGTTATAGATGGCAGTCAAAGTATACGAAATGGAATCGTCCAATACGATTTTCTCTCACCTGCTCAGAAGTATTTTGTCATAAGAGCGGATAATGGCTATCGCTTAAAGAGCGTTGGTTATGAAAGCGCCGCTAGTATCGAAACAGAAAATTGGATTGAACAGGTGATCAATCAGACAATGACAATTCATATAGGTGAGGGAACTGCCCATTTATATATTGAGTTTGAAATCATCCCACCTCATACGGATGATGATATACCCGAGGAGGATAACCCCGAGGGAAATACATCTGGAGGAAATAATTCGGGGAGTAGTAAGCCAGATGATAAAATACCAGATCAAAATATAAATGGCGGAGATAATGCAAAGCCACCTTCTTCGCCAGAACAGAACATTACCGAATCGGAACATGTATCAACGGGAAATTCACTCAACAAGTGGTACGATTATGGTTTGATTATTTCAAGTGCGTTTATTATATATTGGAGTATGAGTTTTAAAAGAAGTCATTCAAAGAATGCATATAAAAGGAAGTAGTGTGCCTTTCATATATGGCAGTGAGAACTGTTTAAACATCAATAAAAATTAGGAGGAATTTAGAAATGAAAAAAACAAACAAAATTTTTGCAGCAACACTATCTTTAGCTTTAATGCTACCTATGCTGACAGTATCAGCCTTTGCGGCAGGATCATCAGAAACCGGAACAACAAATGTACAGTATGACAATACACATGGAATACCTGATCCGGATCATCCAGATAACCCATCTTGGGCAGTAACAATTCCAAGCAGTGTCGTATTTACAGATAGTAATCCAGTTATCAATGTAGATGTTGAACTGGTTTCGGTTAATGGTGGAACATTGCCAACTTCACCTATCACTGTAGAAGTGACTTCAGCAAATGGGTATAAATTAGAAGTAGGAGGAGCTGATCCGGTATCTTATGTCGTTCAATATGGGTCAAATATCATGTCAACGGCTATGGTATCAGTTGGGACAGTATCAAGTGCTACTACCACTATTTCCGGAACTGCAACCTTAACAGGGACAGCCACTCAAACGGGTTCACATACAGATACATTAACTTACACAATTACGAACTAATTAAAAGGCAGACAAGGAGGACAGTAATAGATGAGCATAGAACAAAATTACCACTACATAAAGGAAGAAGAATATGATAAAAAGCTAAATCTGAACAAGTCTTCCAGTCTGCGTTATTACAGTAAGAAAAAGATTAAAAAGATGTATCCACGTGGAGGATACATTGTGGTAGGAGGAATTGGCAGCGGACTCATAAACAAACAAGGTCAAGTTGATTTAGGAGAAACGAAGCTCGATTTCTATGCCTTGCATTATTCGAAATACCAATATGGTATTGAGGGGTATATAGCTGTAGGTGAAAATCAATATCTCGCAGTTATTGGAAAAAGACGATGCCGAAATTTGCTAATAGTCTTCGTGGCTATTTCCATTGCTGCATTACTGGTAGCGGGCACAATGCATTTGGTAAAAGAAAGCGATATAGAAACTGGGGCAATGGATTATACTCCACCTGAACAGCTTAATATTGTGACAGATCCAAATCATATCGCAATACCGGGATATAAAGAAATTTTAATGAATGCTGGGACGGATACAGCTTATGTGGCGCTGTGGAATCCGCCCAATAATCCATGCTATTTTAAATTTACGATTGTTAACCTTGAAAATGAAAAAGTCCTTTATCAAAGCAAACTGATTATGCCTGGAAAGGCAGTAACTGAAATTAAATTTAATCAAACGATAGCAGAAGGAAAATATCCAATAGAAATTAAAATAGATACCTTTTCTTTAGATGATAAAGAAGTTTCTTTAAATGGGGGAGTTTCAAAAGCTGAACTGATAGCTGTAAAATCAGATAATTAGGGAAATGAAGTTTTCATTTTCCTTCCCTAAGTAAATCATCTATTAATGTTTTGTTTAGGTAAGGAAAAGAGAAAGGAGAGAAATATATGGATGAACAAGACATATCAATAGAAGCGATACAGTACTTGTCAAAAAAAGAATGGGAAAAACGATATCCTAATGGAAGCGGGGGTTACCGGGTAGAAGGTGCCATTGGAAGAATCACAGGAAAAAAGAAGGGAACGCTAAGAATAGGAGAAGAGATACAGGATTATTATCCTTTGCCAAAAGGCTATTTAAAATATAAGATTAAAGCTTATTTAGAAATAGAAAAAGATACTTATCTAGCAGTCTTAGTACATCGCATTTGGGAATGGATTGTTATTGCGTTATTAACAATGAGTATCGTAGCTATTGTTTTCTACTATAAAAACAATGTTCCCAATATTGATCCGGGATCAGAAAAATATACGCCAAATATTGAAATCAGTGAATTAATGGATCCGGATAAGATTATCATTCCAGGCTACGGAGACGTTAAAATGATAGCAAATACAGATATGGTCTATTTAGCACTGTGGAATCCAGATCAAAATCCATGCTATTTTAAATATACAATTGTATTGGAAGAAAATAGAGAAGTTATTTACGAAAGTAAATTAGTTCCTCCTGGGGAGGCAGTGACTGCGGTCAAGCTGAATCGAGTTATCCCACAGGGAATAACAAAGGCAGTTATACAGATTGAATCTTATAAGCTTGATAATTATAAAGAAAAAATGAATGGCGGTGAAGTAAATATTCAACTAATAGGAATAGAAAATGATACTTTTTAAATTAGTATGTCATTTTTATCAAGAAATCAAGGTTTAAAACTATTAGAACTTAGATTGCTGAATTTAAATAACACTATTTTACAGTCTTAAAGCATGGATTGTGTGGAAAGACAGATGAGAAACAGAGGTGGAGTTATGAATAGGACACATGAGAAAGAAATAAATAGAGAATTATTGAGTGAACATATAAACATGGGATTGCAGCAAGGAGATTACCAAATATATTTACAACCTAAATTTGATTTGTCTAATAACCAATTTACTGGAGCAGAGGCGTTAGTACGTTATCTTGGCAAGGATAAAAAGGTGATCAGGCCTGATAAATTCATCCCTTATCTTGAAGAAACAGAAGCTATTCACTATGTAGATTTATATGTGTTAAATAGAATTGCTTCCTTGATCCATACTGAAGAAAAAGCAGGAAATTATCTTAATAAAATATCAGTTAATTTTTCTCGTGTAACATTAAAAAAAGAGAATATTATAGAACGTATGCTGGACATATGTGCAAAAAATGGTATTTCACCAAAACGTATCTGTATTGAAATGACAGAAACATCTGATTTAATGGATATAGATGAATTACAAATACTAACCCAAAAGATTAGAAGCCATGGTTTTTTATTATCTTTAGATGATTATGGAAGCGGATATTCCAATGTTGCCTTATTGGCTAATATTGAATTTGATGAAATAAAAATTGATAAAAGTATTGTTCGAGAAATGGATTATAATGAAAAAGCCAGGCAAATTGTGAAAACGATTATCTCAATGGGGAAAACTTATTTAAACACCATTATTGTAGCTGAAGGAATTGAGAGTCTTAAAACTTTAAACCTACTCAAAAGCTATCACTGTGATCAGGGGCAGGGTTATTATCTATCTAAACCTATGGAATTGCAGACGTTTGTTCGAGTGAGTCGTAATAGATCGTTTATATAACAATTATCTGTGTTAACTGAATAAGTACTAATTAAAACAGCTGTATGATAATTTCACACAGCTGTTTATGCATATCCCATATTTAATTTTAATGTAAAGATTAGCAAATTTTACATTATATAATCGTTTATTAAGTAGACAAATAGTTACAGGTAAAATAAATTATTAAAATAACAAAACAGACAGAAACTTATTTTAGTGTCATCACATATATTTGACAAGGATTTTTATCATCCCATAGTGTCGGAAAAACCTCAAATTCTTTAAATCCAAGTGATTGATAAAATAAGTTGGTTTGATCATATTCCTTATATTTTCCCATCTGCACGGTTTTTACTTGCATGAAAGAATACCCCTGTTCGCATGCCTCTTTTTTTGCACCATTCACTAATGCTTTGCCAATTCCTTTTCTATGATATTCTGTAAGAATTCCCATCACGGCGATTTCTACCGTCTCTTTTCCGGTTTCTTTGAGATATAAAAAACCTATCGGATTATTTCCATAATAGGCAACAAAACAGGTTTTTTTGATACTGTCAAGAATGTATTCCTCTCTGGCTTCTAAAATTCCAAACCAATCTGGTAGATTTTCCAATATATTGCGTACTATTTTTTGTTTTTTATCCTCATCAAATACTTGCTTTATTTCCATTTCAACCTCTTCTTTCGATGTCTGTTCATAGCTTTCTGCCTTGATTATCTATTAATAAAAGGTATTATCTTACTAGGGAACAGTTTTTTTAGTCTATTGTAATGTTTAAGATACATTCATGATCGCCGTTTAATATACTTGCCAATAAATCGACGTGAAAATGATATTCCGGAAATACACTTTCTAAATTAAATAATAAACTTTTTTGTGAACAAATACATAGCTTTTTAGTTGTGATTAACCCTTTTGTATATAATTCACAAAGACAATTATGATAATGAACCTCATAATTTTTATTTTTTATAATTTCAAATACACGGATTTCTTTTATTTCTGAAGATAAATATTCAAAAAATTCAGGAAGATCATGCGATTTGTTTCTAATCTTTTGGTAAATAGCCAATGAATAAGATTGGGAGCAGGCGCGACCGCATTCACTAAGTAATTGGCATTGCTGTGGTTCGGATAAGGCTTCCAATCCCTTTTCAAAACCTTTGAACCAGTAATTTATAAAATCTGACATATTATTCCTCCTTGAGTTAACCTTTATAGGATCATTATATCATTTTAATAGTAATGAATAGAAGAAAACGTGGCTGTAAAACAAAAAAAAGAGCTTTCGCTCTCATTATTTCTAAATGGCAGGGGCATCAGGATTTGAACCCGAACGAACAGTTTTGGAGACTGTGATACTACCATTATATTATGCCCCTAAAAAAATGGTGACCTGTACGGGATTCGAACCCGTGAATGCATGCGTGAAAGGCATGTGAGTTAACCGTTTCTCCAACAGGCCATTTTATCGGACCACCTTATATTATCATGGTCCGAAGTAAAAATCAACAATTTTTTTAATGAAAATGTTTTTTACCTGCCATGTACTGAATTTTCACTTTAAAAACCCGGCATCCTTTGTTTAATGGAATGCTGGCTTTATAGTCCTGACGGCTTGGTGTATAACGATCAATCAGTTTATTTAAGATCAGTTCCCTATTTTCAATTTCTTCTTCAAGAATGCCATAGACCATGACACTTTCAGAGTTATTCGTCGTTGCGGCTTCATTAATCCCTAAATCATGAACGACATTAAAACATACAGGCTGATGAAGCCCTTTTTGTTTATAGCCACTCATTCCCGAATGAAAGTAAAGTGTATGATCATCATACAGATGGTTGAGCGGCAGCATATAAGGAAGATCTGTATAAAAAGATAAGGTTCCATAATGTGTTTTGGAAGATAGAATCTCCACACATTGCTGGTATGTTAATAATTTTTTAGTTTTACGCATCGGTGTTAAAGAGTTTTGGTAAAGCGCTGCAGCCTTTTCATCAATCTCCTGAATTACGTTTGACTTATGCGCCTGATATTTTTCACGATTATCCTTAAAGCTGTTTGCTCCTGCTATTTTAATGTCGCGATAAGCTATAAAGGCATCATTATGCTCCATCACGTAGCGCTTAAAATCAAGGTGCTTTTTAATTTCCGGGTCGCCGTATTGGAAAATATGAATATGATATTGTGGAAGACCATCGATTTCTTTTTCCAGATAGCGGCGGTTAGGAATTCCGTATTCACCGCGATACGTATAACCTAAATCTTCACATTGTTTTTGATAATGGTCAATCTTTGTGATATCTTTGACTTCAATTAATAAATCAACAATTGGCTTTGCCCACATATTAGGTATGGATGTACTGCCAATATGAAAGATATTGATTAATTCTTCTTTCAGTAATTCAAAGAAAACAATGCGTTCAGATTCAAATTGCTTGATCCAGCTTGGATCATATGCGGTTAACTCTACTTTTTTCATTTTATCACCCCTTTAGACTATATCATGAATGGAAGTGGGACACGTATTTTTGCACAATTTGAAAGATTCCTATGTTATACTTGTAACAAAGGAGGGGAGGCTATGATATGGTGGCTGCTGGGAGGCTTTTTTGCGATTTGTTTTATGTTGTCAATGTCAAAAGAATGGCGTCGATTTCGTAATGGCATCTATTTATTGCTGACCCTAATGTTTTGCTTTTTAGGATTGGCGATTACTTATCGGCATAATGAATGGATCCTATTATTCATTCGTCTTTTTGTTTTTGTTGCTTCACCGCTTTGTTTATTCATTTTAGCGTTGGGACTGATTGGCAATGGCATTGTGATGGTAAAAAAAGAAGGACTGCATCCGATGAATCTGCTTTCAGCCTATTTTGGAATTGGCATCTTTGCTTTCATGGGAATTGTTTTTATAGCGATTACCCGTTATGATCTTTCTATGTTTGTATTAAGTTTTCTGATTTTTTGTATTTTAATAATGCTGTATGCGGCATTTATATTTACTGCTTTTCTCTTATATTCTATGATTTATCGTATTCTGCCTAAAAACAGCCGTTGTGACTATGTCATCATTCATGGGGCAGGCTTGCTGGACGGACATCGTGTTTCCCGTTTATTGGCACTGCGCTTAGATAAAGGCATCTCGGTCTACGAAAAAGGCGGAAAAAAAGCGAAAATCATTGTTTCCGGAGGTCAAGGCAAAGATGAAGCCTTGTCAGAAGCAGCGGCAATGAAGCAGTATTTATTAGATAAAGAAATTGATGAATCGGTTATCATTGTGGAAGATCAATCGACATCTACTTATGAAAATTTACTCTGCAGTAAAAAGATCATGGATCATTTAAGTCAAAATTATAAGTGTATATTTGTTACTAATGACTATCATGTTTTTAGAACCTCTACCTATGCCCGACAGTTAAAAATAAAGGCACAGGGTGTAGGCTGCCGAACGGCAATGTATTATCTGCCAAGTGCGTTTATTCGAGAATATCTTGCTATAGTGTATCAGTATCGTTTAAGTTTTTTAGTTGTGGTTGGAATATGGTTGCTTTTTCTTGGGATTTCATTGGGATTATTTTAACAGCCTGGTTTAATCCTTTTTCTCTGCCCCATACTAAGATATGACTGGCTTCTATTCAATATTGATGAGAAATATAGTATTATATAAATGACATTAGGAGTGAGGTGAAGACATGATGGCCAAGATTCTAAGACAATTGGATGGGCAGGAACTGGTCGACTTTATTGAAGAATATTTTGATTTTTATAACCGGGTATTTAATATAGAGAATTATTTAGATGAATATGCAGAAGCAATTTTGTCGATGCAGCATTATTTAGATACGCGGAAGCTGGATTTGAAACAGTTTTCTACCTATCAGACAGATCTTATTAAATTGGGATTTCTGAATCAATTTACACCAGGACAGCTGGATCGTTATATCCAAGCCGGGTTGAATGATGATGAAATGGAAAAACGATATCAATCAATTTAATTCAATTTTAGAAAAACACCTTTCTTCTTTTCATTTTATGATATTGTAATAAGAAAAGAGAGAGGTGTTGGAATTGATTAAATTAATCGCAAGTGATATTGATGGAACTTTAGTCGGAAAGGATCATAAGATATCACCAAAGAATCTGGAAGCGATTCGTTATGCCATCAAAAAAGGCGTGCATTTTACTATTGCATCGGGGAGAGCTTATGAGGACATTACGCCAGTATATAAGGGATTAGGCATTAAATGTCAAGTGATTGCCGTTAACGGCGCACAGTATTACGATGAATTTGGGCAGGTGGTCACATCTTGCTTATTGGATAAAGAAGCCTGTATTCAGGTATGTGAAATCTTTAAAAGAGAAAATCTTCATTTCATGCTGTATACATCGAAGGGGGTTTTTACAACGATGGCGATTGATCGTGTCAAAGATGCGTTCATTAAAAGAAAAGTAGCACAGGCGGGTGGAACTTATGAAGAAGCAGAACATCACTTTAAAATGAATTATCTGCCTTTTCAAACTATGCGCTATATTGAAAACCTGCCAGAGTTTTTGAAGGATCCTATCGAGATATATAAAGTAGAAGGATTTGATGAAACAAAAGCTAAAATTGACGAAGTAAGACCCATGATCGCCAAAATAGAGGGGGTTGCTTATTTATCATCTTTCTTCAATAATATGGAAGTGACAAACAGCGGTGCCCAAAAAGGAACAATCCTGATGCAGGCGATTCAAAAAATGGGAATTCGGCCAAAGGAAGTTATGGTGATTGGCGATGGTGCCAATGATTTAAGTATGTTTGAACTTTTTGAAAATAGTGTCGCTGTTGCGAATGCTATTGGTGAAATCAAAGAAAAAGCAAAATATCGAGTTGCGAGTGATCGAGATGATGGTGTGGCGGAAGCCATTTATAAACTGATTCCATAACAGTGTAGTCTAAAAACTATGCTGTTTTTCATATATTTTAAAAGTGAGACTTGCAACCTTGGGCATAATTTAGTAGGATAGACATTGGTAAAAAAGGAGTAACACCCATGTGAGATAGATAAATATAGAAAAGAATGATAGTAAAGGAGAGAGAGAATGGCAGATTTTATAAAAGAAGTAGAACGCCGTCGTACATTTGCGATAATTTCCCATCCCGATGCCGGAAAGACAACTCTGACAGAAAAGTTTTTGCTTTATGGTGGAGCGATTCAAGAAGCTGGAATGGTAAAAGGAAAACAATCCAGTCGTCATGCGGTTTCCGATTGGATGGAAATAGAAAAACAAAGAGGGATTTCCGTAACCTCTTCGGTATTACAGTTTAACTATAATGGCTACTGTATTAATATTTTGGATACACCGGGACATCAGGACTTCTCGGAAGATACGTATCGTACACTGATGGCAGCAGACTCTGCGGTCATGGTGATTGACGGAAGCAAAGGGGTCGAGGATCAGACCCGTAAATTATTTAAAGTATGTGTAATGCGTCATATTCCCATTTTTACATTCATCAATAAAATGGACCGTGATGCAAAAGATCCTTATGAATTGATGGAAGAAATTGAACAGGAATTAGGAATCAAGACCTGTGCTATTAACTGGCCAATCGGGTCCGGAAAAGAATTTCAGGGTGTTTACGAACGTGAGAAAAAAGAGGTCATCCGTTTTTCTTTTGGTAAAAGAGGGGCTAAGGAAATGGCAGAAACAGTCAAGATTGATCTGCAGGATGATACTTTAGCGGAAATAATCGGTACTGAACACTGTGAAAAATTAAGAGAAGATGTTGAATTGTTGGATGGAGCCAGTGAAGAATTTGATTTAGATGCAGTTCGTGCCGGATTATTGTCACCGGTTTGCTTTGGGTCAGCATTAACCAATTTTGGAGTGGAACCATTTTTAGAACATTTCTTAGCGATGACAACCTCTCCATTGCCAAGAATGGCAGGAGAACAGCTGATTGATCCGTTTGATCCTAATTTCTCTGCTTTTGTCTTTAAAATTCAGGCGAATATGAATAAGGCACACCGTGACCGTATGGCCTTCATGCGTATTTGCAGCGGTAAGTTTGAAAAAGGCATGGAAGTATATCATGTTCAAGGCAAAAAGAAAGTAAAGCTGAATCAGTCTAAGCAATTGATGGCGTCAGACCGTGAAACCGTTGAAGAAGCTTATGCCGGAGATGTAATCGGAATATTTGATCCAGGGATTTATTCGATCGGAGATACATTATGTACGGCTTCCAACAAATTTGAATTTGACGGGATTCCTACCTTTGCGCCCGAACACTTTGCCAGTATTCGAAACAAAGACTCTATGAAACGTAAGCAATTTGTCAAAGGGGTAGAACAGATCGCTAAAGAAGGAGCAATTCAGATTTTCCAATCACCTTTATCAGGAATGGAAGAAATTATTGTCGGTGTTGTCGGTGTGCTACAGTTTGAAGTATTGGAACATCGTTTGAAATCAGAATATAATGTGGATATTGAAAGAACAAATCTATCTTATCGTTTTATCCGTTGGATTGGAAATAAAGAGATTGATTTAAATAAATTGAATTTATCATCCGATACAAAGAAAATACAAGATTTAAAAGGCAATTTCCTATTACTGTTTACAAATGAATGGGGAATTCGCTGGGCAGAAAAGAATAATCCGGAATTAATCTTGGAAGAATTTGGAAAATAAGAGAGTCGTGAGAATAATGCTCACGATTTTTTTGTGCTATAATAAAAAGATGAAATAAGGAGAACAATCAGATGATTGATAAAATGACCAAGGAAGAGGCAATCCTAATCAGCCGATGGACGTATGAAGGGATTTATAGTTTGTATAGCTTTATACAAGATGAAGAAACGATCCAAGAATTAATGAATGGTGATTATTATTCCTGCAGAAATGAGGATTCATCTTTATTAGGGTATTTCTGTTTTCAAAGCTCAGCACGTATTCCAACGCTTGAAGAGGATGCTTATGCATTAGAGGCTTTGGATATGGGTCTTGGGATGCAGCCGTCAGAGTGCGATCAAGGCAAAGGAAGAGATTTTATGATGAGGGGTCTGAAGTTTGCCGGTATATTATTCGGAGCGAGACGTTTTCGCCTAACGGTGGTTTGTTTTAATGAGCGTGCCATTCATTTATATAAGCAGTTAGGGTTTAAGATACAAAAAGAAGTGACACACGCTAAATCTCAACAAAAATTTTATATTATGTTGAAAGATGAGGAGGAACTTTCTTCGATAATATAGAAATATAGCTGTTTATAATAAGAATTTATATAAAAATATTAGAAAATATGTTACTATTAAACACATAAAAGGGGGAAACGGAATGAAACAAGCAGCATATCAGTATATTTATGAGAGTGATCGCGATATTCTTTATCCGATCTATGAAGATCAAGCTATTTGCCCAAAAGTGGTAGAGACATTAGGCTTTGATGTGAATGAGGTTGTTGACAAAAGCTTAAATAAAATCACTAAGGTGTTTACTTTAGGCAAGTATCCATTCAAATCGATCACTTTTATTGGATTAGGAAATTCTAAAAAGATAACAACTAAAAAATTGCGTGATGCCTTTGCCGTCTTGGCTAATCAAGTGGAAACACCAAGCAGTTTTGATGCGAAAAGAGCGGTGACAGAAGCTATCGATATTGAAAAAATCACTGGGTTATTTGTGGAAACCTATTTGGTTGCTTCTTATCGTGAAACAAAAGTAGAACGTCCCGGAAAGATTATTGCCGATGTTACGATTATGGCACCGGATCATGATGTCCAAGCGGCAATTGATGAAGCCTGTCATTATGCGGAAGGAATCAATCATGCCCGTGATTTAGCGAATTGTCCGGCAAACATCATGACACCTAAGAAAATGGCTAAGATTGCCAAAGCAATGGCAGAACGTTATGATTTGGAATATAAGATCTTGGATAAGAAGGATTTAGAGGAGATGAAGGCCGGCGCTATTTTGGCAGTCAATAAAGGGAGCGATCTTAAACCTTATATGATTATGCTTAAATATAATGGGGCAGGGGATGAACCTTATACAGCCTTAATCGGAAAAGGTTTAACTTTTGATTCCGGAGGATATAATCTTAAAGGCAACAGCTATGGTATGAAATATGATATGTGCGGCGGTGCCGATGTCATTGGTGCTATGGAAATCATTGCCGCTAATAAAATGAAAGCCAATGTTTACTGCATTGTTCCGGCTACGGAAAATTTAGTGAATGGATCTGCCTATAAACCTCAGGATGTCATCACGACCATGTCAGGAAAAACAGTGGAGATTGTCAGTACGGATGCAGAGGGACGTCTGATCTTATGTGATGCGATAACCTATGCACAATCTTTAGGGGCAAAGCGTATCATTGATATTGCGACCTTGACAGGAGCCTGCATGACTGCTTTAGGCGGAGTTTATACAGGGGTATTCACTAACAGTGAAGCTTTCTATGAAAAATTTGAACAATCCTTAAAAATGAGTGATGAGAAGGGCTGGCGTCTGCCAGTGGATCCGGCGTATTTTGATATGCTGAAATCCGACAGTGCAGATTTTAAAAACAGTGCCGGACGTCCGGGTGGCGGAGCAAGCGTTGCCGCATGTTTCTTAGAAGCCTTTGTTGATGAAGGGGTGGAATGGATTCATTTAGATGTCGCCGGAATTGCTCATCGCGATACTCAGGGAGCTACCGGAGAAATGATTCGTTCAATGGTTAATGTATTTAAAAATTGATGGAATTCCATCAATTTTTTTGTTTGAACAAGTAAAATCTATTCATACTAAATATATGAAAAAGATTATATATTTTTATATTATTTATAGTTTTTTTGCTGTATTAGTCAATATGGCACATCCCGTTACGCCGGAATTTTTTAATATACTGCAATTTGGCAGCTCCATTTATGGCTTTTCTTTTGCCTTGATGGCTTTCTTTAATTTTATCACGAGCTTATTGTGGGCAGATTTAACACAAAGATACGGATCCAGCAAAATGCTGATTCTTTCTTTTGTCGGATTCGGAGTTGCTCAGTTCTTATTTTTAATAACGACCAATTTATGGATGCTGATGCTGGCAAGAAGCTTAGCCGGAATATTCATGGGTGGGCTTATGGTAGCTTCACTCAGCTATATTTTAAGCATTTCACATAACGTCACTTATTTGAGTATTTATGCCCTTATTCAGACAGTGGGATCAGCAGTTGGTTATTTCGTCGGTGGTTTTTTTGGAAGATATGGTTATCAAATGACTTTCTATATTCAAATTGGCGGTAGTTTCGTTGCTGCAATTCTCGCTTTTTTATTGCTGGATAAACATTTTGATATCACCAGCAAACCAAAACCAATGACATATAATCCGATTAAATTATTATTTGTCCAGCTGAAAAGTGCATCAAAGCCACTTAAAATCTTTTTATTAAGCGTCTTTTTTACCTGCTTTGGCTACTTCATGCATGATAATTGGCTGAATTATTATTTTATTCATCATTATCAGTTTGCTTCGGATTCGATCGGCTACTATAAATTAGCGATTGCAGCGGTAAGTTTGGCGGCAAATCTCATTTTAATTTTCTTTTTGTCCCGCTATAATCGTTTATTGGTTATTGTGTTAAGCGGATGCGGAATTATGCTCTCAGCGGCTTACTTCAACGCACTGCTTGTTCCATTTTTAATTTCGACGTTGCTTTATTATATGTTTAGTGTTTTATTTCTGCCTTTACAGCAGAACCAGATGCGGCAAAACCGGCAGAAGTCGAGCAGTGACCAATCCGGCTTATTCAATAGTGCCCGTTCATTAGGGATGATGATTGGACCTGCTTTTTCCGGCTACTTATATCAGTTTGGCGATCAATTAACCTTACTCATGGCAGCTGCCAGCTTCTTTTTAGCAGCATGCTTGAGTGCAGTATATTTTTATCGTTCCAATTAAGGAGAAGAGTTATGGCAAATGAAGGAAGACGCTGTGAATGTATCTGTAAAAGAAATTTAACACTGACTATTGGAAAGGAGGAACAAAGCTTATTTGAATGTGGTAAGATTTATCCCTGTACAATCAGAAAGCATTTCCTGCATAAAGATCAGTATAAAATTTACGGAAAAGAATATGCTTTATCCTGTTCAAAAGAGAAGTTTGATGAGTATTTTCAGTTGAAACGTTCCCGCTATTATTGAGTCAGCTTGTTTTTAATTTCCACTAGCTCTGTGATAAAACGTTCCGATTCATTGATCCAAGGACTGTGACCGGAGTGATCAAACCAAATGATCTGTTTACTTGGAGCCTTTAATAATTGATAGTATTCTTCTACTAAATCCGTTGGGGCATTAAGATCATGACGACCGATGAAAAAGTAGACAGGGACATTTAACTCAGCATACTCTTTTTTTAGATCGATGTCATAGAGCTGAGGATAGATTGCATTAAATGTATATAGAATTCCTCTTAGATAGTTTATTTTATCTAAAATTCCGTATTCGCTGGAAAATAAATCTCGGAAAGTATGATAGCCGTTATTGTGAATCTCTGGATTTTTAAGCATTTCATCGGAAAGATATTGTAGGTATTCTGCGCTTTTCATTGTGACATCATTTCCATAATATGGAGGTAAGCCGTTTGCCTCCAGTTTTTTTATTTTATTAAAATCTTCCTTTTCTTTCGCTAATGCCAATGCTTTATGATAATCCGCTATTTCAGTTGCTTCAAAGTCTATCATTTGTCCAGTCCCGATAAACGCATGGTATAACTCAGGTGCCTGATCAATCATAAAGATGCCTAAAGCACTTCCCCAAGATTCTCCGACAAGATAAATCTTACTTTGGTTGAAACGATCACATAAATAATGAGTTAAAGCAATGCCATCTTCAATATAAGTTTCTTTTGAAGCAGGAGTGGCAGAATAAGATTTACCGGCACCTGGTTGATCCCAGTTAACAACGATAAAGTGCTTTTCCAGCTCGGCTAAATCATGCCGAACTGCTGCCATTTGTGAACCGCCGGGACCACCCGCTAAAAATAAGAGAATGGGGGCATCAGTTTTTTGTCCGCGAATGCTGATCCATTCTTTTCTGCCGTTAAGCTTAATTTCAGATAATTCACTGATGCTGCCTTCTATTATTTTATTGTTTTCATCACGAATTTTAGGTGTTGAAGCGATCCATTGACTTGTAATAATGCTGCCCAGTCCTATCGATAAAGAACCTATACAAAGGATAAACGCTTTTTTCATTCTTAGCGGCTTTCGTTTTTTAATACCAGCATAAATCAGGCGTGATAATAGATAGAGGATGGTAACGATACAGATTAAAACAGAGATAATAAATACTATAAAGCTCATAGACAAATTCTCCTTTCTATTTTTGACCATTGGTCAACAATCAAATTGTAGCATGGTTTTGACCATTGGTCAACATTGACAAATATGCTATAATAAAATTATGGAGGGATCATCATGGATAAGAAAGAAAAGATACTGGATGCTTTGCAGGCACTGTTTGAAGAAGGCAGAGGAGGAGCTGCTTCTGTCAGTGAAATCGCTAAAAAGGCAGGAATCGCTAAAGGAGGCATGTATTATTACTTTCGTTCAAAAGAAGAAGTATTAGATGCTTTAGTGGAAAGACAATACCAGAACATTATTAGAGAATGTGAAGCATTTATTCGTGAAGATTCAGGAAATGCATTAAAGCGGTTAGCTTTATTAATAGAAAAATATCGTTCACTTACGAGGGTAAGTGCTTTAGATGAATGTTTACATGCACCGCAAAATGCAGCAATTCATCAGAAGTCTTTAGCCAAGATTACAGAAGCATTATCACCGATTGTCAGCAGTCTGATTGAACAGGGGATAGATGAAGGATTGTTCAGCTGTAGTTATCCGCAGGAATATGCAGAGATTATCCTATCAGTTTTTACGTACTTGCTGGATCCCGGTATTTTTCATTGGACATTATTACAGCAGCTTAATAAAATGAAGGCTCTAGCGGATTTTATTGAAAAGGGCTTATCTGCTCCGGAACATAGCTTTGATTTTTTATATGCCTCAGCTTCATTGAAATACTAAAATATATTTATGATAAGCATAATAAAACACGATTAAAACGCAGCTTTTATGCTGTATACAGGCATTCATTTTTTTGTATAATACGAAAAAAGGTTGCGAATTATGAAAATTCTTATATACTTTAAAGAAGAGGTGATCAGAAAAATGATGAAAAAAATCCATCTCGTTGGAGAAATCAATAATGGAGTTATTGACAATCTTATCCAACAATTAGAAACAAATGAGCATATCAGTAAAATTGAATATAAAGAATCAACTCATGATCTGCATATCGAAACAGACAGCAAAGATTACATGAGTCTATTAGCCGAAGCCATTGAAGAATTGCGATTAAATATTAAAGCGATCGAAAGAAAGAAAAGCAATGATAAGAGTGAGAAGCCTTTTGAAAAACGCATCTTTTTATTTTCTGATTTAAAGAGTTCAGAAAATGCAGTTTTCTTGACTTCTTATTTACTCAACGATCCGCAGATCAGAGAAGCTAAGTTTGACCATAATCAAAAGATTTTGACTTTGGAGACGAATGATCCGTTTATTTATACAAAACTCAGACACGTGATCGATGCTTTTGGAGAAAACATTGAGATTACAGAAAACTACATAAAGGAACAGACTTTTGATTATCGTTTGATGTATCGCTATCTTTATGTGGCACTGCTGTTATTTAGTTTTTCTTTATATATTGTGACACGTCAGGAGCCGACAATTGTTACCTTATTCAGTGGAATTGTCATGTGTGGTTTATTATCAGTTCGATTAGTAATCAATGCAGTTGAATTGATAAAATCGAAAGATTACTTAAATGCAAACAATCTGATTTTATTAGGGGCATTCTTATTACTGTTGTTTAATCGTCCATTAGATGCCGCTATTGCATTGTTTGTATTCCAATATTTGCAAATGGCATTCAATAGTTTCGAAAGACAAATCATTAATTTATTGGTAAGCAATGTGGATAACCTAATTCGCATTGTCAAAATAAAGGTAGATGATGAGATTGAGGAAAAACAAGTTGAAGAAGTAGAGCATGAAGATATATTGATTTTAGAAGAAAGAAATCTTTCATACTTTGAAGGAATTGTTGTGGATGGGGAAGCAAAGGTCGATCGCTTATTAATGAACGGTGAAACAGAACTGGCTGAATTAAAAGCTGGGGATAAGATTGATGCCGGAGATCAGGTGGTCGAAGGTCAGCTCTCAATTAAGATTGTCAAAACCTATCCGGAAACACAGTTTAATCAGATCTATGACTGGAGTCCAAAGCGTTTGGTAGAAAAGGGGTATTTGGAAACTCGTGAGAAAAATAATTATCTTTATTTCACATATTCTATGTTAGCGATTGGAGCCGTGCTGGTGATTGCCGGACTCTTTATGAAAAATACGCATTTATCCATTACCGGATTAGTCATGATCACTACTTGTTATCCATTTGCTTTATCTTTGCTTAGTCCCTATGTTTATGATAATGCGATGATTGAAGCAATGGGACAGCGTGTTTTATTAAAAGATGAAAACAGTTTGAGTAAGCTGGTGGAATGGCTGAGAAAACAAAAGACAGAAACCATCAATGAATCTTTAGACATAGAAGCCAGTGGAATTAAGTTTAATCGTGGAAATTATTTAGATGAAACAATACGTCAGGAATGTGATATCATCTATCACAATAAAGAATCATTAATTAGATTCTTTCGCTATATTAAAGACTTTGATAAGCAATGGGTTTATTTTAAGTACATTAGCTATGGGGTTAAAATCATTACCGTCCTACTATTTTATATCAACTTCTTCTCTTTTGTAGGAGCGTTGATTGCCAATGTGCTTTTAGCTTTTATGATCTTAGTCGTAATGAAACATATGCTAGATAAAGGAGTGGGATAACCACTTCTTTAATTTTTGTTGAAATCATCGCAAAAAAATGGCATAATAAAGCTACTTGTGAATAAGGAGTGAAGAAAATGATAGCTGCACAAAATGTCTCGCTGTCTTATGGCGGTCGAGTTTTATTTGAAAATGTTAATGTTAAATTTACTGAAGGAAACTGTTATGGGATTATCGGTGCCAATGGTGCCGGGAAATCTACGTTCTTAAAGATCTTATCAGGAGAAATCGAACCTAATAAAGGGGATGTGACGATGACTCCGGGACAGCGTCTTTCTGTATTAAAACAGGATCACTTTGCCTATGATGACTTTGATGCGGTCAGCACTGTGATTATGGGAAATAAAGCGTTATATGATATTAAACAAGCAAAAGAAGTTTTATATGCAAAAGAAGACTTTAATGATGAAGATGGATTAAAGTTGGCAGAATTAGAAGCGGATTTCATGGATTTAGATGGATGGAATGCAGAAAGTGATGCTGAAATCTTATTAAACGGATTAGGGGTGCCAAGTGAACTCCACTATGTAAAAATGGCGGAATTAGACGGAAGCCAAAAAGTAAAGGTGTTACTGGCTCAGGCGTTATTTGGAAATCCTGATATTCTATTATTGGATGAACCGACCAACCACTTGGATATTAAATCGGTGGCATGGTTAGAAAACTTTTTATTAAACTTTGAAAATACAGTCATTGTTGTATCCCATGACCGTTATTTCTTAAATAAGGTTTGTACTCATATTGCCGATATTGATTATCATAAAGTTCAGCTTTATGTAGGAAACTATGATTTCTGGTATGAATACTCACAGATGATGCTGGCACAGGCAAAGGAAATCAATAAGAAGGCAGATGCAAAAAGAAAAGAATTAGAAGAATTTATCGCACGTTTCTCTGCTAATGCCTCAAAGGCAAAACAGGCAACATCACGTAAAAAACTGCTGGATAATTTAGAGGTAGTGGATATTAAACCGTCATTGAGACGTTATCCGTTTGTTGGGTTTAGTCCTGAACGTGAAGTAGGAAATATCGTTCTGCGTGTTGAAGGCATTTCTAAAACAATCGGAGAAAGAAAAGTCTTGAATAATGTTTCTTTTACCGTGAATCCTAAAGATAAGATCGCTTTTGTCGGAAGTGATGAGCTTGCCAACACAACGTTGTTTAAAATTATTATGGGTGAGATGGAGCCTGACGCGGGAACTTATACATGGGGAGTAACGACATCTCAGGCTTATTTTCCAAAAGATAATTCAGAATATTTCGATGGATGTGATTTGACGCTGATCGACTGGCTTCGTCAATTCTCAAAGAAAAATGAATACGATCAGGATCTGCGCGGATGGCTGGGACGTATGTTGTTTTCCGGAGAGGAAGCCTTGAAAAAAGCTTCTGTCTTATCCGGAGGGGAAAAGGTACGTTGTATGCTAGCGAAAATGATGATGAGCAATGCCAATGTATTAATCTTAGATGAACCGACGAACCATTTAGATTTGGAATCTATTCAGGCAGTCAATGAAGGTTTAATTAATTTTAAAGAAAATGTTTTATTCGTTTCTCACGATCATCAGTTCACACAAACAATTGCGAATCGTGTTATTGAAATTACCTCAGACGGTGTGATTGACCGCTTAGGAACATTCGATGAATATTTAGAATACGTTAAAAATATTTAGTCATAAAAAGAGCGCTGTTAGCTATACTAATAGTGGTCTTTTTATTTTAAGCAAATCATTCGTAAATAATGAATGAATCATCTATAATGAAATCAAGGAGGAATTCATATATGAAATTTTATATTTGTAACCATTGTAAAAATGTTATCGTTAAGGTAAGTGATCATGGGGTTCCCGTATTTTGCTGTGGTGAACCGATGAAAGAATTAATCCCAAATACAACAGATGCGGCAACAGAAAAACATGTACCGATCGTAGAAGTTAAAGAAGATCGTGTAGATGTATTGGTAGGATCAACATTACATCCAATGACAGCTGAACATTTAATTGAATGGGTTGTTTTAGAAACAGATAAAGGACACAGCATCCACTACTTAACAGATCATGATGAACCAAAAGCAAGCTTTTGCTTAAATGGCGCTAAACCGGTAGCTGTTTATGAATACTGCAATCTGCATGGTTTATGGAAAAAAGATTTATAGTCTAAAAAGGGATTGAATTTTTGTTCAATCCTTTTTATATATTCAAAGTTTTAGTATAGGCATAGATCCCTTTGGCAATAGCTTTGGTGTAGTCATTAAAATAAGTATCCAGCAAATAATTATCATAGCTGCTGCTGACGAATCCCAATTCTAATATACAGCTTGGCATTTGGGCAACACGGTTGATCGTATAATTTCCCTCGCCATCCATTGTTCCGCCCTTTATTCCTCGAATTGTACTTTGCGGAACTGCCTTTTCGATCTCTTCTAAAATAGCGGTGGCTAAGGCTTCATCAACTTGTAAAAACTGGCTGTTGATCCATGCTTCAATACCATCAACTGCCTCAGCTCCTTCATAATAATTTCGGTGAATGGAAACTAAAACTGCCGCTTCATAAAGATTGGCATATTCAGCTCTAGGGGCATTATCTATACTTGAATCGTCTAAGCGAGTCAAGATCACCTCAATGCCTAAGCTTTCCAATTCTTTTTTGACAGCTAAAGTGATGTCTAAATCATCATCTTTTTCATAGCGCCCATTACTTTCCGCACCGACGTCATCACCGCCATGTCCGGCATCTAAACAGACTACCGTTTTATAGATTACGGGGTCTAATGAAGCCGTTTCCGTCTGATCGATCACGCTTTTAATTACTGTTTTATTTTTGATGATCTGTAAACAACCGATGCTCATCATTACTAAAACACAACATACACATCCATATTGAATTCCTTTTTTAATCATCTCATTTTCCTTTCCTGATGATTATAATAGCGATTCTTTTAAGTAAGGTTTTGTAAAAAATGTGTGAAATCATCACGCTTTTATTCTTTCTTATCGAATTATAGCTAGGATTAGAGAATGTTTTATGTTAAAATTTTAAAAGATTAAAAGGAGGAACGGTATGAAGAAAATTTGGCTATGTGTGATTTGTCTGTGCTGTTTGACGGCTTGTCAAAAACCGCAAGTTACACCGGAGACAACACCTAATGAGCAGCAAAATACTGAACTTCCTTTGGATAAGGAAGAGATACAAAATAAAGAAGAACCCGTTGAAGAAATTCCGCCGGTTGAAGAAGAACAGGAGCCCGAAACGCCAGTAGGTGAAACGCCTAATGAGCCGGCTGAAGAAACACCGCCGGCAAGCAATGAAGCGCCGTCAGTGGATACCCCGCAGTCAACACCGCCACCGGTGGTGGAACAGGAAGATCCAATATTTACAGTTACGATTTCAATCGAATGTACAACGATTCTTAATAATATGTCAAAACTAAAACCGGGATATCAGGATTATATTCCCGCAAGCGGTTATATCCTGCCTGTGATTCAAGTTGAGATTCAGGAAGGGGAGAGTGTTCTAAGTGTTTTAGAACGTGCCTGTCAGTTAAGTGGAATCAAGCTGGTTGCAAGAAATGGTTATGTTTCTGAAATCGGTAATATTGGGGAGTATATCTGTGGAAATTTAAGCGGCTGGATGTATTCAGTGAACGGGGCTTTTATCAATCAGTCTGCCAGTCAGAAAACACTGCAAGATGGGGATTCAATCAGATGGATGTATACTTGCGATAATGGACGCGACCTTTCATTTAGCTGATTTTCGTCGTTACTATCATCCGTTCCCCATCTTTTTATGTTTTGTTTCTCTGATTGTTTTATTAGTCTTGATTCCTCATCCGATCATTACGTTTCTTTCTTTGGTGGTATCAGGATTCTTATTGATTTTATCTAAACAGTGGAAATGGCATTCTTTTGCCTATTCCTTTATTCTATATATATTGATTATTCTAATGAATCCCATATTTGTGACCAAAGGAGCGACGGTTTTATTTTATTTCTTTGGTGCGCCTTATACTTGGGAAGCGTTAATGTATGGCATCGTCTTTGCCAACATGGTCATGAGCCTTTTATGGTGGAGTTTTATATTTCATTCCTTTTTAACGAGCGATCATATCGTGTATTTATTCTCAAAGCCGTTTAAAGTATTGGCTTTAATGATCTCTATCGTTTTTCGTTTGATCCCTAAATTTAAAAAGCAGATACAAGACATCATTCTTTACCAAAAGAAATATTCTAAAGCAACTCCTTTAAAGAAGGGCTTAGATGCTTTGCTTATCAGCATTACCTGGGCATTTGAAAGCTCATTGACGATGGTGGATTCGATGAATGCCCGAGGTTATCAAAGTAAGCGAACCCACTTTCATCTATTTAAATTTAATTCACATGATTTTAAACTCAGCATTCTGATTTTTATGATTGATCTTTGGATGCTGCTGTACTATTTTAAGGATTTTTCTGATTATTATTTTTATCCCAAAATAAAACCAATTGCTTTTGATTGGTGGAGTTTGCTGAGTTATTCGATGATGCTTTTATTAATGCTTCTGCCTGTTCGTTTTAAGAAGGAGGGATAGAATGTTAAAGGTTGAAAATTTACAATTTAAATACCCGGAAGAAACATTGCCTATCTTATCCGACCTCCATTTTGAAATAAAAGAAGGAGAATTTTTACTTGTGATAGGGACAAGCGGCAGTGGGAAATCTACTCTTTTGCGCTGCTTAAAGCCGGAGCTACAGCCCGTTGGGGAGAGAGTCGGTGAGATTTCTTTTGCGAATGAACCGATGGAAAAGATGAACAGCTGTGACATAGGTTTTGTTTTTCAAGATCCGGATGATCAGATGGTCATGGATAAAGTATGGCATGAACTCGCTTTTGGTTTAGAAAATAGGAATATGCCTGTCGATCAAATGAAGCACCGAGTCGCTGAAATAGTTCAGTACTTTAAACTTCAGGAAATATATGATCGTCCTGTTGACCAGCTGTCAAGCGGTCAGAAACAAATCGTCAACTTAGCAGCGGTTATGGCTATGAATCCTAAAATTTTATTGCTGGATGAACCGACTTCACGATTAGACCCATTCATGGCAAAACAGTTCTTACAGTTTTTAAAAGAAATTCATGATGATTTTCAAACAACAATCATTATGGCGGAACATCGTTTTGAAGAAGTGCTGCCCTTATCGCAAAAGATTCTTTGGCTCGATCAGGGAAAAATGACTGCATTTGGTCCTAAAGAAACGGTATTAGAAGAATTGATTCAAAAAGACCATCCCCTGCGTTTGGCGTTACCTGAGTATATGCGGCTGACAAGATCGGTATTATTAACCGATAAGCAGACAGCTAATACATATATCCAGCATCACCGTTGGAAAGTCAGGCCGTTTTTACTGCCGGCTAAAGGAGATTCTTTTTTACAGATCAGAGAACTAAGCTTAGACTATGACCGCCATCGTGTACTTAAAGATTTGTCATTTGAACTTTTTAAATGTGAATTTTTCTGTCTTTTGGGAGCTAACGGGTCAGGAAAAAGTACCTTCCTTCATCATCTTGCTTTTCAGTTTGGCAGAAAATCTTCGATTTACTATGAGTTTAAACCGATTGATAAAGCATTGAATCAAAAGATCGTATTGCTGCCGCAGAATCCGCAAGTGCTTTTTGTCCATGATACGATTGAAGAAGAATTAGAGGGGCTGGAGAACGCTGAGGTGATAGACCAATGGCTAAAAAGGTTCCAATTAGAAGCGTATCGCCACCATCATCCCTATGATTTAAGCGGAGGACAGCAGCAATTATTAGCTTTGATTAAACTCTTGCTTTTAAAGCCTCAGCTTTTACTTTTAGATGAACCGACAAACGGCATTGATGCTTCCATGAAACAAACTCTAGGAGAAATTCTGACAGATTTAAAAAAGCAGGGATTGACAATTCTTTGTGTCAGCCATGATTTAGAATTCTGTGCAGCTTTTGCCGATCGCTGCGGATTGCTTTTTGACGGCAAGATTGAAGCAGCAGAGGAAACACGTGAGTTTTTTAAAAGCAATTTATTTTATACAACCAGTTTAGGAAGAATGTTTAGAAAGCTGGATCGCCGTATTCTTTTAGCGAAGGATGTGGAAGAAGATGAATAAGATGATTCGCAGAGGTTTAATCTTTATTGGGTTTCCGCTGATCTTAGTATTAGGGATACGTCAGCTTCAAGATCGCCAGTATACCTTCGTTTCTATCGTACTGGTCGTGCTGTCGCTGGTCTGTTTTTTCTTTCAGTACGAAAAACAAAAGCCGAAAAGCCGAGAGATTGTATTGCTGGCGGTTATGATTACGATTGTTGTATTGGGACGTCTGCTGTTTATCTTAACGCCAAGCTTTAAACCGACACTGGCATTAATCATTATCTATGCTGCTGTCTTTGGGAAAACATCAGGATTTGTCTGTGGCAGTCTGAGCGCTTTTATCGCTAATTTCTTTTTCGGGCAAGGTCCTTGGACCCCTTTTCAGATGTTAAGCTGCGGTATTATCGGCTATTTTGCAGGATGGCTGCTGAATGCTCGAAAGGGGCGAGACACCTTGCAATTTATGGTCGGATATGGTATTTTATCAGCAGTGCTTTATTCACTTTTGATGGAGATTTGGAATGTCATTGCGATCACCGGTACTTTTGATATTCATCGTTATTTGGCAAGCTTGATCGCTTCATTGCCGATCAGTGTGATTTATATAATATCAAACTGTGTTTTTATTGTATTGCTGGCACCTGTGATGACAAAGAAAATGAAGCGCATAAAATGGAAATATGGATTATGTGAAGGGGGAAAATATGAAAAAATTAATCAATAGCCTGTTGATGCTGGTCATGATTTTAGGATCTGTGTATAGTGTTCACGCAACAGAAGCATCTGACTGGCATGAATTTATGGGAACGGGGAATGTTGTTGGAACGCAGACACCTGTTAATGAAAATGAAACAGCCATTGCTTGGAGCAAAGACTTTACGAGCGGATGGGACTCTTTATCTGATCCGATTATAGTTAATGATCAGCTGTTTGTTGCAACGGCAACGAATTCACAGTTATTGAAACTGGATTTAAACGGGAATGTTATCGGACAGATGACATTAGCTTCATCTCTTGGCTATAGTGTCAATATCACTTACGGAGATGGGATGATCTTTGTTCCTTTAGGAGATGGGCGTGTTCAAGCAGTAGATGCGAAAACGATGACCTCTTTATGGATCAGTGAAGCTGCAGAAGGAAGTCTGCAAGGAAGATTTACCTATCATAACGGATATTTATATTTTGGAAGCTATCTATCTGATTATTCGACTTATGCATCAAATGGGACGTTCTATGCTATTGATGTAAAAGATGAAAATCCCGCTTCTGTTCAGGAAATCAAATCTTTTGCTTGGAGTTTTGCTTCTAAAAAAGATACGGGTGGATTTAACTGGTCAAAAGCAGTAGTTTATCAGAACGCTGTTTATTTTGCCGGAATGGACGGCAATGTCTATGCCTGCAATTTAACTACAGGTGCTCTTCTAAATAAGTACGAAGCAGGGGAAGCCATTTCAAGTGCCCTCAATTTAGTGAATAATCAGCTATACTTTACTACGAAGGCCGGAAATATTTTCTGTCTGACATTGAACGCTGACGGAAGTTTTGGCAAAGCTGTCAGCCAGCCATTAGATACAAAACCGAATACCTCATCCACTTCAACACCAACCGTATGTAATGGACGTGTTTATGTTGGTGGCGGATATGGGTTTGGCGGTAAGGGATTCATCAGTGTATTGGACAGTCAAACATTAGAAACTATCTATCGTTTGGAAACATCAAATGATGTTCAGGCATCCCCATTGCTTACAACTTCTTATAATGGGAAAATAATGGCTTATTTTACGATGAACAATGAACCGGGGGGATTGTATGCCTTGACAGATGATCTCAAAACAAACACAGGAACGATTGGCTCTGTGTATACGCCTAGCGGTGATGCCATTAATTACTGTATGTCAAGTGCGATTGCAGATACATATGGAAACCTTTATCATACAAACGACTCCGGTTATTTGACAAAGCTTTCTAAAACGGAAGCGTTGCGTTTAGACAGTAATGGTATTTTGGTAAACGGTAACTTTATTAAAGGTACGCAGCTGCAAGTTCAGCAAGTATCTCAGGGGGATCAAGTGCAGACATTGCTAGATCAGAATGCTGCTTTTGAAAAAGCCACCCTTTATAACTTTGCGTTGACTTATCAACATAATGAAATTGAACCTGCTCAGGAAGTCACTGTCACATTGCCGATTCCTGAAGGCTATGCCAATGATCGCTTAAAACTATATTATGTAAATGCGGATAATACGCTTTCAGAGTTCAATTATCAAGTAGAAAACGGAAACATTACATTTAAGACGGATCATTTTAGTACCTACGCATTAGTGGAACTAAAAGAGGAGAAAACGACTCCGGAAATAGAAACAGAACCAGAGATTAACCAGCCTCAGATTCCTAATACCGGAGATCAAACAAAGACGGTTCTTTACGTCGTTGCTGCCGGTGCAGCCATCTTAGCAATCGTTGTACTAGTAGTAATCAGTAAAAAGAAAAAATAATCTTATCCATTGGGTAAGATTTTTTTAATATTATGCAATTAAGAGTTGTAATTTTATT
Source organism: Coprobacillaceae bacterium UN01-12pH3A (assembly GCA_027676805.1). GTDB lineage: Bacteria > Bacillota_I > Bacilli_A > Erysipelotrichales > Coprobacillaceae > Beduini. Next base: position 182,155 of record JAQENU010000002.1, on the reverse strand, counting down.
TAATATTGTGTATTCTATTATATGTAATGCCGATATAGTCTAGTGGCAAAACGGAGCAATGGTAATGCTCAATCCCCAGTCCGATTCTGGGTATCGGCACCATGATTAAAAGATCAATTCGCTTAGAATTGTTTTTTTCATATGGAACAATATATGAATATAAAGCGGATTATTTAAACAATCAGTATAAAAATGAACAAGTGAATATAGTATAATAGTAACGTTATACTAATGCAGGTAAACAGAAAGTGTCATATTCGGGGGAAACGACATTTTTCCATGCGAGAGATCAATATGTTGGAGGGAACTTGAAGTATGCAAATAAAGTGTATCTGTGGGCAAAAGGTTCATAGCTATCAGTGTTATGAAGATGAACGATCAAATAGGATCGTCTATTACTATGTATGTCATCATTGCAGAAAGACAATGTCAGCCATTCACGATGGGAATGGAAATATAAAAATTATAAGCGGCTATTTTGGTCCGGTTTATCAAAGATAACTCAAAAGCAAGGAAAAGTCTTTGCTTTTTTTATTTGCTTTTTTTCATATTTTGTAAAGTCCTAAATATTCGTTTTCATTAAATGAAAATAGTAAATGCAAAATATAAGAAATGATAGACTAAGGCTAGTCTATTTTTGAGGGGTGACATTATGTTTAAAAAGGGTGGTTATATTTATTATGCCATGGGAAATGGAATGTTTTATTTTTCATGGGCAATGTTTGCTTGTATTATATCCGTTTATTTAGCTGATGTTGGATGCAGTGCGACGGAAATATCATTGGTAACGTCTGCATCGGCTTTATTTGCAATGGCTACTCAGCCAATCTGTGGCTTTTTGGCAGATCGTTTCCGAAGTCCTAAATATGTAGCGATTATATCAGCGATATTAGCGATTATTTCAGGAATTCTGTTTGCTTATACGAAGTCATTTGTCTTTTTATTCTTAATGAACGGATTAACTCAGGGATTCTTAAACGGCATTACGGCGCTGTCTGACCGATTGGCGACTGCCAGCCCGTATCCTTTTGGATCTATCCGTGTTTGGGGATCGATTCTTTATGCGGTAGGAGCTCAAATCAGTGGCTATGTCTATGATAATATATCGCCTAAAGCCAATTATTACATCTTTGCGGTAGGTATTGCGGTTATGGTATTTAGCTTTATTATGATGAATGATGCCAAGCCGCTTGCTAAAGAGGGGGAAAGTGAAAAAGTAACGACGAAGGAAGTGTTGATCGCTTTATGGCATAACAAGCCTTTTAAAATGTTCATGCTGATTTATTTCCTGTTTCAAGGGGCTGCTTCTGCACAGGGCATCTATCTGCCTCTATTCATTAAACAGTTAGGCGGAACTACGACTATTGTCGGAACCACCTTGCTTTTTTCAACGTTATCCGAATTGCCGGCAGTATTATTTTCCGATAAGCTGATTAAAAAGGTATCCTATAAACATCTGATGATCTTTGCCTGTGTGATGTCATTGATTCGTTTTGTCTGGTATTCAACCTGTCCGACACCGAATATGATCATGATTATGTTTTTCTTTCAGGGGATGACAAGTATTATCTTTATTTTAGTAGCCGTTCGTATCATACTGGATTTAGTGGAGGATAAATATGTTAATACGGCTTATGGTATTTCTTCCATGTTGGCAAAGGGATTAGCGGCATTGATCTTCCAAGTCATCTGTGGAAAGATCATCGATATTGTCGGCGGTAACTTTGGCTACACGATCACGTATTATATCTTTGCGGCAACAATGGTAGTATGCATCTTATTGTCATGGCGCTTTAAAATGCCGGAAAAGAAAGAAAATTAGAAATAAAAAAACCGTGATTGCTCACGGTTTTAAAATTACATTACAGTAACGTCAGAAGCTTGTTGACCACGATCTCCTTCAACGATTTCGAAGCTAACGTTTTGTCCTTCTTCTAAAGTTTTGAATCCTCTAGTGTTGATTGCTGAATAATGTACGAAGATATCTTCATTAGTTCCATCGATAGTGATGAATCCGAATCCTTTATCTTTGTTAAACCATTTTACTTTACCTGTACTCATTGCTTGTACCTCCTTATAAATTTTGCCCAAAGAAAGCACTTTATGTAGAAAAAAATCACTCAATATTAGATTTTCTGTACACAAGTGATAATATACAATTCTCTAATACCAGTGATACGTTGAATCATAATTATTTTCTTTTGCTTTTATAGTATACCATAGATGAAAGGAAACTTGCAATAAAAAGTAATATAATTATCTCATATTAGCAAAAAAACTTATAAAATTCAATGAAATCTGTGGTTAATTTAGTCTTTTTCACTTTTATCAAGATTTGAAAAAAGAAAGCATTTACAATAAATTATGATAAACTGAAACAGTTAGGGGTGAGGATATGTCAAAAGATATGACAAATGGTAAACCATTAAAATTAATATTGCTGTTTACAATCCCGATGCTGATCGGTAATGTATTTCAACAGTTTTATTCAATGGCGGATACGATCGTCGTTGGTAATTTTATAGGAGTAAAAGCACTGGCCGCTGTTGGAGCGACGGGTGGTATTAGTTTTTTTGTTTTAGGATTCATTATGGGATTGGCAAATGGTTTTTCTGTCATTGTCGCCCAAAGATTTGGAGCAAATGATGAAGAGGGGCTGCGTCATACGGTTGGTATGTCAATCGTACTGGGAGCGGCAATCACGCTTGTTGTAACGATTATCAGTGTCAGCGGTGTCCGTTTACTATTGGAAGTTATGCAGACGCCAGCGGATATCATCAATGATTCTTATAAGTATATTTCGGTCATTTTTGCCGGAACGATCGCGACGATTGCTTACAATATGATCTCTTCTTTTTTAAGAGCGTTAGGGGACAGCAAGACACCGCTTATTTTCTTGATTATTGCATCTATTTTAAATGTTATTTTAGATATTGCTTTTATCGTTGTGTTTCATATGGGAGTAGAAGGAACAGCCTATGCTACAATCTTAGCACAAGCTATTGCTTTTGGCTTATGTTTAATTTATACGAAAAAGAAATATCCTATCTTGCATTTATCAAAACGCCATTTTAAGTTGGATAAAGAAATTATCTCAAATTTATTAAAGATTGGAATTCCCGGAGCTTTATCATCTTCTATTACCGCTTTAGGGGTTATGATCTTACAAGGTACAATTAATCAGTTAGGATCTGATGTCGTGGCGGCTTATACTGCCGGAACAAAAGTAGAACAATTCTTTACAATGCCAACCATGACCTTAGGAATGGCAATGGCGACTTTTGCCGGACAGAATTTAGGAGCCGGAAAGATTGATAGAGTTAAAGAAGGCTTACTTTCAAGTGTGAAGCTGGTTGTTGCCTACAGCATTATAGGCGGAATCATCTTGTATTTCTGCGGTGGTCTGTTCACGCAGTTGTTTGTCTCTGCAGATCAGATGAACGTTATCAATACTTCTAAAGAATATCTGAGCTTTGTTGCTGCTTTCTGCTGGGTACTGGGATTGTTGTTCGTTTACCGTTCGACCATTCAAGGCTTGGGAAATGGATTCATTCCAATGCTTTCAGGTGCAATGGAACTGATCATGCGTGTGATTGCGGCCATTGTATTATCCGGAATGTTTGGTTTTGCCGGTATTTGTATGGCAAGTCCGATTGCTTGGATCGGAGCCGATGTATTGCTGATTCCGTATTATCATCATATGGTTAAGCGATTATCGCTGCAATTTAAAGCAAAAGAAAACTTGATAAACGAAGTGGTATAGCGAAGGCTATATCATTTTTTTATTTCCCCCTTTAACAAAACTGAAACAACTTTAGTATATGGTAGATTCAATTATGGTATTTGCTGGGGGAGTATTCATGAAAGCACAGTTATCGATATATAGAAAATACGGAGCAGCAGTGCTTTTTTTGGAATGGCAGTCAGCGCTCTATTCTTAATGACAGGAATCCGAATGATATGTCAAAAAGGAAACATAAATAAAACAGGAGTTTAATCATACTCCTGCTTTTTATCAAATTATTAATCCTTAGCGATAGAATAGATCATACAGTACACCCCAGCTAAAACAATAGCAATCGCAGCCCCGAGAAGCATTCCGGAGAAAAAATTAACGATGATGACTGTTCTGGAAATAACGAATAGTCCAATTCCCAGCATGATCAATAAAATCCCATACAGAATATTTTTCTGCTTTTCTAACTGCTGCGTTCTTTTGAGAAGATCCATCATCTGTGTTTCATCATAGACTCGGATACTGTTTTGTTCAGCGTCTTCTCCGTCCATCAGTTCAGCAATCGTGATCGATAACTCATGGCATAAACCTTCAATCACGCTGTAGTCCGGCATGCAGTTGCCATTTTCCCATTTTGAGATGGTTTTATTGGAGATATTTAATCGTTCTGCCAACTGCATCTGAGTCAGGTTTTTTTCTTTTCTTTTTTGAGCAATATATTTTCCAATCGTAAGCTGATTCATTATCTTTTTCCTTCCTTTATCTTATAAGCTAACTATACCCCTGCTGACACTAAAATACGATCCCTTGTACGGAGAATTGGAGAGGAAGTTTTATTTATACGCATCTATCATTTTACTATATCGGCTATCGGTACACAATCCAGTCTTGGAGATAAAAAAAGAAGAACGCAATGCGCGCTCTTTTAAAACCGAAGTTATAGATCAGATTCTATAAAATGTACTTTCGATGTATTCCAGTATTTATCATAGACACGATCATTTAATCCATCAAAGTTTAACTGATACAATCGAAATGTTACTATGATGTCTTTTGGCTGCCATTGTTCTTCATAAGAATATTTATACTGCATGCCTAATTGTTTCATGACATTGCCGCTGCGGGGATTTTTTATATCATGGGTTGCCGTAATAAATCTAAAGCCGTCTTTTCTTAATTTTTCCACCACCGCTTTGCTTGCTTCACTTACGATGCCCTGATGCCAAAACTCCTTACGCAGTCCATAGCCAAAATCATGAGCCTCTTCCATGCTGACATGCACATAGCCGATAGGTATATTATCTTCTTTTAAACAGACAGCATAACGATAGCCATAAGGCTGCTGATAAGCAATTGCATAATGGTCTTTGTAAAAGGCTTCGGCTTCCTCAATAGACGTTAGCGGAAACCAAGGTAGATACGTATTCACTTCTTTATCTTTATAAATAGCAAACAAGGCATCTATATCCTTTTCATTAAATTGTCTTAATATTAATCTTTCTGTTTCTAAAGTAGGTGTATTTGTCATAGTTTAATCCTTTTCATTCTTTTGTTTGAATGCATCTAAGAAGCATCCAACAGTTTTGTTAAGTCTTCAACGGAAGCATCCATTTTAATCGATACTTCATCCATCGTTAATCCGGTATTAAGGAAACGCTGAATCACCATTTTCATTGATTCGCCCACTTCAATGATATGTCCGTCTAAATCGTAGAAACGTACCACTCGCTGTCCCCAATCATGTTCAATGACATCACCAAGATACTGCACTTCGTAGTCTTCTAACTTTTTTAGGAAAGCATCAAAGTTTTCTTCTTCAAAGCATAATTCCATATTATTAGGATAATCTGTAATCTTTTCTTTTGGCAGACGGACGAGCCAATCAAATTCCTGCTGTAAGCAAATACCACAAGTAAACATGATGTTGATGCCATAATCCTGATAAACATCTAAATTAAATAAATCTTCATAAAATTTTCTAGCTGCGTGAATATCGGCAACTGAAAGAACGGTTCCTGTAAATCTCATTGTATGCCTCCTTCTATCCATAGCCTTATTTTACCATTGCAGAATGATAAAGTCATTTTATTTAAAATTATTGTTCTCTTTCCATCTTTACGCGAGAATAGACCGCATATATTTCAACAAATAAATAAGCAATAACAAAAGGAATGATGATTTCCCAGCCGCTGCCCATCAAGGCATAAGCTAAAAGCAAAGCAGAAAAGACATAGGTCATAATGTCAAACCCTTTTGCTTTGGCAGTATTTGCCAGCATGACATTGCGTTCATCTTTTTTATTGATTTCCATCTGTTTAGCTAACTGAGGATCTTTTCCTATGACATGACGATTATAAATTTCTCCCAGTCCGTGACCAAACATACCACAGCCAAGACCAATAGCGAGGTAGGGCATAGTTTTCATAATCCCCTGAGGATCGATGATAGCTCTCACCATGTAAAGTCCGACCACAAGCAGGACAGTTCCTAAAACAGTAATTAAAATACTTGTATTCTTTTTCATTTTACTTCCTCCTCATAGATAAAGATATCTTCAATACGCATATTAAAGTAATGGGCAATTTTAAAAGCTAATAGGATTGACGGATTGTAGCGTCCATTTTCCAATGAGCCAATCGTCTGTCTGGATACTTCTAAAGCACTTGCCAGTTCTTCTTGTTTGATTCCATGTTCTTTCCGTATTTCTTCTAAGCGATTTTTCAAAGTATCACTCCTTTATGTCAAGTTAACTTTCCATACTTTCATTATACTTCTTTTTATTGATATGTCAAGTTAGCTTTCCATATAACTGTAATAAAAAACACTTCATAGCGAAGTGTTTAGCGATTCATCAGTCGCTTTATTTGGTTTGTTGCATAAAGCTGAGATATACCATCAAAGATAAAGAAGGCACCAATAATCATTAATACGGTTTTAGCGACTTTAAATGGGTTAATCAAAATAACGATACCGCCAACAAACAAGATAATCATTAAAACAAAAGAAATATTATAAACATTCTTATCTGTTTTTAACGGCTGAATTGTCTGCATTAATGAGAATGCTTCAATGATCATAAAGATTCCGGCAATAAATGGCAAAATAGATAAAACAATAGGCGGATTAAAGAAAATAAAGACCCCTCCACCTAAAGCGATTGCCCCAATCAGTAAATCCATACGATCATTCATATGAATCTCTTCCTGTTTACGGTAAACAAGTACTTTACCAATTCCAAAAGCTAAAATTGTTCCGCCTAAGATATAGGCAATAATATTAGCGCTCATCGTTGGATAAAATAGGAAAATGAATCCAACCAATATATAAATGATCGAAGATACAACAACTTCTCTTTTTAATCTCTGTGTAAATTGTGACATAGAAATCCCTCCATCTTTATTATAACTTATTATAAGAAGAATAGGGAATATTATTATAAAATTAAATTTGTTAAATTATTGTAAACGGGGATATTTATGTTGAGGATTATGCTATAATTTGAGGCGAGGTGAATAGAAATGACAAAAATAATTGCCCATCGCGGAGCTAGCGGATATGCTCCTGAAAATACGATGGAAGCATTCAAACTAGCGATCGGATTAGGTGCCGAGGGAATTGAAACCGATGTCCATCTTACACGTGACGGTCAGGTTGTGATTATCCATGATGAAAAGATCGACCGCACCAGCAATGGTTTAGGCTATATTAAAGACTGTACTTATGAACAATTAGCTACTTTCAATTATAATAATCATATGGAGCAGTATGAATTCTGCAAACTGCCTTTGTTATCGGATTTATTGGAATTAGTAAAAAGCTCAGGCATCTTATTGAATATTGAGCTGAAAACAGATTTCTACAGCTATCCGGGAATTGAGGAAAAAGTGATTGCGTTAGTAAAAGCCTACGGTGTAGAACAGCAAATCATTTATTCTTCATTTAATCACTATACGCTGATGAATGTAAAAGCGATCGATCCGAAGGCACGCATCGGACTTCTTTATGCCGAAGGCATTGTTCAGCCTTGGGATTATGCGACACATATTCAGGCAGATGCCTTGCATCCTTTCTATGCTAATTTGCAGATTCCCAACTATATCCAAGAAGCGCATCAAAAAGGAATTATCGTCAATACTTGGACGGTGAATAAGCGTGAAGATATGAAACGCTTTATTGAGATGCAGGTTGATGGTCTGATTACCAATTATCCAGATTTGGCATTAACTATAAAAAATGGCGATTAAGACACGGGATGCCCGTGTTTTTAGTTTGCCTTATAAAATAAGAGAAGTTAAACATTTCTTAAACAATTGCTCGATATAATAAAGAAAATCGTCACCTGCTTTTAATTATTGAAAAAAACTGAAAATTCACGTGGTTGACAAGTGGTATAGAAGTGATAGAATGTCCCCTTGTACTTATTACATTTATTTGAAGAAGGGAGTTATACTATTGAAAAAACTAAATGAACTGTTTATCAGCATAAAAAACACTATAACAAAGAATTTTATCAGTGCTACTTTGAATTTTCTATTTATCATTATTTTTATTAACGTATTTCAAAAGCTGTTTGGTGCGGAAAATTCAATTGTCGGCGTTATCTTTGCGATCATGATGTCGGCTTCGATGGTGCGTGATTTAACCGCCACCCCAGTTCGTCATTTCATAATCCAAAGTATTACATTGGTGCTGATGAGTGCAGCTGCATGCATTGTTGCCACTGTTTCCCCATGGTGGGCATTTTTCTTTAACGTGATAATGCTGTTTTTGATTTTGTATGCTTTTACTTATGAATATGCAAACCAACTCTATTTTCCTTATATCTTATCTTATTTATTTTTGATTTTTATATCCCCGGTTTCTCTTGAACACCTTCCTAAACGGATGCTGGCGATGGTGACAGGAGCAGTCTGCATCATTGCTTATCAATGGATTCATGGCAGAAAGCGCATTGTTGTGACTTCTCAGGATGTTTTGGGAGCGATGTGCTTAAAAGTAAAGACCTGCATTCAGCAGCGGCTAGATGGAGTAGAGGAGACTTATGATCCAGAGAGCTTGAGAGAAGACCTATGTGAATTAAGCCAACTCATTTATGATCGCCGTAAAAAAGCCTTGTGTATATCCGATGCTAGTTTTGCAATGATAAATGTTGGTCGCGGATTAGAAGATTTAGCACATTTAATCTGCACTTTAGATGAGGATACAATGCGTTTGCATTTGCCGCTCTTTGAAAAAATATTAATTCAGATCGAAGAATTTCATAGGTTTATTATGCATGAAAAAAAGACTCTATCCTTTTTTGTGGAAACTGATTTCCAAGGAATTGAAGATACCTCTTTAAAGTCAATCGCTCAAAGTTTATCTTATTTGTATGAACATTTATTACAGATGACAGTACCCGATCATCAGCATCATTATCGCAAGACCATGCTTTCCTTGTCTACTCGATGTAAAGCAGCACTCAATGTCAGTTCAGTAAGAGTTATCTATGCTTTACGTGTCTCTGTTTTACTTGCAGCAGCTACCTTTATTGTGCAGATGCTTCAGCTTCCTCATGGCAAATGGCTGCTGTTTACCTTGGCCTCTGTTTCTTTACCATATGCTGATGATATAAAAATGAAAGCTAAAAAACGTTTGATTGCAACACTGATTGGCGGGGTGGTCGGAGCCTTACTATATTCATTCCTGCCATCTTTAACCTTGCGTACTTTTATCATGATGCTTTCAGGCTATGTTTCTTATTATTTTACAGATTATTCCGCAACGTTTGCCTGTTCGACTATCGGTGCCTTAGGCGGTGCGGTATTTATGAATGCTTTTGGCTGGGAAGCAGTTGGGCAAATATTAGGAATTCGATTAGGATACATTTTACTGGGAATCCTGATTGGCTGGACAGCAAATTGTCTGGTTTTCCCTTATAAAAGAAAACAGGCAACAAAACAGTTATGGAAAAAGTATATTCGTACAACGGAGCTTTTAACACAAATCTGTCACGTAGAAAATACGGATCACCAGCTTTATTATAATTTGGTTATTCAGGCTCATTTATTAGAAAATAAACTATTGGAGAACGCTAAAGCGCTGAATTGGGAGGGAGCTAGAGACTTGATGGCTAAATGCCGAGAAGCGGTTCGCCTAGCTCATCGACAACCTCTTTCATCATAATAAAAAACGATATCCTGTCTTGGGGTATCGTTTTTGCTTATCTTACAAGTTCTTTTAATGTCTTTCTCACGTTATGAGCTGCATCTTCTTGAATCTCAATGATGGAGGCACCTCTGCTTTTGGCGAAGTCTCTTAAATCACAGGCGATAGCGGTATGATAAGAACAGCCAATCACAATGAATAGATCCCCCGGTTTTAAATCGTAAATCATCTCATAGGCTTTCTGATAATTTGGTGCCGGGTCTCCATATAATACCGGCTTATTATAGAGCGACCAGGCAATATCCATTTCATCATCTTCAGGCAGTCCTCCATGCAGCTCTAATGCATCACTTCCGGCAAGTTTATGTAATCCATCGATATTCATCGTAATGATGGGAATTTTATATTCGGCTAGGGCATAATGGGCATCATTGGGCTTAGCTCCATTCATATTCGCTTTTAACTGTTTGATGACTTCATTGTATTCTTCATGATGCCTGCTTGCGTAACTTCTAAATAGCTTTTCTCTGACATCGGGTCTTTCCATAAATGTGGGAATATTGCTTTGTTTGCTGATTCCAGCTCCGGTAAAGGCAATAATTTTCATTAAAAACATCTCCTTTTTAATTCATACATTTCTATAATTGCTCATGCTTTTTTATAATAGATTGATCCCATAAATTATCTTCTAATTGCGAAAGAGTATCCTGTACTGTTTTTTCCAATATAATGGACATCACATAATCATAGTTATATTCAACTAAAAAGCCTTTTATTTTATCAATATCTTTTTGAACATTTCTATTCCAATATGTTTTAAATTCAATTATAAGAAAATTATGCTCATTGTTTCCTCTTTGATGAATAATCAAATCAGGATAAGTACCATTCACAAAATTCCCAACCGACTTTATATTATAACCATCTCTATTATAATCACAATCAACAACAAGCTTTTCAAGTAAATCATTATCCTCTAAATATTTTTGAAGATAATATGCAAATCTAAAAATAATTGTTCTTTCACAAAGGTGATCATCATATGAACTTGGGTTAGCAGGTTTATGGGATATAAGATAATAATCATTATTATATAATTCTTTAAAACATCTTTTTAAAGCTGTTACTAGCTCTTGTCGGGTAATACTGTAATCTTTCATTCTAATCTCCCCTCAACTGATCTTCTTTAAATGCTAGAAGAGTGATTTATTTACTAATCCGAATTTTAGTAAAACAATGATTTTCAACCACAATCACATCTTTCTGTATAATAATTTCTTTGTGATAAGGTGACATTATTATTATACTAGATTTTTTGATAAATGTAATAAAAGATACGGATAGTAATAATAAATATTTTTATATAATCATCTTTGACATAGGAAATTTAACTATATATTTAATATATTGGTTATTTCAATGCGCAGAGGGAGTGTATAAAAAATAAACTAAAATTTTAAAGAATATCAGAGGGAACCAAAGCTATCTATTGTTGATATGCTCTTTATCGATTTTAGCTGATAGTATCGCTGTATAAAGAAGATAACTTTTCATTGTTAAGATTTTTCCCCGCACTTCCTGTACATCAATATCTCTTACTAATTCATCTAGGGTTAATCCAAAATAATCACTTAATAAAACAAGACGCTGAAAATCGGGATAGGGTTGACATGATTCCCATTTAGGAATCGTCTGACGGGATACTTTTAATTCTCCTCATATTATTTTGCGATCGCAAGATCAGTATTACAGATGTGATCGATTTGTTCAACCAATTATAGTTGGCAATTTGTCAACTTCTGATAACGTTAATTAAATCTTTTTATTTTAACCATTATGTTATATTTGGTTTGCTGAATATCATCTAGTTGATCAATAAAAGTGGTTTCGTAAATAGTTGGGACTTATCATAAGTTTTAAAATAACTTATTGATACATATTTCTCACTAAATATAAAGGCCTCATATTGAAAAAACTTTGAAATAATGAGAAGATTTTTCTCATTTTTTACTAAGTTGACAATAAGCGACATATCAAGGTAATATTATAACGTAGATACGTTAAAGCAATATCTGTTATTCATATGCTAGTGACTGGTCATTATATCTAACAATACAGATGAAAGGGATAAAGAGAATGAAAAAGGTAGCGATGTTTTTGATTTCTTTACTATTTGTTTTTCCAATGCAGAGGATCAATGCGAAAGAAATGCTTCAATACGGGAACACCCAAGAAGAATTATTTGCCTGGTACATGAATGACAACGCAGTTTCAACGTTTGTTCTTACCTCTGATCTAGTGATTGATAATGCAGAGTTTTGTGATTTCAGATTTCCTTCACAATCCAAAACAATTAATACACAAAATTATTCTCTTATTCTTAAAGCAGAGGGGTCTTTCGATGATCCTTATTTAAAAATTGTTGGCGATGGAGTGGATCTAAATGGAAACAGTCATCCGGTACTTTGGCTAGACAGTGAATCTTCAACAAAGTATTACAATACACAGATCGCTTATCTGAATGTAACAGCATCAAAAGGAGATGCAGTCTATGTAGGAAAAGATCAGGAGCTGGATATTGAAGGCTCTTATAATCGTGCTTTCCCTATTATTTTTAAAGCTCCTCGTTATGCGATGCTGTATGAATCCAGTTATGACGTCTTTTTTGAAACGGCAAAATGGGAGACGGATGGAGAGAACGCAATTTCAATGCTGCCGAACGCAGAACGCGGTAATAATGAATTTTCGTTATCTTTTTGTGAAATTAATCAATTAAAGAATTTAGACCAGTTTGATATATTTGAATATTCATATATCAATGAGACATGGATGAATGACAATGCAGTCGCTGCCGATCAGATTCATGAAGGGATTCTTGAATTAGATGAGGAACTTGAACCCTATTATGTCACCGATATGAATGATTTTGATGTTAATTCTATTTCGCATATTTCCATATACTGGGAAGATATCGATGTAGATTGGGATCTGTCACAGTTTGATTTGCAGTCTAAGCATAATATCATCAAAGGCAAACTGCTGATTAATCCCCGCTTTCTCCCCTTGATCAAGTCGGATTTGGTTTTGGAGGTGCATGAGATTGTACCGGAACCGATCGATAATTTGGATATTTCACTATGCCTTTATTACAATGAAACTTATCATGTTCGCTTCAATATGTCTTACCCTGTTAATTACAGAGGTGCCAGTTTTGAAGTATCGATGGATAATAACCGATTTAAAAAATATAAAGATGACCTTGAGTGGTATTTAGCTTCGGCGTATGATACTTCTTATACGGCTTATGTGGATTATGAAATTCCGGCTGTAAGTTCACTTTTGCCGGATAAGACCTACTATTTTAGAGTACATATCACCGGTGGCATGAGAGAAGGCTACAGCAATACAATAAAGTTTGAGAATGGGATATGGGAAACCGTAATTCCTGAAATACCGGAGGAAGAAGTAAAACCACCTGCAGGACTAAATCCCCCTGTTAATGATCCTAATGGTGAAACGGATGTACCGAATATAACCGACAGACCGGAAGAAGATGAGCCGGAAATTGAAGTTGGGGATCCTGATGGGAACGGCGGGCATCGCGGCGATCAGAATCGAGATGACGTGCCTGGGCAGGAAGATGAAATTGTGATTGAGCCTGAACAAATCGAAGGATTAGATAAAGCCGGAGAAGATATCCTAATGATAATCGGCAATCAAGAATTTATTGTTTCTCATCAAGACATCAATGAATGGAATCAGCAGGAGGAAACAGTCACCCTCAGTATTAATGATGAAAATCAGGTAGTTAAAACTAGTCATGACCATCAAGAGATTTTAGAGACTAAAGTCATGACTAAAAGTGAGGAAAAGTCAGAGACCTCCACGATAAAACCTTTGCTAGTGATCGGCGTGCCATCGGCTGCGCTGTTAGCGGGACATACATATTTTAGGAGAAAGAAACGTGCAAAATGATATTTTAATGATTGATGATGATCAAGACCTAACAGAAATCGTAGAAATGTATTTAGTAGATAAAGGATTTTATTTCCGTAAAATTTACCGCGGACGGTTTCTCGATGAAGAAATGGAAAAGAAAATACCCGATTTGATTATCTTGGATATTGAACTTCCCGATCGCGATGGTTTTGACTTATGCCAGCAGATTCGCCGCTATGATGAAAATCTTCCGATAATCTTTTTAACTAATCATCATGAAGAAAACAATCGCATTCAGGCTTTTGAGTTGGGCGGAGATGATTTTTTAAGCAAGCCATTCAGCCTAGAAGAACTGCGTTTAAGAATCATCACTCGTCTTAAAGATAAACATTTACTTAAACAACAGACAAAATTTGAATTTGGTAATCTGATGTTGGATATTAGCAATGAAACCCTGTCTGTTTTGGATCAATCGATAGAATTAACGACCACCGAAATGGATATTTTTCGATTGCTTGCAGCACATCCCAATGTTATTTACAGTGAGAAGGAGATTTATTCACAGATATGGGAAGAAGGCTACAATAAAGATACCCGCATGGTAAATGTGCATATATCGAATCTGAGAAAAAAGATCGGTCAAATAAGCCCAACGCATAAATATATTCAAACCGTGTGGGGCAAAGGATATAAATATATTGGCTAGAGGAGGTGGTCATAATGAAAAAATATAAATTCATTATCGGTGCCTTCTTTTTTGCACTTCTTTTCAATATGTTTATTCAAAGGTTTGACAACAAATATACATATAATGATATCGATGCCATCTGTGGAGTCGTGGATTACACCGCTTCTGACCAAGACCTGCATTTTCTAACGAAGCAATGGGAATTTTATGAGGATTTACTGCTGACCCCGGAAACTATTCAGGAGTATCAGCCCTCGCAATATATAGATATTGGAGAGTACAGCGGTTTTGAATTAGGAGATAAGACGAAAAATCCGCACGGTCAGGCAACCTATCGGCTGCGTATCTTTGAACAGGAGAATAAAGTTGTTACTCTTCAATTGCCGGAGATTTATTCTGCTTATCATCTTTATATTAATGGACAGCTTGTCTATAAAAGCGGCGAAGTCGAAAAAGAGCGTTATGAGCCTAAAATACTAAGTACGGCTGTCACATTTACAACCCAGTCCTGCAATGAGATTATTATTCAGGTAAGCGACTACGATCACTACTACAGCGGCATGATTTATCCGATTGCTTATGGCAGTAATCAGCAGATCAATATCTACCAAAGTGCTCAGACACTGATCAAAGGTCTGCAAAGCTTCTTGCCTCTTGTGATGGGAGTGGTTTGTCTTTTTACCTATTTATTTGCCGGCAGACAGGCAAGAGACGGTTATTTTTCTTTAGTTTGTTTCAGCTATTTATGCTATGTGTTGTATGGAATTATTCATTTATTAATCGTCAATCGTTCCTTTTTATGGTATCGGCTGGAAGATGTCAGTTACTATTTCCTGATTTATTTTGTCCTGCTCCTTGTTTTGTGGCAGTATCAAATTAAAGTGTCTAAGCGTTGGGCCATTGCAGGAATCAATATCTTGGCAATCAGCTTGATTGTGCCTACTTTCTTTATCTCTCATCGCTATGAAATGATTATCCTTCTAGGACATATTGGGACAGTCTATAAGTATCTTTTTGGTGCGATGATGCTTTATGTGATCTTAAAGCATGCTTCGAAGCCGCAGAATCTTTCGTTAAAATGCCTATCAGCTTTAGTCATCTTCTTTGCAGTCAGTTTATTTATGGATAACACATTTTGGTACGAACCGATTTATTTGGGGTGGGGAAGTGAAATTTCCGGATTTGCTTTGATTGCATATTTTTCAATTTTAATGGTTAATGAAAAACTTTCTTTATATAAAGCGTATAAAAGCCTGACCATTCAACAGGATCAGCTGAAAGACTATATTTTTGATGTCGCCCATGACTTAAAAGCCCCGGCATCTTCTCTGCTGGGTTATGTGGAATTGCTGAACAGCGGGATTGCTAAAAAGCAAAATAAGGAAGCCTATTTGTTAGATCAGATGGCTAAAAAGGTACAGATATTATCAAAAAGAATTACCCATCTGCAAATATTGGATGTAAATAAAGAACTGTCATTACATAAAGAAATGATTTCGATCAAAGCGTTATTAGCTTCTGTTCAAGAGAAACTAGAGGTACTTTTAATGCAAACGGGAATGACTTTAGAGATCATCGGAGAAGACTATGAACTCTATGTAGATCAGGAAAAAATGATGCTCTGCATAGAAAATATCATAAGCAACGCAATTGAATACGGTGAAATCAATTTACCTATTAGGATTGAATTACTTCAAGATGCGATTAGCTATCAAATCAAGATTACCAATCAGGGAAAAGGCATTGAACAAGCGGCATTGCCACATATTTTTGAACGGCATTATACGACCGGCGCTGAGCATCACAGCGGTTTAGGGTTGTCGATCTGTAAGAAAATAATAGAGGCACATGTGGGAGAAATGGAAGCAGAATCCAAAGCAGGACAGACGACTTTCTTAATAAAACTGATAAAAAAATAAAGACAGGGTAAGCGGTAAACGGATTGTCCTGTTTTTTTATACTCTATTTTCACCGACAAATCTTTGAGATTCTTTGAAATTGAGCTTATTCATTATTGATATAATAGCTTATAGAGAACTGTATATAGATGGAGGGGTCATAATGCAAGAAGAAAACAATAAAAAAGAATTAAGATCATCCCATCATAAAGAGCGAAAACTAGGCTGGCATTTCATGCTGTTTTGTATACGTTACCTCTTTATGATAGGGATAAGGGCATTCAAAGAGCGGGTTTTACATTGGATAAATCAGTTAAACCAAAACTTGCAGACTCTAAAACAAAGGAGTCAGCGTGCTTTTGCTTGGGTAAAATACATCTTTTTTGTGGAAGCTCAGCATTTTTCTGGATATAGAAAGAAGAAAATTAAGACACTAAGAGATATAACAAACAAAAATAGGAATATTAAAATAGTTTTTATACAGCAATATAAAAAAATAAAAGAAAGGAGTCAAACAATAGGTCATTCTTTAAATAAAAGAGTAAGTAAAGAGATGATCAAAAAATATCTGAATCAACTTAAAGAAAATAAATCTTACCGTCATCAAATGATGAGCCGTACTTTAAAAGGCGGTTTAGCTTTATCTATTGCGGTGAGTATGTGTTTGACTGCTGTTACATCAGCACATGCGGAAAGCAGGGTCACACAATTAATCAGTGGAAAAAATACAAGCGGGGATCGTTTTATCGGTGGAAATTATATTGAACTGGGAATCAGCAGTCTTGGTTCTTTTGGTTCAGTTGGAAGTGCACCATCAAATTTTCATAATACTAACAGTAATTTATTGCCGCAAACGACTAGCCGCATAGGTATGATTGCCAATGAAAACGGTTGGTACAGCGGAATGAAATCGAAGACAAATGATTTCTTTATGCCGGGAACGATCGATGAAGGCTGGACTGTAGGGATCAATGGATCATCTAAGGCATATGCTTCAGCGGCGAACACGGCGACAAGCAAGAAGATCAATATTGATGATAACTTCTCTACGGATTTTATTTATAACGAAAAAAAAGAAGTGATTGGCGCGTTAACGACAGGAACTATTTTTAATGGCAAGATAAAAGTAACACAGGAAGTTTATTTGGGAGTAGACGATCAGCTTTATACGACTAAAGTAAAATTAGAAAACATCAGTGGTGAAGTTTTGGAGAATGTTCGCTATATGCGCTCATTTGATCCTGATCAAAATTCATATTCTTCATATGATACACATAACTATGTTCAAAATGTACCCGGTGTTTCGGCGAAAGTGACAGCTTATGGGAAGATTAATGATGCACCGTTTATTTTCTACGCAGCTGACTCACGAGCAACGGCAGGGTACGCATTAAACGGAACTTCCTATGTTTTTGCCTTCAATGATATCTATAATGAAAAAGGCTATATGAAAACAGCTAACAACAGCGATCTAAACGGAACCAGAACCTATATGGATGGGGATATTTTCCTTTATTTTGATTTGGGAACATTAGAGGTTGGGCAGTCTGCTGATCTGACTTACTATTCAAGCCTAGATGCCGATACTAAGATTTCAACGGAGAAAGTGGACGCTAAAGCTGTTGATGATTTTATTGATGAAACCTTACCGGAGCCAGAAGCGATTACAAAAGATAATATTAAAGAAGAAAAACCAAAAGTAGATGAAGCAAAAGATAAATTTGAAGATTTGAGCAAAGATGCAAAGGACTATGTCAGTGAGGATTCAAAAACCAAGCTTGAAGAAGCAGAGAAAAAGGTGGATGGCATTGTAAAAGAGGAGTATTTGGATCCATTGCTTGATGCTATTTCGAAACTGCCGGATTCTAAAGAAGATCTGACGACGGTAGATGACCTTAAAAAGGTAGAAGCTGCAGCCGATTTAAATGATAAATATGAGGAATTAGTAACTAAGGATGTTGAAGGAGAAAAAGAGGATACTTGGCTTTCACCGGATAAATTTGATACGGAGGATGCCTACAAGGAAGCATTGGATGCATTAGCAAAATTAGAAAATCTAACTAAAGATACGCCTTCATCAGAAACAGTCCGCAGTTATTGTCTAACCTTTAATGTTTCCGGAGAACAGTCTGGAACCTATTTTGTTGATGTGATTGAGGGGAAGAATTATACTTTTAAATTGCCATTATCCAATCATCAGCACTTAGAAGTCACCAGTGATAATGCCAGTGTGTTAGGAACAGATGAAGTGGCAGTCACTAATGTTTTGGTGGATAAAATAATTGATATAAAAGTAACAAACACTATAAAAGATCTATTATTAGTCAATCTGTTAAAAGTGATTGATACAATTACCGTGCCATCAGGAACAGCCAGTGAAACGGTATTAAAATATTTAACCGAAGGAAGTTCTATCGATGACAGCATTACGTTTGCTTTTCCCGATTTTATCAGTGATTTGCTTTCGTTAAATGGTATTGAAGTAAAAATCACTAAGATGTATGCTTCACAATATGATACAGAACAAACCTTCACCCTGACCTTATCAAGAGATGGCGAGAGTGTGTCTAAAAAGATAAAGGTTATTTTTGAAGGAGACGACACTGCACCAAAAATTACTCTTTTAACATCTTTGGAGGAGTTAGAAACCCCGGCTGTTTCTAAGACCTTAAAATTTAAAGTCAGTGATATCGGAACCGGAATTAAAAGCAGTACCTTACAGGTGAAAAGTTATTTAAACCCTGCAAAAGATTATCCTTTAACCGATTTAGGAGACGGTCTTTATACATTTGATGTAGATACATCGGATGGCTATGAAATATCGGTAGAAGACTATGCCGGCAATCATTCCAGTGCAGTTTATACAGTCAATTCCATCGATAAAACACCGCCGATGATCGAGGGTGTGGTTGATAATGGAGAGTATTATTTACAGCATCGAATTGTCATAAAAGATCAGAATTTAAAGTCAGTTACGATGAACGGAACGACATATACAAACTTCATTACCAATGAAGATGGCTTTAAAATCCTGACTTTAGAAGCAAAAGATAAACAATCGTATACGATTGAAGCAACGGATGGAGCAAATCATTCGCAAATGACTTTTAAGATTATTGAAACACCATCTGATCCGTCAGCATTGAATGAAGCCATCAAAAGGATGAGAGATGAACTGGTTGGACAACAGACAGTATTAAGTATGGAAGAATACAATGCATTAGATGCACAAATCATGCTGAAAGAACAAAGTATAAATATGTTAATTATTCAAGGCTATGAAAATGAGCTGAGTGGATTAAAGACAAGCTACCCAGCCCTTGTATATAATGACCGTGGTCAGTTTGACACTTTATTAGAGAATGTCAACAACGGAGCGAATTATTATGGAAAATTAACCGAAGAGGTCAATGTCAGAAGAGAAAACCTAATCCAAGAGATCAATGACTATCTTCAGCCCTTGCGAGATGAACAGAATATCGTGACAGGTATTAATCAGTCATTAGATCGTTATTCCGCTTTAACTATTGGCAGTAAAGATAAAGGAATCATCGAACGATATCAGCAGGAGTTAAATGAAATCAATACCAGCCTGCTTGAATCAGGAAGCAGCAATACGACTTTATTGGAAGCACAGGCGAAAGCCACACAACTGCTTGAAGCGATTAATGAATTATCTAATACAATTACAGCTTTGGAATTACCGATTAAGTCACTCACTGTAGAAAATATCAAGTCAAGTGATAAAGCTATTGTTGAGGAAGTCATCGCACAAGTCAAAGCCTATCAAATAACCGGTGACAATCGTTTAAGTATCGAAGATAAAGGAATTTTAGAGGCGATGCGAATTCGTGCCGATGCTTTATTGACCCGTATTAAAGAGGTAACGAAAACCTTTAGTGAAAATATAGCGATTATCGAGCAAATTACCGTTGATACAGTGACTTTGGAATCTTATCAGCAAGCTAGCTTAGCGTATGCTAAGTTAGAAGAACTGCACTCAAACCTAACGAGTGAAGAAATAACTAAGCTGACAAAACTAAAAGAACATCTTGATGCTTTGAAAAATAAAGTCGATCTGGATTCTATTGCAGACATTGATAGCACGATCAGAGATTTGACTGTGGCTACTGTAACAGAAGATCAGCGTACGACGATTACAGACGTTATTAGCGCTATTGATGAATTACTTGCGTTAGACGCAACGACAGAGAATCAGAAAGTATTGTTGAACCAAAAAAGAGCCAATGCACAGACATTGATTGATCAATTAAATATCATTCAAGAAGCAGTGACACTGGCTGCTGCTGGATTAAATGATTATGAAATTGAAAATGTGAATTCTGATCAAACATTAGCCATTGAAACGGCTCAGCAGGCAATTCAAAAGGTGAAAACCGATTATTCAAATCAGTTATCCGTATCACAGATCGAAGTACTGGATTTAGCGTTGGCAAAAGGTGAAGCTCTTTTAGCCAAAATTGAAGAAATAGCTAAGAAGATTGAAAAGATCAATCAGGCAGCAGCAATTGATTTGAATACGGTGACATCGGCAAATCAACCGCTGATTACTGAAGCATTAGGCGCTATTTTGGATATTACGTCGAACTTAACTGACGATGAAGCGGCAAGTATCAACGGACATAAAGAAAAATTGGAGAATCTTAATGCTAAAATAGAAGAAATCATTCGCTATTTAAATAAACTGGAAGTATTATCTTCTATTGATATTGGAGATATTACGATCGATATTTTAAAAGAATTTGAGGATATTCAAAAATTAGATTACAGTCAACATTTGACTTTGGAACAAAAAACAACGATTGATGAACAGCTTAACAAGATCAAGGAATTAACACAGCAATTAGATAATATTGATGACGCTATTATGCAAATTGAAAATCAGTTAACAGGCATCACCTTAGCCAATATTAAAACAAGTGATGAAATGCAGGTATTATCAGCACAAACTGCATTGAACGCTTTTCCTTATGCTCAGGAAATACTGACGGTCAGTCAAAAAGCACGGCTTACAAAGCTGGCGGAAAATATTAATGCCTTTCTCGCAAAGATGAGTACACTTCATGAGCAGTTAACTACAATCGAAAATCTGCTTCAAAATTTAACGGAAACGACTGTTAAAACTACTGATGCTGAAGCCGTCGCTCTAGCAAAAGAGAAGATAACTAAAATGCTGGATATGGATAAAGACAACCTTTTGGTAAGTCAAATAAATCACTTAACAGATAATTTGAGTAATAAAATTCCTGCTTTGGAAGCAAAGATCAAGGCTGCAAACGATGCATTAAAGGCAGTTGAAAATGCCTTAGCCGGTTTTGATTCAAGTATCTTTAATCAAGCTTATCAGCTGACGGCAAAATCAGGCGGGATTAATTTTGAGAATGTTAATTTAGAACACGAATCTCTAGTAAATCAGGCCATTATGACGATTGAGGAAGCATTGCTGAATACTTCTTTGAGTGATAGTGCAATCCAACAACTGAATCATCAGTTAGGCGTCTTAAATCAGTTAAAAGACTGTATTCAGGATATTCGTCTTCAAATGAATATAATTGACCATCATTTAGAGAATATTTCAGCTAAAGATGTCACCAGTGACGATCAAAATAAAATCGATGAAGTGAAAAAGGCAATCGATCTGATGGAAAATAACTATCAGACGAATATGAATGAAGATCAAAAAGAAAGTATTGCCAATGAAAAAATAAAGATTGAAGCTTTGGAAAATATCCTTTTGCGCGTTGAAGAAGCATTATCCAAGGTGGGTGATGTATTAAACGGCTATGATGAATCGACTATAAAAGAAATCGATCTGGAAACGATTAAGAAAATCGAAGATCAGATCGATGCCATCAAAAAAGAATGGAATCAGAATTTATCTGATAATGAACAAACCCAATTAACAGATCACCAAACAACGATTAGTCAATTGGAAAGCAAAGTAGAAGCCTTACAAAAAGAATTACAAGCAATAGAAGAAGCTATCAAAGACTTAAATGAGGATAACGTCGTCATCAGTGATAAAGATAAAGTGGGTTCGATTGTCGATCAAATTGAGAGTGTGCATCATAATTACCAAAATAATCTGACTGAAAAAAATAAGACAGACTTGGAAAAACAAAGTGACAAAGCAGATACTTTACTTACTAAAATTGAAGACAGCATAAAATTAAATGAGCAATTAAAACAGTTGGAATCACTTGATTTTAACACTGCTGAATCAGTGGAACAGTTAAAAGAATGGATCTATCTTTATGACCAGTTATCACCACAACAGCAGGCTCAGTTTGATAAAAATAAAATTGACTACTACCGTGACGTTATTCAGTACGGTTTAGTAGATAAAATCAAAAATGAAGATACAACAATTGTAGGATTAGATGGAACAAAATTTATTAACGGCACTCAGCTTCACATTAAAGATGTCTTTAATAAGCTGGATACACACACCAATCAGCAGATGAACAGCAGTCTCAATAGGCATTTTAATGGGTATGAATTGATCGCTTTATACAATATTCATCTAACGTATAAAGATGTGCTGATCCAGCCGGATGGTATGATCACTATTATCTTGAAAATACCGGGAAATATCAATCAGTATGAAGATATTAAAGCGGTTTATGTCAACGATAACGGAGATGTAGTGGAATATCCATTTATCATTAAAGATGGATTCATTTATATTGAAACCAATCATTTCAGCTATTATGGCATTATCGCTAAAGCAAAAGAATCATTGAGTGACAATTCATTTAATATTTCTCAAAATGAAACACAAAATCAAGTGGCGGATACATCGGATACTACGCTGATAAACGCTTATGCAATGATGGGACTTGTTTCTCTTGGGGCTGTCGCGTGGCTGGAAAAGAAGAAATATATAAGGTAAAAACAAATAGGAAGGGAATTTTCCCTTCCTGTCTAATAAAGAGATAGAAGAGGAGCAGATAAGATGGATAAATTTAACGATTTTAAAAATAAATTAAAGGATCGCTATTTTGATGAAGAAGATCAAGTCAAAGAAAACATACGTGAAGTTAAAGAAATAAAAGAGATAAAAAGAGACGAACCTAAAATAGAAATCAAAAAAGAAATCGCGATTGCCAAAAAACCTTCGATTATCTCTGATGGGACAGTGATTAACGGAAGCATCAATGATGGATATGATTTAGAAGTACAGGGAAAGATTATGGGCGATGTCATGATTCAGGGACAGCTTACAGTCAATGGCGGAGAGATTGTTGGCAATGTTCATGCGGAAAGCGTGATTTTAAATCATTCCAAAATCAAGGGCAATATTGAATG
The DNA here is from genome assembly GCA_027676805.1 of Coprobacillaceae bacterium UN01-12pH3A. Lineage (GTDB taxonomy): Bacteria > Bacillota_I > Bacilli_A > Erysipelotrichales > Coprobacillaceae > Beduini. The sequence goes on along the minus strand of JAQENU010000002.1, from coordinate 158,418 downwards.
TCAATCGACTTTGAATGCCACTGCAAAAAGCTATATTATCGGGATGATCATTGCTCAGGAAGTAATTTTAGACAGCCGCTGCAAAGGAAATGTACATACTGCAGGAAAACTTCATCTCATGAAAGAGGCAAGTGTAGAAGGAGATATTGAAGCTAAACAGATTATTGTGGAAGAGGGTGCTTTAATCGACGGCAACGTTAAAATGCTTAAAGATAAAACCAACAAGTAAAAATAATAACGTTGTTAGCCGATACCTTAGCTTCATTGATGGCGTTTAAAAGACAGGCAAAAGCCTGTCTTTTCGTAGTGAATAAATGTTTTTGTTTATATTGATCTGAATCCTTATAGGCAGATCAAAGCGAATATGGTAAAATAGAAATAGATAAAAGAAGCGAGGGGTACACAATGCTGAATTGGCTGTTTACAGACTTATTTTCCAGCTATGATCGTAATCAGATTGCTGAAATGATTCGCATTTTAAACGATCATGGTATTAAAACCAAAGAAGGGATTGAATCCGGTCAGACGGGAATGCCTAATACCTTTTCCAGTTATTCAAATCCTTCACCATTAGATTACGATGACGGGCAATTTTCTAAGATGTATACACTCTACGTTAAAAAGAAGGACGTTGTCAAAGCAAAAGAATTACTCTCAATAAAATAAACCCGCAAGGGTTTATTTCGCATCTTTAAGCATAGTTTCTGCATAATATAATGTCTGCCAGTCTAAATCGGGGAAGAGCTGAGGATCTAATTCAATGAAATCAGCATCTTCCCATTCTCCTAGTTCCACATCTAAAGTGGGTTTATCTTTACAGATAAATGTTCTGCCGTTTTGATCACGGGTGATGCAGACTGTTTCTTTAAAAGCACTTAAAAAGTTTTTTTGATGTTCATTTAATTGCATATACTGCCTCCTATAAATTACTACTATTATGTTCTAAGGAGGTCATTTTATTCGTAAAATATAATATTTTAGTGAGAGATCAAAAAGCATTTACCATCTATCAGCTAAAAAACTTGAAATCAGGAAGTAAAGCTGATAAAATACGGTTGTATTTACGAAGCCGTCACATTGACAACAAAATAAAAGCAAAGGAGCTTATTTAAAGTAACTTTGTTTTTAAATTTCAATTTTAAATAAATGGAGAGATAACGAATAAAGTTATTTCTCCTTTTTTGTTGCTTAAATGGGCTGCGATCTTTAAAAGGGAGGAAGTTTATGGACAAAACAGCAGAAGACATTATTCAATATATTAAAGAATCAAAGAAGAAAACGATCGTTAAAGTGTATGTTAACGGGCAGAGTTTACCAACAAGAAGCGACATTGAAGTGTTCGGATCTGAAAGCAGTCGTATTTTAATAGGGGATTTAGATTTAATTCAAGCCTATTTAAAGCAGCATCAGCATCAGATTACTCATTACCATTTAGAACAAAACAGCCGTAACAGTGCTGTCCCATTATTGGATATGAGAACAGTGAATGCCCGCATTGAACCGGGAAGCATCATTCGCGAACAGGTTTTTATTGGCAATCAGGCAGTTATCATGATGGGAGCAATTATCAATATCGGCTGTAAGATCGGAGATGAAACGATGATTGACATGGGTGCAGTTTTAGGCGGACGTGTGGAAGTCGGAAAACGCTGTCACGTAGGTGCCGGAGCTGTCTTAGCCGGAGTTATAGAACCGCTAAGTGCTAAACCGGTTGTTGTTGAAGATGATGTATTGATTGGAGCTAATGCCGTTATCGTAGAAGGGGTTCGTATTGGTAAGGGCGCTGTCATTGGAGCCGGTAGTATCGTATTAGAGGATGTCCCCGCTGGAGCTGTAGCAGCAGGCAATCCGGCAAAAATCATAAAACAGGAAAAAACGGCAGAGACTATTGAAAAAACAAAGCTATTAGATGATTTAAGAAAGATTTAAAAGAAAGGAGTATTTATGAAAGCCTATTTAATTTTAGAAAACGGAGATGTATTTGAAGGAAGAAGCATTGGTGCACAAAGAGAAGTTATCAGTGAGTTTGTTTTTAACACTTCTATGAGCGGATATTTAGAAATTTTGACAGACCCCTCTTATGCAGGACAGTCAGTCATTATGACGTATCCTCTGATTGGGAATTACGGTGTCTGCTTGGAAGATCAGGAATCTTCCAGTGTCTTTGCAGAGGGACTGATCGTCAGTGAACTCTCACGCATTGGAAGCAATTTTAGAACAGAAATGGATGTAGATACTTATTTAAGACTGAATGATATTCCCGGCATTGCGGATATTGATACCCGCCATTTAGCGAAAGTCATTCGTCAAAAGGGGTGTCTGAATGGTATGATCACAACTCAGAAGTATGAAAATATCAGTGATATTTTGCCGCAAATAAAAGAATATAAGGTGAGTCAGGTTGTAGAAAAGGTAACCAGTGATTCTATTCATGCGATTAGCAGCGGCAATAAAAAAATTGCCCTCTATGATTATGGAGCTAAGAGAAATATCGCTGAAAATCTAATAAAACGCGGTTATGAAGTCATTGTTGTTCCCGCATCAACCCCCGCTAAAAAAGTGATCGCGATGAATGTCGATGGCATCTTGCTTTCCAATGGCCCGGGTGATCCCAGTGAATGCGAGGAAATGATTAATGAGATCAGACAGCTAATCAAGAGCGGAATTCCGATATTTGGAATTTGCTTAGGACATCAACTCATGGCATTAGCTCATGGTTTTAAAACAGAAAAATTGAAGTATGGTCATCATGGAGCCAATCATCCGGTGAAGGATCTTTATAGCGAAAAGGTGTACATATCTACTCAGAATCATAATTATGTCATCAAAGAAAGCAGCATTGATGCATCGGTCGCTGATATATGGTTCAAAAATGTGAATGATCAGACGATCGAAGGCTTAAAATATCGCGGACAGCCGATTCAGACGGTGCAGTTTCATCCGGAAGCCTGTGCGGGTCCAAAAGACACCGAATTCTTATTTGATGAATTTTCCAAGATGATAGAGGAGAGAAGAAAATGCCAAGAGATATAGGAATAAAGAAAGTATTAGTCATTGGATCAGGACCGATTATTATCGGTCAGGCCGCAGAATTTGATTATGCCGGAACACAGGCTTGCAAAGCATTAAAAGAAGAAGGCGTAGAAGTAGTATTGATTAACAGTAATCCGGCTACGATCATGACCGATAAGTTTATCGCTGATAAAGTCTATATCGAACCGCTGACAATAGAAGTGATTAAAGATCTGATCATCAAAGAAAAACCGGATAGTATTTTACCTACGATAGGGGGACAGAATGCTTTAAATCTGGCGATGAGCTTAGACGATGAGGGATTTTTGGAAGAACATCAAATCAGAACGATCGGAACTTCCACACAGACAATTAAATTAGCGGAAGACCGTTTGGAATTTAAAAAACTGATGGAGGAGATTCAGGAGCCCTGTGCGCAATCAAAAATTGTAACAGATGTGGATACTGCCATTATGTTTGCTAAAGAGATTGGCTATCCGGTGGTGGTTCGTCCCGCCTATACTTTAGGGGGAACCGGAGGCGGAATCGCTCATGACCCTAGGGAACTTCATGATATTTGCGGAAACGGACTGCGCTTATCGAGAGTAGGGCAGTGTTTAATTGAAAGATGCATCTCCGGCTGGAAAGAAATTGAATATGAGGTAATGCGTGACAGCAGCGGAAACTGCATTACCGTATGCAATATGGAAAACCTCGATCCCGTTGGGGTGCATACTGGGGACAGTATCGTGGTCGCACCAAGTCAGACCTTATCCGATAAAGAATATCAGATGCTTCGCACATCAGCATTAAAAATCATTACGGCGTTAGACATTCAGGGTGGCTGCAACGTTCAGTATGCATTAAATCCCTATAGTTTTGAATACTGTGTCATCGAAGTGAATCCCCGTGTAAGCCGTTCTTCGGCTTTAGCCTCTAAAGCAACCGGGTATCCAATCGCAAAACTGGCAGCTAAAATCGCGTTAGGCTATCAGCTAGATGAGATTATCAATCAGATTACAGGAGTAACCTATGCTTCTTATGAACCGGCTTTGGATTATATTGTCTGCAAGATTCCTAAGTGGCCCTTTGATAAATTCGTAGGTGCCAGCCGTGATTTAGGGACACAGATGAAAGCGACAGGAGAAGTCATGAGCATCAGCAATAACTTTGAAGGCGCTTTGATGAAAGCCATTCGTTCTTTGGAACAGAACTTTGATTACCTTTATTTAGATGAATTAGCTAAACAAGAAGATGAAGTACTAAAAAGCAAGCTAAATGAAGTCAGTGATCAGCGTTTATTTGTGATTGCCGAAAGTCTGCGACGTCAGACATCGATTGAAGAAATTCATACCATTACCAAAATAGATAGATGGTTTTTGGATAAAATAGCACATCTGATTGAAGTTGAAGAACGTTTAAAGAACGAACCATTACACTCAGAGTTATTGAAACTAGCTAAGCATATGCAGTTTTTAGATGAAGTTATTTCTAAATTAAGCGGACAATCTATTGAAACCATCGAAGCTTTAAAAAAGCAATATGACATTTATCCCGCTTATAAAATGGTGGATACTTGTGCCGCTGAATTTGAAGCAGCAACGCCTTATTTTTACTGTGTCTATAATAGAGTAAACGAGGTAAAAAGTCTTCCTCATAGAAAGAAAATACTGGTATTAGGCTCAGGACCCATCCGCATCGGTCAGGGCATTGAATTTGACTACTGCAGTGTTCATTGTGTTTGGGCGTTAAAAAAGGCTGGATATGAGACCATCGTCATCAACAACAATCCCGAAACAGTCAGCACCGATTTTGATATTGCGGATCGTCTTTACTTTGAACCACTGACAAAAGAAGATGTAAGAAACATCGTCGAACTCGAACAAATAGAAGGCGCAATCGTACAGTTCGGGGGTCAGACGGCAATTAAATTAGTTCATGATTTAGAAGCTATGGGGGTTAAGATATTAGGAACCACAGCTGAGGATATTGATGCGGCAGAAGATCGAGAACGCTTTGATGCCCTGTTAGAAGAATGTGGTTTGCAGCGTCCACTGGGACAGACGGTTTACACAGTTGAAGAAGCTATGAAAGCAGCAAAGAAACTAGGGTATCCGGTGCTGATCCGTCCTTCTTATGTATTAGGAGGGGCCGGAATGAAAATTGCTTTAAATGATCAGGATATTGAAAAATATATCAAAATTATTAATCATCAATATCAGGAACATCCTATTTTAATTGATAAGTATTTATCGGGAAAAGAAGTCGAAGTAGATGCGATTTGTGATGGAAAAGGGATTTTAATCCCCGGTATTATGGAACATATTGAACGTGCCGGAGTACATTCAGGAGACAGTATCTCTGTTTATCCGCCGCAGTCAATCGATCAGGCAATACAAAATAAGATCGTCGATTATACCAAACGTTTAGCAAAAGCCATGCATGTGATTGGTCTCATCAACATTCAATTTATTATCTATGCTCAAGATGTCTATGTCATCGAAGTCAATCCGCGTTCCAGCCGTACAATCCCTTATATTTCAAAAGTAACTGATCTGCCGGTAGTGGATATCGCAACCAACGTGATCATGGGCAAAACCCTTGAACAACAAGGCTACGCTTACGGACTGATGCCTCTCAAAGAAACCGTAGCGGTGAAAATGCCTGTTTTCTCCTTTGAAAAGATTAAGGGAGCGGAGATCAGTTTAGGACCGGAAATGAAATCTACCGGAGAAGTATTAGGTATTTCTACAGAATTTGATGAAGCGATTTATAAAGCGTTCTTAGGTACAGGACTGCAGCTGCCCAAACATAAGAATCTGATCTGTACGATCCAAGATGCCTCTAAAGAAGAATTTCTGCCAATCGCTAAACAGTTTCATTCCTTTGGCTACTGTTTATATGCAACGAAGGGAACTTATGAATTTTTAAAACAGCATGGACTTCCGGTCGTGTCAGTTAACCGTATCAATGATGAGGAAAATACGATTTATGATTTGATCTTAGAAGATAAGATCGATTTAATCATTAATATTCCCAGCCGCAATAATACAGCAAGAGATGGTTTTCTAATCAGACGTTTCGCGGTAGAATCGGGAATACCTACTTTCACCTCTTTAGATACTGCTCAGGCTTTGATTACCAGCTTGGAAAAACAGCACGTTAACAAGTTGAATTTAATCGATATTACAAAATTAAATTAAAAATAACCCTGCGTCTGCAGGGTTTTAGACTATTTAGAAGATTGCGGGTAATGTTCAAGACACATGGTGATAAAATCAGCAAACAGTTCAGAAAAATCATCCAAGGTAAATTCTAATTGTGCTAATGCCATGGCTTCTTGAAGTGCTGAAGTGACATGGGTATGATTATCTAACCCGCAGCCTTGGTATAAGAACGTTAAAAACAGCTGTTTGATTTCTTTAGGTGATAAGCTGGGACAATGCAAAGTGAGCAAGTCAAAAAAATACTGTCGCTGAGCATAGGATTGTTTCTTGAATTTAGCGAGTTTTTCTACTGTCACATTGGTCTCAATGATCGATGAAAGAATATTGTGATATCTTAAGTATGCACGATGATGATCGAAACATTGACTGATTTTATATGCCAGTGTTTTACTTGGACAGGAGATCAGAGAGCATGACTGCTGCAGTTCTGCCATAAAAGCCGCTTGCTTGACTAAATATAATTCCAGAAATATTTCTTCTTTTGTATTAACGTATTTATAAAGATTTCCCCGAGACCAGCCTAATGCTTTGGCAATAGTAGTTAAGGTAATCTCATGATAAGACGTTGTAGAAAACATTTCATCGGTAATCGTCATTATTTCCATTAAACGTTCTTGTTTCTGCTGAGGACTGCGTGCCCTGATCATTTCTTTCTCCATCGTTCCATCCCTTAATTTGAATGTATCATATCGTAATTTATTCATATTGATAAGTGACGAAACGTTACTTATAGGAGGAGAACATGGAAAAGAGAATTGGATTTATCGGATTAGGAAATATGGGGTATCCCATGGCTGTCAATTATTTAAAAGAGTTTTCTAATTTAGTGGTGTATAACCGCAGTCAGGAAAAGTGTATAGAACTTCAAAAAGAGGGAGCTGTCGCAGCTAAGCAAATATCAGAATTAGTAGAAAAGAGTGATATTATCGGGCTGTCTTTACCGGGACCAAAAGAAGTGGAAAGTGTTGTGAAAGAGATTCTGCAAACGGCTAAAGCAGGACAAATTATTATGGATTTCAGTACCATTTCACCTAAACTGGCTTGCCTTTTAGCTGATTTGGCTGAATCTAAGGGGGTTAACTATGTCGATATGCCGGTAAGCGGAGGTCCGGTTGGGGTACGTAATGCCAGTTTATCGATTATGATAGGGGCTTCGGAAGAAGAAATTGAACAAGCTGGGTTAATGCCATATTTGCAGACGATTGGCAAAACATTCCATTTTATGGGAAAAAGAGGAAGCGGACAGGCAATCAAAATCATCAATAACTATATGGCATTTACGGCTCAGGTGATTAATGGTGAAGCTTTAATGACAGCAGATGCCTTGGGCATTGACATCGATAAATTTTATCAGGTGACAACAACTAGTTCAGGCGATAATAAAATATTAGACGCTAAAATGAATAAAGTAAAGAATGAGGATTATCAGCCGGGCTTTGCCTTAGATTTGGTTGTCAAGGATCTTGAATTAGCCAGAGAGCTATGCAGTGATTCTAAAATTCCGAACTTTACTTTGAATACTGGACTGCAGTTTTACCGTTTAGCTCAAAGCAAGGACTGCGGTGGTTTGGATTCATCGAGTGTAATTAAAGTGATTCGTGAATTAAATAATAAATAAAAACTGCGTCTGCAGTTTTTTCATGTCTCATTATCATATAAATCGGTCACATAATGACCGTTAAAACAGGCCATGCATAAACCTTGTGGATGGTCTATATATATGGCTTCCTGAATCCCTTTTTCACTGATAAAGGCTAAGGAATCGGCCCCGATATACTGACATAATTGTTCATTGTTCATCTTTTTGGATATCAGCTCTTCCACCGTTGAGGTGTCGACGCCATAAAAGCAGGGAAAGCGAATCGCGGGGGAAGCAATTCGGACATGGATTTCTTTTGCCCCGGCTTCTTTTAATAAACTTACGATTCGTTTTGAGGTGGTTCCTCGAACGATCGAATCATCCAGCATCACTACTTTTTTATCTTTGACGATAGAAGAGATAACTGATAATTTCATACGCACTCCCTGTTCCCGCATTTGCTGAGTAGGCTGGATAAAGGTTCTTCCCACGTACTTGTTTTTAATCAAGCCAATCTCGTAAGGGGCTTGGGCGGCCTCGGCGTAACCGATCGCAGCTGAAATAGATGAATCCGGCACCCCAATGACGACATCAATATCTTTGACAGGCGCTTCTTTATATAAAATCTTGCCTGAATGTTTTCTGGCTGTATGGACATTGATCTTTTCTAAATGACTGTCAGGACGTGAAAAATAAATATATTCCATGGCACAAAGATGATGTGAGGTTTTCTTCGTGTAAAACGTAGATTTTAACTGTCCGTCTTTAATGCGGATGACTTCCCCCGGCTGAACATCACGAATAAATTTAGCGCCAATCACTTCAAAGGCACAGGTTTCCGAGGCAATCACATAGGCTCCGTCATTCATTTGACCGATCGAAAGAGGACGTAAGCCATATTTATCTCTTGCGACGAAAAGGGCATGATCCATCAGGATTAAGAAAGCGAATGCCCCTTCAAGCTGAGTAAGTGCCTGACAGAGGCGGTCAATCATTCTTCCGCTTTCACGCTTGATTAAATGAGCTATAATCTCTGTATCGGAGGTGGAAGAAAAGATGCTTCCCTGCTTTTCCAGCTGTTCTTTTAAAGGATTCGAATTGACGATATTGCCATTATGAGCGATTCCCAGTGATCCCTGCATAGTTCGAAACAATAATGGCTGGACATTGGCAATTCCACCGCCGCCGGCAGTCGAATAGCGAACATGTCCGATCGCAATATCACCGCTTAGCCGGCTGATTTTTTCAGCGCTGAAAACTTCACTGACTAAGCCTTCGCCTTTATAAAGGGTGAATTCCTGTTCGTTTTTAACTAAGATGCCTGTTGCTTCCTGTCCGCGATGCTGTAGGCTATGTAAGCCGTAATAAGTGATATTTGCCGCATTGTCTGAACCGTAAATTCCAAAAACGCCGCATTCTTCATGTAGTTCTCGTTCCATGTTGTCTCCTTTTTAAATAAATAGTCTCCTGTATAAAGGCTATACAGGAGTGAATGTTAAATACGATACAGTAAATCTGTATATTGAGGGTACGGCCAAATTTGACGATCAACTATTTCTTCTAAACGATCGCCATGCTGACGCAGAGTGTTCATTGCCGGAATCAAGGTATCTGCATAAATTTTAGATACTTGTGGTAAAGAAAGTCCGCTAGTGGAACTTAAAATTGTCTGAATCTTCTCTGCCGCTTCTACCATGCCTTTGATTTCTTTCGATAAGGCATTATACAGACGGAGTTCGACAGGTTCACCATCAATAGACAGCTGCTTTTTTAATTGAAGTGTTGTCAGCAGTTCTTTTTGATAGCTAAAAGCAGCAGGCAGGATATCTTGGGTTGTCATACGTTCCATCGTAATCGCTTCAATCTGCAATGTTTTAGAGTAGGTATCAAACAGAATCTCGTCTCTTGCAAACATTTCTTCTTTTGTATAAATATGATATTTAGTAAACAGTTCAATATTCTTATCGGCAATATAATAAGGAATCGCTTCGGCAGTATTTTTAATGTTCAGTAAGCCTCTTTGCTTGGCTTCTTCAACCCATTCTTTAGAATAACCATTGCCATTAAAGATGATGCGCTTATGCTGACGAATGGTCTCTTTGATCAATGTATTCAGATCCGTTTTGAAATCAGTGCTTTTTTCTAACTGATCGGCAAACTGACTCAATGCATCAGCGACGATCGTATTTAAGATAATATTAGGACAAGAGATCGAAAGCGAAGATCCCAACATTCGGAATTCAAACTTATTGCCGGTAAAGGCAAACGGAGAAGTACGGTTGCGGTCAGTGGTATCTTTGGGAAACTCCGGCAGAACATCAACACCGATCTGCATTGATCTTTCATAGGTTTGATTATAAGGAAGATCTTGTTCTAAAGCTTCTAGGATATTGGTCAGCTCGGTTCCTAAGAAGATGGAAACGATTGCCGGCGGGGCTTCATTGGCACCCAAACGATGATCATTGCCGGCTGTGGCAACACTGACTCTCAGTAAGTCCTGATAGTCATCTACGGCTTTGATAATAGCAGTTAAAAACAGCAGGAAACGAGCATTCTTTTCCGGTGTCTGACCCGGTTCTAATAAATTGATGCCGTTATTGGTGACGATTGACCAGTTATTATGCTTTCCGCTTCCGTTGATGCCTTCATAGGGCTTTTCGTGCAGCAGGCATTCAAAACCATGTTTAAAGGCAACCTTCTGCAGCACTTCCATCATTAGCTGGTTATGGTCGGCCGCAATGTTCGCCGTTGTGAAAATAGGAGCTAATTCAAACTGAGCCGGAGCCACTTCTTTATGTTCGGTTTTAGCGAGAACACCAAGCTTCCATAATTCTTTATCGACTTCCTGCATATAGGCTTTGACTCTTTCATTAATCATTCCAAAATAGTGATCTTCCAGTTCTTGACCGCGAGGAGCAGGAGCACCGAATAAGGTTCTTTTGCATAGAATCAAATCAGGACGCTGCCAACAGAGCTGACGATCCACTAAGAAGTATTCCTGTTCGCTTCCGACTGTAGTAGTGACACGCGTTATTCCCTCATGATCAAATAAACGAATAATGCGCATCGCTTGCTGATGGATCAATTCCATGGAGCGTAAAAGCGGTGTTTTCTTATCTAATGATAAGCCGTCAAAGGTACAAAAGGCAGTCGGGATACATAACGTTTTATCTTTAATAAAAGCATAAGAAGTGGGATCCCAAGTGGTATAGCCGCGGGCTTCAAACGTTGCACGCAAGCCGCCGTTAGGAAAACTCGATGCATCCGGTTCGCCTTTAATTAATTCCTTACCGGAAAATTCCAATAAGATTCCGCCGTTGCTGGGGGTGATGAAGGCTTCATGCTTTTCGGCAGTGATCCCGGTCATTGGCTGGAACCAGTGGGTATAGTGAGTAGCCCCTTTTTCAATCGCCCAATCTTTCATGGCATTTGCCACGGCACCAGCAATTTCAACATCTAATGCTTTTCCTTCAATAATCGTTTTCTGCAGTTTTTTATTTACCTCTTTAGGCAAACGTTCCTGCATCACAATTTCATTAAATACCATCGATCCAAAAGTCTCTTTAATCTCTCTCATTGTCGTTCCTCCTTGTTGGTTTATCCAAAGAAAAAAGGGCGCTAAACACAATGTGTCTAGCGTCCTTGCTTTCTCTGTCCCCATTATAGCATTGATTTTTTGTCTGTCAATCCTTTTTGTTGATCGTCTGTTTAAACTAAATAGGAAGGTTAATATCGTTAAAATGGGGTAAATTTAAAGTATCAGACATTAAGTTCAATGAAATTTTCAAAAAATGATAAAAGCATGGATTGAACGAAGTTTTTTCTTGACATTTAATACGCTATTCCCTATTATATTGCTGTGTAATACAGAACAAAGGCGTTCTTATATGTGGATAAACATCGTGTTTTTATTGTCCCGTTAAGAGCGCTTTTTCATTTATGAAGGAGGAAAGTATATGAACCATACCATTCAGGAAATATTAGAGTTTATTGAGGAACACGACGTTAAATTTATTCGCTTAGCTTTTTGTGATCTGTTAGGGAATCAAAAAAATATCTCAGTGATGCCTCGTCAGCTGCCACGTATTTTTGAAGAAGGCATTTTATTTGATGGCAGTGCGATTGCCGGCTTTGGCAGGATTGAAGAATCAGATCTGCTTTTGATGCCGGATTCTTCTACGTTTGATATTTTGCCTTGGCGTCCGCAAAGCGGCAGTGTTATTCGTTTTTTCTGCAGTGTTCATTATCCCGATCAGACCCCTTTAGAAGTCGACTGCCGCAGTCTTTTAAAGCAGCGCTTGGCAAAAGTAAGACAAGAGGGATATCAGGTATTATGTGGAACAGAATGTGAATTCTACCTCTTTAAAACCGATGATCAAGGCCGTTGTACATGGATTCCACATGATCAGGGCGGCTATTTTGATATGGCGCCGCTGGATAAAGGCGAAGATATCCGCCGTGATATCTGTCTGACTTTAGAAGAGATGGGAATTGAACCTGAAAGTTCGCACCATGAACAAGGTCCCGGACAACATGAGGTGGACTTTCAATATCGTGATGGTTTGACTGCCTGTGATCAGCTGATTACATTTAAATGGGCAGTTCAGACAATTTCTGAATTACATGGTTTATATGCTTCATTTTTACCGAAGCCGATTGAATTCGCAAGCGGGAGTGGGCTGCATATTAACTTATCACTCTCACAAAACGGTAAAAATAGTTTTCAATTCGATCAGCCGGAGTTGCTGAAACACTTTATTGCGGGAATTTTAGCTCACAGTAAAGAGATGGCGTTGTTTTTAAATCCAGACCGCAATTCATATCAGCGTTTAGGAGAAGATAAAGATCCTAAATATATTTCTTGGTCACATTCTAATCGTACGACCTTAGTTCGTGTTCCAAAGGTAGAAGATCATTTAGTTCGCTGTGAAGTACGAAACAGTGATCCTTTATGCAATCCTTATCTGGCAGTGAATCTATTGGTTGCGGCAGGGATGGATGGCATTAAAAACAAGCTGGCGCTGATGGACGAATGTACGGATAATTTAGAAATCAAGCAAAGTGCGTTGGATACTCTGCCTAAAACTTTAAATGAGGCGATCACTATCGCTAAAAACAGTGAGTTTATAAAACAAACCCTCCCTTCACCCCTGATTGACTACTATGTAGAAAGCAGAACTCAGTTATTGCGTAAGCAATAAGAGGCATTCGATGCTGAAGATACTTATCTGTACAACAAAATCCGATCGCTTTATGCAGTTGAAAGCGATCGTTCAAGAGCTTTATCCGAGTGAAGTCATCTTGGCAAAATGTAAGGAAGAGGTTACTAAAAGTATAATGCTGCATTCCATTGATACTGTGCTGATCGATCTCCCGTTTACTTCCGATCAGCATGAAATAGCGTATGTATTAAAACTGCTGAATCGCTATCCCGATCTGAATATCCTGCTGCTTCTAGCGAGCAAATATGTGTATTCGGTTCGTGAAAGAGTAGAAAAATACGGCGTATTTGTATTGAGCAAGCCGGTGCAAAAGGAGATATTGGCACAGCTGCTGTCATTTTTAAGAGCGAATTCTTTTCGCTTTCAGAATTATCAGAAAGAACAGAAAAAATTAAAAAATAAGATAGCGGAAATAAAATTAGTCGATCTGGCGAAATGCCTGCTGATGGAAAATGAATTCTTGACGGAAGCAAAGGCCCATCGTTATATTGAAAAAACAGCGATGGACAAACGAAAAACAAGAAAACAGATTGCCACTGAAATTATTCAGCGCTATCAAAGTATTTAGAAAGGATCTTATATGTGTAAATTTATATTTGTAAGCGGCGGCGTGGTTTCGGGATTAGGAAAAGGAATCACTGCCGCTTCTTTAGGAAGATTATTAATAGCCAGAGGGATTAAGGTCAGTGCACAGAAGCTTGATCCTTATTTAAATGTTGACCCGGGAACAATGAGCCCCTTAGAACATGGCGAAGTCTTTGTCAGCGAAGATGGGGCAGAGACAGATTTGGATTTAGGACATTATGAACGTTTCATGGATGTCAATTTAAATAAATACAGTAATATTACCAGCGGAAAAGTTTATCACCACGTGATTAGCAAGGAAAGAAAAGGAGAATTTTTAGGGCAGACGGCACAGGTGATTCCCCATATTACTAACGAGATCAAGCGAAATATTTATTTAGCGGCGAAGCAAAGTGAATGTGAGGTCTTGATCTGTGAAGTAGGAGGAACAGTCGGCGATATAGAAAGCCAGCCTTTTTTGGAAGCCATTCGTCAGATCATTCAGGAAAAAGGGAAACAGGACTGCCTATATATTCATGTGACACTAGTCCCTTATTTGAAAATGAGCAAGGAATTCAAGTCTAAGCCTACTCAGCATTCGATTAAAGAGCTGCAGTCTTATGGAATCATGAGTGACATACTGATTGCCCGCAGTGAGATGCCGCTGCCATCATCGATTTGCCGTAAAATTTCTCAGTTCTGCAACATCGAAGAAAGATGTGTCATCAACAATTATGATGTTTCCTCTTTATATGAAGTGGTGCCAATGCTTGAAGAAGCCCATTTAGCCGATATTGTATGTGAAAAGCTACATTTAGATCCACAAATCGTGGATTTAAAGGAGTGGCAGGAATTGATTGAACGCGAAAAGAACGTTAAAGAAACGATTAAGATTGCGATGGTCGGAAAATATACGGAACTTCATGATGCTTATTTATCTGTGGTAGAATCCTTACATCATGCCGGTACCGCTAATGAATGCAAAGTGGAAATTAAATGGGTGGATAGTGAAGCCATCACAGATGAAGCGTCTCTCTTTGTTTTAAAGGACTGTCAGGGAATCTTGATTCCCGGTGGCTTTGGCTATCGTGGGATCGAAGGAAAGATCAAAACAGCACAATATGCCCGCACACATCATATTCCTTATTTTGGGATTTGCCTAGGAATGCAGATTACCTGTATTGAATTCGCCCGCAATGTCTTGAATTATACAGATGCAACCTCGAGTGAATTTCAAACAAAAAGCGATCACTATATCATCGATGTTATGGAAGATCAGAAGAATGTGGAAAATAAAGGCGGAACTATGCGTTTAGGAGCTTATCCATGCCATATCCAGCCTAACAGCCGTTTAGAAGAGATTTATCAGCAGTCAGGTATTATGGAACGTCATCGTCATCGCTATGAATTTAATAATGCGTATCGTTCATTATTTGAGGAAGCGGGAATGGCTATTGTCGGAACCTATCGTGATGGGGAGAACGAATTAGTCGAAGCGGTTGAATTAAAGGAACACCCTTTCTATGTAGCTGTTCAATTCCATCCGGAATTTAAGAGTCGACCTAATCGTCCGCATCCTTTGTTTAAAGCTTTTATCAAAGCCGCAAAAGCCATGTCTCAATAGAGAGATGGTTTTTTCATAAAATAAAGAGAATCAGTAGGAAACGCAGGTCATCTGTGATAAAGTGAAGATAACATTAGATATATGGAGGTGGTCAACATGATTCTAGGTTATATCTGCCGTAGAGTCGAAGGCACTCAGCTTCGTACAGAGTCTGTAAAATAGGCTAGGCGATAAGAAGAGAATTCCTCTTCTGTACGAAGCGATGATTAAAATCGTCTAATCCTATTCCTTTTAGGCTCTGTTTATTTTAAGAATCTAACTAAAATAAAGGAGCAAATAAAATGATAGAAATAGGAATGCATAAGATATGCAAAAGCTTTGGATATAAACAGGTACTGCAAGATGTCAGTTTTGAAATTCTGACCGGTGATCATGTCGGTATTGTCGGTAAAAACGGCAGTGGAAAATCGACGCTGTTTAAAATGATGATGAAACAGGAATTTCCGGATACAGGGGCGGTTACGATTCGTAAACAGGCAACCGTTGGCTATTTGGAACAGATTCCGACAATTGAAAATAAGGAGACTACTGTAAGAGACTTACTGATGGAATCTTTCTTGGATATTCAAGAGATCGAACAGAGAATGCGAGCACTGGAAATTGAAATGTCTCAGGACAGTACCAATGAAGCCTTATTGAATAAGTATGCCAATATACAAAACCACTATATCGCTTTAGGCGGATATGAGGTGGAAGAAAAGCTAAATAAAGTCATCACCGGATTTAAGCTGCAAGGTCTTTTAGATCAGCCCTTTTCTTTATTGAGTGGGGGACAAAAGACCGTTGTGAATTTAGCGAAGCTGATTTTGAGTGAACCGGATATTCTTCTATTAGATGAACCCACGAATCACTTAGATATTGTGATGCTGGAATGGCTGGAAAATTATTTGAATAAATATCAGGGAACGGTTGTGATTATTTCCCATGACCGTTATTTCCTAGATCGGGTTACGAATAAAACAATTATTTTAGAAAGCGGGGAAAGCCGTCTGTTTCATGGAAATTATTCCTACAGTATGAAAGAACAGGAACGCTTGCTGCTGCTGGAATTTGAACAGTATAAAACCCAACAGAAAAAGATAGAAGCAATGAAAGCCTCCATCAAGCGTTATCGTGACTGGGGCAATCAAGGAGATAATGAAAAATTCTTTAAAAAGGCGAAAGAGCTGGAAAAACGTTTGGAAAAGATGGAAGTCCTAGATAAGCCACAGCTAGAAAAAAAGAAGATTCCTGTTTACTTTGCCGGAGAGCGAAGCAGCAATGAAGTGCTGAAAGTAAAGGACTTCGGTATCTCTTATGGAGATGCAGCGCTGTTTAAAAATGCCAGCTTTACACTTTATTATCAGGAAAAAATTGTGCTGTTAGGAAATAATGGATCAGGGAAAACCTCTTTTATCAAAGCTTTGTTAGGGGACTTTACCGCATACGAGGGTGAACTGAAAATAGCCGAGACAGCTAATATTGGCTATATCCCACAGGAAATCCATTTTGAGGATGAGCAGGATTCTATTTTGCGGGCATTTCAAAAAGAATGCCCATGCTTTGAAGGGGAAGCCCGAAGCATTTTAGCAAAATATGCGTTTTATAAAGATCAGGTCTTTAAACGTGTGGGAAGTTTATCCGGCGGTGAAAAAGTGCTGCTGAAATTGGCGATTCTGATGCAAAAGGAAGTAAATTTCCTGATATTAGATGAACCGACCAACCATATCGATATTGAAACACGAGAAATTTTGGAACAGGCATTATTGGATTATAATGGAACATTGCTGTTTGTATCCCATGACCGATATTTTATTGATAAACTATCAAAGCGTCGATTAGAAATAAGAGACGGCTCAATTCATGATACCTACAGCAGCTATGAGTAAGAAAGAAGACCGGAGATTTAGTCTCTCGGTCTTTTTTTGATGCAGTTTTTAATTTTTTGAATAAACCTTTGGGAATCTAAAATCCATACACCGGGATAAATTTTGTTCATTGTGACAGAAGAATCAGACTTAGAATCATTAAGTTTTTTAATTGTATCTAGCGGTTTTCCTTCTAAGATCAAAAACCCATAGCATAAATTCCATGTCTTCTTTTTCTCTTTAGTTTCATGTTGATTCATAAAGTTTCACCCCTTTCATCTATTATTCTAATAAAATGATAAGCAATAATAGAAAAAGTCCGAGAATTCGGACCATTCTTCTTTATTTAAGTTATAATAGCTATAATGAAAAGAAGAGGTGGACTATGGAAAAATATGGATGTACTGTAAGAAAAATAAGAATCAGCAAGGGCTTTAGCCAAAAAGAAATTTATACCGGCATTTTAAGCAAATCCTACGCCATTGATTTTGAAATGGGACGTTATGATATAAAATTTTCACTGATGCTTCAAATCTTGCAGCGTTTAATGGTATCCGTCGATGAACTGCTGCTGTTGCATCGAGACTTTCAAGAAACGGCTACACACAAAGCATTAGGGGACATTGATGCACAGAAATTTCAATCCAATCAAAAATATGCTCATGACAGAGTGATGTTCCTGCAAAAATCATGGGAAGAAAAAAGGACTCTGACGAGTAAAATCGAGTATGCGCAAATTATGGCATTAAAGGAATTGTATTTTAATACCGACTATGAACATTCGAAGGATTTTCAATGGGCAAAGCAGGTAATCCAGCATTATCTTTTTGATATTGAAACGTGGACTTTTGAAGAATTTCGTCTTTTTTCGAATATGAGTTTTCTTTTTGAAAATTCTAAGATCCGAACAGATCTATTTTTGCGGGCATGGACATCTTTGGAAAAATATAAGCACCATTCCGATTTTTCCGTATATCTTGCGCACTTGTTAGCCAATAATCTGTTTCATCTCATCTATACATCTCAGTTTGTTTATGCAAAAAAAGCATTGGATCGTCTGTCTGAGTTAAGTCAAGAAGAAGAGATGCTGACATGGAATGTTGTTTTACTTTTCTTAAATGGCTTCTACCTCTATGCGACAGGCAAGACACAGCAGGGTATAAAGGAAATAGAGAAAGCAAAACAGATTTATTGTCTTACTGACCGTACCTTGATGATTCGGCAGATCGATCAAGGCCTATTGCTGCTACAAAAAAAGCAGGAGGATCCTGTATCTTAAAAATTAGAGTTCATTTTGTGTTGTTTTCGTACAGGACGAATATACTTAAAACATTGATTCGATTCATAATAGAATTAAGTAATTCTGTTAGGCGTCATATCCAAACAATAGTCAGTATGCTCATAATCACAAGCTATCATCGTCTTTTTTAGCACTGTTGTAGAATTTTCAGTTATTTCTCCTTGATTTTTTTAACCTTTAATCTTACAATACGAGAGTATTCGGCAGTTACTATAGATGAAGCGGATTTGAAAACTTAGGAGGAATAAATATATGTATACTATGAAGCAAGTGTGTGATGAAGTTGGAATTTCTTATGAAACCCTACGTTTTTATTATAATGAAGGTCTGATTCCGAATGTACAACGTGATAAAAATAATTATCGAATGTTTGATGAAAAAAATATTGCATGGATTCGTTCTTTACAATGTTTAAGAAAATGTGGAATGAGCATTCAAACAATGAAAGAGTATTTAGAGTTGAGTATGCAGGGCGCTAAATCCGTGGCTAAAAGAAAAGAACTTTTGGGTATACAAAAAGAAATATTAGAAGTCAAGATGAGAGACATACAAGAAAGTTTAGACTTCGTTAATAATAAGCAAGCTTATTTTGATAGTGTTTTAAGTGGTGAAGTGGAATATATCAGTAAAATATTTAATGTGGAATAATATAATTTAGTTTAGTTCTGATTGTGAATGCAATCAGAATTTTTTTATCAAAAATAATTAAATCACTATTGACCGGTAGTGACTACAGGGGTGTATCATTTAACTGTAGTTGATATACAGAGTTAAAAGTGAACCTGAATTTGAGCACTTAAAAAGAAAGGAAAGTGAGGGGCATGTTGTTTTATTTTACAGGTACAGGAAATAGTCTCTATGCAGCTAAGAGGATTGAAGAAAATCCGATTAGTATTCCGCAAGTGATGCATCAAGAATTAAATTTTAAAGATGAAAGAATAGGGATAGTTGCTCCGATTTATGGGCATGAAGTACCAACTATGGTTAAAGAATTTATGAAAAATGCTCATTTTGAAACAGATTATTTTTATATGATCTTAACATATGGAAATCGACATGGCGGTGCCAGTGAATTGGCGAAAAAGCTGTGTGACGAGTATGGGATTAAAGTAAATTATATTCAAACTCTTTTAATGGTAGATAATTTTCTTTTGGCGTTTGATATGGATGAACAACGAAAAATAGATAAGCAAATTGATTCCCAATTACAAAAAATAACAACGGATATAAAAAATAAAATAGATGAGATCCAATCTGTAACGGATATAGATCGTGATGCTCATAAACAATTTTTAGAAAACCGTGAAAAAATGCCGGCAGATGCTTTTACAAATTTATATAAAGTGACGGAAGCTTGTGTTCATTGTGGCATTTGTACGAAAGTATGTCCGGCAGGATGTATCCATATTGAAAGGGATAAAGTGTTGTATGATTCAGATAAATGTCAATCTTGTATGGCGTGTATTCATAATTGTCCTCAAAAAGCGATTCAATTACTATTGGGTGAAAAAAATTCTAAGGCAAGGTATAGAAATGAGCATATTACGCTTCAGGAAATAATAAAAGCAAATCAACAAAATAAATAAAATAATTTGTTTCTTTCTCATAGAGAATAGCTGCATTGTATCGTTACGGAATCTGAAATTCTATTAGAAATGAGGAAAAGTAGTGCTTATCATGAATAGAGATTTGAAGTAAAAGGAGTTAAAATTATGGAATATATTATATTAAATAATGGGATTGCAATGCCAAAATTAGGTTTTGGTACTATTAGTCAATTCGGTGAACAAATTATAGATAATGTGTGTTATGCTTTAAATAATGGGTATCAATTAATTGATACTGCTAATCGTTATGGTAATGAAGAAGAGGTTGGAATAGGAATTAAAAAGTCTGGAGTCAACAGAGAGACTATATTCTTAGAAACAAAACTTGGTCCAACATTATATGAAAATGATCAAGCTATTGATGATACATTAAATAGATTGAATGTAGAATATATTGATTTAATGCTTTTACACCATCCTGTTAATAATTATATCTATGCTTATAAAATGCTGGAAAAAGCTTATAAAGAAGGGAAATTAAAAGCGATTGGGATTTCAAACTTTCCGGTAGAAAAAATTCAAGAAATTTTAGATAACTGTGAAATTGTTCCTGCTGTCATGCAAGTAGAATGCCATCCTTATTATCCGGCAGAAACAGTAAGAGATTTTTTAATTAGACATCAGATTGCTTTACAAGCCTGGTATCCCTTGGGACATGGAAATAGCGATATGTTGAATGATCCGGTTTTTGTGAATTTAGGTAAGAAATATCATAAATCTACTGTTCAAATTATTTTAAGATGGCATACCCAGATGGGATTTGGGTTAGTACCAGGAAGTACCTCTTTTCAACATATTAAGGATAATGCTGATATTTTTGATTTTACTTTAACTCATGATGAAATGGAGGAGATTGCAGAATTAAATAAGCATAAACCATTCTATAACGTAACAAAAGAATCACTAGAAAGACTTGCGACAACAAAATGCAATTTTGAGGAATAGGAGGAATTAAAATGAATTATGTAACTTTAAGTAATGAATTAAAAATGCCCATATTAGGATTTGGCGTATTCAGAGTTCCAGACAAGAAAGAATGTGCGGAATCAGTGTATCAAGCTATAAAAGCGGGGTATCGTCTGATTGACACGGCTGCTTCTTATACGAATGAGGATGCTGTTGGAGACGGGGTTAGAAAAGCAATTAATGAAGGCATCTGCAGCAGAGAAGATTTATTTATTACTTCTAAATTGTGGGTACAGGATATGCAAAATTATGAAATGGCTAAAAAGGCTATTGATGCCTCTATTGAAAAGAGCGGCTTAGAATACCTTGATCTATATTTATTACATCAGGCAATGGGGGATTATTTTTCTGCATGGCGTGCTATGGAAGATGCTTATCAAGATGGAAAATTAAGAGCAATTGGAGTGTCTAATTTTTATCCAAATATCTTAACTAACTTTTGTGAAACAGTTAAAATCAAACCAATGGTAAATCAAGTTGAATTACATCCATATTTTACACAACAGCAAGCCTTAGAAACGATGAAAGAATACAATGTTATTCCGGAAGCATGGGCACCATTGGGTGGTGGAAGATACAATCCCTTTGAAGATGAAATGTTAATTGCGATTGCAAATAAATATCAAAAAACGGTTGGACAAGTGCTACTTCGCTGGAATATTCAAAGAGGAGTTGTGGTCATCCCTAAATCAACTCATTTGGAAAGAATTATAGAAAATATAGATGTGTTTGATTTTGAACTTAATGATAGTGAAATGAATCAAATATCTTCTTTAGATCAAGGGTATAGCGGATCGCGAGCGAAACATTTTGAACCAGATTTTGTAAGAATGTGCTTATCAAAAAAAATACATGATTAAAGTTAAATAGATAAATAAAAAAGAGTTTTAATACCGTCATCGTTATGTATTGCTGATTTGTACTTATTTATTATAGTTGAAATTGAAAGGAGAAATAGTATGAAAGTATTAATGATTAATGGAAGTCCGCATTTAAAAGGAAATACAAGAATTGCTTTTGATGAGATGATTAAAATCTTTGATAAAGAAGGAATTGAAACAGAAGTGGTAAATATTGGGAATAAGGATATTCGTGGATGTATTGCTTGCATGACCTGTAAGAAAGGAATGGGTCAATGCGTTTTTGATGACATTGTTAATGAGACGGCTAAAAAATTTGAGGAATGCGACGGCTTAGTTGTTGGAACACCAGTGTATTTCGGATCGGCAAATGCAACATTGATAGCGTTTTTAACACGACTGTTTTATAGTACGCCAATAGATAAAACAATGAAAGTTGGGGCAAGTGTTGTTGTTGCAAGACGTGGTGGAATTTCATCTACATATGATGAAATTAATAAATTTTTCGCCATTTCCGGTATGCCTATCGCTTCTACTCAATATTGGAATGCTATTCATGGAAGAGAACCCGGTGAAGCTTTGGAAGATGAAGAAGGACTACAAACAATGCGTGTTCTTGCGAGAAATATGACGTTCCTATTAAGAAGCATTGCAGATGGTAAAGAAAAATATGGACTACCAGAAAAAGAAGAATTCCAAAGAACGAATTTCATAAGATAAAGCTACTTTAAACCATAATAATGCTGTGATTTATGAATATATTGATTTTAAGAGAGTTAAATATGTAAAGAATAAAGACAACGCCCTTCACTATCCTTGGATATTGAGATACATTGTCTTTTTCTATAGGCTTAAGCTGATAAATAGGGAGAAATTATACTCGATTTGACTCGATTTAAACTTTCCTTCGTGTCAAAATAATTCCAATGATTGCTCCTATAAGGATAATCGGTGATAACCTGACAAACAGCCATTCAAATGCGTGAAAAGCTACTCCGACAACAGCGGTTTCAGGATTACTGTAATTCCAGCCTAAGTAAGGGCTATTTAATAAGATTAAGACGGCTGAAATGATTATGATGATCGCACACAATAGGATAAGAAGCCAATGAAATGTTTTTCGTTTCATGGTATTTCTTTTAGCAAGCTGTAAGTTTATAACTTCCAATTTTTCTGATATGGCTTTTAAGTCATCGACTTTTGACTCAATAATCGTTTCTCCAAGTAAAGTGCTTACGGGTGTTTCAAGTGCCTCTGAGATAGCGATCAACAGATCAGAATCCGGAACTGATAGTCCTTGCTCCCATTTAGAGATTGTTTGCCGCACCACGTTCACCTTAACAGCAAGCTCTTCTTGCGAAAGTCCTTTTGATTTTCTAACTGCTTTAATATTTTCATTTAACATTCAGGATAACCTCATTTCTTTTAATTTCTAACACCATTATATGAGGAACCGGTCGTTGCTACAAGCAACGCCTATTAACAATTATACGAATAAGTGCCAATATTTTATAGTGTAACGGCTATGGATATTAAACCTTTATACTTTATCAAATGATTTCCCTATTCTTTTGATTGTCATGTGTAACATTAAGACTTTGGTTTTATTCCTGACAGCTTTTGTAAACAAATAAAAGGCATCAGGAGATGTGAAATATTCCTTGTATGTTGGGATTGATTCAATGGTGACCTTTTGTTTAGGCACCGCTTATTTATTTGGTAGTGTATTGGGACTTGGCATTATTGCTGCTTGAATAATAATATTAAACATGTGTAGCATCAGCATAAAACTTTTTCTAAATCTCAATATTTATTAAAAAAACAGTTCATCTATGTTACATTTAAAAGAGAAATAAAAAGGAGGGATGAATCATGCTGTATAAAACAGAATATTCATCTTTAGTTGGAGAAATTCTGCTGGTGGCAGAGGATGAAAATCTAATAGGGCTTTGGATTGTCGGACAGAAATATTTTATGGGGGCGTTGAAGGAGGATCCGATCGAAAAGTCTGATCTGCCTATTTTTATTGAAACAAAGCAATGGCTGGATGATTATTTTGCTGGGAAACAACCTGATATGGCATTGCTTTCTTTGAAGCCTAAAGGGTCAGATTTCAGACAATTAGTGTGGGATATTTTATGTCATATCCCTTATGGACAGGTCATCACTTATGGAGATATTGCCAAAGAGGCAGCAATACGCTTAAATAAACCGACCATGTCTGCACAGGCAGTTGGGAATGCCGTTGGACATAATCCTATTTCGATTATCATTCCGTGTCACCGTGTGGTAGGAACAAATGGTAGTTTAACTGGATATGCCGGAGGGATTGATAAGAAAATAAAGCTGCTGGAACTTGAAGGAGTGGATACGCAGGCTTATTTTGTTCCCAAAACCGGAACAGCACTATAATAAAAAGAAGACAGCATTCTAATAGAATTTTCTTGTCTTCTTTTTTGTCTTATAAATACTCGAGTACCTCTTCAAATGAACACACTGTTACATAGCGTTTATCCCATATTTTGGTTTCAAAATAATTAATCAAATCATGAGCCGATAAATAGTCATTATCAAAGGTAGAAGTCATCTGACGTGGAATATAGATTGAATAACCAAGTTCAAAGGCAGTCTTGATCGTAGCGTCAATGCAGTATTCCGTCTGTAATCCGACAATGATCAGATCGGTGATCGCTCTGCTTTGCAGGTAAACTTGCAGAGAAGTATTTTTAAAAGCACTATTATAATTTTTATCGATAATCTGTTCATCAGCTGCGGGTGCAATTTCAGAATATATTTGCCAGCCAAGGGTGCCTTTTTCTAGTTCACTGCCTTTTCCATCATCATGACGGACATAAATAATGTCCGTAGAATGGCTGCGGCCAACTTTTAATAACTGCTGAATTTTACAGATTAATTCCTCTTTTCGATAAGGCTGGGCAAGAATTAAATTGGTTTGTACATCGACAATGAGCAAGGCAAAGTTCTTTTTCATTATAGATCGTGGAAGATCGGCTTCATCTTATCGAATGTACAAATCTGTTTAAAACCAATCTTTTTCAATTCTTCATGGATTTCTTCAATATGGGCACCCACCTGCTCTTCCTTATGTGAATCTGAACCAATCGTTAAAATAGTTCCACCTAAGTCATGGTATAGTTTCAATATATTTTTAGAAGGCATTAAATCGTTTAACCCATAATAGAAGCTTGAAGTGTTGATCTCAATGCCTTTTTTGTCTGCAATCACAATTTTTAGTATTTCGGTAATAATCTCTTTCGTTTTTTCAAAAGGATATTCGCCTTTCAAGTCATAGCGCTTTAACAAATCTAAATGACCTAAGACGCTGTAATCTTTATATACCTTAATGACATTTAAGATTTCTTCATAATAGCGTTCATTATAGACTTGCTGGGATCTGCCTTTTTGAAAATCCTGAGTCCAGAATTCCTTATCTTCTACCTGATGACAAGATAAGATAATAAAATCAAAGTCATAGCGATTAAATAATGTTTGAAAGGCAGGAATCGTATGGGTTTGGATTCCAAATTCCATTCCTTGCTTAATGGTGATTCTATCTTTATATTTAACTTGTAACTGATGGATTTCTTCAAAATAGTGTTTGTAATCGACATTTGCGACTCTGTTTTTTCTTTCTTCTTCATTTAAACGCATGTAATCTTCATGTTCTAACTTAATTCCATAGTCGACATGATCGGTAAAGCAAATCTCATTTAAACCAAGCTCTATGGCTTTTTTTACGGCTTCTTCCATCTTATATTGGGAATCATCACTATAATAAGTGTGCATATGGTAATCTGCTATCATCATCTTTTCCTCCTGTTATGAAGATATTATAACTTAAATGAATGGGAATAGAGCTTATTTTCGATACTGGTAAATAAAATTAAGACAAATTGTTTATTTGCTAAGCCAATTTCAATGTCTGAAAATTTTCTGAACGAGAAAATGAAAGCGGTATAATAATAATTAGAGATTCATGATAGGAGGAAAATAGATGGGATTTCCAAAAGGATTTTTATGGGGCGGAGCAACAGCCGCTAATCAGTTAGAAGGTGGATGGCAAGAAGGCGGAAAAGGAATGAGTTCTGATGATGTAGTGACAAACGGAACCAATACAACGCCTCGACTTGTAACCTATACATTGCCTGATGGAACAAAGAAAGCGGAACCTATGTTTACATTAGGGGCTGTACCGGAAGGAACTAAATTTGAATGTCATGAAGGATATTTATATCCAAATCATGATGGAATTGATTTCTATCATCATTATAAAGAAGATATTGCTTTATTTGCCGAAATGGGCTTTAAATGCTTTAGACTTTCAATAGCTTGGACAAGAATCTATCCTAACGGTGACGATGAAACTCCAAACGAAGAAGGATTGAAATTTTACGATGATATGTTTGATGAATGCTTAAAGTATGGGATTGAACCGGTTGTCACTATTTCACATTATGAAACACCGTTAGCACTGACACATAAATGGAATAGCTGGGCAGACCGCCGTATGATTGATTGTTATCTAAAATATTGCGAAACAATCTTCAAGCGCTATAAGGATAAAGTAAAATACTGGATGACATTTAACGAAATTAATTGTTTAGGCATGATTGGTTGGATGCCGGCGGCTGTGGCTGGCAATGATAAACAAACTTTAGCGCAGGCAGCTCATCATCAGTTTGTTGCCAGTGCAAAAGCCGTTATTATGGGGCATGAGATCAATCCGGATTTCCAAATTGGCTGTATGATCGCTTATTCTTTAGCTTATGCAAAAACGTGTAATCCTGATGATGTTCTGCAAGCCTGGAAACGTTCAGGATGGTGCAACTTCTACTCTGATGTTCAGTGCCGTGGGTACTATCCAAGTTATAAATTAAAAGAATATGAACGCGAAGGCATTCATTTAGTTGTAGAACCAACAGATGAAGAACTATTAAAACAAGGAACTGTGGATTACATTGCCTTTAGCTATTATATGTCAAGCGATGTATCAACCGATCCTAAAGATAATGAACAAGCAGGTGGAAACCTGATTTCAGGATTAAAGAATCCTTATTTAAAAGCAAGTGAATGGGGATGGCAGATCGATCCGGTTGGACTAAGAATTTCATTAAATTATTTATATGATCGTTATCAGTTGCCTTTATTTATTGTTGAAAATGGATTAGGGGCAGTGGATAAAAAAGAAGCTGACGGTTCTATTCATGATGATTATCGTATCAACTATTTGGCAGATCATATTAAAGAAATGGAAAAAGCAATTGAAGAAGATGGTGTGGACTTAATGGGATATACGCCTTGGGGATGTATCGATTTAGTGTCTGCTTCAACCGGAGAAATGAAAAAACGTTATGGCTTTATCTATGTCGATAAATATGATGATGGTACTGGAGATTATTCGAGAAGCAAGAAAAAATCATTTAACTGGTATAAAAAAGTCATTGCCAGCAACGGTGAAGATTTAAGCAATGATTAAAAGCCAAGGACTGCTTTTATAAATAGGTGAGCGAGGAGGAATAGGAATGACTGATCTTTCATTTGAAACATTTAATGAAGAAGATATTCCGGAAATGACTGAAATCATGACGCGTTCTTTTAATTGTGACAGTATGATGCATCTTGGAAAAAATGGCGGACCTACTGGATATGATAACGGTGAGTTTCTAAGAACTTGGGGGCTGGACCCCCATTCTACACAATATAAAATAGTAAGGAACAATCAAATAATTGGCGGTGTGATCTTATGGATTAATGATAAGACGAATATCAATACGCTAGGACTAATCTTCCTAGATCCGGACTTGCAGGATGGCGGATTGGGATTAAAAGTATGGAACAAGATAGAAAGCATGTATCCTAATACTGTGAAATGGTGTACGGAAACACCGATTTATTCTCGTCGCAATCATCATTTTTATATTAATAAATGTGGATTTCATCTGATAAAGATAAAAGATCCCAAAGACTATGAATTTGGCAGTTATATATTTGAAAAGGAAATGAATAAATAAAAAGGAGGAATTTAAAATGGGATTTCCAAAAGGATTTTTATGGGGTGGCGCTACTGCGGCTAACCAATTTGAAGGTGGGTATCAAGAAGGTGGAAAAGGATTGACAACGGATGATGTGGTAACAAGCGGAACACATACGACCCCTCGATTAGTTACTTATACATTACCTGACGGAACAAAAAAAGCGGCTCCTATGTTTGGGTTAGGGGAAGTGCCCGAAGGGGCTAAGTTTGAATGCCACGATGGATATTTATATCCTAATCATGATGGAATTGATTTCTATCATCACTATAAAGAAGATATCGCATTATTTGCAGAAATGGGCTTTAAATGCTTTAGAATGTCGATTGCTTGGGCAAGAATTTTCCCTAACGGAGACGATACAGAACCCAATGAAGCCGGATTAAAATTCTATGATGATGTTTTTGATGAATGCTTAAGATACGGAATTGAACCGGTTGTAACGATTTCACATTACGAAACACCTTTAGCTTTATCTAATAAATGGAATGCTTGGGCAGACCGCAGAACAGTGGCATGCTTTGAACGCTATTGTGAAACCATCTTTAACCGCTATAAAAATAAAGTAAAATATTGGATGACATTTAATGAAATCAACTGTCTTGGATTTGGTGGATGGATGGCTGCCGGAGTAGCTTCTAACGATCCGCAAATGATTGCTCAAGCGGCTCATCATCAATTAGTAGCCAGCGCTAAAGCCGTGATTATGGGACATGAGATCAATCCTGACTTTATGATCGGATGTATGCTGGGGTATGGACCAACTTATCCTTATACATGTAATCCTGATGATGTTTTAGAAACATGGAAGAAATTCAACGGTGTTTATTTCTATGGAGATGTTCAATGCCGTGGATACTATCCTTCATATAAACTAAAAGAATATGAACGTTTAGGTGTTACGTTAAAGATGGAACCGGAAGATGAAGAGCTGTTGAAAAAAGGAACTGTAGATTATATTGCTTTCTCTTATTATATGTCAAGTGTAGCTTCAGCTGATCCAAAAATGAAAGAAGAAGCAGAAGGAAACATGATTACAGGAATTAAAAATCCTTATTTACAGGCAAGTGACTGGGGATGGCAGATTGATCCGGTAGGACTTCGTTTGGCTTTAGACTACCTGTATGATCGTTATCAATTACCTTTGATGATCGTAGAAAACGGCTTAGGGGCACATGATAAGAAAGAAGAAGATGGCTCTATTGTTGATGATTATCGTATCCAATATTTAGCTGATCATATTGCGGAAATGAAGAAAGCTATCGATGAGGATGGCGTAGATTTAATTGGTTACACACCTTGGGGATGTATCGATTTAGTATCTGCTTCAACGGGTGAAATGGCAAAACGCTATGGATTTATTTATGTTAATAAATTTGATGATGGTACCGGAGATTATTCAAGAGAAAAGAAAAAATCATTTAACTGGTATAAAAAGGTCATTACAACAAACGGTGAAGATTTAAGCAACGATTAATAGATTGAACCATTGATTACAATGGTTCTTTTTGTTTGAATCCCATATATTCCCCATAGCATTCATTTTGTCTAAATGTTATAATGGTAAAAAAGGAGGAAGAAGTTTGGATAAAAAGAAATTAACAATGATTGGCGGCGGTGTTGCTGTTGTTGTTCTTTTGGTTGCAGGGTATTTTCTGTTTTTTAATAAGCCAGATCCTAAAAAGATTGTCTTATCTTATGTAGAAGCTTTAAATAATGGAGAATATGAGAAAATGTATTCGATGATTACGATGGAATCTAAGGAAGCCATTGATGAGGAAACCTTTATTAAGCGTAATCAGAATATTTATGAAGGTATTGGTGCAACCAATATTGTGGTTACGATTGATGAGATCGCAAAAGGTGAAAAAGGAAAAACGGTTACTTATCAGACAACGATGCAAAGTGATGCCGGAGAGATTCAGTTTAATAATACGATGGATCTAATATCAGAGGGCGGTACTTATAAAATCGATTGGTGGTCAAAATTAATTTTTCCGGATCTAACTGTTAATGATAAGATCAATGTTGAAAATACAGAAGCAAAACGCGGAAGTATTTATGATCGCAATCATAATGCTTTGGCGACTCAGGGAGAAGCAGATGAGATTGGTTTGGTGCCGGGAAAATTAAAAGAGAAGGAAGAATCCATTAAAAAGCTGTCTGAATTGCTGAATATTAGTGAAGAAACGATTAACACTGCATTGAATGCTTCATGGGTACAGGATGATTACTTTGTACCGATCAAAACCATGGTGATGGATGAGGCTTTAGAAAGTCAAGTGTTAGAGATCAGCGGAGTGCAGATTAATACCACAACGATTCGTACATACCCATATAAAAATGCGGCGGGAATTTTAACCGGATATGTTCAAAGCATTACTGCCGAAGAATTGAAAGAGAATAAAGGAAAAGGCTATACTGCCAACAGTGTCATCGGCAAGACCGGAGCAGAGTATATTTATGAAGATGAACTGCGCGGAAGCAACGGCTGTGTTATTTCCATTATTGATCAAGATGGAAATACAAAGTCAACGATTAAATCAAAGAAAGTAGAAGATGGAAAAGATGTGACACTAACGATCGATGCTGAACTGCAAAATACGATTTATCAGCAATTTGACAAAGATTCGGGGACAGCCAGTGCTATTCATCCGTATACCGGAGAAATAATGGCATTAGTCAGTGCACCATCTTATGATCCTAATGATTTTATTGCCGGACTTACCAATACACAATGGGATGCATTGAACAATGACAGTCAAAAGCCTTTGATTAATCGCTTTACCAGTACGTATGTTCCGGGTTCTACGTTTAAATCAGTCAGCGCGTTATTAGGCTTAGAAAATAAAACGATGACTGCAAGTGAAAACTTGGGAAAAGAATCCGGCTTAAAATGGCAGAAAGACAGCAGCTGGGGAGATTATTTTGTTACTACTGTCACGGATTACGGAGATGAAGTCAACTTAAAGAATGCTTTAGTCTATTCTGATAATACTTATTTTGCTAAAGTGGCATGCCGCTTAGGAACGGATGCTTATACCCGTGGATTAGATGCTTTAGGATTCAATGAAAGCTTTAGTGCCGGATTTGATTTTGCGGCGTCAACCTATGGAAGCAATATGAAAGATGAAGTCACGTTGGCAAATAGCGGCTACGGGCAAGGGGATATCCTAATTTCACCGCTTCATCTTGCAAGTATATATTCTGCTTTTCTAAATGGCGGAAATATGATGAAACCTTATTTAGAAAGCAATTCCACTCAAAGCATATGGAAAGAGAATGTGATTTCTAAAGAAAATGCAGAAATAATTAAAGAAGACTTGATTGCTTCTGTTGAAACTAAGGGAGTATCTGGCAGTGATGCCTATATCGAAGGCATGAAGATTGGCGGAAAAACCGGAACCGCAGAAGTAGGAGATAACGAACTGGGCTGGTTTATTGGATTTAATGACAATGGAGATCAATCGCTAGTGATTGCCTTAATGTGCGAAAACGCAAAAGAACAAGGCGGCAGTTTACTTGCTGTGCATAAAGTAAAAGCTATATTTGAAACATTAAAATAAAACATCGGGAATTTTTCCCGATGTTTTTTGGTAAAGGTCTATGCTTCTGCGGCAGAATCATTACGATACTTGTCACTGTGATCGACCAAGTCATCCTTATAATCTTTAAATGAAGACTGTTCATTTTGAGTTTGAGGCTGACTTTGTTGGTTCTTCTTGTGTTTTTTACTCATATCCATTCTCCTTTACCCTTTTAATATGAGTGAAAGTTACAGAGTTATACGTTATAACTGATTGAAAATTTTTGCTCCGACAGTTCTTAAATAGAAGTAAGAAGCAAACACTAATACCATCATCACTCCTAAAAAGCCGTATAATACCATCATGTTTCCGGTACGAATAAATAAGTAGCCGGGAATAATGATCGTTGCCAGTCCGGCAAAGATGGAAATGAAGCTGGAAACGCTCTGTTTAACGATCTGCACTTCGTTTACCCAGTCAAATACCGGAAAATTAAGATTGATAATCAATCCGAACATTGAGAAGAATAGTATGCAGATAATCGCTAAAACTGCGGTAAACAAAATTTGTGAGAAAGGTAATTCGAAGAAGATGCCTAAAACACCAATATTCACTAAACATAAAGGAATTGTCACGATCATGTTGACTCCCATTTTGGCTTTAAAGATTGTCATTGCATCAATAGGTAATGATTTGATGATCCATAGCTGATCTCCTTCAATGGAGATACTGGCAGCAGTAGTCGATCCAAGACCAATCGTCGCACAGATAAACAATGGCAGAATACCACTAAGCATTTCATTGATCCCGGGGATTGCCAGCATTTGTTCAAGACCGTCAACCCCTTTAATCGCCAAGAATACAACACCTACTGTCTGCAAGACGATTCCCATAGCTGTATTCGTTACATAGATAGTAGAAGAAAAGTAACGTTTAACTTCTTTTTTAAACAATGTCATAAAGACTGAAGAAGATTTTGTTTTTTCCAGCTGGTAATGAGATACGGTATTATGTTTTTTTACTAAACTGTTCAATGTTTGATATTGTTTTGAGACAAACCAGATAAAGACTGTAAAGACAGCAACATTAATCACTATAAATAGAGCCGTCATTGCCCAGTTATTGTGTGCTAATGCCTGAATAAACATACCGGTCAGAGGATAAATATGATTTAGCGTATTGGTGATCATGGTTCCAATGTCAATTAATTGTTCCTCTGTTTGCACAGAAAATGAGAAATACATAATGCCTAAAACTAAGAGAAAAGTCAGGGAAATAGAAACCAGGTTTTTGCTTCTGAAAAAACTAGATACATATTGAATGACGATTCCGATAATGCAGCCAATTACTAATGGGATTAGCGGAATCAGGAAAGCAAATAGGAAATAAAGAATATAAAAAGTAAATGGAACAGAGACAAACTGAATATAAACAAATAAAGCCGGAATCATGACAAGCAAAGTCACAATAAGGTTTGTCGCATAAAGCATGGTCCACTTGCTGATCATAATTGTTTTATTTGAAATCGGCAAAGCACTTAAAAGATCGTAGTCTTTACAGTTAATGATCATTCCGACAACTTTATAGATCGAAGTAAAGGTAATGATTAATGAAGCGATTGCCATCATAGCCCCCAGCAGTAAATCCAATGTTCCGGTTTGAAAAAGAATCGGTGCCATCGCATAGAAATACATGTAGGCATAGACGGAAATGACAGCGGCAGCAATGAAAAGAGTAAAGCCAAAGCCAAATAATTTAAATTTATTTTTAGTATTTTTTTCATGTAGCAAAGCATTTAAGTTAAAGAGGTGAAGGAGATTGACTTTAAGCAATAATCCTAAGTTATTCATGATCAGTCAGCTCCATAAACACATTTTCCAAACTGCTGTTTCCTTTGACTTCTTCCATATCTCCGCAGGCAAGCAGTTCGCCGCCTTTAATGATTGCTACTTTGTTACATAATTTTTCAGCGACCTCCAATACATGAGTAGAGAAGAAAATCGCAGTTCCTTCTAAGCACAATTCATGCATGATATTTTTTAGGGTTAAGCTTGCTTTAGGATCCAGTCCGACGAATGGCTCATCAAGAATCAGTAATTTTGGCTGATGCACTAAAGCAGAAATGATCGCTAATTTTTGTTTCATCCCATGAGAATAAGAAGAGATTAAATCGCCTAGATTTTGCTTGATTTCAAACTGAGTAGAATATTTATCAATCAATTGAAATCTTTTTTCACTGTCAATTTGATAAATGTCGGCAATGAAATTTAAATACTGGATACCTGTTAAATGCTCGTACAGATCCGGGTTATCGGGAATATAAGCCATCATTTTCTTACATTCGATAGGCTGAGACTGAATGGATTTTCCGTCGATTAAGATTTCTCCTTCATCAAAATTATTGATTCCGGTAACAGCCTTAATCGTGGTTGTTTTACCAGCTCCGTTGTGTCCGATAAAACCATAGATGTCTCCGCTTTCTACGGTAAGATTCAGATGGTTAACCGCCACCTTGTTTCCGTACTTCTTTGTTAAGTTTTTAATTTGTAACATAAATGTACCCCCTTATATATTTAGATGATTGTCTAAATATCTAAATACATAGTAGAATATAAAAATTAATATGTCAAGATATTTGGATTAGAATTGTGAACATGATATACTAATATAAGAAAGAAGGATGGAAATGAAATTATCTCGCAATGACGCATGCTGGTGCGGCAGCAATAAAAAATATAAGAAATGTCATTTGGAATTTGACACTAAGCTAGAACAATTAAAAAAGCAGGGATACAAGATTCCTACTAAGAAAATGATAAAAAATGAAGAACAAATCGAGGGAATCCGTCAGGCAGCAATCGTTAATAACGGACTGCTGGATCATATCGAAGCTCATATTAAAGCGGGGATGACCACAGAAGATATCGATCAGATGACAAACGCATATCTTGCAAAGCATCATGCCCGCTCAGCTGATCTTAACTATCAAGGATATCCTAAAAGTATCTGCACTTCTGTTAATGATGAGGTGTGTCATGGGATTCCGTCTAAAGATGTGGTTTTAAAAGATGGGGATATTATCAATGTCGATGCGACAACCGATTTAAATGGGTATTTTGCTGATGCCTCAAGAATGTTTATGATTGGCAATGTCAGCAAAGAAGCGAAGGAACTGGTGGAAATCACACGTCTATGCTTATATAAAGGAATAGAAAGTGTAAAGCCATGGGAAAGCTGTGTAGGTGATATTGGTGCAGCGATTCAGGAATTTGCGGAAGCCAACGGATATAGTGTCGTACGCGAATTCTGCGGTCATGGAGTAGGGCTGTCAATGCATGAGGATCCTTATGTATTCCACTTTAAACCAAATGAACCGACAGAAGTATTAGTGCCGGGAATGGTCTTTACCATTGAACCGATGATTAATGCCGGCAAAAAAGACATTCATTTAAAAGAAGGCAATGACTGGACAGCTTATACAGATGATGGCTCTTTGTCTGCACAATGGGAACACACACTGCTGGTGACAGAAGATGGTGTAGAAATCATTTCAAAATAAAAATCGGGGTAACCCGATCTTTTTTTATATAAGGATACCGTTGCAGTGATCGATCTCATGCTGGATGATCTGAGCGGTATAATCACTAAAGGTCTTAATTTTCTTTTTAAATTCGTGATCTAAATAGGCAACTTTAATTTTATGATAGCGTAAGGCTTCTTTAGTTCCCTGATGGGAAAGACAGCCTTCTAGTGCAGTGTAAGGCGTTCCCGTTGTTTTTATGATCTGTGGATTATACATGATAATAGGAGCACCTGGATCGGCAATAACAATAATATTTTTAAGTTCACCGATCATATTGGCAGCCATGCCGACACAATGCTCGTGGTGGGCATTCAGAGTATCTAAGAGATCCTGCCCAATATCCTTATCATCAGGGGTAGCCTCAATAGATTTTTGACTAAGCAGTATTTTATCTTTTACTATTTCTCGAATCATACATTTACCCTCTTTCCAAGTTTTTAATCTGCCAGTCGATCGGTTCAATCTGATGCTGAACTAAAAAAGCATTGGCTTTAGAAAAAGGCTTAGAACCAAAGAAACCATAATCTGCCGAATAAGGAGAAGGATGTGAGCTTTTGATGATTAAATGCTTAGAGGCATCGATATATTGAATTTTTTCCTGTGCATTTTTCCCCCATAAGATAAAAACTAACGGTTTTTCACGCTGATTTAAATAGCGAATAATATTCAGAGTCAACTGTTCCCAGCCTAAACCGCGGTGAGAATTGGCTTGATGGGCACGTACGGTTAAGACATTATTCAAAAGCAGAACCCCTTGTTTAGCCCATGACGTCAAATCCCCATGATTTGGGATATAGCAGCCCAGATCATCGTGACATTCCTTATAGATATTGACTAAACTAGGCGGAACGGCAATATTGGAATGAACCGAAAAAGCTAATCCGTTTGCCTGTCCCGGTTCATGATAGGGATCCTGACCGACAATGACCACTTTAACATTATCAAATGAAGTGAGATTCAGGCTTCTGAAGATATCTTGCTTAGGCGGGTAAACCGTTTGTGTCGCATATTCCTGATCAATTTTCTTTTTAAGCTCCTGATAATAGCTTTTTTGTTTTTCATGTTCGATTATTTCTCTAAATGTCATGGTATTCCCCCTTATATTTCCTTTTTATTATAACATAATCCAAAGTTTCTTAAAATGTTTTCTAATTGTTAGCGTTTACTTTTAAAATAATCTTATTTTTTCTTAAAAGACGATTGACTAATCATATTTTTAGGTTTAATCTAATAAATGTTCATATATAATATGAGGGGAGAGAAAAATATGAATGGTTTGATCATACTTGCGATCGCCATCATCGTTCTAGGGGGAGCCTATCTATTGTATGGGAGATACTTGGAAAAAACTTGGGGGATCGATGCAGAGGCACAGACACCTGCCTTTAAAAAAGAAGATGGAGAAGATTATGTGCCTACACCTAAATTAGTGGTATTTGCACATCAATTTTCTTCTATTGCCGGAGCAGGACCGGTTACCGGACCGGTCATTGCTTTAATGTTTGGCTGGCTGCCGGCATTGCTGTGGATTTTAGTTGGGGGAATCTTTTTTGGCGCTGTCCATGATTTTGGCGCTTTGTACGCATCAGTCAAAAACGAGGGGAAATCAATGGGGCTGATTATTGAAAAATATATCGGTAAGACCGGAAAGAAAATGTTCTTGGTATTTTGCTGGTTATTTACCTTGATTGTGATCGCTGCTTTTACCGATATCGTTGCCGGAACTTTTGACGGTATTGATGCAGCAGGAGCAATGAATATCGTCAATGGGACTACTGCTTCAATTTCAATGTTATTTATTGTTGTCGCTGTCGTATTTGGATTATTTATTAAATATAAAAAGCCTTCACAAGCTACAGAATTTATTATTGGCGTTATCTTATTAATTGCTATGATTGCTTTGGGAATCTTGTTTCCAATGTGTATAGATCGCAGTTTCTGGATCTTTATTATCATAGGGTATTTATTCTTAGCCTCTATTTTACCAATGTGGCTGTTGATGCAGCCACGTGACTATCTGACAACTTTCTTATTAGTCGGCATGATCTTAGGTGCTGTCATTGGCGTTTTTGCGGCAAATCCAACAATGGACTTACCTGCTTTTACCGGATTTGTTGTCGATGGGAAATTCTTGTTTCCAACATTGTTTGTTACGATTGCCTGTGGAGCTGTTTCAGGATTCCATTCATTGGTATCCAGTGGAACTTCTTCTAAGCAGATCAGTAATGAAAAAGATATGAAGATGGTTGGCTTTGGAGCGATGCTTTTAGAAGCCTTGCTGGCAGTTTTAGCGCTAGTCGTGGTATCTTCTTTAGCAAGCGGGGGAGCTTTGCCAAAAGGAACACCATTTCAATTATTTTCTGCAGGGGTTTCCGGCTTCTTAGGGAAACTGGGAGTGCCTAGTCATATTGCAACCTGTCTGATGGCGATGTCGGTATCGGCTTTAGCCTTGACTTCCTTGGATTCGGTGGCACGTATTGGGCGTATGTCATTACAAGAGCTGTGTGATAACGGCGGTAATGAAAAAGGCTTAGCTAAGATTTTTAAGAATAAGTATGCAGCAACACTCATCACCTTAGGGATTGGATACTTACTGGCTTTAGGCGGTTATAATAATATTTGGCCGCTGTTTGGTGCCAGCAATCAGCTGTTGTCAGCGTTAGTCTTAATTTCATTATCCGTATTCTTAAAAACAACCGGGCGAAAAGGCTTTATGCTGTGGATTCCAATGTGTCTGATGCTGGTGGTAACCTTCACTTCTTTAGGACAGTCTATTTATGGCATTGTGACGGCATGGATGACTACCGGAAGCATCGATCTGATGACGCAGGGCTTGCAGCTGGTCTTTGCTGTATTGCTTGTGATATTGGGAGCAATCGTTGCCTTTTCTAATTTCAGAAAGCTGAAAGAGGCTTGATTAGGGACTTTATTTTAAGTTCCTTTTTATTTTTAATAATTGTGCGGGAAGCAGAATGCCGCTAATTTTTAAATAGCTGGGCATACTAAAAGAAAGGGAAACAAAATGAACTGAAAATCAACCCTTTTTCATTATTATAAAATTATGTAGAAAAATGATGGTGAGAGTGATATAATCGCTTTTTGTGTGATAAGGAGGAATACGTGATGAGTTCAAAAAATGATTTGGCAGCGGGAAAGATCGGGAAACTGCTTTTTAGTTTAGCCGTTCCTTCCATCATTGCTCAATTAGTGAATGTTTTATATAATATCGTTGACCGTATTTTCATTGGGAAAATGGCGGATAGTACGATTGCCATGGCGGGGTTAAGCACCGCTTTGCCCTTAGTGACATTAATCATGGCGTTTACACAGCTGGTCGGAGTCGGCGGGGCACCGTTATGTGCCATTAAACTTGGTGAAAAAAATCAAGATGGTGCCGAAGAAATTATGACGAACAGCTTTTCGGCATTGATTATTTCCGGAGTATTGATTACGATTACTATTTTATTGTTTCAGACTCCTTTGCTGACGATGTTTGGAGCCAGTGCGGAAACGCTGAAGCCGGCATCAGAATATATTACGATTTATGCTTTAGGAACAGTGTTTGTTCAGATTGCTTTTGGAATGAATGCTTATATCAATACACAGGGATTTGCGAAAATCGGAATGTCTACAGTATTGATCGGGGCTATCATTAATATTATCTTAGATCCTGTTTTTATCTTTGGCTTTGGCATGGGGGTTAAAGGAGCAGCTTTAGCGACGATCATCTCTCAAGGCGTATCCGCTTTATGGGTACTGCAATTCTTATTTTCAAAAAACAGTACGATCAAGATTCGCAAACAGTATATTATCCCGAAGCTGAAAGTTTTAATTCCAATCGTGTCTTTAGGCGTTTCACCTTTTGTTATGGCGTCGACAGAAAGTCTGCTGCAAATTTCTTTCATCAACCAGTTATCCGTTTACGGAGGTACTTTAGCGGTAGCCAGCATGGCGATCCTAAACAGTATTTGGCAGTTTATTTCAATGCCGATGATGGGCTTATGTCAAGGGGCACAGCCGATCATGAGCTATAACTATGGAGCTAAGAATTATGAACGTGTCCGTCAGACCTTTAAGCTTACTTTTAAATGCTGTTTAGGATTGTCGTTTACATTCGGCGGATTATTTATTATTTTTGCGACACCGTTAGTCTCTGTTTTTACCAGTGATCCGACAACGATCCGCTTTGCCAGCTGGGCACTGCGCATCTATGTCTGCGGCGGAATGGTAATGGGGGCACAAAATGCCTGCCAGCAGTCATTCATGGCATTAGGGCAGGCAAAAATTTCATTGCTGATGGCACTGACCAGAAAGGTCTTCCTGTTAATTCCGTTAATCTATGTACTGCCGATCATTATGGGAAACAGTGGTATTGCGATGAGCTTAGCGCAGCCGGTCGCAGATTTAGTCCAGCATGCCGGAAAGGTATTTGCGATCTATTTTGCAGAACCGGTTTCCGATACATTAGCTTCACTCATTACGACACTGATGTTTGTCCGCTTCTATCGCAAACATTTATCAAAAACAGCTTTGGAACATGAAACTGAACAATAACGTTCAGTTTTTTCATTTTTATGGTAGACTAATAAAGAGGTGGAACGTATGAAAAAAATATTAATCGTAGAAGATGATGATAAATTAGCAAACGAACTGAAAATATTTTTAGATCGACAGGGGTATCAGGCAGAATATCTGCATGATTTCAGTGATCCTTTGCAAAGTATATTGAACAGTCACAGTGATTTGGTGCTGCTGGATATCAATTTGCCTCATCATGACGGACAGTTTCTTTGCAAGGAGGTTCGCAAGACATCGGATCTGCCGATTATCATTATTACCAGTAAAAATAATGAGTTAGACGAATTGATCAGTATGAATTACGGAGCTGATGATTTTGTAACGAAGCCTTTTAATACGCAGATCCTGCTAGCACGTATTCAAGCCGTTTTAAAGCGCAGCCAGCCTGCGGTTAATCAGCTGAATTACCGGGATTTCACATTAGATCTGAGCCGTTATACGATCGAAAGAGAACATCAGGAGCTGGAACTTACCAAGAATGAATTTAAGATTTTATACTGCTTGCTGAACCGTCAGGGGACAATCGTTTCACGAGAAGAAATCATGTCCTATCTATGGGACAGTGAGCTGTTTGTAGATGACAATACATTGACTGTGAATATTAATCGATTACGCCGTAAGCTAGAAGATATCGGCTTAAAGGACATCATCACGACAAGACGTGGATATGGGTATATTTTAGAATGAAATGGCGTACCTATCTTTACGAGCACAGTCTCCATTTATTTATCATGGTCTTTGTCATCTTTACCATTGAAATCTTTTTAATGATAGCCAATGTCCGTTTATTTCTCCATCTTTATTTAGGCATTTCCTTGATGGGGGGCTATCTTGTCTGTCTATATTTAGATTATAAGAAGCAGGAACGTTATTTTCACCTCCTGTTTAAACATCTTGAGCAGCTCGATCAAAAATATCTGCTGCCCGAAGTATTGGAAAAAGGATCGGATCAGCTTCAGCGTGCATATAAAGAAGTGCTGTATGCGATGGAAAGTTCAATGATTGCGAAAGTGAATCTCTATCAAAATATCAGTAAGGAATATAAAGAATATATTGAATTATGGATTCATGAAGTCAAAACTCCTATTGCGACAAGCAAGATGATTATTGAAAATAATCCGACTCCGGTTACCCGCAATATTAATGAAGAATTGCATAAAGTCGAAAACTATGTGGAGCAGGCTTTGTTTTATGCCCGCAGCTCAGATGTTGAAAAGGATTTTACGATCAAGGAAATGAATCTTAAACATGCAGTGAACAATGTGATTAAACGAAACAAAACAGATTTTATTAACCGCAATATCAAGATTGAATTAAAACATTTGGATCAAATTGTCTACAGTGATCCTAAATGGGTGGAATTTATCATGCACCAGATCATTGGAAATGCAATTAAATATGCAGATAAACCGGATGCGGTTGTCTCGATTGATACGGTCATGTATGCCAATCAAATACGCTTGATGATCAAAGACAATGGCTGTGGAATATTGCCCCAGGATTTAAACCGTGTTTTTGAAAAAGGATTTACTGGCAGCAATCAGCGAGATAATAAAAAAGCGACCGGTTTGGGACTGTATCTTTCTAAGAAGCTCTGTCTTCGTATCGGACTTGATCTGCAGATTGAATCGATTAAAGATAAATATACGATGCTGACGATCGTATTCCCGGTTGGCAATATGACAAAAATGTAAGATAACTGTAAGCCTAATCGATGGCTCCTATACAGTAAGATGGGTAGAATATAGGTGTAAAAGGAAGGAGCAATCATTATGGAACAAGTTTTACAAGTAAATAAAATAGAAAAATATTATGGAAATAAAGGAAATCTGACCAAAGCGATCAATCAGATCAGTTTCTCAATTTCAAAAGGGGAATTTGTTGGAATCATGGGAGCTTCGGGATCAGGGAAAACAACTTTACTGAATTGTATCTCTACAATCGATCGTGTTTCAGCTGGAAGCATTATGATTAACGGTAAAGATATTACAAAAATGAAAAAATCACAGCTGATTAAATTTCGTCGTGAAGAA
This sequence comes from Coprobacillaceae bacterium UN01-12pH3A, assembly GCA_027676805.1. Classification (GTDB taxonomy): domain Bacteria; phylum Bacillota_I; class Bacilli_A; order Erysipelotrichales; family Coprobacillaceae; genus Beduini. The sequence goes on along the minus strand of JAQENU010000002.1, from coordinate 116,836 downwards.
TTAGGTTTCATCTTTCAGGATTTCAATTTACTCGATACATTGACAGCCTTTGAAAATATTGCGTTGGCCCTGACGATTCAAAAAGTAAATGCGGCAGAGATTCAAACCCGCGTGAAAGAAGTAGCACAGCGATTAGGAATCGAAGAGATTTTAAATAAATATCCTTATCAGTTATCGGGAGGACAAAAGCAAAGAGTGGCAAGTGCCCGTGCGATCATCTCAAATCCGAAGCTGATATTAGCGGATGAACCGACAGGGGCTTTGGATTCAAAATCAGCACGCATGCTTTTAGAAAGCTTTGAAGAACTGAATCGCAGTTTGGAAGCAACAATTTTAATGGTCACTCATGATGCTTTTAGTGCCAGCTATGCGCATCGCATCATCTTTATCAAAGATGGGGAGGTCTTTAATGAACTCGTCAGAGGAAATGACTCACGTAAGGAATTCTTTGACAAGATCATCGAAGTAGTAACCCTATTAGGTGGTGAATTGAATGATGTTATTTAAATTATCTATTCGCAATATGCGAAAAAGCATTAAAGACTACATGATCTATTTCATGACCTTGGTGCTGGGGGTGGCTGTCTTTTATGTGTTTAACTCACTGGAATCTCAGCAGGCAATGCTTAGTCTTAGCAGTGATACACGTGAAATCGTCACTTTGATTACGGAAATGATTAATTATGTTTCTGTCTTTGTCTCAATTATCTTGGGCTTCTTAATTGTTTATGCCAATAATTTCTTAATCAGGCGCCGTAAAAAAGAGTTTGGTGTCTACATGACATTAGGAATGGGAAAGAAAAATATTTCCGTTATCCTTTTAATTGAAACGATTTTGATCGGACTGTTATCATTGGTTATCGGTTTAGTGATCGGAATCTTTGCTTCACAGTTAACTTCGATTGTTGTCGCAAAACTGTTTAGTGCCGATATGACGCAGTATCAGTTTGTTTATTCAAGTTCAGCGACAGTTAAATCTATACTTTACTTTGGTATCATCTATTTAATTGTCATGGTCTTTAATATGATTTCGATCGGCCGCTATCAGTTGATTGATTTGCTTCAGGCTCATCGTAAAAATGAAAGTATCAAAACTAAAAATTTGGGAGTCTGTGTTCTATTATTCTTAATTTCTGTAGGAATGCTGGCTTTTGCTTACTATCAGGTAACTCAGGTATTCAACGGATCGCAGCTCGATCTGTTAGGGCAAATGATCCTAGTCGGATGTGCAGGAACTTTCTTACTGTTTTATTCATTGTCAGGATTTATTTTACGTGTCGTTCAAATGAATAAAGGACACTACTTAAAAGGCCTGAATTGCTTTGTCTTACGTCAGATGAACGCAACAATTAATACCACCGTTGTTTCCATCAGTATTATTTGTTTGCTGCAGTTCTTTACAATTTGTATATTATCGACGGCCTTTGCTGTTAATGAAACTTTGAAGAAGGATTTGAGAGATTTGAACCCGGTCGATGTTTCAATAACGTCTTATGTATCTATGGATGAAGGCATTCATGGCAATGAATCCGATGTTTTTGAAGTGTTAAATCAAGTAGACATTACTCCGACAGACTTTTCTGAATATACGGTTGCCAATGTGTACAGCAACAACGTGTATATGAAAGATTCATTAGCTCCCATTATCGATCAAATTCACAAAAGCTTCCCTTATCTGCAGTTAGATGAAGCTCAAGAATCTTTCATGAGCGTCAGCGACTATAATAAGATCGCCAAACAATTCGGCAATGAAGAAATAGAACTTGCGGATAATCAGTATGTCGCTATCGCAGATTACGACAACATGAAGAATTTACGTGATCAGTCAATGGCTATGGGAACACCGATTACCATCGGCGGTCAGTCTTTAGTACCGAAGTTTGATCACTGCGTCTATGGATTCGTAGTTAATTCAGCCTCACATATGAACATGGGAATCCTTATAATTCCGGATCAGTATGTAAAGAATATGGAACTTAGAGCGATGCATTTCAATGCCGATTATGCCGGTGATAAAGAACATACAAAAGTAATGGAAGAAAGATTCAAAACACTGGAAGAACGAGGCGATCTGGATTTTACAGTCTATTCCCGCATTGCCATGCAGGAAAGTGCAACAGGCTTAACCGTATTGTTCATTTTCATTGGGCTTTATTTAGGCATCATCTTCCTGATTTCAGGAGCGGCGATCCTTGCTTTAAAACAGTTATCTGAAAGCTCAGACAACGTCGAACGCTATAAGGTATTAAGAAAGATCGGAACAAGTGAACAAATGATCAATCATTCCTTATTTGTACAAATCGGTATCTTCTTTGCTATGCCGCTTAGCTTAGCCTGCATCCACTCTGTCTTTGGGATTCAGGTGGCAAATAAGCTCTTAGCCTTATTTAACCAAAATGATATGCTGGCTCCGATTGCTATTACGGCATTGTTTATTATCATGATCTATGGCAGCTACTTTATCATCACATATTTAGGCAGCCGTTCCATCATTAAAGAAGACAGCATGGTGTAAAAGTCATAGAAATATGACTTTTCATTTTGTCTAAGGCAATTTTGTTTGGCGAATACTCAATAATTTGCTATAATGGGTTTAGACAAAAGACAACACACATAAAGAGGTGGCAAAAAGTGGAGCAGGCTAAAAATGATCATATCAAATTATTTGGTTTATTAATGCGAAAGCATGAATATCTGTTACATAAGATATGTCATAAATATGGGATTTACCGTGGACAGCACCATATTTTAATGGCATTGGAGGAAACACCCGGCTTAACTCAAAATGAGTTGGCAGCAAAGATCAATGTCGCCAAAGCCTCAATCACAACCTCATTGAACCGTATGGAAAGAAATGGCTTTGTGATTAGAAAAAAATCAACAGAAGACGGTCGCTGCAATCTGATCTATATTACCGAAAAGGGAATAGCGGCAAGCCATGGCTGTGATGAAGAAATTAATCAATTAAAAGAAGCATTGTTTTCCAAGATCGACCAACAGGAATTATCACAGGTCAATGAGATCTTGTCTAAATTGCTAGCTGGTTTGGAGACGTTGGAAGAGTAGAGCGTAAAGAGCGAGGGCAATCTCGCTTTTTTATTTGATGGGACTAAAGGAGATAGATTATGAATGAAATAGAACGTTATATCGATCACTTACTGCGACCGTATCAAAATATTATAGATGTCAGTGAAAAGAAAAAGCAGCTGATGGACGGACTGGACCGCCAAACTGAAATGTTTCGCGAGCAGGGCTATGACCATGATGAAATCGACGGATTGATCAAGCATTCACTGCATCGACTTTGGCACCAAATTGAAAAGGAAATTGCAGTGGATAAAGTCAGCTTTGTGAAAAAGTCCCGTCTGCATTTTATGGCTTACTTGATTGCGGCACTGATCTTAATGATTCCCGGTCTGTTAGCCGGCGGCAAGATCTGGATTCCCCTAATCGTGGTGGGATTAATTTTTATTAGTTTTCTCAGCTATCTGATGGCTGATCGCAACAGTGGACTGATCCACATTAATATCTATTTGCTGAATCATCGAAAAAGAGAACTTTTAGCGGTTTGGATCGTATTTCTTTTTATCAACAGTGTGGTATGTATCACTGAATATCAAGAAGGCGCCCTTAGTCTTATCCAATATATCATTGATTTGTATTTTCCATTAGTCACCTTACTGATTCCGTTAAGCCTGTATAAACTTGACCGTGTCATAAAAAAATGTATTAAATATTAGATTCTTTATGAACCTAATATTTTTTATTTATAAAGGCAAATGATCGCTGATACAAACGATTCGATGTAAAATGAAATACAGTAAGCTTTATGAATCTAGAATACACTTTTTATTTTATATTTTTTTATTTGAAAATACTTGACTTCGAGTGGACTCTAAGGCGTAAAATAAAACTGTAAATTATATCAGGGAGGTATAGAGATGGAATATCGTAAAATTGAGAAATTAGGAGTTGCCCCTTCATTATTAGGATTTGGATGTATGCGTTTCCCCATTAAAGAAGATGGGAAAATCGATGAAGCAGAAGCTGAAAGAATGATCGATCACGCGATAAGCAGCGGAGTAACGTATATTGATACCGCTTATCCTTATCATAGCGGAGACAGTGAACCTTTTGTTGGCAGAGTATTAAAGAAATATGATCGTCAAAGTTTTTATTTAGCGACTAAATTGCCAATTTGGAATATTGAGACATTAGAAGACGCTAAACGTATCTTCGAAGAACAAATGACGCGTTTAGATGTGGATTATGTAGATTTTTATTTACTGCATGCTTTAGATAAAGGAAGATGGGATAAGATCTTGGATTTAGGGATTTTAGACTATTGTGAAGAATTAAAGAGACAAGGGAAAATTAAATATTTAGGATTCTCATTCCATGATGATTATCCTGTGTTTGAAGAAATCTTAACGTATCGTGACTGGGATTTCTGTCAAATTCAATTAAATTATATTGATACCGATGTGCAGGCAGGAATTAAAGGCTATGAACTGGCAGCCAGCCGTAATATCCCATTGGTTATCATGGAGCCGATCAAAGGCGGATCATTGGCAACATTGCCGGAGGATATTGCTTCAATCTTCAAGAAATATGATGAAACAAAGAGTCTTTCTTCATGGGCATTGCGTTGGATTGCCAGTCTGCCAAATGTAAAAGTGGTATTAAGCGGAATGTCTACTTATCAGCATGTAGAAGATAACTTAGAGACATTTAATCACTTTAAGCCATTAACGACTGAAGAAAGTGATATTGTAAATAAAGTAGCAGAAACGATTAAATCACGTACAAAGAACGGATGTACAGGCTGTGCTTATTGTATGCCTTGTCCATTTGGGGTGGATATCCCTAAGAACTTCCGTTTATGGAACGATTATGCGATGTATGGAAATGAAGAAGCAGCAAGAAAACGTTATCATGATCTGGATGAGAAACAAAGAGCCGATCAATGTAAGCAATGCGGGGCTTGTGAAAAAATGTGTCCGCAGGCGATTAAGATCAGAGAAGATCTGAAACGTGTTGCTGCAGAGATGCCAAAATAAGGAGAAATTATGGAAGTAGTTGTCATTGACGGACAAGGTGGGGGCATTGGCAGAAGTGTTATTGAAGCAATACGCCAAAGCCTTCCCGATGTCTTTATTATAGCGGTAGGAACCAATGCGGTGGCTACAAGCAATATGTTGAAAGCCGGTGCTCAGGTGGGAGCGACCGGTGAGAATGCAGTGATTTATAATGCTCAGAATGCTGAAGTTGTCATTGGACCGATCGGAATCGCATTTGCGAATTCCATGTATGGAGAAATCAGTCCGAAAATGGCACAGGCAATCAGTCTGTCTGCTGCCCATAAATTACTGATCCCAGTTTCAAAATGTCCGGTTACCATTGTGGGAATAGAGAATAAAAATATTAATGAATATATTCATCAATGCGTTGAGCAATTGATCGAATGGAGCAAATAAGTTTGATAAAATCAATGAATTTTCTTTCGAAGCTTTTTGTCATGACAACGCTTACGGTATTCATTGACAAACGCGTTCTTTCCATGTAAAATTAGACATGTAATTAAAGAACTTTAACAGATAGAAAGGAAGTATTTAACCATGGATGAAATGGAAACAGTAATCATTAACTTAATCGTAAGCAGCGGTAGCGCTCGTTCTTCAGCAATGGAAGCAATCCAATTTGCTAAAGCAGGAGAAATGGATAAAGCTCGCGAATCATTAGATCAAGCTAAAGAATCAGTAAACGAAGGACATCATTCACAAACTGAATTGATCCAAGCTGAAATCAGAGGGGAAAAAGCACCTTTATCATTATTAATGGTACATGCACAAGACCACTTAATGACTTCATTATTATGTATCGATTTAGCAGCTGAAATGATCGATCTATACGAAAAAGTAAACGGATAATAGAGCTGACAAAACAATAAAACAATAGGGGAAATGGCGAATGCTGTTTCCTGTTTTTTTATTCTCTTCATACTTTTCTTTCACATTCTAAAAATTATCTTTGACAAAGTCTGAAATATGTTACTGTAAAAGGGGTGACAAATATGAAGATAGGAATTATTGGCACCGGAATGATTGCAAAAGCATTCATAGATGGTGCAAGAAAAAATGATTTAGAAATCTATGCCGTTTGTTCGAGAACGATGGAAAAAGCAAAAGCATTTGCCAAAGAGTGTCAGATTGAAAAAACGTATGACGATTATAATCAGATGATCGCCGATCCAAAACTGGATTTTATTTATGTGGCGACACCAAACAGTTTACATTTTAAGTATTGCAAGCAGGCTTTGGAGGCGGATAAGCATGTCATGTGCGAAAAGCCGTTTTGTTCGAATGCCAGGGAACTGGAAGAATTGATCAAGCTTGCAAAAGAAAGAAAGCGTTATTTATTTGAAGCAATTATTAATATACATTTACCTAATTTTAAAATCTTAAAAGAAAAAATAAATGAGATTGGACGCATCAGAATGGTGCAAACTAATTTTAGTCAGTATTCTTCTAAGTATAATGCACTGTTGTCAGGAGAAACACCGAATGTCTTTAATTTAGAGTATGCCGGCGGAGCATTGTTGGATCTTAATATTTATAATATTCATTTAGCTGTTTCATTGTTTGGAGAACCCAAAGAGGTGGATTATATTGCGAACCTTCATCCAAATGGCGTCGATGTTTCCGGTGTGCTGATCTTGAAATATGAAGATTTTATTTTCAGCAGCGTTGGAGCAAAAGATTGTTCAGGACATCGTTTTGTTTCCATTCAGGGAGAACAGGGTTGTCTGTATAGTCCTAGTTCACCAAGCGGACTGACACAGATCGATTTAGTGAAGCAAGATACACAAACCTTTAATGAGCAAACAGAACGTAACGGTATGTATTATGAATTGTTGGATTTTAAGGAGATTTATGAGCGAGGGGATTTAGATGCCTGCTTTAAATTATTGGAAGAAAGCTTAAAAGTGATGAAAATAGCGGATCAAGCGCGAAAAAAAGCGAATATTATCTTTCCAGCTGATCTTTTATGTTGAACTTAATAGTAAACTTGAGTATAATACACTTGTAAGTAGAGTTTAAAACCACATTATATAGTATTGGAAGGTAATTCATATGGTAAAAATAATTGCGGATACATCAACAATGTTTTCTCCTAAAGAAGGAGAAGCACTAGGAATCGATATCATTCCTTTAAGTGTCAGTATCAATCATGAATCTTATGCAGAGCTTGTTGAGATGGATAGTGAGACTTTTTTAAAAAAGATAAAAGAAGGGGGCGTTCCATCTTCTTCACAGCCACCGATTGGAAAATTAGTGGAAGCATTTGAAAAATATCCGGATGATGAGATCTTAGGCATCTTTATGTGTGACGGGTTATCGGGAACCTATCAAAGTGCAGTCAGTGCCAGTCAGATGGTTTCAAATCAGGCAAATATTTCAGTCGTTGACAGTAAGACACTATGCGGACCTCATCGTTATTTAGTATTAAAGGCAAAACGCTTAGCTGATGAAGGAAAGAATAAAGCTGAAATTCTTGAAGCGCTGCAGGTTTCTTTGGAAGGGAATCGTTCATTCCTGCTTCCTCAGGATTTTGATTTCTTAAAACGTGGCGGACGTCTAACTCCTATTGCGGCAACCTTAGGCGGACTATTAAAGATTGTTCCCATCATGACACAGACAGAAGATCGCAAGCGTTTGGAAAAACACGGAATCGGCAGAACCTTTACAGCCGCTGTCAGTAAATTATTTGGGGATATGGAAAAAGATCAGGTTGATGAAAATACATATATTACGATCAGTCATGGCGGTGTTTTAAAACAAGCTGAAACGGCTGCAAGTAAGATCAAAGAGAAGTTCCCAACAGCGGAAGTGGAAATTTTTGAATTAACGCCTGCCTTTATTACTCAAGGCGGACCAGAATGTGTTGCTATCCAATGGATAAAAAAATAGTTTCTATCAAAAAGATAGAAACCTTACAGCTGATAATGCTTCATTCTTATAGTGAAGATTATCGGCTTTTTTTATTATAAAGTGAAATAGCGGGGGTTAATGTACTTCTAAAAATATGCGCAGAAAGTGTAACGCTTTACTGAATTTCGTTGTCTTTACTTCGCTGATGTTCTGCTCTTTTATGTTTATACATGATAGTATCGGCTTGATGGAATGCAGATTGCAGAGTATCTTTGCTTGTGCAGATATACCAGCCAATCGCAAGACCGATATTCATGGACCAGTCCGGTTTGTTTTCATTAAAAATGGTGTGGATGGCAGTTTCTAGCTTTTTCATCATTTTCTCATCGGCATGTGGAACCAGAACCGCAAATTCATCACCGCCAATGCGATATACTGTTCCATTACGCTCAACTGCCTGCAATAAAGCTTGCGCAGAAATTTGAAGATAGGTATCGCCGTGATCGTGACCTAGCTCATCATTTACGGTTTTAAGGTTATTCAGATCAATGGCTAAAATTCCTAAGTTTGAAATCGCATGTAATGCCGCTAAATTTTGTGTATCGACATGATAGGCATTGCGATTTTTAAGCTGTGTCAGATGATCGGTATTCGCCATATCTCGATAGAATGGATTAGATATACGACGGAAGAAAATCACCGCAAAGACAATCGATAATAAACAGGTTCCTAAAATAATAATAGGAGTAAATAGGCGAAGATTTTTATATGTATTATAATGCTTGGCAGCATCGAATTCAATGCCAACGACACCTACCACGTCATTACTCTGTTCTGAATGGATAGGCAGGTAAGCAATAAATATTTTCCCCCATTCCGTTTCTTTAATATTACTTGGCATGATGGTTTCTCCATTCATAGCCCGCTGTAATTCAGGAATAATTTCTTCTTCAATTAAATCACCGGGATGGCGAAAATCCTCGGCATCTAAAGGCAGTCCGTCAATTAGATAAATAAAATCCCCATTTTCGATTTGGGTTGCGGTATAGAGATAGCGTACATCTGTTGCCTGTTTAACATTCGCAAAGATCTGACGACTGTCCTGATATAATGGGGTATCCATATCTTCTAATGATCGAAGCTGTGAAAAAGCCTCTCGATTGAGTGAATCCTCCAAATAATCATAAATCGCCAACACACGATCATTTAATGAGCGAATCATATCATGATAGGTGCTGAAATAATGTACGGCAAATACACACAAACAGGATATTGTTACAACAGCCGCAGTAAAGATCGATACCTGAACATCCATACGGCGTATTGGTCTGTTCATCGATTTTCTTTTAAACACTATAGCTCCTCCTATTTAGACAACTTTCGCATTTTATCTTTAAAAAAACATTATAATTGCCAACGTCATTGGTTCTTATAATCTTTTCTAACAGTAAACTTCTCATCATCTTTACAGCTGGTAAAATGCTTATCCTCTATTTAATAGTATACTATAATTATAAATCGAAACAAACATAAAAGTTGACATAAAGACAGATAGGGCTGAAAGCATAATCGTTTATCCTGTCATAACGGCAACAAAAAAACGATGACTAAGCATCGTTAATTCGTTTCAGCAGGAATTACTGAACCATTACTGTAGGTTTCTTCTATAAACTGCTTGATTTCATCAGACTGCAATACTTCTACTAATGCCTGAATACGAGCATCGTTTTGCAAAGTCTTCGTCGTTGCTACAATGTTGACATATGGGTTATCCTGTGAGGCACTTTCTAAAATCAAGGCATCTTGACTTGGATTCAATCCGCCTTGGATAGCGTAATTTCCGTTAATTGCCACTAAATCTCCTTCATTGCTGTTGAAAGTTGTCACTAATAGTTCCGGTTTAATTTCATTAAATTTCAATCCTTTAGGATTATAATCTTTATTATTTTGGATTTCACTGATAGTTAATTCAAAAATATTTTTATCTTCGGGAATCTTAATCAGACCGGCATCCGCTAAAATAGCGAGGATACGTCCGTTATCGGCAACAGAGTTAGAGATGATGACAACAGCTCCATCAGGAATATCCTCTAAAGCGCTGTATTTTTTAGAATAGATGCCAAAGGGTTCGATATGAATTCCGCCGGCATTAACTAAATCATATTGATGTGTCGCTAATTCTTCTTCAAAGAAGGGTAAATGCTGGAAATAATTGGCATCCACTTCGCCGTTATCTAAGGCTTTGTTGAAAATGTAGTAATCATCTAAAACTTTGATCTTTAAATCAATATCATATTTTTCTTTTAATATAGGTTTAGCTGCTTCCAAAATTCTTGAATGTGGATCTGAAGTAGCGGAAACAATTAAAGTATTCGCAGAATCGCTGTTTTTGTTCGTGCAGCCTGCTAAAGTGATGAATAATAAAGCCGTAAATAATAATGCAGTTAATTTTTTCATATTGTTTTCTCCTATCTTTTATCTGTAGCTTTCACAATGCGATCGCCAATCATTTGAACAATGAAGACAATGACTAATATTAAGAAGGTCGCAATGTATGTCATGGTTGGATTGTTTCTGGCGATGCCATATAAATACGCTAAATGTCCCAGACCACCGGCACCGATGGCACCTGCCATGGCTGTATAACCAATCAAGGTAACTCCCATGATGGTCATGTTGGAAAATAAAGCCGGCTTTGCTTCCGGAAGCAGAATTTTTGTCATAATTTGCCAGTTAGATGCCCCCATTGCCTTGCTTGCTTCTATCGTTCCTTTATCCACTTCATTGAAAGCAACCATACACATGCGGGCATAAAAGGGAGCGCTGGAAATGATCAGAGCCGGTAAAGCCGCCTTCGCTCCTAAAATTGATCCCACTAGTACCTTTGTCAGAGGAAGAAGGATAAATAAGAGGATGATGAAGGGGATGGATCTTAGAATGTTTACTAGAAAATTAAGGATTCTGCTGATGAATCGGTTAGGATAAAGCCCATCCTCCTGTGTGATATATAAGAGGATGCCTAGAAACAGCCCCAGCACGATCGCTGCAATCAAAGAAACGATACTCATAAATAAAGTATCTTGAAAAGCAATCATAATGCTTTCCCAATCTATTTGGTTTCCCATTTAAATCACCTCCACTAAAACATTTTTTTCTTTTAAAAACTGGATAAAGCATTGATGCTTTTGGTCATCACTTTTTGAAGCATGAATATACATCGTTCCAAAAGACATATCTTGTGTATTCGTCAGCTTTGCCTGAACGATGCTGATATCCAAATTACTGTGGCGAATTGCTTGCGATAAGATCGGCTGACGTGAATTTTCCTGAGTAAACGTCAGTTTATACAGCATGCCGTCTGTATAGATGGTTTTTAAATCAGTTTCCTGATTATAGCTGCGTTCTTCTCCGACGAAGCGTTTAGTAACAACGTGCTTTGGTTTTAGGAAAATATCTTTCATTGAGCCTTCTTCGACTACTTTTCCTTCAACCATCACGGCGACACGATGACAGATCTTCTGTACCACTTCCATCTGATGTGTAATCAAAACGATGGTTAAATGCAGTTCCTGATTGATTTTAACCAGTAAATCTAAAATAGATTCAGTCGTATCCGGATCAAGGGCGGAAGTCGCTTCATCGCAAAGCAGAATAGCTGGGCGGTTGGCTAATGCACGGGCAATGCCGACACGCTGCTTCTGTCCCCCTGACAGTTCACTCGGATAGCTGTTTTCTTTCCCTGTCAAGCCAACCAGTTCGATCAGCTCCTTTGCCCGAGCTCTGCGCTTGGCTGAAGAAAGTCCGGCAATCTCCAAGGGCAGTTCAATATTCTCAATCACAGTTCTGCTCCAAAGTAAATTAAAATGCTGAAAGATCATGCCAATTTTCATTCTTGCCTGGTTCAACGCTTTCTTGTCTAGGTCTGAAACATTCTGCTGATCGATCCACACCGCTCCCATGGTTGGCTTTTCTAATGAATTGATCATTCGCAGCAATGTGGATTTGCCAGCCCCGCTGTAACCGATAATGCCATAGATTTCACCGTCTTGAATCGTCAGACTGACATCGTCAACAGCTTTGATTGTCTGCTTTTTGTTCTGATAAATCTTGCTGACATGTTTAATTTCAATCATAAAATTCCTCCTTAAAATATAAAAACTCGCCCTTATAAAAGGACGAGCATGCTCGTGTTACCACCTTAATTCATTATGACCTCACGATCATAACCTCATCGAGTACTATCATACTCTAGTGCGGTAACGGGCACTCACGTCATAGGCTAAATATCACCTATGCAACTCCATGACCATCTTCGCTTACCGCTCCCTGTTCTTTTCCACCAGCCAAGAACTCTCTATGAGGTAAAAGTAAGTTACTCTTCATTTCATCGTCGTTGTAGTTATCTTAAAGCAATCTTTTAAAGATGTCAAGAAAATTAATTCATAGTTATATAGTGTAAATTAAAAAATCCTCTTATTATCAATGAAAATGATTGAAAAAATTATATATGAATCTGAAAATCATCAAAATCAAAGAGACCGCTTCCCTGTTTAAGAAGATGCTGATCGTCTAAACTTTTAAAAGCTTGATAAATGTTCGTGATAATGGAAGGGGCAATCTGTAAATCATGATGGGCAGGCAATATTTTTTTTATGTTTAAGTGTTTTACTTTTTCTATTGATTGGTAAAACTGCTGTGGATTTGTGGTAGGGTAAAAAGCATCCAGACAGCCTTTATAAATTAAATCTCCGGAAAACAAGTATCCCCGTTTGGCTTCATAGAAACAGCAGTGACCGGGAGAATGTCCGGGCGTATGGATCACTTGAAGCTGTCGGTTGCCTAAACAGATGATATCGTGATCACAAAAGAGCTGCTGGGGAATTCCCTGAAAGATCTGATAATCCTCAAGATGAAAAGATGCGGGAAAGCAGCAGGGGGATAATGTCAGGTTCTTTTTGACGACTTCTAACGGTAGTGGAAAATGACCTGACAGCCATTCTTTTTCTAAGGGATGTACCGCAATATAATTAAAGCAATGATGACTGCCGATATGATCCCAATGACAATGCGTGGTGACCACTCGGACTGGCAGTTGAGTTAGATGATCGACTACTGCTTTTATATTTTCTACGCCTAATCCGCTGTCAATCAAAACCGCTATTTGACTTCCGCAAAGCAAATAGCAGTGCGTTTCCTCCCAGTGCTGTTCCTCACTAATAACGAATGTATCACTGTCAATTTTTTCAACCGTAAACCAGTCAGACATATGGATTCCTCCCATCTCTATTTCTTCCCATTATAGTATAAACACTAAGAAGGATTCATAAGATCCTTCTTAGTGTTACGGACGTATTAAGATGAAATCCTTTAAATAGGCAAAGAATTCACGAATATAAAAATTAATGATCGTTGGCAAATGGCTTGGAGCACTGTACCCGTAAGCATCAATACCTAGACGGCTGGCAATCAATTTTGCCCTGCTCATATGAAAATCATTGGAAATAATCATGACCTTATCATTGGTATGGATATACTGCATTGAAAACTTGAAGTTTTCATAGGTGCTGGTTGACTGATCCTCCTGAATGATCTTCTCTTTAGGAATTCCGTGTTCGATTAAATATTGATACATGGCAGAGGCTTCGCTGATTGTTTCTCCGACCCCTTGACCACCACTTACAATCAGAGTGGTATCGGGAAACTTTTGATAATATTCAATCGCTGTATCTAAACGATAAAGCAATGAGGTGGTGATCTGATCGCCTTTTAGTCCGGCGCCTAAAACGATCACTTTATCCGCTTGCACTTCATCGATATGTACAGCACCATAAATGATAACACTTTCAACGATAATAAATAATATTAAACAGGCTGTAAATAAACCATATAAAATATATTTTAACCAAATTGGCAGTACGGCTAACAGCTGATCATGTAGTCTAATCTGAAATATTCCATAAAGTATACCAAGAATACAGGCGAATCCAAGAATTTTGGAAAAGGCAATGTTTCCGTAAACAACGTTAATAACGATTACGTAAAGTAAAAGTAAGATGGATAAAATTAAAATACTACGATTAAAATACTTCATTGGCATCGCTCCTTTTTATCAGTGTAACAGTAATTTTGCCGTTCTTCAACAAAATATTGTTTACGATTGTACTTTTCAAAAATTCAGGTATAATTGAAAATATATGATAATAGGGGGATAAAAATGAATAAAGGAGCAGCAAGATTAAACGAAGTAAAAGCTTCGAAAATTCGCGCAGTCAGTGATAAAGCGAATGCTTTGGAAGCTCTTGGTCGTTCAATTATTCGCTTTAGTACGGGGGAACCGGACTTTGCGACAGTGAGTGCGATCAAGCAGGCGACAATTCAAGCCATAGAAGACAATTACAGCCATTATGCTTCAAATCGGGGGGATTTGAAACTGAGAAAAGAAGTGGCTGAACTCGTGGAATGCCATCATGGAATCGTTTATAATCCCAGTGAAGAGATACTGATTACCAGCGGGGGTTCGGAAGCTATTAATCATGTGATGCTGGGACTGATTAATCCGGAGGATGAAGTTATCGTCTGTACACCGGCTTTTTTAAGCTATGAAAATATGATTCATATGGCAGGGGGCAAATTTGTCGATGTCCCATTAAAAAAAGAAAATGGCTTTCAATTAGATATAGAGGATATAAAAAAAGCCATTACACCAAAAACGAAAATGATCGTCATCAATAATCCGTGCAATCCAACAGGGGCAGTTTACGATTCGATGTCTATTCAGGCTTTATGTGATGTATGTATCCAACATGATCTGTTGGTATTTTCCGATGAAATTTACGATCAGTTAGTGTATGATGAGCGAGAATGCAGATCGATTGCCGTTTATCCGTCAATGAAGCAAAGAACGATCATGATGAATGGTTTTTCCAAAGCCTATGCGATGACCGGATGGCGTTTGGCATATCTGTGTGCGCCAAAAGAACTGATCGAACCACTCTTAATGGTTCATCAGTATGCCACCACCTGTGCCCCCACCTTTATACAGGTAGGGGTTGCAAATGCGATGAATAAGGAAGCAGTACGAAAAGAAGTACAAGAAATGGTAAGACGTTTTGATCAGCGTCGGCAGACGGTGATTCGAGTACTAAAGGAAATACCGGAACTTGATTTTGTAAGACCGCAAGGGGCATTCTATGTTTTTATCGATGTTTCTAAGACCGGATTAAACGGTCAGCAGTTTGCTGATGCTTTGCTGGAAGAAAAAGGCGTAGCAGTCGTTCCTGGCAATGCAATGGGCAGTCAATGTGATGATTTTATTCGCTTATCCTATGCAACAAGTGATGAAAATGTTATGATGGGAATGCAGTTAATCAAAGAATTTATTAAGGAATTATAGAGAGGATGATAGGGTGAATTACTTATTTTATCGACTTGTTTTATTTGTTAATTCTTCATCAAAAGATGATTTGAATTATACAATCGCTGATTTTATATTAAAGAATATTTCTGAAATTGCCGAGATGAACATTGTAGTATTCGCAAATACCTGCCATGTTTCCCCTGCTTCGATCAGTCGCTTTTGTCGTAAATTAGGGTATGATGACTATATCCATTTAAAGATGGAGTGTGCCAAATATACAAGCTTAAAAAGCACCGATTATTATGAACCTGTCATGCTTCAAGATCCTAAAAAAGCCAGTGCGGTTTATTTGAAAAAAGCGGGTATGCGTTTAGAAGAGCAAATTGATCTGCTTGACTGGGGAGTATTGGAAGAATTTGCAGAAGATATTCATGAGAGCAATAATGTTGCCTTTTACGGCTCTCATTTTTCTCACAGCATTGCTCAGCTGATTCAGGCGGCATTGCTGTCATGTAATAAATATTCAATCGCAAAAAATGATTCTGATCAGCAGATCAAGATTGCTGAAAGTCTGAATGCCGACAGTATTGCCATTACGATATCTGTGCGAGGTAACTACTTACGCGGAACGCCACGTTTAAAGCGAGCGATTGAAAAATCGGGAGCAAAGTCTGTCTTAATTACAGCGAATCATGATCCTAAATTAGTGAGTGAATTTGATCGTGTCATTTATATTTCTTCAGATGATGATCTTTATATGGGACGTTTCATGCTGCTGTCATTTGCAGAGTTAATCTCTCAGCTTTATGTCACACGTTTCGGAGATCATCGCCAAGGATAATCATCATGATTATCTTTTTTTGTTTGTAAAATAACCTGAGGTTTAATAAGAATTGGTCTATCTGATGATATGAGGTGATAAAACCTTATATTATCAGAAAGGCTTTTTTTATTATCTCAAGATTTTATAAGTTGAAACCACCGTCTCTTTATATCGTCATTTTACTTTTGTTGATATAAGAGGTGTTACAGAATAGGTAACATCATTGTTAATGCAATAAACGACTGATAGAGTGATGACAAGTATTAGCAAATACAAAGAAAAGAAGTTAGGATTCAAAATTAATATGACAAAAAGTAAAGTATCAAAACCAAATGATATTAAATATCTAGGCTTTGAGTTTTACTATGATAAATTTCATAATCTATGGAAAGCAAAACCACACGAACAGTGGATAAAGATTCTCAAAGAGAAACTTAATAGGCTAACTAATAGAAGCTGGTCAACATCATGTAAATATTGTATTCTCAAACTTAGATAGTTAATCACAGGATGGATAAATTATTATAAATTTGGGAATTTTATAATGGTCTGTAGAAAATTAGATAAGTGGATAAGATTTCGTATAAGAATGTATCTTTGGAAGAAATGGAAGACAATTAAATAGGAAAAAGCAACTAAGAAAACTAGGGGACAATTTCTGGCAAGTAATAACTTGGGTTAACTGCCGTAAAGGTTATGCAAGATTTGCAACATCATTTCTAAACAGTATGGTTACAAATGATTTACTTAAAAAAGGTCTACTATCATTAGTAGACCAATATCAGTTAAAGCATATTTTAGTATAGATTTAAACTGCCGTGTGCCAAACGGTTTGCCCAGTGGTGTGAGAAGTCGAAAATAAATAGGATATTATTTATTTTCTCCTATTCGATTTTTATAGTCTCTTTTAACCTTGCACTAATTAACGAACTCTATATAAATTTTAGTTTTGCATTCTAATCAATTTTTTCATCATCAATTATTTTATGACAATGAATTGTTATATCATCATATCTCATATATTTTTACCCCACTTCATACAGAATATGAACGCTAAAATTATTTGTACTTTCTAGGGTAAGAATTTTTCACATCAGTAAATTCTACTAAATAATCAATACTTGTATCATAGAAAAGTGCTAGTTCTTTTAAAATGCCAATAGATGGTTCTAAAACATCATTTTCATATCTTGAATAAGTTGTTTGTGTTACTCCTAACATTTTTGCCATATCCCCTTGCGTTAAATCTTTATCTTCTCTTAGGTTTCTTAATCTTTGCATGTTTATCACCCAATATATTCTACAATATGCGAAAAAAGCATATTGTTTTTTATGCGTTATTCGCATATAATATAAAATATAAATATTACTTGGGAAATAATGTATAAATTATTAAAGGAGGTATCAAAGATGAAAGACAAGAAGATTATTAGTTTTATTTTAGTTATGGTATTTGCGATAACAATGTCTGGGTGTAATTCGAACAAGGGGGTTGAAGAAAAACAACTCATCAATGATATTCAACAATCAGAGTATTTGCAGAAATCTAACATGATAATAGAAGATGTTCAAATTGAAAAAAGGAAAACTGATATACAAAATAAAAGCGATACCATGATTGCATGGGTAAATGCGAAAAGAGATACAATGGAAAGTAAAATGTGTTTCAGTTTAACATATAAACTTTATAATGATGGGTGGTTAATTGAAACCATAACGCATTATCAGGATGAAAATTGGGAATTTATACCGTTGAAAGGTATAAGTCAAGAAAGTGCAGACACAAGAATTAAAGAGTATTCTAAAAATATCAGTTCATCAAAATGTATAGAACATGAAGAAGACTTAGAGAACAGTACTTCTTATTTTACATATGAATTAGAAGAAGAATATCCATATGCAACTAAAAGCAAAACAGTTAAAATAAATTATGAATTTAATGTCACGTATGATGCTGGCTTATATACTGAAACTTGGAAAGATACTGTTGATACAGTAGATAGCAAGGAAGATTGGAATATTGATGGTACTTGGGAATATAATTATCTAGCAGATCATTATGGTGCTGGAAAAATAAATTGTATTATTAATATAGATAATTTTAATGGGTATAAAGTAAACGGCTCTTATAATATTGATATAAATTTTACAAATGATGATATCAATATAAAAAATAATGGGGTATATGAAACAAAAGAAGTTTTTATTAAAAGAGAATATAATACCACATTAGGAGCTTGGATTGATGTCAAACATAATGGATTTGTAATAGAAAATGAAGATGGAACAGCAATTCTTACTAATAATTATTTATTTCCAAAACAGCCAGCATTTTGTTTTGATGAAAATGAGGGAATTATGTTTGTTAACCCATATAACGGAGAACTATGTAGTATGACTAAGAAGTAAAAATAATCTATACGAAAACATGGCATGTTTATTTTTTGTGTTGTTTAATGAAATTAATTATTTCTTTCGCAAAGTCATATGCTTTCATAAAAGGAATGATGATATGACAAATGATAAAAAGGTAAGTATCTTATCATAGATGAAGATACCATAATTGAACAACTAGCCGAAGAAATGATAAAGGAACAAAACAATGGTTTTATTGCTAAGGCTATCTTTCAAGATATTTATTTTTCAAATGAATATTTTCAATCAAAAAATGATTATTTATTCCAAGAATCCATTAACAGATAATGACTAAAACCAATTAATGGAAATATCAACTAATAGGTATGATTATTTTTTTTGAAGAAGGTAAACTTGATTTTTCTCAATAAATATTAATAAAAAATTTAATGATGATTATTATCGAGTAGATAAAATTAAATAAAAGATATATACAAAATTGTATGCAAACAAGCAATAGTTCAGGTGATCAATTATCTTGTATATTTTATCATTAGAATCAAAATAATAGTTAGAAACAGAGGGTGAAGAAATGAATAAGATTAAAATAGTTTTAGTAGTTATTAGTTTCATCTTAATAGGAGGGTGTTCATCTATTCCTAAAGGAAAAAAACTTTATGAAAATCTAGATGCTATAGATACATATACAAAAGCATGTGATTATTATAGTGAAAATGTAACACACGAAAAAAACCAAATGATCGTTTATAATATGGTACAAAATCAAATTACTGAGGACGGAATGATTTATGGTGATGGTGCTATAGAACAAAAATGTATAACGGAAACAATTTGGGGTGATAATTTTGAGGATGTTTATTGTTACCAAACTTACATACCGATTAAGAATCCAGTAGTATTTGAACAGCCACTGTCATGTTGGCTATCTTTTTATAGTGATAAGAATAAATATACTTTATCAGCTTTCAGCGATGGAATTTTGAATGATGCAACGCAAGAATATTTCAAAGATAATAAGTATCACATAAATAACAAGAATCATGTACCTTTTTTTACGCGTTTAACTGATGAGAAATGTTATAGTATTAAAAATTCTGAACGAGAGGACTTAAAAGAAAGTATATTGATAACATTGCAGGTAGAATATAGTGGTGAAAACGGAAAACAATTTTATAAATATTCCTTTGTTATTAATAATGAAGATGGTTTGATTCATAATATTACTACTGAGCGCTATAAGGATTCTAATTTCACTAATTTATTAACAAAAACGGAAAGTACTAATATCGAATTTAATAAGAAAAAGGAATTGGATTTAGAGAATGTGATTAATGATTTTAAAAAATATGAAGGTAGGCAATCCTCGGAGGTTAATTTTTTATTTGATTTTAGGAAAGACGAATAGTGCTTTGTAAAAGAAGAATAAATAATTCTAACATAAATATAGGTTCAAATAAAAGTCAAAGGTGCATATATATTTGAAATTGAGATGTCATTCTAATAAACTCTAGGAATATTAGTGCAAATTTAATACTATAATTTGGGATGAAACAATTTGTGGAAAATAGCAAAAAATTATTAATTCTCAATATTTGTTGAATAATAACGATCTACTGTGTAATTAATGATTTGTATTCCCAATGTGGTACCAAGAATATTTAGTATATTTTAACAATAAAAATCAAAAATATAATTTATCTAGGAGTAGAGTTTACGTTTGCAATACTACATGTTTTATCATATATAAATAGTCTATAGGATTAGTAAAAAATAGACAAAACAATAGTTGTTTAATTATAGGAATGGATGGGAAAATAATGAACTATAAAATGTACAGTGAATTAGGGTTATTCTCAAGTATCGATCAGTAAAATAAAATGACGAGGACTATGAATGTATGGTATACTTGAAAAGAATAGAGATATTAAGGTGAAGCGAATCGGCATCGAGCTTCCCTATAATCGATTAAAGGTGCAGATGAAAAATTGTTGGGCATGGAGGGGATCATCAGTCTGTTTGATACCTTGTTTGAACATCATTTAATTCAATTGACATCAAAGGAGGAGCTATCATGATTATCATTAGAAATGAAGAAGAAAAAGATTACTCAATCGTAGAAGAAATGACACGTAAGGCATTCTATAATTTATATATTCCCGGATGCACGGAACATTATTTGGTTCACATCATGCGAAAACATAATGATTTTATTCCGGAATTAGATTTTGTATTGGAATTAGATGGGAAGATTATTGGAAATATCATGTACACGAAAGCAAGGCTAGTGGATGAAAACGGTCAGGAAAAAGAAATTTTAACATTTGGACCTTTATGTATTCACTCTGATTATCAACGTAAAGGCTACGGTAAAAAGCTGTTGGAGTATTCTTTTAATAAAGCCATATCTTTAGGCTATGATGTCATTGTTATTTTTGGAAGTCCAAGCAATTATGTAGCTCGTGGATTTAAAAGCTGCAAAAAATATAATGTCTGTTTAGAAGGTGGGGTTTTTCCTTCGGCAATGATGGTAAAAGAGCTTAAAAACAACACATTAGACGGAAGAAAATGGACTTATTATGATAGTCCTATCATGCAGATCGATGAAAAGGAAGCTCAAAAATTTGACGATAGCTTAGAAAAGCTGGAGAAAAAAACGTTGCCTAGTCAAGAAGAGTTCTATATTCTCAGTCATTCAACCCTAAATTAAAAAGAGCGCTGATTTTCAGCGTTCTTTTAGATAGTGTTCGATTTCTTTAGCGGTAAGCTTTCTTACTTTAGTATGGGGATATTCCTGATAAGCATCCATTTGAAATACAGGTGCCATTTTTTCACAATGCTTGTTTTTATTTTTAGATAAATATTCTTGAAGATCGGACAAGTGTGCAAATATTTTATAGGACATTCTGCCCTGATCATTTTTAATCTCATAGATTCCACAGGCAGACTTCATTGTATAATCGGCAGTTCGCAAATACAGTTTTGCGATAGCTAAGGACTTGAAGGGAAAGTTCCACCTTTGCAGACCCCGTTTTGGATCATGTTCAATGCAGATGCAGCGACCGCAGGTTCCGCAAATATATTGAGTATGCTGATGTAAGCAATCAAGCGGGTGAAGCAGTGGTGTAATTCTAGGTTCATCACAGTAGCATTCTTGACACATTCTATCCCTCTTTTCTTTCCTTCTTTCATTATAGCATTCAGTTTTTTGAGTTTCAATAAAACAGAAATTGAGTTTAAAAAAGCATCCTTAGCGGGATGCTCTCTTTTCTAATTGTTTTAAGTGTCGCTGGTAGATCAGGTATAAACCTTTAAATGTCAGATCACTGTCATATTCATCGATAAGATCAGTTTCCGCTGATATAACGCGCCCTAAACCACCGGTCGCAATTACTTTCATCGGGGTGCCGATTTCCTTTTTTACTTGCTTGATGATATTTTCAGTCAGTCCGATGTAGCCGTAAATAACTCCAGCCTGCATGCTTTTCACAGTATTTTTAGCGAGGATCGTATCCGGTTTAACAATTTGGATTTCCGGTAATTGTGCGGCTTGTGAAGAAAGTGCCTGAGCACAGATTTCTAAGCCGGGAGCTGTGATCCCATAAAGGAACTCTCCTTTTTCATTGACATAATCAAAAGTAGAAGCAGTGCCAAAATCGATCACTAGTACGGGACCGCCGTAAGTATAGTATGCTCCGGCCGCATCAACGATACGATCCGCCCCAACTGAACTGGGATTATCCGATTTGATGGCAATCCCGCTTTTGATTCCCGGTCCGATGAGAATCGGTTCATGATGCAGATATTTAATGATCGCACTGGTAAATGAGTGCATGATTTTTGGAACGACACTGCTGATAATGACATCTTCCACATCGTCGATTGAGGTGTCAGAGGCATTAAAGAAGCTTAGCAGCATAAAGCCATATTCATCACTTGTTCTTTGCATTTTAGTGGTCAGACGATAATTGCCGATAATCTTTTTGCCTTCAAATAAAGCTATGGTAATATTTGTATTTCCAATATCAATAGCGACTAGCATAATGATTTCTCCTTTTCAATTTCAATCATTGTTTCTAAAATGATCTTGGCTAATTCTTTTTTACTCATCAGTTCATATTCTTTCTGATCCTGCGGAGTAATAATAGTAGCGACATTCGTATCTGTTTTAAATCCGGCTCCATCTGTAAGCAGATGATTGGCTACCAGCAGATCACAGTTCTTTTTTGATAATTTAGCGGCCGCATTCTCGACTAAGTTTTGTGTTTCCATCGCAAAGCCGCAGATAACTTGATGAGGTAAGCGATGCTGACCGATATACATTAAGACATCGGGATTTGTAGTAAAAGTCAGTGTCAGCTGTCCGTCCTGTTTTTTTATTTTATGAGGCTGAACGTCTTCACAGCGATAATCACCTACAGCCGCAGCTTTAATAATATAGTCATAATGCGGCAGGATTTCCTTAACTAATTCAAATAGTTCCTGGGCGGTTGTAAAATAAAGCATTTTAATGCCGATTGGTTCTAAAAGAGCCACAGGTCCGCTTAATAGGGTCACGTCTGCACCCAGCAAACGTGCCATTTTGGCGATCTCATAACCCATTTTACCACTGGAATGATTCGTGATAAAACGAACCGGATCTATACTCTCTTGAGTAGGACCGGCAGTGACTAACACCTTTTTACCGGCTAACGGCTTATGAGTGATTAAAGCAAATTCGATGGCGTCAAGCAAAACATCTGTTGAAGGCAGCTTTCCTTTTCCATTGTCCCCACAGGCTAAACGTCCGCTGCTAGGCTCTACTAGAGTCATACCAAAATGACGGCAGCGTTCCAGATTATCTTGTGTAATCGGATTTTCATACATATGAGTATTCATTGCCGGTGCAATGATTTTTGGGCAGACTGCTGCTAAAAAAGTAGAGGTCAGCATGTCATCGGCAATCCCATGAGCAACCTTTGCGATAATGTTAGCAGTCGCGGGAACGATCATGAAAACATCGACTTTTTTGGCGAGCTCGATATGTTTGACTTCCCCGTCTGTCGTTCGCTCAAACGTATCTAAATATACTTTTTTCTTTGTCAGAGATTCAAAGGTTAAAGGAGCGATAAATTCTGTGGCGTTTTTAGTCATGATGATATCCACGTCATAGCCAAGCTTGATTAGCTGACTGGTAAGATCGGCAGCCTTGTAAGCCGCTATTCCTCCGGTAATTCCTAATAAAATATTCTTTTTCATAGTGTCCTCCATAAAAAATGGCGTAAACATCCCTTTACGCCTAAGTTAATGAACCACTATCGCTCGTAAAAGATGCCATGTGTCTTGCCATTTATTCATTTTTAACTATCTCTATTATATACAAAATCTTCCTAAAGAACATCTTTTTCTTTCTTTTTATAAGAAATTTAGCTATGATTTATTTATAGGGAGGTTTGAAAATGGATGATGATAAAAGAAACGATCAGGATCCTATCGATAATGAAGATTTAAATGAGGATTCAAAAGAAGAAATAATAGATGAAGCGGAAACTATAGAAAAAGAGGACACGGAAGAAGAACCTGTCATAGAAGAAAAAAATGAGATTGAGGTTCCTTCAGAAGAAGAACAAAAAAAACCAGTCAGTGAGATCTTATATGAAACCGGAAAACAGATGGGGCATGTTTCGTTAAACTATTTTAAACATGTCGCAAGTTTCATGAAAGATCATGTCAGCGCTATCCAGCATATTTTCGGATATACCTTTAAGACACATATTCTTTTAAGTGTTATCAATGCCTTTATATTATCATTGATGCCATTTGTATTGGCAATTAAAATGCAGTTATTTGTACATAATATTGGCTATGGCAAATATTTTCAGATCTGGGGACCTTTCTTGGAAATGATGCTGGCTGTCTTTATTCTGAGCCTGCTTTTCCAATGGCTGATTGCTTTTGTTTTAACTGCGGTAGAGGGTGTCGTTGAGCATCATAAAGTTTCACTGTTTCGCTCATTAAAGGCAACTAATATTTTTGGGATTATACTGGATCCGTTTATTGTCATTGGGTGCTTATTGCTGTTATTGCCGCTTAATAGTTTCATTGGCTATTTGATTCTTTTTATATTTATCAGCGGACTGATCTTTGCTAGTGTTATGTTTATTAAGACACTTGTTTTATCAAGGATTGTCAGTGGAGATCACTTAATCAGTATTTTAGTCCTGTCTTGTGTCATTGCCTTTATACTGATGTGCTTTATCTATATTATGGGAGCCATCGGTTATAAACTGATCTTTAAATTATACGGCGTTTATCTTATGGGAATGATCACCGGGTTTGGTATTTAGGAAACGATATGTTTCCTTTTTATTTGTAAAGGATCTTTGATATGTTTATAATAGAAGTATTGAAAAGAAGGTGAGAAAATGGATGAAACTTTTTTATTTAGGACAAAGAAAGAGTATGAGCAAACCCTACAGTATTATCTGAAAGAAAAACAATATCAGGAAGCTCTTTTTTATTTAGAAACGATTGCTCCTCAGGTTGTGGATTCCGTTTGGCTCAGCTTTACAAGAGGGCAACTTTACAACGCCTTAGAACAATATCATTTAGCTCTGCCTTATTTTTTAAAAGCCAGTCAGCAGGTCAGCGAAAGCATTACTTTATACAGTGAGATTGGCTGGACCTATAATCGTCTGGAACAGTTTGACGAAGCTTTGACCTACTTAGAAAAATGTGTATACTTAGGAAGAGACGATCAATGGCTTTACAGTGAACTCGCCTATACCTATTTAAAAATGGGAATGCGGGAAGAGGGAATTGTCTATTTACTAGAAGGACTGGAGCTGCATCCGGATGACCGCTGGACTTTAGAACAGCTTGCCAATGCTTACAGTGATTTAGGCGATTATGCTAAAGCGAATACGATGAATAAACGCTTATTGGAATTAGGCAGAGATGAAAGGCTTTTAGAAGATATTATTATCTTGAATGAGATTAACGAAACCATGGAAGACCAGCATACTTATTTGGAAATGCTGGCTCAATCTCCTGATCATCATGATTTTGTCTGTTATCATTTTGGAGTCTTCTATAATTTAATTGAGCATTACCAAAAAGCAGTAGAAAAGCTGGAAGAAATAATGGAAGAGAACCGTGACGGGGAAGCTTGGATTGAATTAGGCTATGCGTATCATCAGCTTTATAGAATCGAAGATGCGATTCATGCTTATGAAAAGGGTCATTCAAGCAGTCCCGATCATTTGTTTTTATTAAGTGAACTGGCTTATTTATATGGGGCAGTAGAGGATCATGATCAGAAATTATTTTATTTAGATAAAGCTTTTGCACAAGGCAGACGTGATCTGTGGATCTATTTGAACTATATTCGGGTATATCTTTATGGTAAAAAAGATTTAGAAAAAGCCTATTATTATTTATCAGAAGCCGATACGATCGCCTCAGGGGATGAAGAATTACAGCTGTTGTGGAGCGAATATGACTGGATTATGATGAATAAAGAGATGGCTCAAAACCGCTTGTTAAGCCTTTTAGCGAGACGTCTCCATCAGGCTTTGCCGCCTTCTTTTTATAATGTCAGCTGGGAAATGGATAACAGCATCTTATTGGATATCCCAAATTTAGAAAGAGTGTACCAGTTTAGTGAAGGACTGGCGTATGTGGAAACAGATCAGCATGGCGGCTTTATCGATCAGACCGGACATTTTGTGATTGATCTTCACTTGTCTATAGATGAAACCAAAAGACAGGATACCTATATGTTTCATCATGGTTATGCGATTATCAATCAGGCAGGCGAGCATCTTTATGGTTTGATTGACCGTCAGGGAAATATTGTCTTAGACCTCATTTATGATGACATTACGATTCATCATGATCATCAGCGTTTGGTTTTAGGACCTATTACCATTTTCAGATTTGAGAATCAGCATTATGTTTTTGAAGAGGAAGTGGGAGACTTTGCTGAAGGGGTTGTGCCGATGAAAAAGCACGGGAAATGGTACTATTGTCATTTAGATAAAGAGATAGCATTGCCACAAGGGTTTGATGAAGCCCAAGCCTTTCATGAACACATGGCGATTGTTAGGAATGGGGATTATTATGGCGTCATTGATGTAGATGGGAATATTCTGCTTCCATTTGATTATGAGACTTTAATTTGGGCAGACCATGATCTGATCGCAAAGAAGGAGGACCGTTATGGAGTCATTGATCCGCTTGGAAAAATGAAGATTGATTTTATTTGGGATCAGCTCAAGGATGGTTATCAGGGAAATTATCGCGTACTTAATAAAAATGGCTGGGGGCTTATCGATGCGGCTGGGAGACAGATTGTTCCATGCCTATATGATGACCTGCTGCCGGTATTTGAGGATTTGGTACGTGTAGAAAAAGAAGGCTGTTACGGTATGTATTCGATAGATGGGAATCTTGTTATTCCGATCATCTATGATACGTTGACAATCTGCAAGGGACAGCACATTATTGCCGGAGTAGGCTATCGTTATGGCTATATGAACGCATTAGGTGAACTGCTGACTCCGTTCATGTTTCAGACTGCCACATTGCCTGTGGACCATCTTTTATGTGTCTCGTTTCAAAACCGGTTTTATTTAGTAGATGACAGGGGGAAAAAAGAATGAAAGCATTCATAGAAAAATATTGTCAGGAAAAAGATATTCAGGCAGTCAGTGTTTGTATTCATGACCATAATCAGCCCGTCTTTTCTTATAGCCATGGAAACAGACAACGTGGGCTGACGGATCAGGTAGACGAGCATACACGCTTTACGATAGGATCAATCTCTAAATTATTCGTCACTGTTGCTGTTTTACAGTTGGTCGATCAAAATAAGATAGAACTCGATCATCCGGTATGCGATTATGTGACGGACTTTATTATGGACGATTGTCGTTATCGTCAAATCACAGTTCGCATGCTTCTAAACCACAGCAGCGGGCTGCCTTCTACCTCTTTTCGCGGTAAGTATACGAATCATTATTATCCGCAGTATATTTTGGATATGCTAAGGATGTACCGCCAGCTGCCTTTAAAGAGTGAACCGGGCAAGTACAGTGTCTACTGCAATGATGGCTTTGTATTAGCTCAATATTTGGTAGAAACTGTAAGTCAAATGCCTTTTCGAGATTATTGTCTTACTTATATTGTCAATCCTGTAGGAATGAAGGATACAGAATTTCCGGGAGCAGTTTTAGCTGAGGATACCTATGCTCATGCGTCCAATGATTATGACCGTGATTTTAATCAGGAATATGTAAATGGTATTGGTTCAGGCGGGGTATACAGCACAGCAGAAGATCTTTGCTTATTCATGGATGCCTTAAACAACGGAGAGCTGATCCGTCAAGAAAGCTGGGAAGAAATGAGCAGCATGCAGTATGTCAATCCTATTCAGACTCTATCGCTTAATGCCAATGGTTATGGCTTAGGCTTTGATCATGCTACACTCCCGTATTTTGAAGCGATGGGCTTTAAGGCTGTGGTCAAAGGTGGCGCTACATTTGGCTATATGAGCTACGCTTATCTTTTGCCTAAAAGAAAACTCAGCGTTGCCGTACTCAGCACATCAAAGGAATCAGGAGTAGCAGCTCTCGCAAAAGAACTGGGAAAGATGTATCTCCAAGAAAAACAAAAAGAAATAAAGCTGACGATACCAAAACAGGCAGTACAGATTGAAGGAATCTATGGGGCGGATAACCGTGTCTATCAGCTTCAATATAAGAATGAACAGCTCAGCTTTGCTTATTATCAATTAGGTAAACTGACAACACCGGTCTTTTTAAATAAAATAGAAACAGAATATGTTTATCAGGGACAGCTGTTAGGCTTTGATCATCCTCGTTTTGGTTTTATAAATGAAAAGGATGAAACCTATATGTATGTGACTTATTTAGATGGAAATGTTGAGATAAGAAGTGTTATTGGTCAGAAAATAAAACCGGGTTCAGGAAAGAAAATGTCAATTCCCGGGAAATATTATCTAAAAATGAATGAATACATAGACCAGCGAACATTCTATACACAGGATTTGCAGGTTATTGCGCCAATAATGATGGAAACATTGGATTTAGTTTTATTTCCTTTTCCGCTTCGTATAATCAATGAGCATCATGCGGTACCTTTTATTGAATTGCCGGGCAATTATTCTCGCGAAATGTGCGATCTTCTTGTTATAGATGAAAATCAGCTGCAGTTAGGTCCGTATCGTTATATCAACAGTGATCAAATCAAAGCAATGCCTAAATCGTTCACATTGACAGATACGGATACACACTGGTTCCGTTATGAATTTCAAACCGAGATTCAAAAACCGGAGCATGTCCGTGTGATTGGTATTAAAATCACAGGAAATGAAGCTATGGTAAGCTATGACAGTCTGTATTGTGAACATATTTTGGATATTGATTATATTGGCTTTATGGGAAGGGCAGGCGATATTATTGAGTGTGAATAAGAAAAAAATTTATATTCGCTTTGGACTGATCATTTTATGGATGAGCGTAATCTTCATGTTTTCAATGCAGAATGGCGATCAGTCAAGCGGCACCAGCGGTCAGCTTTTGGCTAGAATCGGGGAATGGATCGGGATAGATCTGATTCATCTTCCGATCATGGATACACTTCAATTTATCGTTCGTAAAAGTGCCCATATGTTCTCCTATTTCGTTTTAGGAATATTGTCTTATCGGGCAGTCATTTTACTTCAGCCTTTAAAGCCTTATCGTTATGCTGCCTTGATTACCGTAATCTATGCCTGCAGTGATGAGCTGCATCAGCTATTTGTTCCCGGACGCAGCGGACAGATTCAGGATGTTTTTATCGATTCCTTGGGAATGCTGGTTGGTTTTGCACTGATTTATATTATCAAGCGTATAAAGAATAAACGAATGAACCATAATTAAACTATGAAAATAGTGAAAATCATGGTTCTTTTTTTATTGGAAATATTCATCTTATGCGATATTACAAATGATATGAATAAATTATGGATTACTCTTTTTCTGATCACACTTGCCCTTGCTCAGAAAAATAAAAAGCAGTCTTTTTTATTAATTTTGACTTTTGCCGGTGATTACTTCTTAGCCTATCAGCAAGATCCCATCCTAGGCATTTATTTCTTTATTTTAATGCAATGGGTCTATTTAGGGATTAAAAGCTATTTTATTATCGGTATTGGCTTACTGCTGCCACTGCCCATTGTGATTAAACTGGCCGCTATTTATATTTTTATGCTGTTAGGGAATATCAAAAAGCATCCGTCTTTAAAAATCGGCTTTTTCATTCTTTTAATAAGTGATCTTTGTGTTGGACTGTTCAACATTTTCGGAAATGTCCTTTATGTCTATCTGACTTGGATGTTGTATGTTCCTGCACTTTTGCTTTTACATCAGAATTTATGGTGGGATTCAACAGCCTTTTATAAAAGGAGGGAATATCTTAGTGAGGGCAGGCAAATAATAAAGAGTGAAAAGATTTATAAAACATAATTCTTGACAATTGCATAAATTAGATTAGAATAAAAGTATAAAAACAAGGATTTAGGATATGTCTATAGATAGATTTCTTTAGAGAGAAGACGGCAGGTGAAAGTCTTTGAATATATGTATAGGTACTCCCTAATAGTTGCCCTCGAAAGAGATGGCCGTTGATCACGTTACGATATTGAGGCATAGCAATATGCAAATAAAGGTGGTACCACGAGATTTCGTCCTTTGACGAAGTCTCTTTTTTATTAAAAAGGAGGGGTTTAAATGTCGGAAGCAGTATTAGAATTTCCAAGTATGAAGCATAAAGATATGATTAAGGCATATCAGGAAGAAACATTTGCGGCTGGAGAATTCTATATCAATGGAGATGGCGGATGTCATCAAAATGAAGATTATCAGGACTGGTTAGAAAAAGCGAAGAACTACCATTTAGGCGTTCATCTGCCAGACGGGTATGTTCCCGCCACCACCTACTTTTTAGTAGGTGAAAATAAAATATTAGGAACGATCAATATTCGTCATCGTTTAAATGAAGGCTTATTAAAAAGCGGGGGACACATCGGCTACAGTGTAGCTCCCAGTGAAAGAAAAAAAGGCTATGCCACGACCATGCTTAAAATGGGATTGATGATCTGTCATGATTTAGGCATCGATCGTATCTTAGTGACATGTAATAAAGAGAATACCGCTTCTCGCAAAACAATTGAGAAATGCGGCGGTCAATTAGAAAATGAATATTATGATGAGGATGAATTACAGACTTATTTACGCTTTTGGATAGGAGAAGATAAAAATGATTAAAATAACTTTTTTAGACGGAAACGTCAAAGAATTTGAAAAAGGCATCAGTGCCGGAGAAATCGCACAAAGCATTTCTTCAGGACTGCGCAAAAAAAGTGTTGCCGCAAAGGTAAACGGTGAAATGTATGATTTAAGCAGACCGATTGAAGAAGACGCAAAATTGGAATTGATCACAAATGATATGATCGATGCGTTTGATATCTTAAATCACTCAACTGCTCACTTAATGGCACAGGCGATTAAAAGCTTATGGCCTGACGCTAAATTCGGTGTCGGACCCAATATTGAAAATGGATTTTACTATGATGTCGATGTAGAGCCGGCAATCGTAGAAAGCGACCTGCCAAAGATTGAGAAGGAAATGAAACGTTTGGCTTCTAAAGCTGAAGTTATTACTCGTAAAGTAGTCAGCAAGGAAGAAGCTTTGGAAATGTTTAAAGAGGATCCTTATAAAGTAGAACTGATCCAGGATTTAGAAGGAACAATTACTGTCTATTCACAAGGAGACTTTACAGATTTATGCCGTGGAGTTCATTTGCCTAAGACAAGTGATATTAAGCATTTCAAATTAATGTCATTAGCCGGAGCTTATTGGCGCGGAGATTCAAATAATAAACAGTTGCAGCGTGTTTACGGAACAAGTCATTTTACTGCAGAGGGCTTGAATAATTATTTGAAGTTCTTAGAAGAAGCAGAGAAACGTGATCACCGCAGATTAGGAAAAGAATTAGAATTATTCTTCTTATCTGAATTTGGTCCCGGGTTCCCATTCTTCCTGCCAAAAGGAATGGCGGTTAGAAATGAATTAGAAAATCTATGGCATGAAGAACATGCAAAAGCAGGGTATCAGGAAATTAAAACACCGATCATGCTGAATAAAGAGCTATGGGAAATTTCCGGACATTGGTTCAACTATCGTGAAAATATGTACACTTCAGAAATCGATGATGTGGAATATGCGATTAAACCGATGAACTGTCCCGGATCTATTTTGGTGTATAAAAACGATTTGCATTCTTATCGTGACTTCCCGATTCGCATGGGGGAATTAGGAATTGTTCACCGTCATGAATTCTCAGGCGCATTACATGGGTTATTTAGAGTACGTAACTTTACTCAAGATGATGCACATATCTTTTTAACTCCGGATCAGATTGAAAGTGAAATCGTTGGTGTTATTGAACTCATTGATAAATTCTACAGCGGTATCTTTGGCTTTGAATATCACATTGAACTTTCTACTCGCCCTGAAAAAGCGATTGGTTCTGTTGAAATTTGGGATATGGCAGAAAAAGCACTGGCAAATGCTTTGGAACACAAAGGCATTGAATATAAATTAAATCCGGGAGACGGGGCTTTCTACGGACCTAAACTGGATTTCAAGATTAAAGATGCCATTGGCAGAACTTGGCAGTGCGGAACAATTCAGTTAGACTTTAACTTGCCTGAACGTTTTGACTTAACTTATATTGGTGAAGATGGTCAAAAGCATCGTCCGGTCATGATTCATCGTGTTGTTTATGGTTCAATGGAACGTTTCATGGGAATCTTAATTGAACATTATGCGGGCGCATTCCCAACTTGGCTGGCACCGGTTCAAGTAAAAGTGATTGCTGTCAGCAATGAACATCACGGAGACTACGCAAAAGAAGTAGCCAATGTTTTAAAAGAAGCCCATATTCGTGTGGAAAATGATATTCGTGATGAGAAATTGGGCTATAAGATTCGTGATGCCCAAGTGCATAAGATCCCATATCAGTTAGTATTAGGGGATAATGAAGTAAAAGAAAAGACAGTAACTTACCGTGCTTATGGTAAACAGGAGCAGATTACTGTCAGCTTAGAAGATTTTGTAAGTATGATTCAAGAAGAAATTCAATCAAAAAAGCATAAA
Source organism: Coprobacillaceae bacterium UN01-12pH3A (assembly GCA_027676805.1). Taxonomy (GTDB): domain Bacteria; phylum Bacillota_I; class Bacilli_A; order Erysipelotrichales; family Coprobacillaceae; genus Beduini. Next base: position 84,150 of record JAQENU010000002.1, on the reverse strand, counting down.
GATTAATTATAAAATCTCACTTTATCATTATGAGTGAGATTTTTTTCTATTTCTGAAAAGAAATCCTGAAAATGAAACCCGTACCAAAAAGCGAAATATTTGAGTGTAATCCCTTACAAGCTGATATTATAGACCCATAACAATAAGGGAGGAAATTGAAGAATGAAGTTTTTAGAAGAAAAGTTCGTCCCTCTTGCAGCTAGAGTCGGTTCACAAAGACACTTAGTTGCAATCAGGGATGCCTTCGTTGTTATCATGCCAGTTACAATCGTTGGTGCGGTTGCGGTATTGATCAACAACATCCAAGGGATCTTCTCAAAGAATGGGTTGAATGTTGTAGCCATTCAAGAGGGATATACAAACTTTATCACGTCTACAGGTATTAAAGATGTTATGACAGCAGTAAACAAAGGGTCAATCAACATGATGGCTGTATTGTTAGTTGTAACATTAGGATACCAAATGGCAAAAGGATTAAACGGAGATGGGATTGCCACTTCAGTTGTAGCCTTAACTTGCTATTTAGGGTTAGCGCCAGCAGTGCAGACATTAGCGAACAACTATACTTGGGCTGACAAAGCACCAAATGTAGAAGTATTGACAGCGGATGTAGCCAGTGGTGGGTTAGCAGCGAACAAACTGGATTCAAACGGAATGTTCGTCGGAATGATTTTAACGATTATCGTCGCAGAAATCTTTGTCAGATTATCAAGAAACGATAAATTAAAAATCACATTGCCTGATGGAGTACCACCAGCAGTAGCCGGATCATTTACAGTATTGATTCCAGCTATCATTACAGTTATCTTAGTAGTAGCAGTTGGTATTTATATCGAAAAATTCTCAGGAATGAACTTATGGGTAATTATTCAGAAATTCGTATCAGCACCGTTAAACAGTGTAGCCGATTCATTAGGAACAGCCATTTTAATTGAATTCTTAATCGCGTTCTTATGGGTATTCGGGTTACATGGGGCTAATATCGTTAACTCTGTAACTACTCCAATCTTAACACCAATGTTATTAGAAAATACTGCTGCATTCGAAGCAGGAAAAACTGGAAAAGAAATTCCTAACGTTATTGCCGGTATGAACTGTTTCACTCGTGTTGGTGGATCAGGATCAACTTTCGGATTAATCATTGCCGTATTGATTTTCAGTAAAGTACAAGCAGAACGTACAGTAATCGGAATCTCAGTAGCACCAGGATTATTCGAAATCAACGAACCAATCACATTCGGTGTACCAATCGTAATGAACCCAGTATACATGTTGCCATTCATCATCGGTCCAACTGTATTAGGTGCCGTTTCATACATATTAATGGATTTAGGTATTATTGAAAGAGTTGTATTATCAGCTCCTTGGGTAACACCGCCAATCTTGTTCCCATTCTTGGCAACAGGCGGAGGTATCAAAGCCGCTGTTTGGGCAGCTATTGAAATCGTCTTATTAGTATTATTATGGACTCCGTTCGTAATGATCTCAAATAAACAAAACGCTCGCGAAGCTTAGTCATTGTCAGCGTCCCGTAAAATTTTGCTCAGAGTCTGTTATATCAAACATTCTCAGATGAAAAGCCAGAGTTTTTCTTAACGAAAGACACTGGCTTTTTAGTATGTTGTTCTATTTCTATTATTCCTTGCATCAATACGCTATAATTAACTTGACTTTCCGGTGCGGGGGACAGTTTATAATGTTTATTGAAGGAGGATTCTATGTATAAAATAAGTCAGTTTTCTAAAATTACAGGATTAACTGTTAAAGCACTTCGCTATTATGATGAAGAAAACTTATTAAAGCCATCCTATCGAAATAAGGAAAATCAATATCGTTATTATGGGGATGATGATTTAAAAAAAGGAATGCTTATTAAGTATTTAAGATCTTTGGATTTTTCTATCATGGAAATTAAAGAATGTATAGAAGTGGTTAAAAGTGAGGAAGATTTAGCTTATATCCTGCAAGAAAAAATAAACATTATTGAAAAGAATATCTCAAAAGAAAAAGAATTGATTCTAAAAATGAATTTAGGCACTTCTTTATTCGGTAAAGGGTTAAAGGATAATTCTTATCCGATAGAGACGGTTGAGATTGATTCGGTTTTTGCTGCCGCATTTCGATTTACCGGAAAATACAGTGATCTTGAACACTATGTGCCAAGGCTTTATAAAGCGGTTAAAAATAATAAGAATGGACGACATTTTAATTGCTATTACGATGAAGCGTGTATGGAAGAAGCAGATATTGAACTATGTATTCCAATTAAAAAGCAAATAAAAGATTCAAATATAAAATGTAAATGGCTTCCTAAAATAAAGGCAATTCGGACTATCCATTATGGAAGTTACGAAACTTTGCATTTAGCCTATAAAGCACTGTTTGAATATGCCAATACGCATCATTTAAAAATGATAACCCCTTCAAGAGAAATCTATGCAAAAGGTCCGGGGATGATATTTCATGGGAATCCAGCAAATTATATTACAGAAATTCTTTTGCCTTACGAGATAGATGGAAAGGAATCATGATGAAAAAAGTTATTGAAAATTTTATCCCGCTAGGTGGGAAGCATTGCATCACCAATTCTTTAAAACAGATTTTTTCGTATTATGGCTATCCTCTGTCAGAGGAAATGATTTTCGGAATAGCCTCCGGATTATCTTTCTTATATATCAATCAATCTCATTCACCAATGGTGAATGGTAGAACTAAAGTATTTGAATTTGAAAAGAAACTCGCCAAGCGCTTAAATATCACAATTCAATGTAAGCGTTCAAAGGACTATGCAAAAGTATTAGAAAAGACAAAACAGATGATCAATAACAATCATCCGGTGATAATCTATGCAGATATGCCTTATTTAAAATATCTTGGCATGGAACGGGACAGTCATTTTGGCGGACATGCCGTCGTGTTATTCGGTTATGATGAATCATTAAAAAAATTTTGGCTAAGTGACCGAGATAATCATGACCATCCTATTCGAGTTCCCAAAGGGCAGCTATGCCAGGATTATCATTTAGTGGATGATACTGAAATTGAGAAAGCACGCAGCAGTTCACACAGACCTTTTCCTGCCAACAACAAATTTCTGACATTTGACTTAACAGGATATAAAGCAGTTGATTCCACCGTTATAAAGGAAGCAATCCATGAAACATGTGAAACGATGCTAAATCCTCCGGCACAGCTTTTAGGGATAAATGGTATAATGAAATTCTCTAAGGAAATATTGAAGTGGCAGCAGTTTAATATTGATAAACTTAAAACTGCCGGTATAGCCAACTATTTTCAAATAAATAAAGATGGTGGAACGGGCGGCGGGATTTTCCGTAAGATGTATGGAGAATTTTTAATAGAAGCAGCTCCTCTAGTCGAAGATGAGGCTTTGTTTACTATAGGCCAGAAATTCATCGAGCTTTCTAAAAAATGGGATCAGATCGCCAAAGATATGTGGGAATTATCTCAAACAGCTGATACTTCCCTGTTAAAAAAGATGTCAGCTTCAATTTTAGAAATCTATGGAGTGGAAAAAGAATTATATATATCTTTAAAAGAAGTGGTAAAATAAGAAAGAATATTTAAATGAAGAAATAGAGTCATATAATAAAAGGGAGCGCAGGATTACTTTCATGAGTAAACTGCGTTTTTAATTTAATTCTCTATAATTCAATGATAAAGCAGTTATGAGGTGGTAGCATTTATTGAAAAATGATATAATAGATACATGTTTATGTTTTGATTGGAGAATAAGGAATGAAGAAAAAAGTATATATAGTGTTAGGGGTATTCATATTTGCTATGATTTATTCGGTAAAGCTGAATAGCGTAGTGAAAGCAGAGCAAAATCCTTACAGTGAGATGACAGTTTTAGATATCAGCAAGGGGAAGATATCCATCGATGTGGATCATATCAGTGGATATGATAAAGATGGGGATATCATCACTGAGGTTAATCCTAATGGGTACCATATTATTTCAAGCAGCAATAGTACATCGAATAAAATAACTGTAGAAGCGGGAGTACGTACAACAATTGTTGCAGATCATCTAAATATTGTGAGTTACTCAACAGATAATACAGAACCATCCCCTTTGTTTATTCGACCGGGGGCATCAGTAACTCTTATTTTAGAAGGAGAAAATAGTTTTAAAGGGTCGGATTACAATGCTGCTATAGGAGTGCCGCAAGCGAGTGATGGCACAATGGCAGAATTAATCATTGAGGGAAGCGGTTCAGCCATCTGTCGTACCGGCAAAAGAGGAGCAGGTATAGGCGGCGGTCAAAAATGCGGCTACACAGAAGGCGCTGGGATTATCACTATCAATAGTGGAACAATCGATACTGTTGGAGGAGACTATGGCGGTGGCATTGGTAATGCTGAAAGAAATGGAAATAAAAATTGCCAAATAACTATTAATGGAGGAATAATCAAAGCATTATCCAATAACCAATCTAATGGGATAGGGGGATCACGTGACAGAGAACCTGGAAAAGCAGATATTATTATTAATGGCGGTATTATTTATGCCAGCGGTCCCAATAATGCAATTCGTGGTGAATCTATTCAATATAGTGGAGGAAATGTTCTTGCTTTATCAAATGGCAATAATACAAATTGGTAGCAATTCACTGTATCTCCATTGGATCAGGCTGGTCATTCTGTCCGTTTTGCGTCTATTCAGCTCGATAAAGTTGATCGTTCTAAAGAAATTTCCATTACTTGTGGAGATCATGTCTATTCAATAATGAGTGATGATCAGGCAAGAGTTAATATTCCATTATTTCAGGGAACTGGGGATGTAATCTCACTTTTAAGTACGACCGGGAATGCTTATGGTTTAGACTATAGCATGCTGGCTTCGTCTACAGTTGTTACAGATCGCCCATACTCTTATCCTGTCTTAACGATTACCCCTGATCAAAATCAATCCATTCAATATGGGGAGACATTTATTCCAACATATAAAGTGTATCAAGAAGATGGGAGTGTGTTTGACGATGCAGACAGTGTTTTTTCAGGAAGTTTAGATTATCAAGTGACAAATACCTGGTATCCTCAAACTGTCGAAATAACAAGCGGAGATATACAAATAAATTCTTCATCTTATTGTTTTACACTGACTCCTGATATAACAGCGGAAATAACAAAAAGAAACATTGCAGTATCCGTTGATGATCTAGAAGTATTAGATGGCATTTACAATCGTTACAACTTACCATTTCAATGTCATTTAGAAGAGGGAACTCTTGTTTCGGGAGATACTTTAGAATCAATCATGAACTCCGTTACTATCGCACCAAATGACGGCAGTGATTATTATCGTCAAGGGGTTTACCCTAATCTGGAAATTTATTTTAATAGTGCCAATTATGAGATTATATTAAAAGGGAATAAGCCTACATTGACAGTCTTAGAAAATAAGTGTCTGTTTAAACAAGGGGATCGTCTGCAATTTGGGCAAGATTCATCTGATCATCCGGTAAAATGGATTGTAGCCAATGAAATAGGAGACAGTATACTTCTTTATTCAGAAAATGTTTATGACCAGTTTACTTTTGAAGAGGCTAAACAGGTGAAGAATAATGCGATTAATTATATAATAAATAAAATGCCTACACTAACCGAAGTATCCTATTTTATTATGAATGCCGAAATAATGGATAACGGCATTGTGAATGAACTGTTTTTGGATTCATCATTTGAACAGCAAGCAAAAGATGCAGAAGGAAATCCTGCGAAATATTGGATGTTTACCGAAGATTCTTATCCATATCAAGAACAAGCGATATATCGAGATGAAAATGGTGAAATGCAGGTAGCCACGGATGATACCCTAACAGCAGGAGTACGAATCGTAATGGTCATTTCAACGCGAACACATACCCTTCCGCAAGTTATTTTGGATGAATCTTTAACATCATATATTGAATATGGCATGATTGAAGAAGGAACGGTGATTGGTCAAGTAAAGGACAGTGCTGCGATTGTTGAGCATAAAACAGAATCACTGAGTTTGGTTTCAACATCGGATGATTTTACATTACAGGAAGATGGATCTGTCATTGCAAATCGGAGACTGGATGCCGGAGAGTATCTACTAACAGTTCGTTCAATAGATGATACCGGCTATGAAACAGAAGGTTATATGTCATTTACCGTTGAACCAAGACAAATAGAAATCTTGCCACAATCCAATATCCGTTTTTCAATAGGGGAAAGCCTTCCGGTAATTCCTTATAGTTATGATGAAAGTCGCTTGCTTCATGGTGATGCTTTGATTGGTTCTTTGGCAATCGAAGGAGAACTTATACCGGGAGATCACAAAATCACTTTGGGAACATTAAGTGCCGGTGCTAATTATCGTTTGGTCTTGTCAAAAGATGAGACAATTACGATCTTAGATAAACCACAGATACCATCGCAAGAAGAAAATGATCATCAAGATCAAAGTAATGGAACAGAGGCTGAAACTATTGTTGAAAAAGAAAAGGAAAATGTCTTGACCGGAGACCAACAGATTCCTGTTATTATGTTTATTATGACACTATTAGCGGGAACAGCATTTTTCGTTGTTAAAAAGATAAAGTTTTAAACATAAAGCAAACAGGGGATAGTATGTTGAGATAATAGCAACGTATCAACGCCTTTGTTTTTCTTTCTTTAAAATTAGTGTATAATGGAAAAATAAGGAGGGGAACTATGAAAGAGTTACTAGAAAAATATGCACGTTTAGCTGTAAAAGTGGGAGTAAATTTACAGCCGGATCAGTATTTAGCGATTACATCTACTTTGGAATACCCGGAATTTACACGCATGGTCGCTAAAGCGGCTTATGAAGCAGGAGCAGGAAAAGTGGAAATTGAATGGAATGATGCGGAAAGCCATCGCCTAGACTACCTTTACAACAGTGATGAAGAATTGGCAAATATTCCGGAATGGAAGATTAAGCAAAAAGAAGAACAGATTAAGCGAAAGTGTGCAATGATCAATATTGCCTCACCTAAACCATCGCTATTGAGTGATATTGACAGCAAGAAGATTCAAATTGAACAAATGGCATCCTCAAAAGCTTTTCAGCCATTCCGTTATTATAAATCAACCAGTCAAGGGCAATGGCTAGGGTTATGTGTGCCTAATACGGACTGGGCGGCTTTGGTTTTCCCGGATTTGGAGCCAAATGTCGCTGTTTGTAAACTATGGGAAGCGATATTTGAATGTTGTCGTATAAATGAAACGGATGATCCGATTGTATTATGGCAAAAGCATGTCGATACGATTTTAAAGCATCGTCAGCTACTAACCGATCACGCTTTTGAATCTCTGCATTTTAAAAACAGTTTAGGAACGGATCTGACAGTTGGATTAGTAGAAAATCATCAATGGTCAGGCGGACAGGAAATGACACCGGCAAACATTGGCTTTACACCCAATATGCCGACAGAAGAAATTTTCTGTATGCCGCACCGTTTGAAAGTTAACGGAAAAGTAGTGGCTACAAAGCCATTAAACATACAGGGGAAATTATGTGAAGATTTCTATTTCATCTTTAAAGATGGAAGGGTGATCGAGGCGGAGGCAAAAAAGAATCAGGAAGCGTTAGAGAGCCTGTTAAATATGGATGAAGGCGCACGTTATCTTGGAGAAGTGGCACTGATCAGTGATCATTCACCGATTTCAGATACTGGATTAATTTTCTATAATACATTGTTTGATGAAAATGCTTCGTGCCATTTGGCTTTAGGAAACTGCTATGGCAGCAATTTGAAAAATGCTTCAAACATGACAAAAGAAGAAATGGAAGCCGCCGGTGCTAACTTCTCGATGATTCATTGTGACTTTATGTTTGGAAGTCCGGATATGGAAGTCATTGGAACATGTGCTGATGGAACCAAAATTCAATTGTTTAAAGATGGAAACTTTATTATTTAAAAGAGAATCTTTATGATTTTCTTTTTTTATTTTTAGAAAAAGAAATATCAAAAATATAGACAGCGATTATACTTATAAACAAAGGAGTGTTAGGGTATGAAATATATATTTTTTGATATTGATGGAACATTGGTTTCAGTAAAAGATGGGAAAGAGTATATTCCCGAATCGACATTGAGAACGATTAAAGCATTGCAGGATAACGGTCATGTGACAGCTATTGCTTCCGGACGTTCCTTATTAACTGTTAAACCAGTGGCAGAACGATTAGGGATTCATTATATTGTGAGTGACGGGGGACATGGATTAATGATTCGTGACCAGTTAATTCATGTGGAGCCGTTAGATAAACAATTGGTTATACGCTTGTGTGATGAATTATTAGAGAAGAAAGTACCTTTTGCTTTTATGATTGATCATTCGGGGAAACTGCATGCCAATTCAACCATGCTTTGCGGACAAAAACAAATTGGGTTTGAAACTTTCCCAGTTGAAGTTAATGAGGCTTTTGACCATCGTCAAAATGATGCCTATAAAGTCTTTTTAGGATTGCATCGCGGTGATGAGGATAAGATTCAAACGATTGATGCTCATAAGATCATGCGCTATTTTGATGAATGCATTGCTTTTGAACCGGATAATAAATATAAGGGGGTAAAAGAGCTTGTGGAAATAGAAAACGGTAATATTGAAGATATCATCTTTTTTGGTGATGGACAAAATGATGTTGCGATGTTTAAAGAGGTGCCGTTTTCGATTGCAATGGGGAACGCTATTGACGAATTAAAAGGTTTAGCCTATTATGTAACTAAAAGTGTAGACGAAGATGGCATTGAATATGCCTGTAAACATTTTAATTTGATTGATTAGGGGGAAAAACTATGCCTTTTGGGGTGATTGTCAATACATTAGCCGTATTGATTGGGTCATTGATTGGCGGATTACTGCGTCATTATGTACCGGAACATTTAAAGGATACTTTGCCTAAAGTCTTTGGCGTGTGTGCAATGTCTATCGGGATTACTTCTTTAGTGAATGTTCAGACACTGCCTATTGTGATTATGTCGTTAATTATTGGTACGGTGATTGGAGAAATGCTTCATATTGATCGTTATGTATCTTGTTTTTTTGAAAAGATACTGAAACGCTGTTCTTTTAAGATAGAAGGAGACCATGGTGCATACATGGAAATGTATCTGCTGGTTGTGGTGATGTTCTGCATGAGCGGAACCGGTATTTTTGGTGCTTTGGTTGAAGGAATGTCGGGAGACTCTACGGTGCTGATGTCTAAATCGATCTTAGATTTCTTTACGGCTATTCTCTTTGGAACAACATTGGGATATGCTCAGGCGTTGATTCCGATTCCTCAGTTCGTTATTTTATTTGCCTGCTTTTTAATTGCGAAAGGGATTCTTCCTTATGTCAATGATGTCATGATCATGGACTTCAAGGCATGTGGCGGGCTGATGACCATTATTTTAGGAATGAGTGTTGCGAAAATACTACATATTAAAGCGATTAATCTTATCCCGTCTTTGGTGATTGTAATGCCATTCGTAGGCTTATACCAAATTCTTTTATAGCATTCAGATCATATCTGAATGTTTTTTATTTACTACTTGACACATAATACTATGTAATATATAGTATTATGTGATAGGAGGGATAAAATGGATATTCAGCTCAAAAAAGGCTTGCTTGATATATGTGTTTTGACCGTGTTAAAGCGGGGCGATTCCTATGGCTATCAAATCGTTAAAGATGTAAGTGACTATGTTGAAACAAGTGAATCCACTTTATATCCGATATTAAAACGCTTAGAGGCAAATGGCAGTTTAACCACGTACTCTGTGGAACATCAGGGGCGTCTGCGTAAATATTATCAGATTACAGACAATGGAAAAGAAAAAATAAAAGAATTTCTTGTGGGATGGAAACAAGTAGAAAAAATCTATCAATTTATAAAGGAGGAGAATGAACGTGAATAAACAAATGTTCTTGAATGAATTGGATAAAGCCTTGTTTAAGCTTAGTTATTCGGAAAAGAAAAATATATTAAATTATTATGAAGAATTGATTGAAGATTATAAGGAAAATGGCTGCAGTGAGGAAGAAGCTGTGGCGCGTTTGGAAGAACCAAAAGAAATTGCAGACAGAGCGATCAGTGAATCACAGCCTGCTTTAGAACAATCTGCCTCTCCTACGGTTTTAGTGAAGACGTTAATCATTCTAGGGTCTCCGCTGTGGGCAAGTTTATTATTAGCAGGGGCAATGTTTATCTTATCCATTCTGATTATGATTTGGTGTTTACCTATTATTACAGTATCTCTTGCTTTTACGAGTGTTGTAGGCGCTCTTATTGGGATTTTTGGTGCTGTTCCAGTCATGATAACAACATTTCTTAATGGAGTCTTCCAGCTGGGAGTTGGCATCTTTTGTGTTGGGTTAAGTTATTGGACAATGCGTTTAGCTCAAAAATCGATTGATTATTCAAAAAGTGCAAGCTGGCGAATTATTGACAGTGTCAGCAGTGCATTTAGAAATGGAGGGTGTTTTTCATGGATCAAGATAAATGGAGTAAAATAAGTAAGATCTGTATGTTTACGGGTATTGTTATTTGCTTACTTGCTTTTATATTAGGGGGATTTAATTATGAAAAAGTACTGGATAATAAAGGACATCAGGAATGGTATCGCATCGGAATTAAAATCGATTAATCCTTGATTTTGTTGTCTATACTTTAATAAAAGAGAACTCAAATGATAATTCAACTGCTGGTTTCATGATTTACAACTAAGAGTCGAAAAATCCAACTGCCAGTCTCTTCTTTTCTAATGAGTTACCATCTATAATCTAGGTGTAAGTTGATTACAGAAAGAGGTAAATGTATGAAAAAAACAATGGGTGAAAAAATCAATGATTTAAGAAAATTAAGAAAGATGACACAGGATGAATTGGCAGAAAAGATGGGAGTCTCATCTCAAGCAGTCAGTAAATGGGAGAAAGACATAAGTATTCCCGATCTTCCTATTTTAGTAGAATTGTCAGAATTCTTTAATGTTTCCCTTGATGAATTAGTGAAAGAGCGTGATGAGACAGTCCGCTATGTCCCAATGGAAGCCCGTAAAAATATTAATGAAATGTTTCTGCGTGTCAATATTTTATCAGTAGAAGGAGATAAAGTTAAAGTGAATCTGCCTTTAGTTTTCGTTAAAATGGCAGCCGATATGAAAATTGAACTGCCTGAATTTAATGGCAGTGAGATATTGAAAGGACTGGATTTGCATATGATTATCTCCTTAATTGAAAACGGCGCTATTGGAAAAATCGTGGAGATTGAAAGCAGTCAGGGAGATATTGTTGAAGTGATGGTGGAGTAATGAAGATTCGAATAAAGTCTAAAGGATTCAGGCTTTGGCTATATCTCCCATACTCCTTATTTTTAAATCGCTATAGCTTTTCTATTTTGTTTTATTCCTTAAAAAGGTATGTCTATATCTCTCCAATGGGACAAAGAGATCTTTTAAGTCAGATAAAAAAATATCGTAAACAATTTAAAGGGCTGACATTAGTAGAAGTGCATTCCAGCGATGGAGATGACATCATCATTCGTTTATAAATTATAATAGAAACCGATAACACTGAAATATCAGCGATGTTATCGGTTTTTTCTATTTAAGAATCTCTCATTGACGGCTAATTACAATTAGCCTATAATAAAAGAAAGCTAATCATAGTTAGCCAAAGGAGTGCGTTATGACAACGAAAGAAAAGATATTAAAAGAAGCTTTAACTTTATTTTCAAATAAGGGGTACAGTGCTGTTTATGTAGGAGAAATAGCGGAGGCAGTAGGGATCAAAGCGCCTTCATTATATAAACATTATAAAAGCAAGCAGGATATTTTTAATGCAATCCTGGAAGAAATGAAAAAAAGCTATGAACAGCAAACTGCTCAATTAAAAATGGATGGCAGTCAGCCGGATCAGGATGTCAATGTGTTTTCTATGATTGATGAAGAAACTTTGGTAAAGATGGGAACCGAGTTATTCCTATATTTTCTGCATGATGAATATGTAAGTAAATTTCGCAAGATGCTGACTATCGAGCAATTTCATGATTCGGAATTAGCAGTTTTATATTCAAAGCAGTACGTGGAGGGACCTTTAGCCTATCAATCCGGATTATTTCATTTGCTGGGTCTTCAAAATAAATTGAAAGATGATAATCCGAATATTATGGCAATACATTTTTATTCACCTATTTATTTAATGCTGACCTTGTGTGATCGTGAGCCGCAAAAAGAAAAGGAAGCCTTACGGATAATTGAACAGCATATTCGTCAGTTTAATCACCTGTACAAAAAGGAGGGATCAGTATGAAAATTGTATTGATTCATGGGCAGAACCATCAAGGCAGTTCCTGTCATATTGGCAGGATGATTGCGAATAAGGTAGGAGTAAAAAATGAGATTAGTGAATTTTTCCTGCCAAGAGATTTGGAGCATTTTTGTTTAGGCTGCTATCAATGTGTCGAGGAAGAACAGCACTGTCCTTTTTATACAGAGAAAAACAAGATAATGAGTGAAGTTGAAAAAGCAGATTTACTGATCTTGACAACACCTACGTATTGTTTAAGAGCTTCTGCGCCGATGAAAACTTTTATTGATTTAACCTTTACTTATTGGATGACCCATCGGCCTAGAGCGGTGATGTTTCAAAAGAAGGCGGTTGTAGTTTCTGCTGCGGCAGGAGCGGGTACAAAATCGGCAATAAAAGATATTGTGACGGCATTGACTTATTGGGGGATTTCTAATATTGAACGTTATGGGATCAGTGTTCAGGCGATGAATTGGGAACAGGTTTCACCGAAGATAAAATCAAAGATAGATAAAGAGACAACAGCACTTGCACATAAAGTGAAATATAAAAAAGCAAAGGCGGGGATAAAAACAAAAGCTATTTTTTATATGATGCGTCTTATGCAAAAGAAAGACTGGAGTGCTTCTCCTATCGAAAAAGATTATTGGAAACAGCAGGGATGGCTGGATAAAGAACGACCTTGGAAAAATAAAAAAGTATCATCCCACTAGAGATGATACAAATAATTTTTATTTAGCGATGATGACACCAGTCTCTGCTGCCTCTAAATGAGTTGAGAAGAAGACCTTCATAGCTTCAATCATATAGGCGGTATCTTTTGCACCGGCAAGCTCAAAGCTTGAATGCATAGCTAGCTGAGCTAAACCAATATCAATAGATGCGATGCTGACCTGATGAGAACTGATTGCCCCTAAAGTTCCGCCACCCATTAAATCAGAGCGGTTTGTATAGTGCTGGTAAGGGACATCTGCCTTTTTACAGCATTCAATAAATAATGCCGCAGATAACGCATCTGTCGTATAAGACTGACGGGCGCTGTATTTAATAACCACACCATCATTCATATAAACACGGTTATGAGGATCGGAAAGATCCTGATGATTCGGATGTACTGCATGGGCATTATCAGCGGATACAATCATAGAAGAAGCTAAGGCACAATGAAGACGTTCATCATTTCCGCCTAAACTATGATTAATACGTGATAATGTATCGATTAAGAACGTTGAAGCAGCTCCTTGTTTAGTAGAGCTTCCTACTTCTTCGTTATCTGCCATATAGAATACATTGATTGATTGATCTGCTTTTCCTTCTAAAAAGCCTTTTAATGTGGCAAATACGCATTGCAAGTCATCTAAACGAGGAGATCCGATAAATTCTTCTTCTAATCCGATCATTGTTCCTGAAATACGTGGATAAAGATAAAGATCAGATGAGTAGATAGTGTCAGGTGCTACCTTTAAGCTTTCCGCAATCAATGTCTCAAATGCTTTTTCATCTAACGCCGTGCTTCCGGCTAAAGGCAGCATATCAATCTGCGTATTATATTTTTTTCCGTTGTTGGCTTCACGGTCTAAATGAATAGCGAGATTAGGAATAATCAGCAGGTCTTTATCGATATTGACTAATTTTGTTTCAAAACGATCATTATTTTTAATAATAGCTCTTCCGGCAACTGATAGTGGACGGTCAAACCATGGAGCACATAAAGCACCGCCATACATTTCAACATTTAATTTATGATAACGATTGTCACTGACAATACGTGATACCGGCTTAATTTTAAAGGTTGGAGTATCGCAGTGTGCAGCACTTATATTGAAACTATATTGATCCAACTGAGTCCCTACAGCAAAGGCAATCAGTGCGCTTGTGTTTTTAGAAACATAATATTTTCCACCGGGTTTTAATTCCCATGAATGGCTTTCTGACAGCTCTGTAAATCCGGCTTGATTAAGTAGTTTTTTCACGGTATCATTAGCGTGAAATGAAGTGGGTGAATCGTTAATAAAAGAGATTAATTCTCTCGATATTTCTTTATACATTCTTTATCCTCCTTATATGTTCCCTATTATAGCATAGAACATAAAAAAATAATTCTTTATATTTGATTTTTGCAACAAATATAATATAATAACACAAAGAAAAAAACAATTTGTGTTAATCGGAGGAAAAGACTGTGAAGTTTACGAAAATGCATGGAATCGGCAATGATTATATCTATGTAAACGGGATGAGCGAGGATGTTCGCTATGACAGGGAATACATTCAAAAAATCAGTGATCGGCATACTGGAGTAGGGTCGGATGGCATGATCGTAATTTTAGCTTCAGAGCATTGTGATTTTAAGATGCGAATGTTTAATAAAGATGGAAGTGAAGGCAAAATGTGCGGCAATGGCATTCGCTGTTTCGCTAAGTTTGTTTACGATCATGGCTTGACAAACAAAGATCAAATCACAGTCGAAACCTTGGGTGGCAACAAGATTGTCTATCTTGACATTGTGAATGGAGAAGTGCTGTCCGCTAAAGTAGATATGGGAGAACCCATCTTTGAATGTTCTAAGATTCCGGTTGCCTTAGAATGTTCACAGATGATCGATGCACCGCTTACGATTCATCACATTACTTACCAAGTCACATGTCTTTCAATGGGGAATCCCCATTGTGTTATCTTCGTAAACGATGTTATGGGTATGGATTTAGACAAAATCGGGCCATACTTTGAACATAGCCGCTATTTCCCGGAATCCGTGAATACTGAATTTGTTGAAATAATAGATGAAGAAACGATTAAAATGAGAGTCTGGGAAAGAGGCTCAAAAGAAACACAGGCATGTGGAACCGGAGCTTGTGCTTCTGCCGTGGCAGCGATGCTTTTATCCAACCGCAAAAGAAAAATAACGGTACAGCTGTTAGGCGGTGATTTGGATATTGAATGGGCAAATGACAATCATGTTTATATGAGCGGTCCGGCGGTAAGTGTTTATCATGGAGAAATTGATTAGGAGGAAAAAGATGGACTATAACAATGCAGAACAAATTATTCAGTATATTAAGGAAGCAAAGAAAAAAACACCGATCAAAGTGTATATTAACGGAACCCATTTACCAAAAGATTCACGTCTGAAAATATTTGGAAATGACGAGAGCTGCTTGCTGATTGGAGATCAGGAAGATGTCAGTGCTTATTTGCAGGCAAACAAGGATAAAATCACGGATTCTTATATGGAATGTGACCGTCGTAATAGTGCGGTTGCCCTATTAGATATGACTTCAATCAATGCTCGAATTGAACCGGGAGCAATTATTCGTGATCATGTAGTCATTGGCGATCAAGCCGTGATTATGATGGGCGCGATCATTAATATTGGTTGTAAGATCGGTGATAATACGATGATTGACATGGGAGCTGTTTTAGGCGGACGTGTGGAAGTCGGGAAACACTGTCATATTGGTGCCGGAACGGTGCTGGCAGGCGTTATTGAACCGCCTAGTGCAATGCCGGTCATTATTGAGGATGATGTAATGATTGGTGCAAATGCGGTTGTTGTGGAAGGCGTACATATTGGCAAGGGCGCTATTGTCGGAGCGGGATCCATCGTACTAAATGACGTTCCCAGCGGAGCAGTGGTAGCTGGCAATCCGGCAAAGATCATCAAAGCTCATAAAGATGAGAAAACTTTGAGTAAAACCCAGCTGTTAGATGATTTAAGACAACTATAGAAAGAGGATAAACAAAATGGAGGAACGGATCAAGCATTGGCGTCGGCAGTTACATCGCATTCCTGAGATTGGGCTGAAAGAGTATAAAACTGCCCAGTATTTACGTCAGCAGTTAACTTTGATGGGGTATGCTTATGAATCAGTTTTGGATACCGGAACATTGGTTTATATTGATGCTCATCAGTCTGAAACAATGGCTTTTCGCAGTGATATTGATGCTTTGAATATTGTGGAAAAGAATACGATTTCTTTTAAATCCGAGCATCCGGATTGTATGCATGCCTGCGGTCATGACGGGCATATGGCGACATTGCTGGGATTTGCTGAGTGGCTGAAGGAGCACAAGAATGAATTACGCTATAATGTACTGCTGATCTTTCAGCCGGCTGAGGAATCTCCCGGCGGGGCTGGACTTTTGGTAAAAGAAGGTCTTTTAGAAAAGTATCATGTGAAAGGGATCTTTGGCTTGCATTTAATGCCGGATATTCCGGCTGGGAAACTTGCCTGCCGCTCAGGACCGTTAATGGCAGAATGCGGGGAGCTGCACGTGACTATCCGCGGTCAGAGCTCTCATGCAGGCTTGTATCATCAAGGTATTGATACGATCATGATTGCCAGTCAGCTGATTGGTTTATATAAAAGTATTAAAGTGACATCGATCTCCCCTTTGGAGCAGGGACTTCTCCATATTGGCATGATCGAAGGCGGAAGCGCTAATAATATTGTTGCCAACAAAACAACGATGCATGGTACAGTACGTACCTACAGTGATGATGTTTTTAAAGAAATCAGTTCACAGATAAAAAAGATCAATGCCTCAATGGAAAGTATTTACGGCTGTCAGATCGAATGTGTCTGTAATCCGATGTATCCGCCGGTGCTTAATGATCCATCTCTTTATCAGCAATTTAAAGCAATTGCCTTTCAAGATGGCGATATCGAATTGAAAGATCCGCTAATGTTAGCAGAAGATTTCTCTTTCTATCAGACTAAAGTCCCGGGAATATTTTTCTATGTCGGTGTTGGGACACCTATGCAGCACAGCGGACTTCATACAGAGACATTTAATTTTGATGAAAAATATCTGATGAGAGGGTTAGAAACATATATTGCCCTTATTCAAAATATTGAATTATAGGTTCGTTATCAGAACCTTTTTTCATTTCCAGAAATTAAGCAGGAATTATAAAAAAGTCTGTTACGATTAGATCGAGGTGGAAATATGAAAGACGTTAAAATGATATTGTGCGATATTGATGGAACTTTACTGGATGACCATCGAAAGATTACCCCGGCAACATTAGAAGCCATCAGTAAATTAAAAGAACATGGCATCCTGTTTGGAATTGCTACTGGGCGTTCTCCGATTGCCGTTAAACAGTTATTAGGAGATTGGGGAGTAGAAGCCTATACGGATATTTTGATGGGATTTAATGGTTCTCAATATTTTGATTATGCATTAGATAAAGAAGAGCGTTCACATTTAGTAGATGGATCTATACTAAAAGATATTATGAATACTTATAAAGATTTTGATATTAGTTTTGGTGTTTTTGATGATTATGAATATCATGTGACTCGTGATGACAGAGTATCTAATGGAATCGCTAAAAATAATAAATTGAAATTATGCGTCAATGATTTATCTGCTTATACCAGTACCAATGCAACAAAGATGCTGGC
Source organism: Coprobacillaceae bacterium UN01-12pH3A (assembly GCA_027676805.1). Lineage (GTDB taxonomy): Bacteria > Bacillota_I > Bacilli_A > Erysipelotrichales > Coprobacillaceae > Beduini. The sequence goes on along the minus strand of JAQENU010000002.1, from coordinate 66,425 downwards.
AATGGGAGACTCGGACGTGATTGATGAAGTAGAAAAGTATTGCTTAGCGCATCCTGATCCGCGTTACCGTGGAGTACGCAGTACAAAAGAGTTATTTGAGTTTTTAGAACCGCATGTTTCTAAAAGCTTTGGGATTGAACGCATTGCTAAAAATCATGGGTTTACACTTGAAAATGTATGTGTTTTTGGTGATGAATTAAATGACTTGGAAATGATTCGTGACTGTGGTGTCGGTGTCTGTATGGCAAATGGGAATCCGATCGTTAAAGAGATTGCGGATTATATTACAGCGAGCAATAATGAAGATGGAATTGCTTTATTTATTAATGAGCACATATTAAAAGAGGGATAGCACTATCCCTCTTTTAGCGTTTCATATAAGTCTTGTCCGTGAGTTGCCACTTTGACTTTGTTGAAAAGATGTGTAATTGTTCCTGATTCATCTACGACAAAGGTTGTGCGTACCACACCCATATACGTTTTACCGTATAGTTTTTTCTCTTGCCAAACTCCAAATGCCTGAGCGATCGAAGTATCCTCATCACAGATAAAATCAAGCATTAAATGATTCTTTTCTTTAAATTTAGCTTTTGATTTGGCGTTTTGCGGACTAATGCCTAAAATAGTATAGCCAAGATCTTTCAAAAGCTGATAATGATCATTGATTGAGCAGGCTTCTTTCGTACAGCCCGGTGTAGAATCCTTTGGATAAAAGAATAATATGCATTTCTTTCCCAGTAAATCATGTAGATTTCCAGTGTCTCCATTATCTAACTGATAATCTAAAGATGGGATTTGATCTCCAATTTGCAACATGTTGTAACCTCCTGTATAGAAATAATTATATAGAGAATAAGAAAAAAAGACAATGAATGTGCAACAGGTTCTAAGCATAGAATGATAATAGGTGGTAAAATGGCTAAAAGAAAAATAAGAAAAATGCGTCTGGCACTATTGATTGGAAGTATTGCTGTTATTTGTATAGCGGCAGTAGCTGGCGCATCTATATTTTTATTAAAAAAGAATAAGCTTCTCACAACCTCAAAAGCAGAACTGTGTATACACGAAACTTTTGATTCTAAAAGTTATCTGAGAAAAAAATATCAAGATAAGGATGTAAAGATTGCGGGCGAGGTCCAGACAGATCAATTAGGCGAATATGAACTTACATATACGTTTGAAGATAAGCAGGATGTATTGCGTGTTTTCGTTGTGGATCGCTTAATACCGGAAGTAGTGCTGAAAGAAGCAACTTTTATTCAGGGAGAATCGGTTTTGCCAGAAGAGCTGATTGAAAGTATTCATGATGATTCAGCAACAACAGTGACATTTGATCAGGACTATGATTTTAGTGAATTAGGGGATTACACAGTGAAAGTTATCGTGACCGATGAGTGGAACAATCAGGTAACTCAAGAGACTGTGATTCATATTGAAAAGAAGGATGGAACACCGCCGGTCATGCAGGGACTAAGTAAAATTACGGCACCTGCCAGCAGTCCCATCAATTACTATGAAGGGGTAAAAGCAATTGATAATCAAGATCCTGACCCAGAGTTTACAGCGGATTTCACCAAGGTCAAAGAAAGTGTGCCTGGCAGCTATGAAATCTATTATACGGCAAAGGATCGTCAGGGAAACGAGGCGGTTTATACCCGTGAGATTGAAATTACGAAAGTCAAAGATGCGGAAAAAGTTGTGTATTTAACGATTGATGATGGTCCTAGCTTTAATACGCCGGAAATCTTATCGATTCTTAAACGCTATAACGCTAAAGCAACTTTCTTTGTTACCGGGATGTGTCCGGAATATTACAGCTATATTAAAGAGGCACATGATCAGGGACATGCAATCGGTATGCATACGTATTGCCATGACTATGATAAGATTTATTCAAGTGATGAAGCCTATATTGAAGATTTAAATAAAATCACCGATGTGGTAGAAGCACAGATTGGTTATCGTCCAAACATCTTTCGTTTTCCCGGAGGAAGCAGCAACACCGTCAGTAGTCATTACAATAAAGGCATTATTTCCCGACTAAGTGATTACTCCAATCGCAATGGAATGATTTATTATGATTGGAATGCCGATATTGGTGATGGCAATGCCGGACTGACGGCACAGGATATGATCACGCGGGCAGTTGAAAGCGGGGATGGTATCACGCGTATTGTCATGCTGATGCATGATGGGAGAGGAAGTACGGAAAGCGTTAAAGCACTGCCATCGATTATTCAGTATTACCAAGATCGCGGTTATGTTTTTAAAGCTTTAGAAGACACTTCGCCAACCGCACATCACCGTATTTATAACTAACACCTTCTAAGGTGTTTTTTTGCTGGCTATAGTAAAAAACTATGACTTATAACACTTTTTTGGTATAATTATAAATATTGTGAAGACTAAAAAAATATGGTTCAATAATAAGGAGAAATTTATGAAAAAGAAATATATGTTTTTTGATATTGATGGTACTTTAACCAATGACAATCCCGGCGGGGTTATTCTGCCTTCGACTCGATGGGCTTTAAAGAAGCTTCAGGAAAATGGTCATTTTGTTGCGATTGCAACCGGCCGAGCACATTGGATGGCGATGGATGCTGCGAAAGAAACAGGAATTCTCAATCTTGTTCATGATGGTGGAAATGGCATCACCATCGATGGGAAAGTACAATGGATTCACCCATTAGATCGACACAAGGCTTTATTGATTATTGACGAGGCATTAGCAGGTGGCTTCCATGTAGAAGTCGTGATTGATGATACGCCTGCCCACTATACCAAAACAGCGCCTAAAGAAGATAGTGGCTGGTGTGAGATCATTGTCGATCCAAACATGGATTTTCATCAGCTGAAAGAAATCTATAAAGTTTATATCACGATGACACAGGAGGAAGAATCTCAGCTAAAGCATTTGAAAACATTGGGGTATATGCGTTATCGTCCAGATGGTATTATTGTAGAACCCGATGACAAATATCATGGCATTGTAGATCTTGTTAAGCTGGTTGGCGGAAATGAGGAAGATATCGTTGTATTTGGCGATGGTCATAATGACTACACCATGTTTAAACAAGCACCGATGTCGATTGCGATGGGCAATGCTATTGATGAATTGAAAGAAATTGCGACATACATTACAAAATCCAATAAAGAAAATGGGATTGAGCATGCATGTCAGCATTTTGGCTGGATAGATTAGAAAGGAATTTGTATGAAAATAGATGAACTATTAAAAAAGAAAGCAACGATCTCATTTGAGATTTTCCCACCTAAAAATCAGGATGGAAATATCGATTCCATTTATCGAACGATTGATGAATTGTCCCATTTAAATCCCGATTTTATTTCAGTCACCTATGGAGCAGGAGGAAGCTCTAAAGGAAAAACGGTGGAGATTGCTTCTAAAATAAAAAATGAATATCATATTGAAGCAGTGGCACATTTAAGCTGCATCACTTCCACCAAGGAAGAAATCAAAACAATCTGCAAAGAATTGCAAGATAACCATATTGAAAATATTCTGTCTTTAAGAGGAGACTATCCCGCAGATCCGGAGTTTAAACGCGCAGAACAACCTGATTTTATGTATGCGAGTGATCTTAGTCAGTATATTTATGAGGAGTTTGGCGATGCGTTTTGTTTAAGCGGGGCATGCTATCCGGAAGTGCATCAGGAAGCGGACAGTTTTGAACGTGATCTGGAAAATTTGGTGAAAAAAGTAGAGGCGGGAGCTAAATATCTGATTACTCAGATCTTCTTTGATAATCACTATTATTATCGTTTAGTAAAGGAAATTCGTAAAAGAGGTATTGAGGTTCCCGTTTTGGCTGGAATTATGCCAGTGACAAACGCCAAAGGACTGCTTCATACAGCGAAACTATGCGGCTGCAATATTCCTTATGATCTTTCAACAATGATCGAACGCTACCGTGACAACCCTAAAGCCATGCGTGAAATCGGCGTACAGTATGCGACAATGCAGATTTTGGATCTCATCACCAACGGAGTAGATGGCATTCATATTTATACGATGAACAAGCCAAGGATTGCCAAGAGTATTTTTGAAGCAATTCCGGAAGTTCTAAAAGGGATGAATCCATGAATGAACAGGCTTTAAAATATTTAGGCTATATGACACAAACGATTACTCCGGAAATGGAAGCCATGATGGAGGAATGCAAGAAAGAAGTGGAAAAATACGCAGAATTTAAAGCGGTGTATGAGACCTTTACATTAGCGCATCAGCCGCTGTCTGTTCCTGCGATTGATTTAAATTTGGATTATCCGGCGTTGAATCGTTTGTTAGAAAACTGTTCTCAATGTATTCTTATTGCCTGTACGTTAGGTGCCGGATTAGAACGCCGAATCCGTTATTATGGAAAATTTGATCAGGCAAGAATGATCGTGATGGATGCCTTCAGCAGTGCGTATGTGGAAGCACAATGTGATGCGTTTGAAAAAAGCTTGAATCTAAATCAGCGCACTTATCGCTTTTGTCCCGGGTATGAGCAAACCCCTTTATCCATCAATCGAAAGATTGCTAAAGTGTTAGAGATTCATAAAAAAATTGGGGTAGAATTAAGTGACAGTGACTTGATGATCCCACAAAAGTCAATGATTGGAATTATCGGAATTGGGGATTTCGGTCATAAAAAAACATGCAGAGACTGTATGCTGAAAGAAAACTGTGACTTCAAAAGGAGGAATACAAGGTGCTACAAGATCGATTAGGAAAAGATTTACTGATCTTTGATGGAGCGATGGGAACCCAGCTTCAGGAAAAAGGATTAAAAGCCGGAGAGATTCCGGAAATGCTGAATATAACCCATCCAAAATGGCTGCAGGAAATTCATGAAGCGTATTTGCGTGCTGGCGCGGATTTCATTACAACCAATACCTTTGGTGCAAACCGTCTGAAAATGAAGGAAGCCCCTGCTTCATTAAAAGAGATCATTGATTCGGCTGTACATAATGCTAAAGAAGCAAGGAAGAACGTAGGAAAAGAAGCGTATATTGCATTAGATATCGGTCCGATTGGAAGTTTGATGGAGCCCATGGGGACACTCACTTTTGATGAAGCCTACGATATTGTAAAGGAACAGATCTTACTGGCAAAAGATGATGTGGATCTTATATTGTTTGAGACGATGAGCGATCTTTATGAAGTAAAAGCCGGGATTTTGGCAGCCAAGGAAAATTGTGATCTGCCGATTTTCGTGACCATGACCTTTGAGGCGAATGGGCGTACACTTTCCGGAAGCACACCGACAACAATGGTGAATGTCTGCAGTGGCTTAGGAGTAGATGCAATAGGGGTTAATTGCTCACTTGGTCCTGATGAACTAAAATCGATTATCGAAGAAATCCTTTCGGTTTCTCATTTACCTGTCATGATTCAGCCCAATGCGGGGCTGCCTTGTCTGGTAGATGGACATACGCATTTTGATATTACTCGTGAACATTATTGTGAATCTGTTTTAGCTTATGCTCAAAGCGGAGTAAGCATTATTGGTGGCTGCTGCGGAACGACCCCAGCTTTTATTGAGCTGCTGAAAGAAACATTGCCGAAACAGGCAGCACCACGCTCGCTCCCTAAAAAAACATTGGTATCCAGCGGAACCGATACAATCGAGTTAGGAAAAAGGATCACCGTTTGCGGAGAACGTTTAAATCCAACCGGAAAGAAAAAATTGAAACAAGCATTGTTAGATCAACAGTATGACCGTGTTGTCTTAGAAGCGATCAATCAGGAACGTGCCGGTGCTCATGTATTAGATGTCAACGTTGGGGTTCCCGGAATTGATGAACCTTTGACGATGAAAAATGTGATTAAAATGGTACAGGAAGTTGTCACGCTGCCTTTACAGATCGACAGTTCTAATATTGATGCATTGGAAACAGGGTGCCGTTATTATAATGGACGTCCGTTAGTCAATTCGGTTAATGGTAAAACGGAATCGATGGATAGTATTTTTCCAATCGTCAAAAAATATGGCGGAATTATTATTGGTTTAACCTTGGATGATCAGGGAATCCCTGACCGGGCAGAAGATCGTTTTGAGATCGCTAAAAAGATGATTGCGAAAGCAAAAGAGTATGGTATCGATGAAGAGAGTATTGTGATTGACTGTTTGGTTCTGACGGCTTCTGCCAAACAAGCTGAAGTGATGGAAACGATTAAAGCTGTTCAAATGGTTAAAACACTTGGCGTGCATACGGTATTAGGAGTCAGCAACGTCTCTTTCGGTCTTCCGGATCGTCCATTGCTTAACCGTACTTATCTGACGATGGCGATGACTGCCGGTTTAGATCTTCCGATCATGAATCCAATGGATCAGGAAATGATGGCAGTTATTGATGCTTTCAATGTATTGCATCATAATGATGTGGATGCTGTAGAGTATATTGAACGACATGTACAGACTGAAAAGAAGCCAATATCATCAAATACAACATTTACTTTAAAAGAAATCGTGATGCGAGGAATTAAGGACGAGGTTGTTCAGGCAACACGTACACAGCTGAAAGAAAAAACAGCGATGGAGATCATCAATACGATTTTAATTCCCGCATTGGAGGAAGTAGGCAACGGGTTTGAAAAAGGAACCGTCTTTTTACCTCAGCTCATTCAATCGGCAGAAACAACCAAGATGGCTTTTGAAATATTGAAAGAAACATTTAAAAATGATGCAGAGACTTTAAAGGGGCCTATTGTTTTAGCGACAGTAGAAGGGGATATCCACGATATTGGTAAGAATATTGTTAAAGTTGTTTTAGAAAGCTACGGCTTTCAAGTCATCGATTTAGGTCGTGATGTAAAGGCGGAGAAAGTGGTGGAAGCCTATCATCAGTATCAGCCTAAGCTAATCGGACTAAGTGCCCTAATGACAACTACTGTTGTATCGATGGAAAAGACAATCGCATTGTTAAAACAGATCGATGATGTCTGTCCGATTATGGTAGGCGGAGCGGTACTGACCCCGGAATATGCAATGCAGATTCATGCTGATTATTATGCAAAAGATGCTTTGCAAAGTGTAGAAATAGCACAAAGAGTGATTGGCTGATATGAAAAGGAGAATTTTCTTCCTTTTGCTGGTCGGATAATTTAACGAAATATAAAACGTATCTCAGCTTTTCAATTAAAGATGATGTGCTTATGTCGACGAATCGTCTCAGAGTGATCAATGGGTAACACATATCAATATTGGTGATAGTGCAGATAACTGGATAAAATATAGTGCAGAATATAATAAAGATACAAAAACAATCGTATATAATGAATTAACACCATAGCTAAGCTGTGGTGTTATTGTTTATTTAAAAAGATGAACTTCAATGCGGCGTCCTTCGTTTCCATTAGCCGCTTCATAGCATATTAAACAGACCTTCATTTGGTGCGTCTGATTGTCATATTTCAAAATATTATAGCTCAAATACTTCATTCGGCTCTCTTTTAAGTAACCGCATGAAGAACCACAGGAAACAACATAGAACTGATGATATTTTCTAAAATAAGGAATATGCTTATGTCCATGCAAAATGTATTGAACATGGCGTTTTTCCAACCAATCAATCAGTAGATCCGAATCGACTAATTCTTTTGATGTTTCCATAATCTTGCTTAAAACTTTTTTCTCATTCCATTTTTTCTTTAGAAAGTCAGCTTTGTCAATTGGGAATACGTGATGATGAATCATGACCATTAACTGATAGCTGTCTAAGTCTGTGATGGCGGATAATTCTTCATCGATTTCTTCAAGCTGCTGAATGCCTACTTTACCACGGGCAAGATTCCCTTCATAGGCAGAATTGATCTTAATTAAGATGATCTTTTCTTTTTCCAGCACTTTAATATTCTCACCCAGCAAATAGGCCACTACCTTTGCTTTTTGGACACGCAATAAATTTAATCCGTGTACGATGACATCATGATTTCCTAAAATAAAGGAAATGTCTGCTTTATAGCGCTTTTTCAAATCATTCATCAATCCCGAAGCTAAGTACATGTTTTTACGATTAGGACTGTTCATCAGATCTCCGGTAATGAGAATTTTTATCTGATTCTCTTTTGGCAAAGAAGGATAAAGATTATCTAAAGCTCGTATCAGTGCGTTAGCACCGGAATTATGCTTTTTAGATCCTAAATGCAGGTCACTTAAATGCAGGAAGAAAGTCTCGTCCTGCTTCTCTTGATCTATCTTCCCATTAAGGATAACAGCTTCTATTTCCTCTTTAGAATGTATTGGAATAAAGCAGATTTCATCATCATCAATTTTTAAAATGCCAGGCCATTGGTCAGCATTAAACAAAGCCTGCATGAGACTGTGTGCGGGATTTGAAAACATATAACGATCTTCATCAAATGGTTCTTGTGGATAAAAAATCATCCCGGAACACTGCTTTTGCAAAGCTTGCATATAAGTCTTATCTATAAAGCATTGGTTGATTGGGTTCTGTTGATCTTTTCCCGGGAAAAGCAGATAGTGAGTCTCTGAACGATTCTTGACTATAAAAGCATCTAATTCTCCTTGAATATCCATTCTCAGTAAAGCCTCGATCTGAATAACCTCTTTACGCCCGGTTAATAAAGGTAAATCATCTTCTTGAATTCCTTCCAGCCATTGAAAATCAATATTCTGATTCATCATCCATTTTTTCATCGTATGATGTGTCTGAACGCTTGAAAATAAAGTCGTGATAAAGACATCCGGATTTTCATAAAGCAAATGAATGATTGCATTAATAAAATCAAATGTCATACTTATCACCTCCATGCCTTTTATTATACACAATTTTAAGACAAAATAATACTAATTGATGCGGTTTTAAAAGGATGGTAATAAAAAGTATTTTAGTCTGGCTCAGTATATTGACAATTACTAAGCGGCAAACTTATTGTTTTTGTTGTAAAGGTATTATCGTCTTTACCAACATTTATTTTAATAGACAATGACAGTTCCGCTGTTTTTGAATTATTAATAATACCCGGATCAATAGGTTCAGAGAATACAGCAATGAAATTCAAAGTTTCATTACTATTAATCCATGTGTATGGAAGACGGTAATTATATTTCCATCTTAATCCCCAGTTACCTGAAAGGATACACTCTTCTTCAACATATATTAAACAAGAGCTATAGTCATATTGACCATCAAATGAAATATTAAAATCAAGAATTTTATCATAGTCGTATTTTATTATTGATGTATTTTGCATAGTACCTCTAATGATAAAATAATCCTGATCTCTTTCACTAAAATTACTTAAACCATAGTCGTATTCTGATCCTGCCCCCTGTCCACTTCTGTAAGGCTCAATTCGGGGACTATGAGTTGAAATGATATATTCAGAAAACTCATAACTATCAATTTTAATATCAATAACATCATTAATAGAAATAACTTCTCCAACATTAAATTGATTTTTCTCTTTTTTTCTTGTTGAACATCCGGTGATAATAAAAACACATAATAATATTAAAATTGTTGTTTTATATTTTTTCATAATTATTCCTTCTATTTTGTTATTATCTTTTACCAATGTTTTTTATGTAACAAATTATCCCACTTATGATCGCGGGAGCTATAGAAACAATAGCCCCTGCAACGGCTATTGGTATTATATTTACAATATTTGGAATTAAACAAAATGTAATTATTTCACAAATAATGATCGATGGAATATAAATCGTTTTATAATTCTTTAAAATTTTTTCTATCAATGACTGGTTTGTTTCCTTATCTTTAATAATAGCGATAATTCCAATTATAATATTCGCTATGATGATGATAAAGAAACTAATGTCATTAGCGTCAATATAGCCGGAACGAATATAATCAATCAACATTTGGATAGAAAAAGAGTCTATATTGGGTGTCCAAACAGAAATTGCAGTTTTAAGGATAGCATATAGAATCGCTAAAATAATTACGACTGCAACCGGTAAGATGAGTAATTCTGATAAGCCTCCGATATTACCCACATTGGTTATTGGCTGATCCTCTTTTTTATATGTATTATCCTGTTTTTCTTTTGTTGGCTTGCAGTATGTTAATAAAAATGCAGCACAAAAACCATGATTTCCCTCATAATATCCTAAAAATGGGCTAAATAATGTCCCGGCTCCTTCATAGACTTTTCCATTTTCATAGGTAGCAACTGTCTTATCGGCAATATAATCTTTTTGATACAATATTCCATCTTTATAATTAATAAATACTTTGGGTAAAAAATTAATTTCTTTTATTTCTCCGTCTTTATATTCAGCTATCCGTTCATAATTTTTATTATAAATATATGTTTTATCATAATAGCCAACAATGTTTAGGTTTTGATCTTGAACTTTATACATATATATTTCCTCATTTATCTGTTAGAAGTTTATTTAAATTTTCTAAAGTGTAGTTAGAATAATTGATTTCTTTTATGGATTTAATATTCTCACCAGTTTCTCCGGTACTAAAATCAATACTTATTCTGTTTGCTTCTTCTTCATTTAATGGCGCAGACAGAATGTACGCTCCATTCTCTTGTATCCTAGAATAAGTGTTATAAGTTAAATCGTCTTTTAAATACGGAGTTAACGTTAATCCAGCATTTATTTGATTAAAAGATTGAGAATCATTACTATAATAAGACCATATTTCCCCACCATATGACATATAGCCATAATTCTCAATCATTTTATTTTGAAAATCTTCCTCCGCTTGCTTCTGTTCTGAATTAAAATTTGTGAAATCTATTGGTAATATGTTGGATGTGAAAGTAAATAGAATACCGTTATAATTTTTAGGACTATCACTGATAAATGTTGCATTTAGTAACCAGTGGTTATTCACAATATACATTTTATCAAATTGGTTTTTAACATATTTATAGACAGAAGAATTTTTTGAATTGCCATAATATATTTCTTCTTCTGTATTTATTGCTTCATTTTGAAGTGTATATATTAGATGGGAAGTGATTATTCCGGCGAAAAGATTATAACGTATTTCAACTACTGTATTATTCAAAATGGAACAAACTCCTTGTGCTTTCGTTTCATCATTTTGAATTAATAGATCAAGGATTCCATCACCGTTAAGATCTTCAACAACAAACTTATCTATTTTATATTTTTTTCCATTACTTTCAAACATGTATTCTTTTGATATCAGCCAATCATAATATAACGATTTATGATCGACTGATTGTTTATTTTCATGCTTTTGATGGGTTGATGTACATCCTAGAAGCATGAATATACAGCACCAAATAAATATTGTTTTTTTATGTTTCATAATGTTTATCCCCAAACGCATTAATCTCCTAAATATTTATGTTCGCTGATTGGAAATGGATTCCAATATTGCGTAGCACATTTGTTGCAAAGAATTGCTTTTCCACCGCCATTAGTATAAGCAGTTCCGGTAAAACTTTTTCCGCAGCCACCGCATGTGTACTTTTTACCGCATCCGCCTAAGGCACATGTGATAAGACATAATCCTAAAAGTGTAATCATAAGTTTTTTCATAGTATCTCTCCTTTTCTTTATAGGTTACTGTAAAAATATAATTATCAATAAATATAAGTAAACAAAAGATCAAGTTATAGTTTTACAGTTTCCTTAGTACGAAATCTATTTTAGCATTCTAAAAATAGAAGAGGGCTCCTTCTGCACCTTTAACAACGTTAGGCGCACATTCTGCAACCCGAGATTAGAATAAATTCTGTATAATAAATAGGGGAGAGGTGTAAAATGATGAATATTGTAATTTTAGATGATCAAGAAGCACAAATTCATAAAATGGAAAAACTAATACTATCTTTGGAAATGGAAGATACTCATATACAAAAATATCAAAATGAAGATGTATTGTTTAGTAATATAAAAAATATTAGCGAATATAGTATCTTTCTAATCGATATTGTATTGAATCAAAAAAGCGGTATTGAAGTAGCTCAAACCATTAATGAATATATCAGAGGGGCAATCGTTATCTTTATTAGTAATTATTTAGATAAGGTTGTCGACATTTATGAAGTATCTCATTATTATTTTATTTATAAGCCAGAATTAGAAAAAAGATTGCCCATTGCATTAAATAAAGCTGTTAAATCTCTTGATCAAATGAAAGAAACTCTGCCTGTTATTTGTAAAGGAAAAATGATTATCTTGCATACTGAGGAAATATTGTATTTAGAAAGGCAAAAACATACAACATTTATCATAGATCAAACTCAAGAAGTATCGTGTAGTGATAAATTAGATGAAATGATCGTAAAGCTTCCTTCTTATTTTATTCGCTGTCACCGTAGTTTTATTGTTAATGCTAAGAAAGTAAGAGAAGTAAAAAGAAATGAATTTATTTTAGAAAATAATGTTCATATCCCAATCAGCCGTACTTATCAAAAAATAGCGTTGGATAAATTTAAAAAATATCTGATGGGTAATCTATAGCGTATTTTCATTAAAAGAGATATAGGTGGGATAATAAAAGATCATGCCAAAAAATGACATGATCTTTCAGGGAATTAAAAGAAGAATTATTTCCATGCATTTGTTTTCAGCCAGCTATGCAGCTGTTTGATAGTGACATCTTGTTCTGTCAAGGAAAGCTGGTCAAAGAGCTGTTCCTGTAGCTGCTTTGCAGGAGGGTCAAAATGGATTCTGTATTGATGGTCGTTCAGCTGTCGAATTCCATAGATTCCGTGAACACTCTCAATTTTGTAAAGCTTCATTTTAATTAACGGTGAAAATTCCAATAGATATTCTTTTTGGTAATTTGGTACAACTCTTAAATAACGGATCGCAAATATGGCAGTTAAAAGAATACCGCCAACAATTAAAAACATAATCAGCCGATTCATAAGCACACCTCCTTTAATTTTTGGAAATAGATCCTATCTGATACTTATATTATATCATATTCTAATATTTTTTACTAAAAGATTGTGAATATCGTAAATAAACGCTATAATTATATGAAAAAGGGGGAGAAGGAATGAAAACAACGTTTAATTACGACCATTATTTCTTATATCAGGAATTATCTGATCATTTAGCGGAGCTGGAAAAGAAATATCCGGACATTATGCACGTGGATATTATCGGTACCACGCCTAAAGAGCGCCATGTCTATGCCGTTACGATTTCAAATGGTGACAGTGATAAAAAGCCAGCCTATTATATTGATGGGAATACACATGCCGGAGAAGTAACCGGATCCATGGCAGCGATGCATACGATTGATTATTTAGTCACTAATTATAAAGAGGATAAGAAAGTGACCGATTTAATTGATCGCTTTACATTCTATGTCATTCCGCGTATTTCACCGGACGGAGCGGAGGCTTATTTGACAAGTGAAACGAAATTGCGCTCGGTAGATCGTCCTTATTTAACTGAAACTCAGGAAAATGGACTTTATGATGATGATATTGATCATGATGGAGTTTTACGAATGATGCGTGTGAAAACGCCTTATGGCGCTTGGAAAGTCAATCCGGATAATCCGAATGTGATGCTGAAGCGTCAGCCGGATGAATTTGAAGGCACTTTCTATAATGTTTATCCTGAAGGGCAAGTCAAGGGCTTTGACGGGGATCATTTCAAAAATGCCAATCCATTATGGGGACTGGATTTTAATCGTAACTATCCTTTTGGCTGGTTCAGTGAAGTAAGACAGCCCGGTGCGGGACCTTATCCGCTAAGCAATATGGAAAACAAAGCTGTAGTTGATTTTGTTTTAGCTCATAAAAACATTGGCGGGGTAGCGACGCATCATACATTCGGGGGAATGATTCTATGTCCGCCGGGCACTCGTCCTGAAAAGACATCATCTAAGCTCGATCAGAAAATATTAAAAGAAATCGGTAAGATGGGAACAGAAGAAATGGGGTATCCGGTTGTAGCTATCTTTGATTCCTTCACAGAAGATCAAGCTAGTTATTCTTCAGGGGCTTTTGATGACTGGTGCTATCAGCAAAATGGAATTCCTGCATATACAACCGAGCTTTGGAATATGGTGAGCCGTGCCGGAATCAAGCAGACTTGGCCGAGTTTGCCAAAAACGGATAAAGAAATGGCAGAGGAATATCAGAAACTCATTGATTGGTGTCAGGAAAATGCTCCGGAAGCCTTTAAGCCTTGGCAAACGTGTTCACACCCTCAGTTTGGTGAAGTAGAAATCGGTGGCTTGGATATGAAGTTCAGTTTACAGAATCCGCCTGTTGCTTTCTTAACACAAGAAGTGGAAAAGACAACGCGTTTTTGTTTAAGAATGGCAGCGACCTTGCCGCAGTTAACATTTGATCATATTGATACGACAAAAATAGGAGAAGGCACTTATAAGATAGAAGCGCATGTTGCAAATAAAGGCTATCTGCCTACCTATTTGACAGATGAAACAAAGAAAATGAAAATTGTTTCACCGGTTAAAGTAGAATTGATGGGAGAAAAAACAAAAGCAGTCAGTCCGACTGAAATAGATTTGGGAAATCTGGAAGGATTCTCAGGCGTTGCGACCGATTATTTCTTTGATCATTCCATCAATACCTTTGATTATGAACCGATTATGAAAAAAGCCACTTTCTTCGTTGAAGGAAAAAGTGGCGATACGCTTAAACTAAAAGCATCTTGTCATAAAGGCGGAACGATTGAAACAACCATTACGCTAAACGATTAGTAAAGAAGAGTGATCCATACCTTTTTAATCAGGGAGGATCCTTTTTTTATTTCGGATATTTTCTGATGATAGTAACTCTCCATTTTCGCTAATTCCTGCGCAGTGATCGGATGCGGTGAAAAGCGAACTTTTAATACTAACTGATAAATATCTTCGTCTACCTTTGGCGTTAATCGAAGCAGGCGCTTGTAGTAACGCAGAATATTCTGTTTTGTATCAGAAGAATGGCAGTCTTTATATAGCCACCAGCGATAGAGTCCATAGACAAGCAGAATAACCGGAATCACTATCAGCAGATATAAAGGAGCTGAAGAAGTTTTGGTATGGACTTCGTTGTTTATATCACCGGTATTCGTTTGATTTTGGTTGTTTTGATTTTGCTGTGAAGAGGCATTGTTTTCTTCTAAAGGATCAGTGATCTCCTCCTCTTCATTTTCAATCGGTGCATACGTTGCCGGCGGAGTAACATCGAAAGGGATCCAACCGAAATTTTGGAAATAGACTTCCACCCAAGCATGCGCCTGATTATCTCGAACCAAAGCCGTTCCGTCTGTGAAATCCTGACTGTTTAAAGAATATCCTTCCACATAGCGGGCTGGAATATCAAGAGCGCGAAGCATCATTGTTGCCGTAGTGGCAAAATGTACACAGTAGCCACGTTTGTTGACATTTAAAAAGTAATCTACAAAATCCTGATCTTCCGGGGTTAAGCCGGGAGATAGGGTATAGTCCGCGCTGTTTTTGATGATGTTCACCACTTGATCCACAATTATGTCAGTAGAAGCATAAGGTGAGATTTGATTATCTAAATAATCCAGTAAAACTGAACGGGTATGATCGGGAATTTGTAAATAATGGCTGCGTATATAGCGATATTCTTCATCAAGACGGGGCATTGGCGTCCTTAAAATATCAAGGGGAACGTCCATATACTGAATTAAATAAGTAGGAGCATTAGGAGTAAAGTAAAACCCTTTTGACTTAGAGTCTAAATTATAGAGACCACTTTGTCTTGAGATAAAATAAGGCATATACATAAAATTATCCAAAGGGGAAGTGTTTTCAATCACCATTGTGCGGTGTGTATAATCGAATGCAGGATAGACTTCAGTTAATAAGTCTTCCATCGTAGAGGTGCCAGTCATTTCATGCTCACGATAATCAACGGTTAATTCGGGGTTACTCCATTCATTATTCTGATATTTCATGAACGATGTTCCCTTTAACAAGGTCGTGACAGGTTCATCGGACTGTACGGTTAAATCTACTTTGCCTGTATAATAGCGATTCCCGGCAGAAAGCAGGTTAGAACGATTGGCATCACGCTTGCTGAAAAGATCAAAAATGATATTCATTCCTTCTTTGCTCAGGTTTTTGCGGATATTTTCTGCCCATTCATTGCGCTGATAATTATTTTCCGGATAATATGTCTGAATGCCAAAAAGCAAACAGAGAACTAAGGCAAATACAATCAAAGGAAATGGCTTGGCAGCGGACTGGTTCTGCTTGCGAACCTTAATGCTCAGCAGCAAAGAGACAAGACTGGCAAGATAGAAAAATAAGAGTGTACGCGGGGCTTCTATGTTGAAAAGCAATGGAATGCCAATATAAAGCAGTGAAATCAAAAACGGTAAAATGAAATGTTTTGCTTTTTGCACGGTCTCAACACTCAGAATGATAAAGGGGATGAATGCCATGAGCAGAAAATAATTACAAGCTAAAGCAGGCTGATTTCCATACGGAATGGCAAGACTTGGAAAACCAAACTGAGAATGTGCATTGTATGCTTTGATTATCGTATTGATTGTGACACTAAACCCTTCTTTTAATAAAGGAAAACTTACGATCATGAGTAAGATATACGCAATTAAAAGAATTCTGAGCGGTTTCTTTTGCTTATAATAGAGAAGAAAATAAAAGATGACTGTGATTATTCCGCTGATGATAAAGGTCATCGATAAATCAAACGTAAACTTCAGCGGAGACAGCATATTTAATAATGTAGCGACGACAAAAGACACAATTAGAAATAAATCAAGAGCGATGCTCATTGTCTTCACCTCCGATCAGAGTGCCGTTTTCACTGATTCCCCATTCATTGACATGATAGTGTTCACTGTAACGTGTTTGGTCAGAAAGATCTGAGAATATGTATTCCTTTTCCAAAGGAAATGTCAGCATCTCCTGAAAATAGGCTTCGTATTGTTCAAGCTGGGCAAAGGAATGTGTCACAACCTCAGGATGGCGCAATATTTTATATTGAATATCAAAAGGGATTTCCTGAAGACATAAATAGGTTGCCAGTGAATGAAATAATGATAAAATGCGGTCATTCTGATCAGCGTGGTGGGTCAGACAAAAGGTAAGTAATATATGATCGTCAATGGGCAGACTTCCTTCCTTAACCATTAAATGCTGGCTTTTCATGGAAAGTTTCCAATGAATTCTGTTTAAAGCATCTCCCTCTTGATAAGGGCGCATATCAAATAACTCACTGTAATCATCACCGGGATGATGAGGGTCATAGAAAACATTTTGATGTGTCTGACAGTTTAACTGTTCGACTGTCGTTTCAATATTTAATAAAGATGGCATTACCATCAGAGACAATGTTTGCCGGCTTCTTTTTTTAAGAGAAATCAGATTGAAATAATCACTGAAATAAACATGATAAATTTGAATCTCAATATTGCCGCAATGCTGACCGTTCAAGATAATATGTACTTCTTCATCTTCAAAAGCATAGTCCTGACTTTGATGAATAGTGCTTAATGCCTGATCATATAGAAATGAAAAAGTAATTTTTCCGACCGGGAATAATTTAGTCTGACTGCGCTTGATGGTGACCTTGGCTTCTTCATTTAAATGAATGACAGAGTGATCAAGCGAAACGTCTAAGCTGGTTTGGAAATATCCGATCAGACTTAATAAGAAGCTGATAAGCGGTACCGTTAAAATAAAGATCAAGATCAAAAATGAAAGATAGCCATTATAAAACAGATAGAACAGACCGGCTCCTAAAATAAATAAGAAATAGGTGAAACGACCTTTCATCGGATGATCCTAGGGCGCGGCGTTTCTTTTAAAATCTGTGTTAGGATCCTTTTCGGGTCTGATTTATCCAGACGTGCTTCATTATTTAAAACAATGCGGTGACTTAAAATATCTAGGAACATGACTTCGACATCTTCCGGAATGACATAATCACGTTCATGGGTATAAGCGATGGCTTTTGCTGCCTGCATCAAGGCTAGGGTGCTGCGCGGGCTTCCCCCTTGAAGAATTAAAGGATGCGTGCGAGTCGCATTAATGAGATCTACGATATAATGATAGATGCTTTCATCTAAATAAATAGCACTGATTTCTTTTTGCATCATTAAAATCTCGCTAGGAGAACTGACTGTTTCAATATCATCCAGCGGATTATGACGCTCTTTTCGCTTTAATATTTCAATCTCTGCTTCTTTGCCGGGATAGCCGATTGAAAGACACGCCATGAAACGGTCCATTTGTGACTGGGGCAATAACTGCGTTCCTGCCGAACCAAATGGGTTTTGGGTTGCAATGACCATAAACGGCTGGGGAGTGGAATGGGTAATTCCATCTACACTCATTCTTCCTTCTTCCATGACTTCTAATAAAGCAGATTGGGTTTTGCTTGAAGTACGGTTAATTTCATCGGCTAATAATAGATTGCACATTGCCGCTCCTTCTTTATATTCTAATGCTCCGGTCTGCTGATTATAAAAAGAATAACCGATGACATCACTTGGCATGACATCAGGGGTAAATTGTATACGTTTAGTATCTAATCCCAAAGATTTAGAAAAGGCAAGTGCTAAATTGGTTTTTCCTACACCGGGAATATCTTCTAATAAAACATGCCCATTGGCTAACATTACAATTAGAATCTTATGAATGATCTCGTCTTTTCCAATTACGGCTTTTTTAACTTCTTCAAATATTTTTGCTGCATTTTGCATATGTTTCCCTCCTCATATCTATTATACAGGAAAACAGTCCCTTTTTAATAGGAAAAACGAGCGCTGATGAGACGCTCGCTGAGATTTAGATACAGTTGTTTGATGTGTATTTGTTTTGTGTGCTTGGTATTTATAAGGAAAGGAGACTGTATCTGTAAAGCATTATATCGGATATGTCTTAAGAATAGCGGGGTAAAATTCTAAAAATATTCTAAAGAATTAGTACTGTTTTCTTAAACCTTTAGGAAATTGATTTTTTACGATCCCGTTATTTTCCTTATAAAAGGCAAGCGGATAGCTGTCGGCGAAAAGAACGCCATAGCCTTTCTGACCGGTTCCTTCTAAAGTTTCCCCTTTTAAATACTGCTGTATTTCTTTACTTTGTGCATCGAACTGATAATAGCGCTTTACCATGCTTTGGTCTAGGCAGTGAGACAAGGCATAACTCGGTTCAAAACGCCCTTTCTTACATTCTCCTAAATAGAGTCCCTGACGCAGGATCTTTACTTTATTTAATTTAGGAAAATAAGGCTGAATTGCATAGAGATGCTGCTGTGAGTCAAAAATATAGCTAGGCACGGCAATCTTTAAATGCTCTTTGTAAAATTGCTTCAGTAAAACCATCTGATCTTTTTTTACTGTAGATGCTGCACAGGGAACAATGCGGTGCTTCATCTCTTTAGCTTCTTTTTGAAATAATGCAATGAAATGTCCTTCGCCAAAATGTTTATGCGGATAAAGACGACAGCATTCTTCATGATCAATTCCGGGCATCATACCATGCTGCAAAGGAATCGGCAGCAGATGAATATCTTTATGTAAGCTAAGTAAATGGTCAACCACCTCTTCATTTTCTTCTTTTGAATAAGTACAAGTAGAATAAACTAGAACTCCGCCGGGTTTTAAAGCCTCGTAGGCTTGTTCAATCAATTCTTTTTGAATGAACGCACATTCTTTTACTTTTTCCAAAGACCATGTATCGATAGCCTGGTCTAATTTTCTGAACATCCCTTCTCCTGAACAGGGCGCATCTAAGATTACTTTATCAAAATACTCAGGCAATTGTTTGGTTAACTGTCCGGGTGCCGTATTCGTTACGATTGTGTTGCTTAATCCGAAGCGTTCTACATTAGAAGAAAGGATACTTGCCCTGCCGGCATTGATATCATTGGCAATCACTAAACCAGTCTGCATAAGCTGACTAGCCACATAGCAGGTTTTCCCGCCGGGAGCAGCACACATATCTAAGACATAATCATTAGGCTGGATATCTAATAAGGAAGCAACCATCATTGCACTGGGTTCTTGAATATAATACAACCCACAGTCATGATAAGGGTGTTTTCCTAAAGGGAAGACCTCATGATCAAAATAATACCCGTTTTTAACAAAATGATGCTTTTTTAATTGGAATTTCTCAATGAGGAGTTCTAAATCCTGCTTGTTAGGATTAAAATATAGAGCCTTGACTTGTTTTTGACTCAGCGCATTGGCAAAATCCTCATATTCGTTTTTTAGTAATTTCTTCATACGTTCTATAAATAATGGATTCATTTTATCACCTTTTAAAACTATATCACATCTATAATCAAAATAAAACAAGAAATGTATTGACAACATCATGGTAATTTGATATTATGTCTAAGTAAAAAGTAGTGGAAAGAAGAAGTGCCTGCTTCTCGCCCGATTGCCAAAGGCTTTGGGCTAATGTCACAAGATAACAATTTATCTTATTTGATATGACTGTGGGTGCGCGTACGTAAACTCACTTTTTATTTTATAACAAGCACAATGGAGGTGGCTTTTATTAGCAATAATAAGTATATCAACACTGGTTCTGATGAGTTAGTGAATGAAAAAATTCGTTTTAGAGAAGTTCTTGTAATTGATCAAAATGGTGAACAATTAGGTGTTAAAACTCGTAATGAAGCTTTACGTATCGCTGGGGATGCATCGATGGATTTAGTCTGTGTTGCTCCTAAAGCACAAACGCCGGTTTGCCGAATCATGGATTATGGTAAATATCGTTTTGAACAACAGAAGAAACAAAAAGAAATGAAGAAAAATCAAAAGATCGTTACATTAAAAGAAGCACAGCTTTCACCAACGATTGATGTTCACGATTTTAATACAAAATTAAAGCATTCAATCAAATGGCTATCTGATGGAGATAAAGTGAAAGTAAGTGTCCGCTTCAGAGGTCGTCAGTTAGCTCATATAGATATTGGTGAAAAGATACTTAATGATTTTGTTGCTCAATGTCAGGAATATAGTGTCATTGAGAAGCCTGCTAAATTAGAAGGCAGAACATTAACGGCTATATTAGCACCAAAGAAGAAATAAAATTAGGAGGATTTAACTATGCCAAAAATGAAATCACACAGTGGATTAAAAAAACGTCTTAAAAGAACAGCAAGTGGAAAATTGAAACGTAGCCATGCTTACGTATCACATTTATCTCATAACAAAACGCATAAACAAAAGAAACATTTGGCTAAAGCTACTTTAGTTTCTAAGAGCGATTACAAGAGAATTAAATCTAGATTACAAGGTTAATAGGAGGTCGAAAACATGGCAAGAGTAAAAGGTGGATATACTACTAGACGTAGAAGAAAGAAAATTTTAAAATTAGCTAAAGGTTACTATGGATCAAAACATACTTTATATAAAACAGCTAATGAACAAGTAATGAACTCATTAGAGTATGCTTACAGAGATAGAAAAGCATTAAAACGTGAAATGAGAAAATTATGGATTGCACGTATCAATGCAGCAGCTAGAATGAATGATATTTCATATTCTAAATTAATGCATGGATTAAAAGTTGCGGGTATCGAAATCAACAGAAAAATGTTATCAGAAATCGCTATCTGTGATCCTGAAGCATTTACTGCAATCGTAGAAAAAGCTAAAGCAGCTAACTAATCAGAACCTTCGGGTTCTTTTTTTATTTTATAAAAGATATAGTGGGGGATATAAAGGAGTGGAAATGAAGCATTAAACTATGAAATAAAAGGGAGCTTGTAGGGAAGCAAGCTCCTTTTTATGATTTAAATATATTATTTTTGACAATGCGAACAGTAGTAAATGCTTCCGCCTAAGTAGTGTTCCTTACATAAAAGCTGATGGCAGACAGGACAAGGATTCTTATAAGTGTTTTTACTGAGAAGCATTGGATAACCGCCGGGTTGATTGAAAATATCTTTTTCAGTATCCCTTCCATGTGCCGCAATCATGGTGTTTAAGGTTGATAGTAAACTTTCATAGAGAAATCTCAATTCGTCTTCACTAAGTGTTTTCATTTTTCTTTTAGGATGAAGGCGGGCATTAAATAAAATATCCTGCACCGTTCCATTGCCAACGCCTAAAATACGCTGATCTGTCGCTAAAAATGCCTTGGCACTAAGCTTCCATGTTTGTTCATTTAGTAAGTTTTTAAAATAGGCATACGTAAAATCGGAATGCAATGGTCCAATGGTATGAAGTTCGTGCAGATAATAGGGATTATCGCAGCCATCTGCTGTTTTGAATACACCGATGGCGGCATACATCGAAGTTGTCATGTTTAAATAGCTTCCATCATCAAAGATGAGCAGCAGCTTGCTTTTTTTAGGTAATGCTTGATCTTGGCAGTAACGTAAATTGGCACCATCACGAAACAACAGCGTGTAGTCTTCAATCACTATTTCCACATAGAAATGACGGTCAGTGATGCTTGTCACAGTTTTACCAGCGAGAAGCTGATCGTATTGATTAGGGTCACCCTCATAAAAGGTAAACTTATGACCGGTGAATTGACCACCGACGTGTGTGATTTTTTTATTGAGAATAGTTTTTCTTAAATCAGCTGCAATACTGATGGCTTCTGGCAGTTCAATCATAATGCTTCCTCCTTTGTTCCATTATAGCAGAATTAAAGCCTTATATATTGCTTGATATTGCTAAAGTTAAAAACGTGAAAAAGACGACTGCTTTTAGTCGTCTGTTTTATTTTGAATTCCACAAGTGATTGAGGGGCCCGCGCCCATTTCCTAACTTCATTCCGTAGGCGATTGCCTGATAGACATATTCTTTTCCGTGAATAATAGCTTCCATTGGTGTTTCCCCTTTCGCTAAAAAACAGGCAATAGCACTAGAAAGAGTACATCCTGTTCCATGGGTATTGGAATTATTCAGCTTTGGAGCGGTGAGCCAAGTAATGGTTCCATTATGATAAACAAGGTCATCGGCATTGCCTTCAAAATGACCACCCTTAATTAAGATATATCCATTATAGTTCTGACTTATTTTCTTAGCGGCTAAAATCATGTCTTCTTTCGTCTTAATTTTCATTTGCGAAATGACTTCAGCTTCACTTAGATTAGGGGTAATTATATCCGCTAAAGGAATTAAACGTTCTAATAATTTAACGGTTGCTTCATTTTGCATTAACTGTGAACCGCTTGTTGAAACCATGACCGGATCTAATACCACCTTCTTTGCTTTATATTTAATCAGCTGATCAGCAATACAGTCGACTAATGCCGACTGACTGACCATTCCAATCTTGATGGCATCGGGATAAATATCAGTAAAGATACAATCCAGCTGATTTTTGAGAAAATCAGGGGTGGTATCCATAATTCCATAAACACCGGTTGTGTTTTGGGCAGTCAAAGCTGTAATTGCGCTCATTCCGTAAGTATGTAAAGCACTCATGGTTTTTAAATCGGCTTGAATACCGGCACCGCCGCTGGAATCTGATCCGGCAATGGTTAATACTTTTTTAATTTGACTGCGCAGATATGTATTCACTCCTAAGCGAAGATCATAAGTAGCCTGGCGGATATTCTTCTGAGCTAAGATAGCCGATATAACGGCAATGCCATCGATTGAAGTCCCTTTGAATTGGGAAAGGTTAGCCAAACTGATGCCGCCGATCGCAACTGCCGGCAGCTGAGTTGCTTCCATAATCGCATTCATTGTTTCTATTGAAACTGGCGTAGCATCGTCTTTTGAAGTAGTTGCAAACATGGCACCGATACCTAAATAGTCTGCCCCGTTTGCTTTTGCGATCAAGCCTTCTTTGATATCATGAGCAGAGACACCTAAAATTTTATCAGGTCCAATCAGCTCTCTTACTTTTGAGGCTTCCATATCGCTTTGTCCGACATGGACCCCATCGGCATCTACTGCCAAAGCAACTTGAATATTGTCATTGATGATAAAAGGAATACGATATTCCTGACAAAGTGCCTTAACTTCCTTGGCAATTTCGATAAACTGATCGTCATTTAGCTCTTTTTCTCGAAGCTGTACCATAGTTACTCCGCCAAGAATTGCCTGACGAACATCATCGACTAAAGAACGTCCGTTGAGCCAACGCTGATCAGTGACTAAATATAAGCCTAAGTCGTTTCTATTGAATTTCAACTTTCATTCCTCCCGTTAAGGTGTCCATATCCATCATACTCATCGCATCGATTAAATATGTACGGAAGCTAGCTGTACCGCTTTTTTGAACGTTCATCTTATCGTTCGCAAGTTCTCCGGCAACCCCCATCATTGCGATGGCACAGGCAGTGGCTTCTAGTGGCTTTTCCTGATTAGCGGCAGCATAAACGGCAATAACTCCTGCTAACATGCATCCGGTTCCGGTAATTCTTGACATGATCGGATGTCCGTTTTTAATTAAATAAGTATGTTGTTTATCACAGATAATATCAATAGGACCCGTAATAGCGATGACTGCGCCGGTCTGCTGACTTAGCTTTTTAGCGAAAGCAATGACTTCATCGATGTTACTTTCATTAACGAGATCGGCATCATTGGCATCCACTCCGGAGGTGGTATTTGTTTTTTGGGCGATACATTTAATTTCGGAAATATTACCCTTAATAACGGTGAATTGAACTTCCTTCAAAAGACGTTCGGTTATTTCATTGCGATATGGCGAAGCACCAGCACCTACCGGATCTAAGATGACAGGATGATGAAGTTCGTTTGCTTTTTTACCAGCAGCAATCATTGATTCTACTTTTGTTTGATTCAATGTTCCGATATTGATGACTAAAGCATGAGTGATTGACGTGATATCGGCAGCTTCCTTGATTTCATCTGCCATAATAGGAGAACCATCAACCGCTAAAATCATGTTGGCGACATCATTGACTGTTACATAGTTGGTAATACAGTGAACTAAGGGGTGTTGTTTTTTTACATTTTCTTTTATTTCATTAAACATATTCTTTTCCTTTCTGATATGCCATATCCCAGAATTTTAATTCGTGAAGAGAGCATTCTTTAAATATTTTTCTCAGTTTATTTTTGTGATCTTCGCTGATAGCTTCACTTAGCTGATTAAATACCTCTGCCCAGCGTGATGTGTAGTAAGCATAGGATTCATTGCTGTAGTCACTAAACCATTGTCCATAGAAGTGATGATCAAGGACATGCTTTGATTTTTTTACATAGTGATCGGCAATGAAGTGATAGCTGACCATGCAAGGCAAAGAAGCGGCTAAAACATCGGCTACATCTCCGCTTTTAGCGATATTAAGCATATAAGTCGTATATTCAGCGTTGATCGGGTGAGGGGATCTGTTTTCAACCTCATTGATATCTTCTCCTAATTCCTGAAGATGCAAAATGCGGCTGTAAGCTTCATTTTTTTGGACGATCGACAACATTTCATAAAAATAACGCATTTGCTGTAGGGTATCTGCCTTATATAAAGCATAAGCATACACTCTTCCAAATGCTTTGAGATAGAGTGTGTCTTCAATCAGATAATGATGGTAAAGGCTCAGCTTTAAACTGCCGTCTGCCATTTTCTTAATAAAAGGATGCTCTAGATACTGCTGCCATATCGGCATATTTTCTTCAATCAATGTTTCTAAAAATGTCATAATTCCTCCTTAATAAAAAAGACGAACCCATATAGGCTCGTCCTAAAAATACGTCTAAGGATTCCCTACGTTGGCATTATCCAAATCAGGTTATCGGTCGGAATGTTGTGTCATTCCCTCTCAGCCTGCCTACAGGCTCCCGCTCACACCTTTATTATAGCTTTATATTTTATTTATTCAATAAGTTTTTCTTTTCATAGTTAGTTAATGACTTATAAAATAAATGATGATACGATAGGCTTAGGAGGAATAAAGATGAATACTCAGGAAATAATAAAAGAACTTCAAATGATGGCAACAGAAAAATATAAAGCCAATGTTGTCAAAATGGGCATACCGGAAGAAAACAGCATCGGTGTTTCTACCGGAGATATTCGCAAGCTCGCAAAAAGGCTGACGAAATCAGATGAACTGGCAATGACGTTATGGAATACCGGATATCATGAAGCTAAATTATTAGCTGTGCTTTTATTCGATAAGAAAACAATGACGCTGGATCAGATTAACCCCTTGATGAAAGATGTCTCTTCATGGGATCTGTGTGATCATCTGTGCAAGAATCTTATTATCAAAATAAAAGGCTATGAAGAATTGATCGATCAGTGGGTGGATTCAAATGAGACATATAAGAAACGAGCCGCGTTTACTTTGATTGCTTCGGCTGTCATTCATGAAAAAGAGATGAAGGAAGAAGTATTATTACGCTATCTGGAATATATTAAGGAAAATTCTGATGATGAACGTGAACATGTGAAAAAGGCAGTGTCATGGGCACTAAGAGAAATCGGCAAGCGTGATTTTAACTATAATGAAAAAGCACTGCTGCTATCGCATGAATTGGTCGATCATGGCAATAAGACACAGGTCTGGATCGGTAAGGATGCTTTAAAAGAACTTGAAAATCTAGTGAAAGCAGAGGGGAGAAAGCGGCTGATTTCGACTCATACGCAAATGGGCAAGAAATAGTGTTTCGATTAGAGATACTATTTTTTTATTTTAAAAAAGCTCTCGATCGAGAGCTATCAATAAGGTGCTGCGTTATTCTTCTTCTAGGCTGGTCGCATAAGGCATAAAAGAAATATTATAAATGTGTTCTTCACTGTCAAAGGTGATGGCAATATTCAAATCTCCCATTTCAAAATGAGTTGGTATTTGAACAACGGTGTAATTTGCCGATTCACTTGAAAAAGCGGCTTCAAATCCGGAAATAGTTCCTAATGTGTTGAACGTTGGCTCTAAAATTGATTTCACACGTCCGCTTTTAGCTAAGTCCTCTATATTAGAACTAAACGTATATTTTTCATAGAAATCAGTGTAATCATCGTTTTTAAAATCGTTTGCCATCGAAAGTGCAATCTCTTCTTTGGTTCCCTTTACTAATTTACTGTCATCTTTCCCCTTTGAACATCCCGCTAATCCTACTAAGGCAAGTGTGCATACACAGCATGCTAATAATAATTTGAGTTTTTTCATTTAAAACCCCTCCTCTTACTTATTATTATACTATTTAAATAATTTTATGCAACTGTATTATTTAAATTATTTTAAAATATTTTATTATTATATGAATCGAGCTGTATCGCTTTTATTTATAAATTTTTCGTGATATAGTATAAAATATAAATAAATTTATTGTTATAAGAAATGGAGGCTTTTATGGCAGACTTAAAATTTTTAGAAGAAATTACCATGGCTAAAGGAATTTCTGGCTTTGAAAAAGAAGCAACTCGTGTAATGAAGAAATATTTAGAAGATTGTACAGATGAGATTGTGTATGACAATATCGGAAGTATTATCGGGATTAAAAAAGGAACAACGGATCTTAAAGTGGCAATGACTGGACATATCGATGAAATCGGTTTTGTAGTCAAAGAAATCACAGATGCCGGATATATCAAAGTGCATCCAATCGGTGGCTGGATGGGGCAGAATATCCCTGCACATACTTGCAATATCACAACACGTGACGGTAAAGAAATCGTAGGTGTCTTTGGATCTATTCCCCCTCATGGAAAAGGTCCTGAAGCCCGTGATAAAGTGACGGCTCCGGGAGATTCATTCTTGGATATCGGGGTAGCAAATAAAGAAGAAGTGACTGCATTGGGGATTCGTATCGGGGATCCGATCACACCTCGTTCAGAATTTTTACCATTAGCAAATCCAAAATATTTAATGGCAAAAGCTTGGGATGATCGTGTAGGAGCCGCTATTGCGACCGATGTTTTAAGAGCCTTAAAAGGCGTAGAAACCTCAGCCAACATTTATGCTTGTGGAACTGTACAGGAAGAAGTGGGATTAAGAGGCGCTAAAACAGTTGGGCAAATGATCCAGCCGGATGTAGCCTTTGCGATTGATGTATGTTTTTCAAAGGATCTTCCTGATGGAGAAAAGAGTGACGTTAAATTAGGTTGCGGCGTTACATTGGGGGTATTAGATGGCAGTGTCATTGCCCATACTGGATTATTAAAAGAAATGGAAAAAATCTGTGAAGAATTAAACGTTGGCTATGCGTTGGATGTCCTACCATTCGGGGGAACAGATTCAGGCGAACTGCATAAAGTAGGAGCCGGAGTGGTAAACATGACATTGTCTATTCCTTCACGTTATATGCATTCACATCGTACTATTATTCATGAAGACGATTACGATGCAACGGTGAAAGTATTAGCTGAATTCTGCAAACGTTTAACACCGGAATTATTAGAAGAGATCAAAGCAGATAAAAGATAGATCCGAAAGGGTCTTCTTTTTTGTTTCTTAAGATATTTTTAAAGTTTTCGACAATTTCACACAGTTTAAAAATAATTTCCTGTTAATTTCTTTATACGATATGAGTGAAAAAATTAAGAAAGTTTGCTACTATTATATATATTCGCTATAATAGGGGTACACTTAAATAGGAGGTAAATTATGACAAACAAAAATATCTTTAAATACCTATTAGCAATTATCATTATTGCATTGATTGCTTCTAATATCTATTTATTTACGACAATCAAAGGTTTGCAAAATAATAAAAACAACAACAGTACGCCAAATACCAATACGACTGTCCAAAATGTAGTCAGTGACATTAAAACAAATGCGGTTGATGCCGTAGAAGCGGTAAAAGACAGTGTTGTGGGAATTCAGGTGTATTCTAATTCTCAGTTAGCGGGAAGCGGAAGCGGTGTTATTTATGAGGTGAATGGGAATGAAGCATATATCATTACGAATCATCATGTTATCAGTGGAGCAAGCCAGATCGAAGTTGTTTTCAGCAATGGTGAATCAGCAGAAGCGACCTTGGTGGGAAGCGATCAATACAGTGACATTGCTTTATTAAAATTAACCAGTGATGTTGAAATGAAAGCGATCAAGGTGGGGGATTCTTCTCTGCTTGATCCCGGAGAAACCGTATTGGCAGTAGGGTCTCCATTAGGTATTCAGTATTCCGGAACAGTTACTCAGGGAGTTGTCTCAACAAATAGCCGCAGCGTTTCTGTAGACTTAAATGGTGATGGCGTAGAAGACTGGGAAATGTCAGTCATTCAAACAGATGCAGCAATCAATCCGGGAAATAGCGGGGGAGCATTAGTGAACCTTGCCGGAGAATTAGTTGGCATCACCTCTATGAAATTATCAGATACTTCTGTTGAAGGGATGGGATTTGCTTTACCAATCAACCAAGTCATTAAAGATATCGAACAGATTAAAGCTACCGGGAAAATCGCTAGACCGGTATTGGGAATTTCAGGATTATCAATCAGCGATCTTACCAGCTACGAATTAAGAATGTACAAGATCAATACAACAGCGACAGATGGTGTCTATGTAGCCAGCGTATCAGACGGTTCAGCAGCAAGTAAAGGCGGAATCCAGACAGGCGATGTCATTACATCATTCGATGGTCAGGAAGTCACAACATATAAGAGCTTTGTGAAAGCATTATACGCAAAACAGCCGGGGGATACAGTCGAAGTGATTGTTAACCGTGGCGGCAAAAGCATTACATTGAGCGTCACATTAGGTGAACCAAATTAAAGGTCGTAAATTACGACTTTTTATTTTGCTGAAATATAGTATAATGGAGAAGGTGATAAAATGAAAAAAATAAACAAGACACATTTATCGGTGGCAGTCCTATTATTGGTGGTTCTGTTATTTCCGTTGATGACACAATATAAAAACTTTGTATTTCATACATATGAGACAAAAGTGTTTCAAAAATCAATCTATTACGGACTGCATGACTCAGCCTTAGTTGATTATTATAGTTTAGTTGAAAATGAAAAAGGCTATCAGCTGGGCAAAGCAAAAGTCATTATTAAAGATGAAAACTTCATACACGAGGGGGATGAGATTGAAATAACCTCCTTGATTGATGATCATTCTTTTGAACATGTCTTGGAAAAAGAAGATTTGTATCATTATAATTTAGATCTGATTACGGATAAGAACTTAGGAGCGGTAAGTCAGCTGACACTGGAAATTAAAAATAAAACAACGGGACAGACTTTGTCTATTCCGCTCAATCCATCAGAATTAAATGTTTATACAGGTCAAAATAAAGACTTTACGGTAAAGGAATTATATGTTTATAAAAACAGAATTCAGTTAGGCAGCATTAACTGTGCCAATATCGATCAATGGAAAAAAGAGTATGACAATGTCCGTATTGAATATCGCTACAAAAAACCGGAATCAACGAATAATGATCAATATGTGGTATTTTATAAGCAGACAGGAACTATAGATGAGATCTTTAATCATTATTCGACTGACCGCATTGATGTGAAAATGCCGGAGGATATCCTGCTTCAAAATTTAGATTTAAGTATTGTCATCGTATTAGAAGGAGAAAATGATCTTGCCTTCAGTATTAATTTAAGTAAAGTAAATGAGGTGAAATCATGAAAGATCTCCAATATATCCTAAAAAATGTTGCGATTGGTCTGGCAGTTGTATCCTTAGCGTTTATTATTGATTTAGCCGGGTATTATCGTGTCGACTTTATGAATAGTGCCCGCCGCTTATTTACCGGTGATATATATTCATTGACGTATTACGGAGTGCTGGTTTTATTTGTGATTGTCTTATGGGAATTATGGAATACGCTTAATGAAGCGATGGAAGAAAAACAGCGTTTTATTGCTTTTTGGATTTGTTTCATAGGGGCAGTGGCAGTCTATTTTCTGCCAATCTTTCAATTATTTAAACTGATTGCGATCTTCTTTTTAGTCGCGGTTATGCTCCATATTGCTTACCAGCAATATTTATTAAAGAAAAAATAAGCACATTTTCGTGCTTATTTTAATAATGAAGAAAGTACATTACAAAGGTTAGCCTGCCCAGAAGCATCTAATGTGTTATAATAATCTTCGAATAAGACCCCTAAACCGGGAAGAACAGCTTCATCCGGAGAATGGATACTATCATTGATCACACTTTTAAGCTCGTTGGCAGAAGCGTTTTTTAAACGATGATGGACCGCTTCACGAATATCCATGATACGTCACTCCTTTCTTACGTAGTATGAACATATAAAGAAGGAAATAATCATATGGAAATAAAAAAAACATTATGGATAGAGAATGAAGAAATCGAGTATTTTATCCATTATAAAAAGATTAAGCATGTGTATTTAAGAATCGATAACGGAAAGATAAAAATAAGCGCTCCTTTTTATTGTCCACTGCCGATTATTGAAAAGTTTTTGAACGATCGCTATGCATTGATTAAAAGTAAGATTCAAAACTACCAGCCCGATGTTATCTATCAAGATGGTGGATATGTTTATTTTTTAGGTAAACGCTATCCACTTATTTTGCGAGATATGAACGTTGCAAAAGTAGTCATCAAAGAAGAAGGCTTTGTTGTTTATCATAAAAATATGAAAACGGTTCTAGATCGCTATCTACAGGACTATTTATATCGTTATATTAAAACGATGATCGATTACTATTGTCAGAAAGAACCACGTTTTCCGGTACCGGTGATTGAATTGAAGAAAACGAAGCGGCGCTATGGGGCATGCTTTTATCAGCGTAATAAAGTGTCATTCAATCCTATTTTAGTGCATAAGGATAAACGCTTCATTGATTACGTCATTGTCCATGAACTTTGTCATTTTATTCATCCCAATCATTCACCGGCTTTTTATGCGGAAATAGAAAAATGGATTCCTGATTATAAAACTATTATGAAAGAAGGCGAACAGCATGAAAATAACCTCAGTCAATAATCCTAGAATTAAAGAAATCATGAAATTAAAAAAGAAAAAATATCGTGATCAGCAGCAGCGTTACCTTGTTGAAGGGGAACATCTGGTTGAAGAAGCGTTGAAAGCGGGTGTTGCAGAAACCATTTTGACGTTGCAAGATTCTTACGATACATCGGCAGAAGTCATAGAAGTAAGTGAAGACATCATTGAACGTCTTTCTTCGGTAGAAACGCCGCAGCCTATTATTGCCGTATGTAAAATGCAAAGCGATGCCACTTTAAAAAAAGAGGGAAGCCGCTATTTATTATTAGATGATTTACAGGATCCGGGCAATATTGGAACCTTGGTCAGAACAGCTGTTGCTTTTGGTTATGATCAGGTCATACTAGGGTTAAACAGTGTGGATTTATATAATGATAAGTTTATTCGTGCTTCTCAGGGCGGAATCTTTTATATCCACTGCATCAAACAGGATTTAAAAACGGCGATTCAGCAATTGCACAATGAGGGTGTCAGTGTATATGGAACCAGCTTGTTAAATGGAAAAGAAATACAGGAAGTCAGTCATCCGGAACGTTTGGCGATTTTATTAGGAAATGAAGGGAATGGTGTCAGCGAAGAACTGCTGTCGCTTACCGATCAGAATGTCTATATCCCGATTAAGAATGCGGAATCACTGAATGTTGCGATCGCCGGCGGTATTTTAATGTATCATTATTCAAAGTAGCGTTTAAAATTGGAATCAGCGGTTAAACTTTAAATGATTCTAAAAAAGAACCTTGTTTTTATCGGGAATTTTGCTATAATGGGAAATATAAAAACGAAGATAAGGACCAGTAAATATAGAAATTGTCTAAGAGAGGAAAACATTGCTGAGAGTTTTCTACAAGGAATATATTGAATTCACCTTGGAGTGCGACCAATCCTCGCCGTTACACGACGTTACCGTGAATTAAGGGCATGATCATATTTCTGATCATGAATTAGGATGGTACCGCGATCATAGAGTCGTTCCTATTTAGGAGCGACTTTTTTATTTGTAAAGGAGAAATGCATATGAATGAATTATTAAAAATCAAAGAAGATGCTTTAAGTCAGATTGAAGCATGTCCTGACTTAAAAGTGCTGAATGATCTAAGAGTCCATTTCCTTGGGAAAAAAGGACCGATCCAAGATGCAATGAAATCAATGAAAACAATGGCGCCGGAAGAACGTGCTGCATTTGGACAGATATCGAATGAAGTGAAGCAAGCGATCACAGCGGCTATTGATGAGGCAAAAGTGAAATTGGAAGCGGCGGCTATTAATCAAAAATTAGCAGAAGAAGTGATTGATATTACCTTACCGTCTTTTCATGTTCACGAAGGAACGAAACATCCTTTAACGATGATTCAAGAGGAAATGGAAGATTTATTCTTAGGAATGGGTTATCAGATTGCCGAAGGTCCTGAAGTAGAATTGGATCATTTCAACTTTGAGTTATTAAACCTGCCTAAGGATCACCCGGCACGTGATATGCAGGATACCTTCTATATCGATGAAAATACAGTAATGAGAACACATACTTCACCGGTACAGGCTCGTACTTTGTTAGCGGCAAAAGGAAAAGGACCGATCAAGATTATTTGTCCGGGAAAAACATATCGTAAAGATGATGATGATGCTACCCATTCTCATCAGTTTACGCAATGTGAAGGCTTGGTTATCGATGAATCGATTACGATGGCAGATCTTAAAGGTACTCTGCAAATCTTTGCCGATAAAATATTTGGTGAGGGAAGAGAAATTCGTTTCCGTCCTTCCTATTTCCCATTTACTGAACCATCCGTTGAAGTAGACATCTCTTGTTTCAGCTGTGGAGGAAAAGGATGCTCAATATGTAAACAGACCGGTTGGATTGAAATATTAGGAGCTGGTATGGTCAACCCAAAAGTATTAGATATGTGTGGTTTTGATTCTAAGAAATACCAAGGCTTCGCCTTTGGGATTGGGCTTGAACGTGTCGCTATGCTGAAATATGGGATTGATGATATTCGTCATTTCTATAGCTCTGATTTACGTTTCTTAAATCAATTTAATAGAAAGGACTCTTAATATGAAAGTAAGTTTAAATGTATTAAATCAATATGTTCAAGTAAAAGATATCGAACCTTCTAAATTGGCAGATTTAGTGACAGCTGCCGGGTTTGAAGTAGAAGGTGTTGAAAAATTAGCTTATGGAACGAACCTTGTGATCGGTTATGTCAAAGAATGCGTGATGCATCCTGATTCTGATCATCTGCATGTCTGTCAGGTAGAGGTCGCTCCGGGTGTTGTTAATCAAATTGTCTGTGGGGCACCGAATGTAGCGGCAGGACAAAAAGTTATGGTGGCTTTGCCGGGATGTGAATTAGCCGGAGGATTGAAGATCAAAGAATCTGTGATTCGCGGTCAGGCATCTAACGGAATGATCTGTTCGTTAAGTGAGATCGGCATTGATGCGCGTTTCCAAAGTGAAGAACAAAAAGCCGGAATTGAGATTTTAGATGAAAGTGCTCCTGTCGGAGAAGAGGCATTAGCTTATCTTGGGTTAGATGATGATATTTTAGATATTTCTTTAACCCCTAATCGTGCAGACTGTATGTCATTGATTGCATTTGCCTATGAAGTAGGAGCCGTTTTAAAGCGTGATGTGACATTGCCTAAAGCGACCGTGAAGACTGTTGGCAAAGGCGATATCCAAGTTGCTACAGAAACAAAAAAATGCCCTTATTTTGGTGCGAAATTAGTTAAGGGTGTGAAAACGCATGAATCGCCTCAATGGCTGAAAACAGCACTGATGGCAAGCGGGATCAAACCGATCAATAATGTTGTGGATATTTCTAATTATGTCATGCTGGAAACAGGTCAGCCGATCCATATGTATGATTATGATAAGATGAAAGAAAAACAGTTTATCGTAAAAACCGGATTAGATCATCAGGCAACTTTATTGGATGGTCAAAAATACCAGCTGGAAAAAGAAGATGTGATCGTCTGTGTCGACGGGGATGTCGGGTGTATTGCCGGTGTCATGGGATCCGATTCAACAAAGATCGAAGATGACAGTACGAATATTGTGATCGAAGTGGCAACCTTCAATGGAGCAAGCTTAAGAAAGACAGCACGTCGTTTAAATTTATTAACGGATGCCTCACAGCGTTTTATTAAAAATGCGATTGATACTGCAAGCAGTCTTCATACTTTAGACCGTGTCGCTGAATTGTTAGTGGAGCTATCAGAAGCAAGAGAGGTTTATGATAGTGTTGAAACTGGGGTTAAACCTGAACCGATTCAGGTCAGCTTACGTGAAAACCGTGCCAACGAATTGTTAGGCACTGCAATCACGACTCAGGAAATTGCAGATATTTTTGACAGCTTAAAATTTGACTATACATTGACTGATGGGAAATTTGTAGTGAATGTTCCGACACATCGTCATGATATTACGTTAGAAGCAGATTTAGTAGAAGAAGTGGCACGTTTATACGGTTATGATCATATTCCGTCAACATTGCCAATCATGGCATCTACTACCGGAGTGCGTACACCGGTTCAGCAAAGAAAAATGCTGATTAAAAACTTATTGTCAAATCTTGGATTGCAGGAAATTGTGACCTATACATTGGTAACGCCCGCAATTGTTGAAGATTTCAATTATTTCCATAAAGATGAAAACGTATG
Source organism: Coprobacillaceae bacterium UN01-12pH3A (assembly GCA_027676805.1). Classification (GTDB taxonomy): domain Bacteria; phylum Bacillota_I; class Bacilli_A; order Erysipelotrichales; family Coprobacillaceae; genus Beduini. The sequence goes on along the minus strand of JAQENU010000002.1, from coordinate 30,972 downwards.
CTTGATGTCACCTTTAGGAGAAGAAAGAAGCGTAACCCGTAAATCAGTTATGCCAAGTATGCTTCAAGCGGTGAACTATAATCAGTCACGTTCAAATAAAGATGTGAATATCTTTGAAATCAGCAATACGTATACAAAGGACTCTGAAATCTCTACATTGGGCATTACCTGCAGCGGAACGTATTTAGTGAATAAATGGCAGAAAATCAGCAAGGAAGCAGATTTCTATTTAGTCAAAGGATTTGTGGAAGCTGTATTTAAAAAATTAGGAATTGAAGAATCACGTTATGTATTGCAGCGTGTGGAAAGCGATAATCCATATTTGCATCCCGGACGCAGCGGGTATTTATATATCAATAAGCAGCTGGTTGGATATATCGGACAGGTACATCCGACAATGGCTAAAAAATATGATATTGCCGATACTTTTGTGGCAGAATTGAACTTAAATGTGATTGCCGAATTAAAGACAAAGAAATTAAAATATGAGGCTGTTCCTCAGTATCCAAGTGTAACTCGTGATATTGCATTGGTTGTCGATGTGAAAGAGGAAGCATATGCAATGATTCGCACCATTAAACGTGCAAGCAAGCGTTTGGTAAAAGATGCAATTATCTTTGATGTCTATCAGGGGGAACATATCGAAGAAGGCAAAAAGTCGATTGCTGTCAATCTTATCTTCCAAGATCCAACGAAAACCTTGGGAGAAGCAGAGGTCAATGAATGCCTGACCAATATTTTAACGGCTTTGCAGAAAGACCATCAGGCGATTTTAAGAGGATAAAATAGGAAGACATACTTCATTGTATGTCTTTTTGTGTTATACTAATAAAAAGATAGATAAAAAAGGAGTCATGTATGAATAAGAAAAAAACAATATTTGCACTCGGTGCCTTAGCCGGTGTCAGTATCACTTATTTTTCATTGTGCCAGCGTTTGTATAATAATGTATTAAAAGGACACAACAAGCCGGCAAAAACAAAAGATGAAACAGACTACAGTGTTCTTGATTCAAGACGTCAGGCAGGAAAAGAATGGGCAGAAACAACAGAGCATGCTATCGTTTATATTTCCAGCTTTGATCATTTAAAACTGGCGGGCTATCAATTTTTAAATCCGGGCAGTGATAAATGGGTGATCATTGTTCATGGGTATCAAAGTGAGGCAAAGTATGTCTTCCAAAACGGAAAAGAGTTTTATGACAGAGGATTTAATGTACTGATTGTTGACTGTCGTGGGCATGGACTTAGTGAAGGAGATTATATCGGTATGGGCTGGCATGATCGCTTAGATGTCGTGAAATGGATTGAACATATTTTATTGCGTTATCCATCAGCTCAAATTGTGTTATATGGAATCAGCATGGGAGCCGCAACGGTCATGATGACAACCGGTGAAGATCTGCCAAGCAATGTCGTATGTGCGATTGAAGACTGTGGGTATTCGAATCTCTATGATGTTTTTGCGGACCAGATTAAACGTCTTTATCATTTGCCGCCGATCAGCGTTTTAGCGGGAATTGACTGCGTGATGCGCAGCAAAGCAGGGTATTCAATCGGGGAAGTAGATACAATCAAACAGCTACGTAAATCAAAAACACCGACCTTGTTTATTCATGGGCAGGAAGATGATTTTGTTCCTTTTACGATGGTGTTTGAAAACTATAATGCCTGTGCGGCACCTAAAGAAATCATTACGGCATCCAGAGCCGGACATGCATTGAGTCAAACGAAGCCTTATTATTATTTAAAAGTATTTGAATTTATCGATCAATACATAAAATAAAGATCTGCGGCGCTATTGTCATTTCTATAGAGATGAGGAAATAGTGTACAGATCTTTTTCTTTAAATTCTTAAAAAGACAAATAATAAGAAATGTAAAGGCTTAAAAAAGAAAGATTAGATAGTTACTTATTTAGAGTTCATGGTATAATAAAACAAAGGAGGGGTGTAAGATGAATTTTGTTTTTATTTCACCTCAATTTCCAAAAAACTATTGGCATTTCTGTGACCGTTTGAAACGTCGCGGAGTCAATGTGTTGGCGATCGGGGATACGCCTTATGATGCGTTAGGGGATCAGTTGATTCAGGCCGTCACAGAATATTATCGTGTGGACGACATGGAAGATGAAAAACAAATGATTAAGGCAATGGGGTATTTTATTCATCAGTATGGAAAAATTGACTGGCTGGAGTCGAATAATGAATACTGGCTGGAAATGGATGCAAGACTGCGTACTGCATTTAATATTACGACAGGAATGCAAATTCAGCACATCAATGAATTTAAGCTGAAATCCGAGATGAAGCACTATTATGAAAAGGCGGGTGTAAAAAGCGCACGCTATCATTTAGTAACAACATTAGAAGAAGGCAAGGCTTTTATCAAAGAAGTCGGCTACCCGGTTATTGTAAAACCTAATAATGGGGTAGGAGCCGCTAAAACCTATCGTATCGATAACGATCAGGCATTAGCGGATTTCTATGCAGAGTTGCCAGAGATTCCGTATATTATGGAAGAATTTGTCAATGGCACGATTATTTCTTATGATGGGATTGCCAATTCAAAAAGAGTGGTTTTATTTGAAACGAGCCATGTTTTTCCAAAGCCAATCATGGATATTGTCAATGAACAGCAGGATTTAGCTTACTATTCATTGCGGGAAATTCCTGAGGATGTCAGAAATGCAGGGCGTAAAGTAGTGGCAGTCTTTGATAGTCAGAGACGTTTTTTCCACTGTGAATTTTTCCGATTAAATGAGGATAAGATCGGACTTGGCAGAAAAGGAGACATCATTGGTTTAGAAGTGAATATGCGTCCGCCCGGAGGCTATACGACGGATATGATGAATTATGCCAATAATATAGATATCTATTCGATCTATGCCGATATGGTGTTAAACGATGAAAGTCACTATGACCGATTGTCTCGCCCATATTTCTGTGTTTATGCCAGTCAGCGGGATATGAAAGAATACAAGCATTATCATCAGGAAATTATGGATCGCTATTACCGTCATATGGTGATGTGTGAAAGAATGCCGGATATACTTTCTGGGGCAATGGGAAATCAAATGTACACCGCTCGTTTTGAGAGCTTGGCGGAAGTTGAAGCGTTTATTTGCTTTATTCATGAGCAGAAAGGAGCTTAAATGGATACACACTACTATAAAGAATACAGTCCCTGTCTGCAAAGACAGATGGAGTTTAAAGTTTATGGCTATGGAGGGCAGCCGTTATTAGTCTTCCCGGCTCAGAATGGTCATTTCTTTGATTTTGAAAACTTTGGCATGATTGCTACTATACAGGATAAAATTGATCGTGGTATCGTTCAGGTTTTCTGTTGTGACAGTATTGATAAAGAGACATGGAGCGATCAAAGTGGGAATCCTGCTCACCGTATTTATATGCATGAACAATGGTATTATTATATCTGTCATGAATTGGTGCCAAGAATCCGTCAAATCAACCGTTCAAGTAAACGCATTATTACTGTCGGCTGTTCAATGGGAGCTAGCCATGCGGTGAATTTCATGCTGCGACGTCCTTATTTATTTCTTGGAACGATTGCGATGAGCGGATACTATGATTCAGATATTTTCTTCCAAGATTTCTGTGATGAACATGTCTACGATAATACACCGATTGATTACTTAATGGGAATGCCGATCGATCATCCTTTTATTGAACAGTATCGTCAATGCAGGATCATCATCAGCTGCGGTCAGGGTGCTTGGGAAGATGAAATGCTCAAAAGCACTTATCGGTTACGAGATCTGCTGTATGCGAAAAAGATCCCGGCTTGGATCGATATTTGGGGAAAGGATGTTAATCATGACTGGCCTTGGTGGCAGAAACAATTCCCTTACTTTTTAGAAGAAATCTTAAAATAAAGACAAAGCCAATTGGCTTTGTCTTTTTGTATAGAAAAAGTCCCATCAAAAGGACTAAAATTATGATTTTAAATAACGATCGAGAATAGCTTGCTTAGCTTTCATTTCAAAATTATCGTCCAATGGTTCAAACTCAACTTCTTCATATTTAAAGTTTAAAGCATTCAACAGAATTTCATCGCATAGTTCAGGGTTTTTAGAAAACAGTGGTCCATGGAGATAGGTACCGATGGTATTTTTGTATCGGCATCCCTCTTGTTGATCGTCTCCGTTATTGCCAAAGCCGTACTTGACGAAGCCTAATGGGGTTAACCCATTGATATGGGTCTTGCCGGAATGATTTTCAAATCCTACATAGTAATGATCGTGATCTTGAATGATTAAGTTGTTGATGGCACGATGATCACCTTTTTCTGTATAAATGTCTAAAACGTCAAGACCTTCCAGCTTTTCATCGTTGGCAGACATATAGTATTTTCCCAGCAGCTGATAACCGCCGCAGATTGCGATCAGAACTTTTCCATCTTCAACATACTGTTTAATCGCATCGCGTTTGTTTTCTTTAAGATCCGCAGAAACGATGCTTTGTTCAAAATCCTGACCGCCGCCAAAAAAGACAATGTCATACAGATCAGGCTCAAACGGATCATTCATACTGATGTTGTGGATGAACACATCGATGCCTCTTTGCTTAGCACGGTGCTGCATGATTAATATATTCCCGATATCTCCATATGAATTAAGCAGATCCGGATAAAGATGACAAATATGTAGTTCCATAATTACCTCCAGTAATCCTTGATATAACCGGCATTTTCCAAATATTTACGATATTCCAGCATCGCCGTATAGGTAAGAGTGGCATAAATATGAGTTGTAGGGGCAGCCAGCACGGCTTTGGTGATGGCTTCATAATCCTCGTAAACAGTAAGATGATCGCTTTGACCGGTTGCAATCTTTAAACGTACCGCCATATCGTAGGCACGAATCCCGCCGATGATATATTCTTTAATCGGCAGTTTTGCCAAATTTTCTAAATGGACATCGTAAATCCATGAAACATCAGTTCCGTCGGCATAACGATCGTTAAGCATAAATAAGCAAGTAATGGGTTCTTGATCTAAAGCGATCGTATCAATTGTCTGATTGAAACCGGCAGGGTTTTTCACAAGGAAAATCGTCATTTTTTTATCTTCCAACGAAATGACTTCCTGACGTCCAAAACGAGACTCCTGATTTTCCAAGACATCTTTAATAATGCTAGGCTCGATTGATAAGGCAGCCGCAATGCTGTAGGCACATAAGGCATTGTAGATATTATACAGTCCAGCTTGGGAAATTGTATATTCTTCATTGTTAATGATTACTTTTGAACCATAGGGCTTCATCTCTAAAATGGCGTCAACCCCATCGTCTAAGTTCGGACGTTCATAGCCGCAGTTTGGACAATGATATTTTCCTAAATGATTGTAAGTAACAAAATCATAATCATAAGGATGCTTGCACACAATGCAGTGTTTTGCATCGGTATTCATTTCGATCTGCTGATCTTGATCGTAAGTTACATTAAATCCGTAGTAGCGTTTAGGGTTTGGACAGTCTAAATGTCCTAATAGCGGTTCATCACCATTTAGAATTAAAAGTGTATCCGGATGATAAGCAACACCTTTCATGATTTTTTCTAAAGTTGTATAGACTTCTCCATAGCGATCAAGCTGATCACGGAAAAGATTGGTAATACAAATAATATCCGGTTTAACATGACGACAGATTAAAGGGACATTGGCTTCATCAATTTCGATAATGGCTGTTTTTTCTTCCTTTTTAAAGAAACGGTAGTGATCAATGAATGAAGTAATGATCCCCCATTCCATATTAGCACCGCTGACATTGCTGAAAGCAGGAACCTCAGTCTTATCTGCCATATGATAGACCATGCTGGTGGTCGTTGTTTTTCCGTTAGTTCCCGTAATCAACACGATCTTGACATGTTTTGAGACATAACGCATGATATCCGGACAGATTTTACTGGCAATTTTTCCTGGTAAACTGGTTCCCTTCTTAAATCCCTTTTTCAAAATGAACGAAGCACTTTTACTGGCGAGGATGGCTAGGGTTGATTGAATCATATATTGCTCACTCCTTTTAATGGTTCCATTATAGTATTTTGAAACGGATTTGAAAAGATAAATATCATATTAAATCCGAATTGGTTTTCCCTTGTATTCTTTTTCGATTAGAGCTAAGCGCTTTTTTAATGGCAAAGCACAGGCATACAGCTTTGTTGCTTTTAGCTCTAAATCAAGCAAAGGACTTTGAGAGGAAGAAAAATTACTGATGATTTGAATCGGCGATTTCTTTTTGATGTGATTCAAATAGCGCTGACCGGTAGCATTCATTCCCAAAACGCGTACATAATCAATCGGATAGAGACCACGAGGCTGATTCATTAATATAGAAAGTATCGTTCTTTGAATACGAGCTTGGGTATAACGCTTGGAAGTAAGAGAAAGAATGAAGTTTTCCATAGAAGTTGCGGTCATAATTTTTTTAATCATCAGTTTATCGATTCCTTCATCTACTAAATGATACTGATCTAAATGGGGATTAGAAATCAGCTCATAATAAAGAAGATCATAAAAATCTTCAAGCAGGATTGGATTTTTTACTAATTCTTTTGCCATTGGCGTTGTCTGACTAATATCAGTATGGTCTTTTAAGGCTTGGCGGATACTGGTTGCTGAACTGATTTTTCCATTAAGAGAAATATCATGAAAATCATTGGTACGCGCAATAGAGATTGGCTGAATCGGGTAATGCTGTTTCATGATTTCCTTAATATAGCTAAAAGCCAGTAAATCGTTAGGCAGACGGATTTCCTTATTTAATAGGGCAGAGAGTGCCTGATTGCAGGCAGTGGGATAGCGAACGCCTTGATTCATTGCGTCTTTAACCAATTGGTCATAATTATCCTGCTGAAAAATGATGGCTTGAGCGATCTGACAGAGTTCATCAACATTATTTGATTCACTCCCATAAACCAGCGTATCAATGCCTAATGCATTCAATAATGTTAAAGCGCCTCTAGCAAAGTAGTCGGCACTTTGCGTGGCATAATTAAACGGCAGTTCGATCACAAGATCAACGCCGTATTCTAAAGCAAAGCGAGTGCGGGTCCATTTATCAATCACGCTGGGTTCTCCTCTTTGCGTGAAATGTCCGGACATGACAGCGATCAAAACGTCGCAGTTTGTTTTTAAGCGGGCTTGTTTTAAATGATGAATATGACCGTTATGGAATGGATTATATTCTACAATAACTCCGGTAACTGACATAGAAAACCTCCTTGAAAATAGATATATGTTTACTTTATCATACAATTTATCTAAAATCACCTTAAAAAATGTGTGGATTTTATAAACAATCAAACATTTTTAAAGAAATTTAAGAAAAATAGGATGTTTAGGTAAAATTAAAAAACTGAGCAATACGTTTCAGAGTGAATTAAGAAAAATAACACAAAAAAAGCTTAAAATCCCATAATTGAATGTGAAAATCATAAATTTTATTCTTCCTAACAAAAATAATTGTTTCGATATATACTAATTTTAACAAAAAATATCGTTACTTTATATAAAAAATCTAAATTTAGACCATCAAAAAAGAAAAGTGTCATAAAAAAGTTGTTGACAATTGTATACATTCCGATTAAACTAGAAGCATGAACCAGGTGCTGCCGGTTCAAGTTTAAAAAATTTATAAGGGGGATTTATAATGAAGAAATTACTCTCATCATTATTAGTCGCAGCAATGGCGCTTACTTTAGCTGGCTGTGGCGGTAAAGGCGATTCTTCAGGTTTAACGACTTATCATGATTATGAGTTGACAAGACAAGAAATCGAAAACTTCAACTTGTTAACATCAGCTCAATCAAAAGACTTAAACGTCTTGACAAACTGTGTCGATGGGTTAGTTGAACATGACAAAGATGGTAACATTATCCCGTCATTGGCGGAATCATGGGAACCAAATGATGACAAAACTGTCTGGACATTCCATTTAAGAGATGGTCTTCAATGGATTAACAACAGTGGTGAAAAAGTAGCTGATTTAACAGCAGAAGATTTCGTTACTGCATTAAAATACATTTTAACAGCAGATAACCAATCAAACAACACTTCAATGCCAATGGAAATGGTAAAAGGAGCTGCTGAATACTATGAAGCTTCTTTAGCTGGTACAGCAACTGATGAATTATGGGAACAAGTAGGAATCAAAGCATTGGATGACAAAACTGTTGAATATACAATGGTTGCTCCAAAACCTTACTTTGATACAGCAACGACTTATGCTGCATTCTATCCTGCACCAACTGAATTCTTAAAAGAAAAAGGGTCTTCTTACGGTACTGGAATTGATACAATTCTTTACTGTGGTGGTTATTATTTGACTAGCTTTGAAAGCGGAGCAAATAAATCTTACAAAAAGAACCCAACATACTGGGATACAAAAAATATTCCATTTGATGAAGTAACTGTTGTAATGTTAGAATCTCAAGACAGAGCATTTGATATGTTCGAAGCTGGAGAATTAGATCGTGCATTATTAACTCAGGAACAAATCGTTACTCAAAACAAAGCAAATGATGATCGTTTAGTAGAAACAAGAGTAGGACAGCACGTTTACTCATTGTACTTCAACTATACATTAGATGCTTCTCAAGAAGGTTCAGCGGATTGGAATAAAGCTGTAACTAACGAAAACTTCAGAAAAGCTTGGTACTATGGTATGGACTTTACTGAAATCGTTAAGTTCACAAATCCATACAGTTATGAATCAATGATGTCAAATGTATACTCACCTGAAACTTTATCTAAAAACTCTAAAGGTGTTGACTATACAGATATCGGGGATTTAGCTGCATATAATCCGGATAAATCACAAGCTCGTTTAGACGAAGCTAAATTCAAAGAAGCAAAAGAAACTGCAATGAATGAATTATCTTCTCAAGGAGTTACTTTCCCAGTTAAAGTATACTTAGCTTACCAATCAGGAAGTAAAACAGAAGAAGATAAATTCCAAATCTCTAAAAAAGCTTATGAAGATAGTTTAGGAACAGATTTCGTACAAGTAATCGGTCAGCCTTATATCAAATCTTCAGTAAGTGAAGTTTACAACAAAAACTTACAGTCTATCATGGTAGGTGGATGGGGAGCTGACTACGGTGATCCATACAACTTCGTATATCAGTTATCATCTGAACCAGGAAACTACATGAATGTTAAATATTCTCATTTCACAGATGAAACTTACAACAAAATGGTAAATGAAGCAAACGAGATTACAGAATTAGATGCTCGTTATGAAGCATTCGCTAAATGTGAAGCTTACGCTTTAGAACATGCCTTAATCGTTCCAGGATTTGTAAACGGTGTTGAATGGCAAGTAACTAAAGTCAATGATTACTCAAAACCATACGCTAAATATGGTATTGCCAATAGAAAAATGAAATATTGGGAAACAAAAGCAGAAGCCTATACTGCAGATGAATATAAAACATTAGCTGAGAAAGCTGCTAAAGCTAACTAAGGATAAAGACGTTTATCAATGGTTAAATATTCGATTAAAAGATTGTTACAATCACTTGTAACAGTCTTTATCATTATTACTGTTGTCTTCTTGTTGTTACGTTTGATGCCGCCTACAGGGTATTTCGCAGATGACGAATTATTAAAGATGACACCAGAGCAAATTAACACTCAGCTAAAAATGATGGGATTATTAGATAATCCATTCGTTCAATTATTCAGATTTTATGGGCAAATTTTAACATTTAATTTCGGGCTTTCTATGAAGCTTGCGAAAAATAAACCAGTGACGTCAATTATTGGATCAAAATTTCCAGTATCTTTAGCATTCGGCGTTGTTTCACTGATTATTAGTATTATTTTAGGAGTATTATTAGGAGTTCAGCAGGCACGTAAAAAAGGGAAATTCTCTGATGCGGCGGGAACAGTATATACGATCTTCGTAAACTCTGTACCACCGTTAGTTACTTATGCCTTGATTTTGGCATTCGGAACACGTGTGTTGGGACTTCCGTCACTTTATAAAAAAGGAAATTTAATTTCTGCAATCTTACCGGTAATCTCAATGTCTTTAGGTTCAATCGCAGGGTATGCACTATGGACTAGACGTTACATGGTAGATGAATTAAACAAAGATTATATTAAATTAGCAAGAGCGAAGGGACTTCCATATTCAACCATCATGACAAAACATGTATTGAGAAATGCGTTCGTACCTTTAGCACAGTATTTACCGGCTTCATTCTTATTGACGATCGGTGGATCACTATTAGTTGAAAGATACTATTCAATTCCAGGGATGGGATCATTATTAGTAGATGCGATTCAAAAGCAAGATAACACAGTTGTACAGACATGTGTGCTTCTATACTCTATTTTAGGGATCGTAGGGGTATTCTTAGGGGATATCTTAATGATGATCATTGACCCGAGAATTTCATTAGATTCAAAAGGAGGTACACGTTAATGGAAGAAACGAATTTAACTGAAAAAGAGTTATTTACATTAGTAGAGTATTCTCCTGAAGACGCAGAAAAAACTGGATATTCTGATTATTCTTATTGGAAATCAGTATTTTCAACATTCTTAAAAAATAAAGTAGCTGTCACTTTACTGGTTTTATTTATTGCTGTCGTCATTTTTTCTTTCGTCGCTTTAAGTATTGCCAAATTCAGCTACAATATGGCACCAAATACACCGGATATGTTATTAACACCAAACTCTACATATTGGTTTGGGACTGATTCTATCGGGCGTGATATGTGGTCACGTGTATGGTATTCTTCACAGGTATCATTAAAATTGGCCGGTATCGTTGCTTTAGGTGAATGCTTGATTGGGGTTGTGATCGGATGTTTATGGGGATATATTAGAAAATTAGACCGTTTCTTTACAGAACTTTACAACATCATCGCAAACGTTCCTCAGATCATTTATTTAACACTGATTGCTTTTATCGTTGGTCAAGGGTTCTGGTCACTTGCTATGGCTTTGATCTTTACGGGTTGGCTGGCTATGGCACGTAATGTCAGAAACTTAGTTTTGATGTACCGTGACCGTGAATATAACTTAGCATCAAGATGTTTAGGAACACCTTTAAGACGTATTTTAACGAAGAACTTAGTTCCTTATTTAGTAAGTGTGGTTATTTTGAGATTAGCATTATCTATTCCAAATACAATCTCACTTGAATCAACCTTATCTTACTTGGGATTAGGATTACCGCTTGACATACCATCACTGGGGATTTTACTGCGTGATGCGCGTACGGTATTCTTGAATTTCCCTCACTTATTAATCTTTCCAGCATTGATCGTATCGTTGATTACCATTACTTTCTATTTGATCGGTAATGCGTTCTCAGATGCATCAGATCCAAGAAATCACGTATAGGAGGTAAAATCATGGAAGAAAGAAAACCAATCTTATCTGCCCAAGATATTGAGATCGAGTTCACATTACGTGGCAGAAAACTAAAACCTATTCGTAAATGTTCGTTGGATCTTTATGAAGGGGAAACCCTAGCAATCGTTGGTGAATCAGGTTCAGGGAAATCTGTATTCACAAAATCATTCATCGGAATGTTAGATAACAACGGGGGAATTAAAAGCGGGTCAATCATGTTTGAAGGGGTTGACATCGCTAAATATACAAAAGAAACCGATTGGCTGAAGATTCGTGGTAAGAAAATCGCAATGGTTTTCCAAGATCCAATGACATCATTGAATCCCCTTAAAGTAATTGGGGAACAAATTCGTGAAGTTATTGAACTGCACCAAGGAATCAAAGGCGAAGAATCAAAAGAACTAGCGATTCAAATGCTTGAAAAAGTAGGGATCACCGATCCTAGAAATCGTTATAACCAATACCCACATCAATTTTCAGGTGGGATGAGACAGCGTGTTGTTATTGCGATTGCAGCAGCATGTTATCCACAAATTCTGATTTGTGACGAACCGACAACGGCTTTAGACGTAACGATCCAAGCACAAATTTTGGACTTGATCAGAAACTTACAAAAAGAAATGGGAATGACTGTTATTTACATTACCCATGACTTAGGGGTAGTAGCAAACGTTGCTGACCGTGTAGCTGTTATGTATGCCGGGGAAATCGTCGAAGTTGGAAAAGTAGAAGAAATTTTCTATGATGCACAACATCCATATACTTGGGCGTTATTATCATCATTACCACAATTAGGGGTAAAAGGTGAGCCTTTAGCAACCATCGATGGGACACCTCCAAACCTTTACAATGAAATTAAAGGAGATGCTTTTGCACCACGTAACCGCCATGCTTTAAAAATTGACTTTATTGAAAATCCACCTTATTTTAATGTCACAGAGACACATAAAGCAAAAACTTGGTTATTGGATCCAAGAGCGCCGAAAGTGGAACATCCGCATGCAATTCAGAAGTTAAGAGCTAGACTTAAAAGGGAGGGTAATCAGTAATGGCAGAAAAAGAAAAATTAATTGAAGTCAAAGACTTACAGATTACTTTCAGAGTCGGTAAAAAAGACTTCGTTGCTGTTGATGACGTAAATTTTGATATTTACCGTGGAGAAACATTCTCATTGGTTGGAGAATCAGGATCTGGGAAAACGACAATCGGTCGTGCCATTGTCCGTATTAATCCAACCAGCAAGGGTGAAATTCTGTTTAACGGTAAACAGATCAACGGAAAAATTTCTAAAGAATTGGACCGCGAAGTTATTCAAAAATGTCAGATGATTTTCCAAGATCCAATGGCATCATTAAACGAAAGAGCGAAAGTGGATTATATCATTTCTGAAGGATTAATTAACTTCCACTTATATAAAGATGAAAAAGATCGTGCTGCAAAAGTGCAGAATGCTTTAAAAGAAGTAGGACTTTTACCGGAGTTCGCTTCTCGTTTCCCTCATGAATTCTCTGGTGGACAGAGACAGCGTATCGGAATCGCCAGAGCATTGATCATGGAACCGGAATTTGTCGTAGCCGATGAACCGATTTCAGCATTGGATGTATCTATCCGTGCTCAAGTCTTAAACTTATTAAATAACTTAAAACAAAAGCGTGGCTTGACTTATCTGTTCATTGCCCATGACTTATCTGTTGTACGTTTCATTTCAGACCGTATTGCGGTTATTCATAAGGGACGTATTGTGGAATTAGCGGAAACGGAAGAATTATTCCATCATCCATTACATCCATATACAAAAGCGTTGCTTTCTGCGGTACCGACACCGGATCCGGAAATTGAAAAACAAAAGAAATTAATTGTATACGATCCATCTATCCATGATTATTCAGTGGATAAACCAAAATGGGTTGAAATCCTGCCAGGACATTTCATTTATGCAAATGATAAAGAAATAGCAGAATACAAAGAACAAATCAAAGACTAAGAGTTTATCTTAGTCTTTTTTTGTACGAAAAATGTCGAAATGGCAGAAAGGAAAGCGAATACGTTTTTATTCTGTCGAAAAAAATATACATGTATAGATGTTTTTGTGTACGAAAATCTAAACAGTTATTGACAAATCGATAGAAAATGATAAAGTAATAATTGGGCAAAAACTAGCCTTAGGATAAGGAGGAAAATTATGAAAAAACTTTTAGGCGCATTGCTTGTTTGCGCTATGGTTTTAACCGGTTGTGGTTCACAATCCGGTGGAGGAGATCAGCTATCAGTTTATCATGATTACGAAACGGCTAACAGAGAAGTTACATCATTCAACTATTTGGGTGACTATCAGGCAATCAACCTGCAAGTAGTAACAAACTTTGTAGATGGTTTAGTAGAACATGATGAAAACGGGAAATTGATCAATGCATTAGCGGAATCTTATGAAAAGAACGAGGATGCAACTGTTTGGACATTTAAACTTAAAGATGGGATTAAATGGCTGAAACGTGACGGAAGCGAATATGCTGACGTAAAAGCAGAAGACTTTGTAACTGCAGTAAAATATACTTTAACAGCAGCAAACAAATCTTCAAATATACCAATGGTAACTTCATTTATCAAAGGTGCAGAAGAATATTACAAAGCATCTGATGAAGGAACAGCAACTGATGAATTATTTGAAAATGTTGGGGTTAAAGCTTTAGATGACAAAACAATTGAATTTACAATGGTAGCATCTAAGCCTTATTTTGATACTGCTTTAACTTATGGATGTTTCTACCCTGTAAATGCTGATTTCTTAAAAGAAGTTGGGGAAACTGCTTTTGGGTCAGATCCAGATAAAATTCTTTATAATGGATGTTATTTAATGAAAGAATTCACTAAAGATTCATATAAAGAATATGTAAGAAATGAAAAATACTGGGATGTTAAAAACGTTCCATTTGAAACAGTGCAAGTAACAATCATCGAATCTTTATCAAGAGCTTATGATATGTTTGCAACTGGTGAATTAGATCGTGCAGTCTTAACACCTGAAAACATCATGGTGTTAAATAAAGAAGGAAGCGAATACTATGATAATTTAGTAGAAACGCCTGCCGGACCTTATTCATATGTTATTTGGTTTAACCATGATCAAGCTGGAAATCCGGATTGGAATGCAGCAACGAACAACATTAACTTCAGAAAAGCTTGGTACTATGGTATCAACCCTACTGAATATCAAAAACGTACTAACCCAATCAATCCATCTGCATTAAACAACAATACTTATACTGCAAGCGGATTAGTAAGTACAAGTGATGGAACAGATTACACAAAATTAGATGAATTAAAAGCTTTCAACGGAGATGGTATTACTCAATATCAACCAGAAAAAGCAGCAGAATATAAAGCAAAAGCAATGGAAGAGTTATCAGCTCAGGGAGTTACTTTCCCAATCAAAGTAAGTTATCCATATCAAAACGGTAACCAAACTTCTGAAGAAACATTCCAGGTTGTTAAAGGAAGCTTTGAAGAAAGCTTAGGTAGTGACTTCATCGTTGTAGAAGGATTACCTTATATTAAATCTGCAACTTCTGAATTATATTCTAAAAATTTACAGTCTATTCAAATCAGTGGTTGGGGAGCTGACTACGGGGATCCTCAAAACTATTTAGTTCAGTTAACACAAGAAGGAACAATGAATCAAAACTATATTCACTTCACAGATAACGAATTAGATAAAATGGTAGCAGAAGCAGATAAGATCTTAGACTTAGACACTCGTTACCATGAATTCGCTAAGATTGAAGCTTATGTATTAGAAAATGCGTATGTTGTACCTATCATGGTTGATGGTCATCAAGTGGAATTAACTAAAGTAAATGATTACTCTAAACCTAACGCTAAATACGGTATGGCAAGCAAAAAGATCAAGTATTGGGAAACTAAGAACGAACCTTATACAAAAGCAGAATACGAAGAAGCTGCCAAAAAATAATAGGCAATTTTAACCCAGCCTCTTAGCATTATAAATTAAATTTAAACTTGAACACAGCACAAAAAAAGGAACTCCGACGGGAGCTCCTTTTCATTTATAATTATAGAAGTGCCATGATGGCTGAAGGAATAACGAATCCAACACCGCAAATGATGTTAGAGATCAGCTTTGCCTTTTGCATTTGAATCGGTTTTATTTCCGGATCATCCTGAATTTCCGTATCCACATAATCCAACATTTGTCTGCTTTTGGCTTTTGTCTTAGGTAAAGGCTTTTGTTTGGTATGACCGGGAATGATACTCACTCCATCTAGTTTTAGGTAATTAAACCACGCCAGCATCAAATAGAAAGCGCCTAAGAAGATCATTGGGAACTCTGCCATCGTCATCGCTGTGGATACACGAAGATATTGAGCCCATAAAAAGGAAAGGATTAATCCGATCACTATTTTAATGATACATTTCTGTAGAATCAACGATTTCATAAAGTACCTCCTGAATAATATGCATTATACCATAATTCGGTATAAAACTATAGAAAAAAGTTAAAAAAAGTAATATTTAGATTGAAAAGTTCACTTATTGTGGTATAATAAACCAGTGCAATCGTGATGCATTCAATATATGAAGGATAGAAAAATATTATGTTTTTCTCATAATAATTTGACATTACGCACTATCTTTTATATAATTGATTTTGCGCTAGTTGAGGTGATTCTTTTGAAGTGGAACTTACAATGGCTTTTAAAACAAAATAATGGAGAATTCTCGTTTTCTGATGAACTTGTTTTTCCTAAAGAAGCATTTCTTAAATTCAATAATTTGTTGGATTTAAAAAATGTTTACGTGCAAGGAAATGGCCGTTTGGTAATCAAGGATCAGCGTTTATATATCGATATGAAAATTACCGGGACGATGGTGTTACCTTGTGCGCTGACTTTAGAAGAAGTCGATTATCCATTTGAGATCGAATCCACTGAAGTGTTTTCTTTCGATAAACCTTCTCCTGATGAAGATGTTCATGAGGTGAAGAAGAATATCGTAGATATAACACCTATTATTTTCCAAAACATTATGGCGGAGGTTCCTTTACGTGTTGTCAAAGAAGGCGCTAAAGTAAAGACTGAAGGCGAGGGCTGGAGAATTATTAGTACCAAAGAAGAAGTAACTGATCAAGAGATCATAGATCCTAGATTAGCGAAATTAAAAAATTATTTTAAGGATAAGAATTAGGAGGGTGTACGATCATGGCAGTACCATTTAGAAGAACTTCAAAAACTGTAAAAAGAAAAAGAAGAACTCATGACAAATTAACCGCACCTACATTAGTGACATGCCCTAACTGTGGTGAATATACATTACCACATAAAGTATGTAAACATTGTGGTCATTACAACGGTAAAAAAGTTCTGTAAAAGATTCATCATAGATTAGATATATCTTTACTATGATCTTAGAGGCAAGATGATTGATTTATTTCAATGATCTTGCTTTTTTTGCTTTTAAAAATAAAAGTCTATGTTATGATATAGACAATATAATAATTGAGGAGGGATATTATGAAAGTAATCGATATGCATTGTGACACGATCATGGCTATCTATGAGGGAGAAAAGAAAAATGAAATGATTGAGCTTCGCCAAAATGATCTGAATATCAGTGTTGATAAAATGGAAAAAGGGGATTATTTGGCACAGTGCTTCGCGATGTTTGTTCCGCTTGGCAATGTTGAAAATGCGTTTGAAACAGTAAATGAAATGATCGATGTATTTTATCAGGAACTCGATAAGAATTCGGATAAGCTGGCGCTTGCTTTAAATTATGAGGATATTGTTCAAAATCAAAAAGAAGGAAAAATGTCAGCGGTATTAACGATTGAAGAAGGGGGAACAACGAAAGGAAATCTCCACTTCTTAAGAAATCTTTACCGTTTAGGAGTACGTATGATTACCTTGACATGGAATTATGAAAACGGGATTGGATTCCCTAACTTAATGAAAAATGCAGATGGGACAAGCGATTCTACCATTCCAAATACAAAAGACGGATTAACAAAAGAAGGAATTGCCTTAGTTCAGGAAATGGAAAGACTGGGGATCATCATTGATGTCTCTCATCTGTCTGATGCCGGATTCTATGATGTACTTAAATATACGACAAAACCATTTGTTGCCAGCCATTCCAATGCGCGAGGACAATGCAACCATGTTCGCAATATGACAGATGATATGATTTTAAAATTAGCACAGCGCGGTGGGGTAATGGGGATTAACTATGCTGCCAGCTTCTTAGAGGTGCCATCCATTGATGACCCTAACTTCATGTCCACCATCGATAACATGGTGAAGCATATTCAATATATTAAAAACTTGGCCGGGATCGACTGCATTGGGTTAGGCAGTGATTTTGATGGGATTCCGCAAAATTTAGAGATGAAGGATGCTTCCGGGCTGCCATTATTAGAGAAGGCAATGAAAGAAGCCGGCTTTAGCCAAGAAGAAATTGAAAAGGTATTCTATAAGAACGTATTGCGTGTTTTTAAAGAAGTACTTTAAATAGAAATGTGAGCAACTTCAGAGAAGTTGCTTTTTTTTATTAAAATAAGTGTACAAATCAAGGTAATTTGCTTATAATAGTGGTAAGAAGTGTATAAAAGTGGAACAAAGTGGGTGATATAGGCATGTTCATGGGTGAATTTAGACATAATATTGATACAAAAGGCCGTTTAACATTGCCTTCTAAGTTTCGTGATGCTTTTGATGCTTCTGTCGTTGTGACCCGTGGATTTGACGGGTGTTTAAATGTGTATTCGTTAGACCAGTGGCAAAAAGTATTTGAAAAACTGCAAAGAATGCCGACAAATAAAAAGGAGGCACGTACTTTTGTGCGTTTATTTACAGCCAAAGCATCAGAGATTGAATTTGATAAGCTGGGGCGCATCAATTTGCCTAAACCTTTGGTCGATGAAGGACATTTGGAAAAAGAATGTGTCATTGTCGGGGTTGGAGATCATGTGGAAATATGGAATGCAGCTGCTTGGGATGATTACTACAATGACGAAAAAGACAATTTTGAAAATATATCTGAATCTTTAGAAGATTTTGAATTTTAGGAGAGAACAATATGTTTGAACATATCAGTGTCATGCTTAATGAAGCAGTAGCAGGATTAAATATTAAAGAAGATGGAATCTATGTGGACTGTACGTTAGGTGGCGGTGGTCATAGTTCAAAGATTTTGTCACAGCTGACGTCGGGACATCTTTATGCGTTTGATCAGGATGAAACGGCAATTCAAGCAGCTCAGGTTAAATTATCAAAAATATCAGATCATTTCACGATTATTCATTCCAATTTTGTGAATTTGAAAGAAAAACTAAACGAATTGGGTGTGGAAAAAGTAGATGGGATTCTATTTGATTTAGGTGTATCAAGTCCGCAGTTTGACGAAGGCGGAAGAGGATTCAGCTATAACTATGATTCTCGTTTAGACATGAGAATGGATCAGCGTCAGAGCTTGGATGCCTATCAGATTGTCAATGAGTATCCTTATGAAAAAATAGTAAAACTATTATATATGTATAGTGACGAGAAGTTTGCAAAGCAGATTGCCAGAAAGATTGAAAGCAGAAGAAAAGAAAAACCTATTGAAACTACTTTTGAACTTGTGGAAATCGTGAAGGAAGCGATTCCGGCTCCGGCCAGAAGAAAAGGCGGGCATCCGGCGAAAAGAACGTTTCAGGCATTGCGAATCGCTGTCAATGATGAATTAAATGTATTTGAATTAGCCTTGAATCAAGGGCTGAGCATATTAAATGTGGGGGGCAGAATATCGGTCATTACATTCCATTCCTTGGAAGATCGAATCTGCAAAACAATTTTTAAAGAAAAGACCGAAGTAAAAAATGTACCCGGACTGCCGGTGCTGCCGGATTATCTTTTACCGAAGTTTAAACTGATAAATAGGAAAGCGTACACAGCCAGTGCAGATGAATTGGAAATGAACCATCGTGCACATTCGGCAAAGCTGCGTGTTATAGAGAGGGTGGCTAATGATGAAGAAAAATAAAAAGAAAAGCTTTGAAGTAAAAGCTAGATATTGTTTAATTGCAGCATTCAGTATTTATATCGTTGGTGGATTAGCTATCAAATCCATCGAATCTTCAATGAATGTTGAACAGCAGATTATTGAAGGAAAAATCCAAACATTAAAAAGCGATATCGATGGATTAGATATCGAAAGACAAAATATGACATCTTTTGCACATTTAAATGACGTGGCCACTGGTCAGGGTTTTTCATACAGCCATAATGATGTAACAGCGTACGTAACAAGTGAGTAGTTGATATGAAGAAGATCAGTCATATTAGCCTGCTGCAGCTTGCCTTCGGCGCTGTTTTTTTGGCGTTAGCTTTAAATGTCATTTATTTATCTATCAGCGGCGTTCATTTTATCAGCGGAAAAAATATTCGTGACTTTGCTACTGGGAATGGTATTACGACACGCACCCTTTATGCCTCTCGCGGAAGTATTTATTCTGCCGATAATGAATTATTGGCTGGGGATATTGTTTCTTATAAATTAGTTGCTTATTTAAGTGAAACCAGAAAAGATATTGGTGATGTTCCTGCCTATGTCACGGATCCAGCCGCTTATGCGAAGGCTTTATCGCCTATTTTAAATATGCCCGAAGAAGATTTGCTGGAGATTCTTCAATCAGAAGGACAATACTTAGTTGAATTTGGAACCTATGGAAACGATCTGACTCCGGCAACAAAAAGTAAGATTGAAGCCTTGGGATTATCCGGGTTAGAACTGACAGCCCAAACAAAGCGCAATTATCGCTATGGTGATTTTGCTTCTTATATTTTAGGATTTGCTTCAAATAATGAAGAAGAACATGAAATCATCGAAGGAAAAATGGGACTTGAAGCCGTCATGGAAGATTACCTAAAAGGTAAGAATGGAACAATTCAGTATTTAACCGATTCCTTAGGCTATAATCTGCCCAATGGAATGACTAATAAAATAGATGCTAAAAATGGAAATGACGTCTATTTAACCATTGATACCAATGTTCAGCGTGATCTGGAACTACAGGTCAATAACTTAGCCCAAGTGGATACGGTAGAATCCGTATGGGCGGCAGTAATGGAAGCTAAAACCGGAAAAATCTTAGCTATCGCAACTTCTCCATCATTTGATCCAAATGTCAAAGATATTGAAACGTATAATGATCCATTTATTAATACACCCCATGAAGTCGGATCGGTAATGAAGCCGTTTGTTTATTTGACTGCGTACGATCAAGGCGTGGATCTGAATCAGACGTTTATGTCGGGAAGTTTTGATGTTGGGGATGGCGGACAGTATATTTCCGATTGGAATCTAAGCGGGTGGGGAACCATGAGCTTAAATGACGGGCTGATCCGTTCGAGCAATACAGCCATTGCGACTATTTTAACGAACTATGTTTCTAAAGAAACTTTGCGTGATAAATATTATAAATTAGGTTTTTTCCAAGATACCACCGTATCAGGACTGCAAAGTCAAGCTGGATTAGACAATATGGACGGCTCATTGCGTGACTTTATTTCTGCCGGTTTCGGACAGTCTTCAAGCTGGACAGCTTTAGAAATGCTGAAAGCATATTCTGTATTTGCCAATGACGGATGTACGGTAGATCCCTATGTTGTGGATTATGTATTAGACAGTGAAACAAAATCTGTCGTTCAAAAAACAGAAACAAAGAAAAGTGATAAAATCTTCTCGACAGAAGCAATCGAGCATGTTAAATCGTTGATGTCCGAAGTTATCAATAATCCCGAAAAAGGATCAGGAACCGCTTTTAAAATGGATGATATTCATCTGTTTGGAAAAACCGGAACCGGAGAATTAATCGAAAACGGGGCTTATGCCAGCGGAAAATATACGTATTCATTGGCGGGACTTGCGCCTTATGATGATCCGGAAATCATCGTGTTTACAGGAATGCGCAGCCGTGATGTTACCGAAGCCCGTTTTGTAGCTCAGCCGGAATTAGTGAAAACAATGGTACGCAGTGCTCTGTCAAGCCTAAATCAGAAAAAGACCGGGACAACAAACCAAAGCACTTTGGAATTTACGTTAAATAACTTTACTAACCAAAGCGTTGATTATGCCCGCAGCATGGTGGAATACAATAAAGCCAGTGCAGAAGTGATCGGTGATGGTCAGACGATCATTGATCAATTGCCAAAAGGCGGACAAAAGATTGCGGTTAATAGTAAAGTATTCCTGCTGACGGATGGCTCAAGCATTACGATGCCAAACATGAGCGGCTGGTCAAGAAAGGATGTTTCTTCATTTTGTTCACTGACCAACATGAATATTCAATTTAATGGAAGCGGCTCGGTGACCAGTCAAAATATACCGGAAGGAACACCGATCTCCAGTGATATGGAAATCAGTGTTAATGCTGCTTAAAATAGCTGTTCTCCACTTGACAATACAATAAGATATTATATAATATTAGGTGCTTGCTCGGAGGGTAAGTCATTCATAAGAAATGACACGCTGGATAAGGCAACAGATTGAGATATCTGTTGACCCTATCCAGTTTTTTGTTTTATTAAGGGGGAATATGATGGATTTTTTAAATGGTAAAATAAAACCACTTTATCTTAAATACTTAGCCGCCGCTTTTGGCAGTGCCTTGATTACCTCGATCTATTCGATTGTGGATATGGCGATGGTCGGACAATATCAGGGACCAGAAGGAACCGCTGCCTTAGCGGTTGTGGCTCCTATTTGGAATGTCATCTATAGTTTAGGATTACTGATGGGAATCGGAGGTTCTGTATTATTTAGTCATTTAAAAGGAAAAAGCAATCATGAGGATAATGAAAATGAATATTTTACAGTTGCTTTCATTGGTTCAATTCTATTAGGTATTTTAGCTTGGCTGATTTTAATCTTTTTTGAACGGCAGCTTTTAACCGCATTTGGGGCAGAAGGAAGCCTATTACCGTTAGCACAGCGTTATTTAATTCCGATCAAGTTTATCTTTCCATGTTTTTTGTTTAATCAGATGCTGGCGGCTTTTTTACGTAATGATCAGAATCCGGGGCTGGCAACAGCAGCTGTTTTAATCGGTGGTATCTTTAATGTTTTTGGCGATTACTTCTTTGTATTCGTCATGGATATGGGGATCTTCGGTGCCGGACTTGCAACCGCGCTGGGATCACTCATAACACTTGTTTTCCTATTGACACATTTTGTCAGTAAGAAAAATACACTGGCATTGGTCAAACCGAAAATGGGATTAAAGCGATTTAAAGAAATCTGTGTTATGGGGTTCTCAACGTTCTTTATCGATGTGGCAATGGGCTTCTTAACGATCTTGTTTAATCGTCAGATCGTACGTTATTTAGGAACAGATGCGCTTGCGGTGTATGGGATTATCGTGAATCTGAGTACCTTCGTACAATGCTGTGCTTATAGTGTCGGGCAAGCGGCACAGCCGTTGATCTCCGTTAACTTTGGAGCGAAGAAAATATCTCGGATTAATCAAACTCTGCGTTATGCACTATGGACCGTTTTGTTTTTCAGTCTCTTTTGGACAATATTAGGTGTGAGCGTTCCGATGATGTTTGTTCATATTTTTATGACGCCAACTAAGAGCATTGTTCAAATTGCACCAACGATTATTCGTTGCTATAGTGTGTCATTTTTACTGCTTCCGTTCAATATCTTTTCCACTTATTATTTTCAGGCGGTGATGGAACCGCGTATTGCGCTTATTATTTCTATCATGCGGGGAATGATGATCAGCGGTATTCTGATTCTCTTACTGCCGATCCTATTTGGCGCTTCTATGATTTGGTGGGCAATGCCGATAACGGAGCTGCTGGTCAGTCTCTTTGTGGTGTTCATGATGAAACACTCGAGCAGGCATTTATCCTATTTAGCGAATTAAACTGGTCTAGATGACCGGTTTTTTTCATATTATTTAGGGGTGGTGATCATAATGCTG
This sequence comes from Coprobacillaceae bacterium UN01-12pH3A, assembly GCA_027676805.1. Classification (GTDB taxonomy): domain Bacteria; phylum Bacillota_I; class Bacilli_A; order Erysipelotrichales; family Coprobacillaceae; genus Beduini. The sequence continues at coordinate 7,602 of JAQENU010000002.1, read as the reverse complement.
TACGAGATATCTAAAAAGAAAATGAAATACATAAAATACGGAGCCATCTTTATTTGTTTATGTATCATTTTAAAACTGTTTTATATTCAAATCGTGAGTTACTACACGTTAAGTGAAAAGGCAACGACATTGTGGCAAAGAAGTTTCCCGATTGAAGCAACCCGTGGAGAGATTTTAGATCGCAATGGTGATACGATCGTCACAAATCTTACCACTTCATCTTTAGTGGTGATTCCTTCACAGATCAAGGATCCGATCAGTGCAGCCAGTGCTTTAGCCCCAATCCTGCAATGTGATGAAGCCACGCTGCTTATCAAGCTTTCTAAAAAAGTATCGATTCAGCGTATTTCACCGGAAGGACGACAGTTAAGCGAAGATCAGTCTCTTGCGATTGACAATCTTAAAATTCCCGGGGTATATCTGATCAAAGATACAAAACGTTATTATCCGAATGGGAATTATTTGGCGCAGACCTTGGGCTTTGTCGGCATCGATAATCAAGGACTGGCCGGCTTAGAACTGAAATACAACGATTATTTAAGTGGGAAGAACGGCAGTATTGAATACTATATGGACGCTAAAGGGAATAACCTGCCGATTTATTCTTCCGATTATGTGTATCCGACAAACGGGATGGATATTGAACTGACGATTGATAAACGTTTGCAGGACATTGTCGAAAGAGAATTAAACAATGCTTATGATACGTATAATCCCGATGGGATCTGGGCATTGATGATGAATCCAAAAACGGGTGAGATTTTATCCATTTGTTCTAAACCGGATTTTGATCCTAACCATTATCAGGATTATGATTCTTCAACGTATAATCAGAATATTCCGGTATGGAAAACGTATGAACCGGGATCTACCTTTAAAATTATAACGTTTGCCAGTGCCTTGAATGAAAAGCTGTTTGATATGGATAAGGATACGTATTATGATAAAGGCTATGAGATCGTTGGCGGGGCTAGGATCAAATCATGGAAAGCCGGCGGGCATGGTCTGCAAACTTTCCGAGAAGTCCTGCAAAACTCTTCCAACCCGGGGTTTGTTGAAATTGGGAGACGTTTAGGAAAAGATAAGCTGTATCAGTATGTGCAGGATTTTGGGCTAACCAAAAAGACGGGAGTTGATTTAGTTGGAGAAAGCAGCGGGATCATGTTTAATTATGATAAATTCGGTCCATTGGAACAGGCAACCGTTTCATTTGGTCAAGGAATTTCGATTACCCCGATTCAGCTAGTGACAGCAGTCAGCGCCTGTGTCAACGGCGGACATTTAAATCAACCCTATATTTTAAATAAAGTCATTAATCCTTATACAAAAGAAGCTATTTATGAAGCAACCACGACCCATGTTCGTGATGTCATCAGTGAAGAAACATCGGCTTTAGTACGTGATGCGTTGGAAGGTGTAGTTGCAAATGGCGGAGGTAAAAATGCTTATATTGAAGGGTATCGTATCGGCGGAAAAACCGGAACGGCTCAAAAGGCAGTCGACGGAAGTTATGTTGGCGGTGGGTATATTCTTTCCTTTTTAGGGGTAGCACCTGTTGATGATCCGGAGGTTGTTCTCTATATCGCGATGGATAACGCTAAAAACTGTGTTCAATATGGTGGGACAACTGTTGCGCCGATCGCAAGAAAAATCTTAGTTGATGTCTTAAATGTTCTGGGTGTTGAAAAAGTAACGGAACAAAAAGAAAAAACGTATACATGGATGGATATTCCAAAATATACAGTAGATCAATATATCGGTTTAAGTAAGAGCGAAGTCAAGAGCGATCATTTCAAGTTTAAATATGTCGGTGAGGGAGATACCGTGATTGACCAGCTGCCGCGCGTAAATGAAAAACAAGAAGATGGTTCGACTATCATCATTATGCTAGGGGACTCTGATTCGTAGAGTCCTCTTTTTTAGACTTGTATATTGCTAGAAAGTATTGTACAGTGAAAACAGCAGGGACATATGTAACTTGTTTAAAATAGAGGGAAACGATTCATAAAGGTGCTTTTAAAAGACAAGAATAGATAAAAATTGTTGAGTATAAGCGAGAAATCGCTGAACGATTAATTTTTGCCTTTGATTGAAAAGAGTGCGTGTTTATGGTAATATGGTTAAGGAAATTAAATAAAGGGGAAATACGATGGAATTCATGAAAATATTTTTCAGTTTTATATTAGGATTCATAATTACATTTATCGCTATGCCGCGTTTCATCCCGTTTCTAACTAAATTGAAATTCGGTCAGGTAGAAAGAGAAGAAGGACCAGAGAGTCATAAAATTAAAGGTGGAACACCAACAATGGGTGGAATTGTTTTCATTGCGGCTTCAGTGATTGCAGTTTACTTGACGTTTCCATCATACATATTGGATCCAACTGTAGGCTTAATCACGTTAATGTTTGTGGGCTATGGTCTGATTGGATTTATAGATGATTATTTAATCGTTGTTAAAAAGACAAATTTAGGTTTGTCAGCTGCAAAAAAATATCTGTTGCAGTCTATTTTAGCGATCTTATTTTATGTTTTAGCATTGAACTTCGTACCAGGTTTTTCAACTGTCATTACGATTCCGGTGATTCGTACATCGGTAGATATTGGTTTCTTATATCCGGTTTTGGTGTACTTTATGTTTACCGCAACATCGAACGGTGTGAACTTGTCAGATGGACTGGATGGCTTAGCAACTGGATTATCAATGGTTGCGATCGCTCCGTTTGTTATTTTTGGATTAATGAGCAAGACGTATGCTATCAGTGTTTATGGAATGGCAGTTATCGGAGCATTGCTTGGATTTATGATGTATAACTATCATCCGGCTAAAATCTTCATGGGAGACAGCGGATCGCTTTCTTTAGGAGGATTACTGGCTGTACTGGCAATCTTTGCAAAACAAGAGCTTTTATTGTTGTTAGTGGGTGGTGTATTCGTTGTTGAAACACTATCTGTTATTATTCAGGTAACCAGTTTTAAATTAACCGGTAAGCGTGTCTTTAAAATGGCGCCGCTTCATCATCATTTTGAATTATTAGGATGGGCAGAACAGCAAGTTGTGATCTCATTTTGGCTGGGTGGATTCATCTGCGGAATGGTCGGGATCGTCTTAGGAGTGTTATAGTATGTTGAAGGATAAAAAAGTATTAGTCTTAGGTCTTGCTAAAAGTGGATTGGCAGCCACACGTCTTTTAGTGAAGCTGGGGGCTTTAGTCACGGTTAATGAAGGAAAAGAAGCCTCTCAATTAGAAGCTTACGATGAGCTTTGTGCAATGGGGGTGGAAGTCATTGCCGGATGCCATCCGGATGAACTTTTTGAAAGGGACTTTGATTTTGTCGTAAAAAATCCCGGTATCAAATATACAATGCCGTTTGTTTTACGTTTACAAGAACGAAATATTCCAATCTATACAGAAATTGAACTGGCGTTTCAGGTGGCTTTGCCTCAGCATTATGTGGCGATTACCGGAACGAATGGAAAAACAACTACAACGACTTTAGTTTATGACATTGTTCATTCTGTTCATCCGAATACATTTGTAGCCGGAAATATCGGAACCCCTTTATGTGAAGTGGTTCTAAACGAAAACTTATTAGAAAGTGCTGGGAATTATATTATTATTGAGATGTCGAATTTCCAATTGCTGAATATAGATAAATTTAAGCCGGAAATAGCGACGATCATTAATCTGACACCGGATCATTTAGATTACATGCGAAACGTAGAAGAATACTACGCTTCAAAAATGAGAATCTATGAGAATCAGAATGAAGACGATTACTTTATCTTAAATAAAGATGATGCGACGATTGCCGATTATACACGCCGCTATCCGATTCATGCTTCAATTATTCCGTTTTCTATGAATTCTGAAGAAATGGTGTGTATTAAGGAAAACATTATTTATTATGACAGTGAACCGATCTTAGCGGTGGAGGATATCCGCTTAGCTGGAAAACACAATGTACAAAATGTCATGATTGCCTTAACGATCGCCGAATTGCTGGATATTCCATTAGTGGATATTCAAAAAGTGATTCGTGAGTTTAAAGGGGTAGAACATCGTGTTGAATTTGTGCGTGAACTTCATCAGGTTCGTTACTACAATGATTCAAAAGCAACGAATACCGATGCGACAATCATTGGGATTAAATCGTTTAATGATCCGTTGATTTTATTATTAGGCGGATTTGATAAAGGACTGGATCTGACGGAATTGAAAACCTATACAGATCAAGTTAAGAAAGTTATCTGTTTTGGTGCTGCTGGAAAACGTTTTGCGAAAACGCTACAAAATGATTGCTTGCTTGTTCATAATTTAAAAGAAGCGACTTTAAAAGCAGCAGAGATAGCGGAGGCTGGAGATGTCGTGCTATTATCGCCTTCTACCAGCAGCTATGATGAATTTACCGGCTATGAACAAAGAGGTCGCTGCTTTAAAGAAATTGTAAATTCGCTGGAGTGTGAATAAGTCACACTCTTTTTTTATATATTATAAATGGGTGAAAATATATGAAAAAAAAGCGTTTGTTAATAGCCACTTTAATTTTAGTCGCAATCGGATTAGTCATGGTGTACAGTTCCAGTCATATCTGGGCAGAAGCCAAATTCAATGACAGCTTCTATTATATTAAAAGACAGGCTTTATTTGCCGTAGTGGGTTTAGTGGGGGTGTTTTGTGCTTATATATTGACTATCAAAAAATCTAACGAAAATATCCAAGAAGTGCGAGAGACATGGTGTTTTATGAAACTTAAAGAAATGAAATTGTGATGAATGATCCCCTGAAATCAACAGAAATACTCAATATTAGCGGCTTTGGAAGAATTAGTGGTTTGGTCTTCTTGGTTATAAATTCTAAACACGATGGAAAATTTACATAGTAGCAAGTAGAAGAATTACCAGTAAAATTTATGGGTAGAGTTAAATTCGTACAAAAGATTTTTTATAATAATTATATTGACCGCATTCTATTTTATTATAGTATGTGGTTTTTATTTTAGTCTTAAAGAGCATAAAAAAAACGTCAGTTAACTGACGTTCAATAAAGATAACATTCTCTAAAAGATTTATCAAAAAAGTCGTAGATTATCTTAATCATCGACTCATTTTATCATATTTTTTGAGGAAAATCTAGTATTTCTCTTGGTTTTCGCCAAGTAGAGATAAATTGTTATCGTTTCAATAAAGACTTAGTTATTAATATTGTTTGTACTAGTATTTTGTTTCTTATTCTTTTTTTATAATTTATGAGAAATCATAGGAAAAGAGGCTGAAAAAATGAGAGTAATTATTTTTAAAGATTTAGTACAGGAATGGATAGCATTAAAAAAATTATCTGTTAAACATTCTACTTTTGTAAAGTATGAAAATATTCTAGCACATCATATTTTACCTTTTTATAAAAACTGTTATATAAACAAAATTGATAGTCAATCTATTTTACTCTTTTTTGAAACAAAGAAAAAAGAGGATTTATCTAATAGCTTATTACATTCTATAAAAAGTGTTTTTTCTTCAATATTAGAATATGGTATTGAAAACTATAAAATGAAACCAATTTCTTTAAAAAATATTAGAATACCTAATGTTCACAAATTAAAACAAGTTTTATCTTTTGACGATAGAAATAAGATTGTTACTTACGCTAAAGAAGAAACAAATTCACTATCTATAGGTATGCTATTGGCGTTATATGGGGGATTAAGATTAGGCGAAATATGTGCTTTGGAATGGAAACATATAGATTTTAAAAATCAAGTCATTTATGTTGAAGGGACGGTAACTAGGTTAAAATGCAAAGAAAAACAAAAAAACAAAACTGAAGTTATTATTTTAACACCTAAATCATCTTCTAGTTGTAGAGAAGTTCCTTTACCGGATTTTTTAATTGAATATCTAAAGAGGTATAAGATAAGCAATCATGATCATTATTATATTTTGTCTAATAGTACCCAAATTTATGAGCCAAGAAGGCTAGAAAAAAATTTTTATAAGTTTTGCAAAAAACACAAAATTCAATCTAATTTTCATAACTTAAGGCATAGTTATGCAACGGATTGTGTTAGAAACAATGTTGAAATAAAAGCACTAAGTGAGATACTTGGGCATTCTAATGTTGCAATTACACTTAACTTATACGTCCATACATCTTTAGAAGAAAAGAAAAAGGAAATATGTAAAATTCAATCTCCATTTAGCTCGTAGATTAAGATAATCTACGACTTTTTGATGGAGGAAGATATGTTTTGGTATGTGGTTGAAACGAAATTGGACTCAAATACTAAAATGTTAGATTTTTTAAACCGTCAGGAAAATATTGAAGCATTTATACCACAGGTAGAAAAATGGTTCAAATGTACTGAGTTTGAAGAATTTCAACTAAGAGATATGTATCCAGGGTATATTTTTATTAAAACTACTCTAAATGAAGAAAGCTTTAAAGAAAAATATGCGGGTTTATTTCAAACAGTAGAAAGATTAGGAAAAGTTATAGAGAAAGATGGGTTCATTTCGTTATGTGATGACGAAATAGATGTATTATCGAAACTACTAGATAATTCAGCTTCTATACGACATTCGCGTGGAAAATATAACGGCAATGATCTAGAAATTTTTAGTGGACCTCTTAAAGGGCTAGAAAAAGATATTCAAAAGATTAATCGTCATAAAAAAATTGCAAAAGTTAGATTTGAAGTTTTAGGCAAAGAAATGTTGCTGCCTTTAGAGGTTGTAAACAAAAAAGGAAGTGTTTTAGATAGTGCATGATAATATATATGATGAAATGTCTGCAACAAGAAAGCAACAAATGTTAGAGAATAAAGAACATTTGGAGAACATGTTGGAATACGCCATTATTCAATTAGAAGAAATTGCTAGAGATAACGATATTTGGTTAGTTAGAAATGGCCAAATTTGCTCTACATATGACAAAATATTTGATTGCTTAAAAGAATGGTCGGTGAGGCGAAAAGGGCATACTGAAAAATGAATACTTATGTCTTATTTTGTCAAACTTTAAAAGTTGAAAAAATTGCTAAGATTTTGAATCGAAAGAATGGAATAAAAGCAATTATTCCTAAAATGGAGACATATATTCGTAAAACAGATGAGATTGTATTGAAAGCAATGTTTCCAGGATATTTATTTGTTCAAACCAATTTAGAGCAAGAAGAATTTAGTATTTTATTAAAATCGTTATATGAAGAAAAAGATGGAGTTATTAAAGAATTAAAAAAAGAAAATGTTTCGGCTTTAACGCTTGACGAAGATAAACTTCTAAATGAATTGTTAAATAAAAATGGAATTTTGGAAATGAGCTATGGTTACAAAATGAGTGGTAGAACGGTTGTAGTTAATGGTCCATTGGAGAAATTTCAAGACAATATTATTGATTCTGATAAAAGAGATATGTACGTAACATTAAATATTAATTTTTTGGGACGTAATATTAAAGCAGGATTAATGTTTATGCAAAACAACTAAATAATGCGTGTGGTTATCTGCCATTATTGGAGTGTTTGAATATAGTTTCTCTATCATAAGAACATTGCGTTTTTATGGGGTAGGGGAGACTGTATTCTTTTTTTGTTTTAGGGAGG
>JAQENU010000019.1 GCA_027676805.1 Coprobacillaceae bacterium UN01-12pH3A | reverse complement strand
TTTATTTATTTCCCATGTCTACTTGACAGGGGTTGGTTCATAAATTCAGGTTTTTTTGAATAAAATAGACTAAATGTTTTCTCCATTGCTAATAGCATCAATCTTACGTTGAGATAAATTAGATCCCACTACCAAATTATTCTCTCTTAAAAAATCACATGTCAGTTTTCGATAAGGAGAATCCAGCGGGATTTTCACCGGAAAGCCAGCATCAAGAAAATCTTCTTTAAAACTGGTTTTATAAAATCGCAATCCTTCTACCCCAACCTGCATTAGATTATCAACAAGGATATCGCCTTCATAATGCATATCATTGAGTCGTTCGACAATCATTTGTCTCTGATTCACCTTTGAATGACAAAACAGCAAAATCAAAAACAGTTTATATGGCTGATCCGGACATTCGATCAGTTTAAAGTTTTCCATGTATTTTTCCATATCACTACCCCCATATCATTTTCATATTATACCATTTAGGAGGTCATTATGCTACTTAGAAAAGAAGAAGAATATCGCTTTGAATTACACCATACGTTTAAAGGCGAATATTTAAGCCCGATAATCATGAATTTAAATGATAAGTTTATCCATTGCTACGATGATTACGATGAAGTATTTCACTGCAATCAAAAAATCCATCAGATATCCGCTTTGCCGAATGTGACTTTGGATTATCACGTCCTCTATAAACATGAGCAATGCATCGGTATCGCTTTAATCAGCCATGGACAACTCAATTCAAAAATTCTATTAGATCAAAAAGAACTCATCGAGAATCCTAGCCAAAGCATCCTTTTAAACTATTTCCATATCTGTGAAAAAGGGCATGGCTTAGGCACAAAATGGCTTAAAGAGATCATTTTTCCCTACTATCAGGATTTTGGCAAGAAAACCATGTATTTAAAATCATCGCATTCCAAGGCCTTTCCTTTTTATTTGCGTCTCGGACAAAAAATTAAGACTTACGAAACCAAAAGCGATAATGGTTTATTTATTAGAGAAGGACAAATCTTTAAAATTAATTTCTAAAAAAAGATACCCTAAGGATATCTTTTTTAAAACTGATTAATCACGTCACTATTTAACTGCTTTACTAATTCAACTGCCAGTTTTACAGAATTCAAATAATCTTCATATGCACAGATACCATGGTGAGAATGAATATAGCGAACCGGCACACCGATCACTATGGTTGGCACTCCGTAACGTGACATATGAATGTACTTGGCGTTTGTTCCCCCACCGCTTCTTACAGATTCCTGAACCGGAATCTGTTTTTCTTCGCACATATCCAATGTATAGCGCATAAATCTTGGATTCGTAATCATCGAACGGTCAAAATGTCTCAGCATCGGTCCCTTTTTCATTGCAGTTTGAATCATATAGGGTTCATAAAAAGTATCATCCGCCGGACATCCTTCAAAAATAATCGCAATATCCGCATCAATATTTGAAACGGCAGCATGCATGCCTCTTTCTCCGACTTCTTCCTGCACGGACAATGTCGCTACTACGTCCACATCCAATGTCTCTTCTTTTAATTGATTCAAAGATTCCAATACTGCTGCACAGCCAATACGACAGTCAAATGCTTTTCCAATAAATAAATCACGTTTTTCATCATAGGTACATTCAACATCAGGCACCACCGGGGCTGCCATTCTGATCCGGAAATTTTCCTTTAAGTCTTCAGCCGAAACAGCCCCCAGATCAATCACCATATTTTCAATATTCAAAGAAGCATTTTTTTCTGCCTGACTCATAAAATGCACCGGCTTAGCAGCAACAACTCCGCTTAAATAGTCTCCTTCTGCATTTTGCACGCGCACTTTGCTAGCCGGAACATTATTAGGTGACCAACCACCTAACGGCAAAAATGTCATGGTGCCGTTAGGCTTAATCGCTTGTACGATAAATCCCAATTCATCGCTGTGAGCGTCCAGCCAAACCTTAGGCTTTTTACCTGTATTGCGCTTTAATGTCATATATAAATTACGCAAAGAGTCTTCCTTGACTTCACAAAAGCTTTCGCTTTCGATTCGCCCGATTTGAGCTACTTCATCTTCAAATCCGGATACCCCATTCGCATTTGAAAGTCGTTTAATCAAGTCAATATTTTGTTCTTTTGTTCTCATTTATACTCCCCCTTTTTTATTTTTCCTATCTTTTTTAATCATATCTTTATTTTTTGAACATATCAATATATAAATTTTATTTTATCGTCAATAATAAAGAAAGTTCACTTTCAATTCATTTATCCCCTGTAGAATATCATGATAAGAAAGAAGGTTATGTATGAAAAATCTTTTGAAAGGACGAAACGGTCCCGACCAGTTAAGTCAATTTTTACTTTTTATTGTGCTGCTTATCTCTTTATCCAACCTCCTCTTTTTTAAGACAGCTCTCTTATCCATTCTTGTTTGGGTTCTATTAATGTATATTTTATATCGAACTTTCTCCAAACAGGTTTATAAGCGCCGACAGGAGAATATTAAATTTGCTCAGATGCTGTATCCCTATCAGATGAAGCTGCTGAAATGGGCAAACCGACAGGCAGATAAGAAAACGCATCGTTATTTTAAATGTCCGAATTGTTCCCAAACCGTCAGAGTGCCAAAAGGACATGGATTAATAACAATCACATGCCCTAAATGTCAAACTCGCTTTGATAAAAAATCCTAACAAATATTTTGCGGATCACCTGCAAGATATTTTTTTATATTTTCAAATACGACATCAGCACGTTTTACCAGAGCTTCTTTTGTCGCAAAGCCAATATGCGGTGCCAATATGGTATTTTTCGCATTCAACAACGGATGTTCTGATGGAATTGGCGGTTCCATCTCAAAAACATCGATTCCGGCTCCGGCAATCTTATGATTATTCAGCGCCTCTGCCAAAGCTTCACTGTCCACGATTGTTCCTCGCGCTGTATTAATCAAAACAGCCTCTTTTTTCATTAATGCAATCTTGTCCGCATCAATTAAATGATGTGTCGCCGGTGTTGCCGGAATATGCAATGTAACGATGTCACTTTCTTTCATCAGCGTATCTAAATCAACAAATTCTACACCTTGAATCATTCGCTTTGTACGGCTATAGCATAGTACTTTTAAATCGAATGCCTGAGCAATTTTAATTACTCGCTGTCCGATTTCTCCGGCACCCACGACGCCTATTGTTTTACCTGCCATTTCCAATAAGTTCAATCCATCTTTGGTCTGCTGATGACGGGTTCTTTCATCACTAGCAAGCAAATGACGATATAAAGCGATAATCATGCCGAAAACTTCCTCTGCAACCGCTACAGTGGAATATCCAACACTGTTGCAGATCATAATATTCTTTTCTTTACAGTAATCGACATCCAGATGATCGATTCCGGTAAAGGCAACAGAAATTAATTTTAAATGAGGACAGGCAGATAAAACATTACGATTTAACGGTAAATTCGCAACAACTAAAATCTCCGCCTCCTTTGCTCGTTCAATTAAAGCCGCTTCATCAGTGACTCTTGTATCATAATAAATAATTTCATGTTCCGATAAATTTTCTTGACTAATCTTTTCAACGTTTTCTTTTTCAATTCCTAACGGTTCAATAATGACTATTTTCATTTTATATTCTCCAATCTCAGTATTTGTATGACAATATTTTTCAAGTGACGATAAGCATTCTCCGGTTTCATAGCATACTCCAAATCAACAACCCCGGGAACAACAGAAAACATGGCATCGATCCCATGATCGTTCAGTATATAAGCCTCTTCGTTAATCTGTCCAGCTAAAGCAATGACCCTGCAGCCATGCTTCTTAGCCAGCCTTGCCACTCCAATTGGTGTCTTATTCATCAAGGTCTGACCATCCATACGGCCTTCCCCCGTAAAAACATAATCTGCATCTTTAAGTTTATCCTCAAGCTGAACAAATGTCAAAACTAAATCTATTCCGCTTACTAGTTTTGAAGGAAGATAACTCAAAAAGGCAAAGCCTAAGCCACCGGCCGCTCCGGTTCCCGAAACACCTTGATAATCCGTCTTATTATACGCTTTAGTAATCGCCGCAAAATGAGCAAGTCCGGCATCCATTTTTTGAATCATAAAAGCATCTGCTCCTTTTTGCGGTCCGTAAACTGCGCTTGCTCCATTTTCTCCGCATAAAGGATTGGATACATCACAGGCAACCTCAAAACTGCATTCCTTGATTCGCATGTCAACCAAGCGATCATCAATTTTAGCTATTTTATCAAGATCCTGTGCCCCTAAACGAATTGACCGGTTCTCTTTATCTAAAAAACGATAGCCCATCGCCATTAGCATACCGATTCCCCCGTCATTCGTGCTGCTCCCGCCAATACCGATAATAAAATGACGATACCCTCGCTCAATAGCATCCATGATCATCTCACCTACGCCAAATGTTGTCGTCAGCAAAGGATTGCGTTCTTCTAACGTAAGCAAAGGCAATCCGGAAGCACTTGCCATTTCCATCACAGCTGTTTGATCGATCACACCGTAATAGGTCTCATGTTCTCTAAAAAGCGGATCATGCACACAAACATTTATTTTCTTTCCATTCATTCCTTCAATCAAAGCATCGACGGTTCCTTCTCCACCATCCGCTACTGCCTGAATCACCACTTCAGCATCCGGATTTACGATATGAACGCCTTCTTCAATTGCTTTTGCCGCCTGATAAGAGCTTAAACTCCCTTTAAACGAATCGATGGCTACAGCTACTTTCATAATATCACCTCATTTCTTTATTTTAAAAGCATCCTTCACTTTTGTCGAGACGTTTTAAAAGAAAACGCCCGATTATTCATCGAGCGCCTCCATCATCATTATTGCTGCCGCTTTATTAGAAGCTAATGGTATATTATGAACATCACATAGCCGCATTAAAGCAGATACATCCGGTTCGTGCGGCTGTGCCGTTAATGGATCCCTAAAAAAGATGACCAAATCCATTTCTCCGGTTGCGATTTTAGCCCCGATCTGCTGATCACCGCCATAAGGACCCGATAAAAATCGATGAACCGCCAAAGAAGTGTTTTCCATAATTTTTTTACCTGTTGTCCCTGTGCCAAACAATTCATGTTTCATTAATTTCTTTTCATAGCTTTTAACAAATTCAATCATTTCTGATTTCTTTTGATCATGAGCAATTAAAGCAATATTCATATCTTTTCCTCCCCGCTTTTACTATTCTGTTCTTAAGGCTTCGACTGCATCTTTCTTAGAAGCCATACGTGCCGGAATATGTCCGCCTGCCATCGTTAAGATCGTACTGATCAGAATTAAAATAACAGCATGCTCCCATTTTAGCGAAGCCACATTACTTAATTCGGTCACACTGTAGATCACTGCGTTGATTGGGAATGTAAGTAAATATGCAATGATAATCCCTAAGGTTCCTGAGAAAACACCTAGGATACAGGTTTCCGCATCAAATACACGTGTAATGTCCTTCTTACGTGCGCCCAAGGCTTTCAAGATACCGATTTCCTTTGTTCTTTCTAATACAGACGTATACGTGATAATACAGATCATGATTAAACTTACAATCAATGAAGTTCCGGCAAAAGCAACCAGCACCATTGTAATTCCTCCCATGATGCCCCCTGTTAAAGAGGAAATTGTAGCTGCAAGATCGGTATATACCACAATATCATCACGATTTTCTAACCCATCATTATAAGTATCCAAATACTCAACGATCTTATCTTTATTTTCAAAATCAGTCGGATACAATGTGATTAGATAAGGGGTAGCATCTCCGCCCAAATAAGCCACCATCTGTTCTTTCGTTGCCTCATTCATTGCCTCTAAAGTCAATATATTGTAATCCACTGCTTTTTGAGCTTCGACAATTTTTGATCCTTCCGCCTGATCAATGACATACTGCGATAGTGAATCACTATAGGCAATGCCGGGATTTAAAATCGCAACATTAGCGTCTTCCTTTGCACGAATAACCGCACTGATTCTTACTGTCTGAGATTCCTTTGAATCATACATCATCTGATAATCGTTTGAAGGCATATAAGACTGAAACGGTGTTGTCGTATAGAAATCATCATTATCGACTAGCTTCATCTCTGTTCCAACGATTTTGTCAAAATCGATTCCTTCTTTATCCACTGCCTCAAATCCAAGAGACGTTAACGTAGAAAGCTCCACTTGATTTTTTTCATTGACCACTAAAACCATATCAAATTTATCTTCCGGCAGATTTCCGGCTAATACATCATAGTTTTTTTCTAAGAAAGTATTGATATTTCCATCTGAAGCCACCGGAAATGTAGATAATCCTGAGCTTCCTTGATTCGAGCTGTTTCCGGAAATACTGACCATTTTTTTAGTTCCGTCAATATCACGCACTAAATTCATGCCGACAATACGTGTATAGCCAATACTGTCACAAATAGTAGGATCTATATTTTTTATATACTCCAAATAATCTTGGCTAAAGCGATTCTCATGCATAATGGAATTCGCCGATGAATCATACGCAAACACTTGATTCTCCTCACTGTATTCAGTCGAAGACATCTCATTCATATGCTTTTGAATCGTTTCCGGGTCCATACTGGCAGCCTGCTTAGAAATAATAATCGGGAATTCTGCCAAAGCATCTTCCTGATAATTATCGATCTGTACTTGAAAGCCGACAGATAAACTTAAAATCACAGCAATTCCAATAATTCCGATACTTGAAGCAAAAGAGGTTAAGAATGTTCTTCCCAGCTTTGTTTTAATATTATTGAATGATAAACGCAGTGCCGTAATAAAAGACATGCTGGTCTTATTTAATACAAACGCCTCTTGCTCATCATCATTTTGATAAGGATTGCTGTCACTAATGATACGTCCGTCTTTAAATTCAACAATACGGTTGGCATAGTCATGTGCTAAATCAGGATTATGAGTGACCATGATGACAAGCTTATCTTTAGCAATTTCTTTAATTAAGTCCATGATCTGGACACTGGTTTTAGAATCCAAGGCCCCGGTCGGTTCATCACACAATAAAATTTCCGGATCATTCGCCAAGGCTCTGGCAATCGCCACACGCTGCATCTGTCCGCCTGACAGCTGGTTTGGTTTTTTATGAAGGTGTTCCTTCAGACCGACTTTTTTCAAACATTCCAAGGCTTTCTCATGCTTTTTAGCGGCAGACACCCCACTTAGCGTCATTCCCATTTCAACGTTGGCAACAATCGATAAATGGGAAATTAAATTATAGCTTTGAAACACAAAGCCTATTGAATTATTACGATAAGCATCCCAATCTCTTTCCTTGAAGTCCGTTGTATGTTTTCCTTTAATGATCAAATCTCCGGAATCATAGCGATCCAATCCTCCGATAATATTCAAGCATGTGGTTTTTCCTGAACCACTGGTTCCCAAAATCGCAACAAACTCCTCTTTTCTAAACGAGACACTGATATCATCTAAAGCAACAGTTTCAACATCGCCAATCTTATACTTTTTAGTTATATTTTTTAATTCAAGCATCTTTTTCCTCCAACATTTCCTTTTTCGTCACTGCCATTAACTGGTAGATATCATCCATCACCAATAGTAAGCGATCCATATTCTCTTTTCCGTAACGTTCAATGATCGTTTCTAAAAATCGAGTAAGGATCTCCTGCCCCTCTATATAAATCTGCTTTCCCTGTTCACTGAGTTCAACAATATAAGAGCGGCGATCCAATGGATCTGTTTTCTTGATGATCAATCCCTTATCACATTGCCTTTTGAGCATATCCGAAGTTGCCGGCAGACTCAGATCCAAGCATTGCGCCAATTGTCCCGGCCGTACGGCTTCCTTTTTATCACAGTATTCCTGCACAATCATTAAAACCATAAAATCACGCTGGGAAATCGGCAGCAGCTCTTTTAATGGATCCAGATTTTTAAAACGCCTCAAAGACTCTAAAAAAAGCGCACTTTCTCTTTTAAGCAAACCATCGCCTCCAATACTTAAGTTACTTAAGTAATTTTATCAAATCCGGTTTTATAGTTCAACTCATATGATAAACGTGTTATAATCTTAACAGGAGGAAATTATGCGGAAATTTAAATATAACGAGAAAATCGCAATGGGAGTTTTAGTCATTATTATCCTTCTTGCTATCTTCTTTATACCTAAACTTAATTTTACCAGTAAAGAAATAATGACCCCGATCTATAATCCTAAAAATACGGGTTTAGAAACGTTTCGATTAGGTATTGATGTCAGTGAACATCAGGGAACAATCGATTGGAAGGCTGTTGCTGACAGCAGCGTTGACTTCGCCATCATCCGTGCCAGCTACGCATGGAACGATACAGGCGATCATACCGATAAAACATTCAAAGAAAATATTGATCAGGCTCAAAAGCACGGCATTGCCATCGGCGCTTATCACTACAGCTACGCTACAACACCTGAGGAAGCAAAAAAAGAAGCTGAATTTTTCTTATCCCAAATCAAAGGAATCCAATTTCAATACCCACTTTATTATGATATTGAAGATGAATGCCAAGATGATTTAACAAAAGATCAGCTTACAGAAATTGTTTTGACATTTTTACAGACCGTTGAAAAAGCCGGTTACTATGTCGGCATCTACACCAATCCCGATCATATTAATCAATTAGACATGGAACGTTTAAAAAACTATGATCTTTGGATCGCTAACTATAATTTACAAAATGTTTATGACGGTGATTATGGAATGTGGCAATACACTTGTTATGGAAAAGTGCATGGCATTGCCGGTAATGTCGATCTCAATTACTGCTTCTATGATTATCCTGCTTTCATCAGACGATTACAAAAAAACAATTACTAATACATAGACCCCTAGCTTTTTACTAGGGGTCATTTTTATTTCTTTAATTGTTGGATAATATGGCGAGAAACAATCACACCGTTTGCTCCTGCCTGCGCTAATCCTCTGGTCAGACCAGCTCCGTCTCCGGCAACATATAAGTTATCGATTTCGCTTTCAAAGCCTTCTCTTACTTTTGGACGGGCAGAATAGAATTTTGCTTCTACTCCATACAATAAGGTATGCTCATTTGCAATTCCCGGAGTTACATGATCCAATACTTCAATCATCTCAATGATTGATTTCATGGTATTGTAAGGCAGTACTAAGCCAAGATCTCCCGGTACCGCTTCTTTTAAAGTCGGAATCGTATAGCCTTCTTTTAAACGTTTTTCTGTTGTACGACGCCCTTTTTTAATATCGCCGTATTTTTGCACGATAATACTTCCGTTGGACAGCTTGTTTGCCAATTGACCGATGGCATTGGCAAATTCATTAGGCTGATTAAACGGTTCTGAGAATGTATGAGAAACTAACAGCGCAAAATTAGTGTTGCTGCTGCCTAAAGCCGGATCATGATAGGCATGTCCATTTGCCAACATGGTGCCGGAATGATTTTCAATAACAACATGTCCGGAAGGATTGGAGCAGAAGGTTCTGACTCTTGTTCCGACCGATGTATTATACACGAATTTCCCTTCGTAAAGATTCTTGTTGATTTCTTCCATAACGATATTGCTTGTTTCCACACGAACCCCAATATCCACCTGATTATTGTAAAGCTCAACACCATGCTGTTTTAAGCATTTGGTCAGCCAGGCAGATCCGTCACGTCCCGGAGCAACCACTACTTTTTTAGAATAAATCTTTTCACCGTTTGTGAGTTCAATCCCTTTTGCCTGACGTTCTTCAACAAGAATATCCTTCACTGCTGTTTTAAACAGAATATCAATATGTTCTTTTAATTCGTTAGACATGGCTGTCATAATCTTTAAGTTTTCTTCCGTTCCTAAATGACGTACCTGAGCGCGAAGCAATTTCAAGCCTACCGCATAGCCGCGATGCTCGATCTCTTTTACTTTTTGGGTAGTCGGATCAGTTATCTCCTTTGTCGCACCATGTTTTAAATATAGCTGATCTACATATTTAATTGCTTTGATGACCTCATCATCATTCATATAATCAGTCAGCCATCCGCCAAATTCACTGGTTATATTAAATTTTCCATCACTGTATGCCCCGGCCCCGCCAAATCCGGCAGTAATTGAGCATGCAGGCAGACATCCCGGTTCATTATCTTTAATGACCGGACAAGATTTTATTTTCTTTTCCTTAATCGGACAGCGGCGATACATAACATCCTGTCCTTTATCCACTAATAACACTTTTAATTCTGGTTGTTTTAAATACAATTCATAGCTTGCCATAATTCCAGCTGGACCAGCACCAACTATAATAACATCATAATTTTTTTCCATCCAATCACCTTTCATTAAAGCCTTTGGTATTATATCGAATGCATGCTTTAAATGCAAATCATATACACATTAAAAAAGAACAGAAGATTATTCCGTTCTTGCGACATGTGTACGTACAGCAGCTTCTGATACTGCTTTAGCCACCACTTTAGCAACCCGCGGATCCATTGCTTCAGGGATAATGTAGGTTTCTGATAATTCCTCTTCACTAACTAAAGAAGCCAGTCCCATCGATGCCGCTAATTTCATTTCCTCATTGATTTTTTTAGCCCGAACATCTAATGCTCCTCTAAACAATCCCGGGAATGCCAAAACATTATTGATCTGATTTGGAAAATCAGAACGCCCGGTTCCCATCACACGGACACCGACAGCTTTCGCATCATCATACATTATCTCCGGTTCCGGGTTTGCCATTGCAAAGACAATCGCATCTTTTTTCATTCCGGCAGCCATTTCCTTCGTTAATATTTTAGGCGCTGAAACACCGATAAAAACATCCGCTTCTTTTAAAGCTTCTGCCATTGTCATACGTTTATTTTGAGAGTTTGTGATCTCAGCCAGCTCTTTTGTCAGGAAGTCATATTGTTCCTGATCTTCTTTTAACACAATCCCATTAATATTAAAGCCATAGATTTCTTTAACTCCCAGCTGTTTAATCATTTTAATAATAGAGCTTCCGGCAGCACCGGTTCCGCTGACCACTACGGTAATATCTTCTGCTTTTTTGTTAACGACTTTTAAGGCGTTGATCAGTCCCGCAGTCACTACGATTGCCGTTCCATGCTGATCATCGTGAAATACCGGAATATCCAATTCTTCAATCAATGTTCTTTCTATTTCCACACATCTTGGTGCACTGATATCTTCTAAATTGATTCCACCAAATCCGGGAGCAATGCTTTTTACGATCTGAATGATCTCTTTAGGATCTTTCGTATCCAAACAAATAGGAACGGCATCCACATTTCCGAATTTCTTGAATAAGATTGATTTTCCTTCCATTACCGGCAGCGCTGCGGCAGGTCCGATATCCCCTAATCCCAACACTGCTGTTCCATCTGTTACAACCGCTACACTGTTAGATTTCCATGTGTATTTATAAGCGTCATCCGGATTTTTCGCAATCTCACGGCAAGGCTGTGCAACTCCCGGGGTATACGCTAATGATAGATCTTCTTTTTTATC
Source organism: Coprobacillaceae bacterium UN01-12pH3A (assembly GCA_027676805.1). Classification (GTDB taxonomy): domain Bacteria; phylum Bacillota_I; class Bacilli_A; order Erysipelotrichales; family Coprobacillaceae; genus Beduini. Next base: position 11,623 of record JAQENU010000019.1, on the reverse strand, counting down.
TAAAGAGACTTTTAATCCTACTTCTAATTTTCCTTTTGCTGCTTCATGTAATTTTAACGCTTCTTGATATACATCACTCATTCTGTCACTCTCCATTCGTCTCTTCCATTATCCCATATTTTCAACTTTATTCAACCAAAAATTAGTCAAGCTCATCCTCATGTTTAACGACAATTCCCCGCTCTAGCAGCATCTTAGCAAAGACTCCGTTTCCTACAGTTAATGTCCCTGTAAACGAACCGTCATAGATGCTTCCCTTGCCGCAGCTAGGGCTTCTTGGCTGCAAAACAGCACATTCAATCTCTTTATCTTCAATGAGCTTTAAACATCGCTCTGCCCCATCAATAAATGCCGGAGTCTTATCTTCCCCATCTTTATTTATAATGCGTTTCCCACAGCATTCGCACGGCGTTCTTGGTGTGGGCAGCCCACCTAATTGTTCAGGACATACTGCTATGTATTCTTTATTTTTTAGATAATCGACGACTTTTTGACTGTAATTGTTGCCGCCGTTATATTTGCAGTTATCCCCTAACAAGCATTGACTCACTACGATCATTTTCTTCACCTCTGATTATATCCACTATATCCTTAGCATCTTTAGCCAAAAATTTTGCTCCGGCTTGTTTCAGTTCTGCTTCTGTACGGTTCCCCCAAAGACAGCCGATAGAAGCGATTCCCGCATTTTTTGCCGTAAAGATATCGACATCGCTATCACCAATATAGTAAGCATTCGCTTTTAATACCTCTGTCTTTTTTAAAACCCGTTCCACTAAAGTAGGATCAGGCTTCACAGGAATATGCTCAACTTGTCCATACACATAGGAAAAACGATCACCAAATAAATCTTCAACGATCTTTTTAGCGATAACATCCGGCTTATTGGTCACAACTGCCAATTGATATCCCATGATTTTTAACGCATCTAAAGCTTCTGTAATTTGCGGATAAATCGTTGTGAATACACTGCAATGCTGACTGTAATAGGTCATATAAAGCTCCATCGCTTTATTTAATTGTGCTTCATCCAAAGACCTATCCGGTATTGCCCGAAGAATCAGGTTCTTAATTCCGCTGCCTACAAACAACTTATAGGCGTCGATTGGGTGTGTCGGATAGCCAAGCTGTTCCATTAAATAATTTCCAGCTGTCGCTAAATCTTCAAGGGAATCTATTAATGTCCCATCTAAATCAAATATACAAACTTTATTCATCTTGTCTCCTTAATTGATGGTGATACTTTCATCATAAAGCTGATCGATTTGCTGTCTGATCACTTCATATGTAAACATGTCACTATACTGGCGGCGGTAATGCTGACTTGCCAATGTTTCATTATATTGGTTAAAAGGAATCAGCCTGAAATTCTGGTAATCATTTTCATATTGATTGACAACCGGAGTCAGTTCGACATTTTCTATTTTCGTTTCCTTGGTTGCCATGTCATGACAAATCGTTAAGTTGACAATTCCGCCGACTTGATACATGTTTTTAAAAAGTTCACTGGAACGGTCAACCACAACATCTGCAGAAACAAAATTTCCCAGTGAGTAGATCACAAATGTCTGATGCCCTGTCGAACTGGTTAAATATTCCATTGGCTGCAAGCAATGAGAATGATTGCCAATAATCAGGTCGACACCTAATTCATTTAAATATTCCGCAGCAGAGCGCTGACTGGATGTCAGATCATAAGTAAATTCTGTCCCCCAATGCATCGCCACAATCACGACATCACTGACTTCTTTTGCGGCTTCTACATCACGTTTTAGAATCTCTCTATATTCATCCGTAAACTGTAAATTGGCATCCAAAAAATAAGGAATCGCATAATCGTAATCTGATCCTACATAACTATTCGTAGAATACGTATATGCCAGCACGCCAAAGCGTACACCATTCTTTTCAATGACAGGCGTCTGATTTCTTTCCTCTTGTGAAAGATACATACCACTGGTAAACATATCCAGCTTATCAAATAACTGACGAGTATTCTTGATCCCTTGTAATCCACGATCATTTTCATGATTATTCGCTAGTGTCAGCACGTTAAAGCCTAAACTCGGCAATTGTTCTCCGATTGTATAGGGGGCATTAAAGGAATATCCCCAGCCGCTGATACCTAAATCATCACCACCGACCAAAACCTCTTGATTACCAATGATCAGATCACCTTTTAAATATGGCTTGACCTGATCAAAATAGTTTCCAAACTGATAATGATCCATCCACTCATACAAAGGTCCCTCAAACAGCAGATCCCCTGTAATAGACGCTGTTACCTCCCGCTGTGTTGTTTCTGCTTTAGTCGCTGTCTCTTTTAAAGGATGGACAACCGGATCATTTTTTAAAAACACGATTGCTGCAAACAGACAGATAACAGGGATGAGAGCAAAGATTATTTTTTTATTCATGAGGCACCTCTTTTCTATTCTTATTTAACTATAATTTCAAATTTCGACATTGTCAAACAAAATAAAAATAGATGCCGAAGCATCTAAATTTTCTCGAATCGATCGACTTCTACTACAAACACTGTGGCTCCGCCGATAACCCCTTCCATCGCTGTTTTATCACGAGGTTCTTCCAACGCCTTAGCTGAAGCGGCATTTTCTTTTTCCATGCGTTTTTTCGCATTCTGATCAATAATTTCCAAAGCGGCAGGTACTTTTTCTTCATCCGTACCAATTAGAATCGTAATATTTCCCCTTTTTAGAAATCCCCCAGTTGCCGCTAATTTTGTAACATAATATCCGGCAGCGTTTAGTGCTTTGGTTGTAGAAGTTGCATCTTCTTTATTAATGATACCAATAATTAATTTCATGTTATCACTCCCCTTACTTTATTTATACCATTTTTTAGTGTTTTTTTCCATTCATATCATCATTATTTTTGCATTTTTAACGATTGTGATATATGATATTCACCAAGAGTCATGAATATGATAAAGATTAAAGAAAACGGAGAGATTTATGAGCATAGCTTTAGACTTATTAGCTTGGTACGATCAAAACAAACGCGATCTTCCCTGGCGCCATACCAAAGACCCCTATTTTATTTGGATCAGCGAAATCATGCTTCAGCAGACCCAAGTCGATACGGTCATTCCTTATTATTTACGTTTCACCAATCGATTTAAAACCCCTTTAGATCTCGCTTCTGCTCCTTTGGAGGAAGTTTATAAATATTGGGAAGGCTTAGGCTATTATTCCAGAGCCCGTAATTTGCAGGCTTCCGCTAAAATGATCGCGGAAGACTATCAGGGAAAAATGATCGGAGATATAGAAAAACTACTCGCCTTAAAGGGGATCGGTCCCTATACCGCTAATGCTGTCGGATCGATTGCTTTTGATCTGAACGTCTTTGCTTTAGACGGCAATGGTTTGCGTATCATCAGTCGTTTATATAATATGGAGGACAATATTGCCCTGCCTAAAACCATGAAGCAGATTCAAGCCATCGGCGATGAATTAGTAAAAGGGGTTTGTGCCGGTGATTTTAATCAAGCCATCATGGATTTAGGAGCAACGATCTGCCGACCTAAAAATCCCGCTTGTGAAAAATGTCCGATCGTTCAGCACTGTCTTGCCCATCAGCAGCATCGTCAAGATGTTTTGCCTATTAATATAAAAAAGAAAAGCAATCAGGATATTCATTATATTACCGGTGGTATTTATTATCAGGAGAAGCTTTATCTGATTAAAAACGGTCCCGATGGTTTGCTTGCTAATTTATATGGCTGTCCGCAGTATGCCGTCGAGAGTCCTTATACCTTCATTGAAGCATTTAAAGAAGAGACCGGATTAGATATTGATGTCATTGATCATGTCAAAGATATCAAGCATGTCTTTTCTCATCGCACTTGGTATATGCATGTCTATCTGTTCAGACTGAACTCAGACAGTAAAAACTTATATACGAAAAAAGAAATCGACGAACTGCCGATTTCAACTGCCCATATTAAAGTGTTAAAAGCTATTTATTCCTGCTTAGAATTTTAAAAATCTGAAAATTAATAAATTCATCGACCGCTGTTAGAATATGTTCTCTTTCATCAAATGACAATTGATCGAAAGCGATATTGGATACAGCGGTTTTATATGTAATTAATTCTTCTAAAGTCATATTATAATTCAGCAAAGGGTCATCATCGCGGGTATCAATAAAACCCACTTTAGTAAGAAATTCAATTTTCGATACACCTAAACCTTTACATAATTGCTCGACTGTTTCTAAAGTTGGAATAATCGGCTTATTCGTTTTAGGATTTCTGCCTGATTCAATCATATTAATATAAGAACGACTTAACGAACAGTTATTGACGACATTGGTTACAGTAAGATTCTTATCCAATCTTGTTTCTCTTACATAATTAGATATCTTATGAGATAATTCATCCATAGTTCCACTCCTCTTTTATTATTGTATAGAAATTTACTGATAAAGTGGATAGCTAGGCTGTACAACATACTGTTTATATGTTGAATATATTGTTTGTTACTAAAAATATACTAAACATTTGTTTACTAATAATAGAAATGGTTATACTTATTTTGAGGTGAAGAGGATGATTTTAGAAACGATCGTGATGGCTGTCAGTTCCATTATCGTATTATGTATTACCGTTAAGCTATGGGGCGGCAAAGAAATAAAGCATCTCACATTATATGATTATGTGATTGGCATTACCTTTTGTCTCATTGCCGCTAAAATGGCAACCGGACCGTTGGATCAGTTCGCAGTCATGCTGAGCATCATTGCCATTTACTGGATCGCCATCCTTATCATAAGAAAGCGTACCTAAAAAAATCATGGGCAACTATTCCCATGATTTTTATGTATTATTTAGATTTTGTCATTTCTTCTTTAGTCCGATGATCAAAGATAAACGGCGGACGGTTGCGAGTTGCATCAAACATACGCCAGATATATTCTCCTAAAATACCCAAAGAGCCCATGATGATACTAAACGCAAATAAAATTAAAATAATGATAGTCGTATAGCCCTCTACCGTAATGATATTCATCAGCCTCTGAACAATCAGTACGATCGACCAGATAAACGATATCACGAAGCTGGCTGCCCCGATCATTAAAATACAGCGAATCGGAAAATAGGAGAACCCTAGCAGTGAATCCAACACCAGCTTAATTTTCTTCGACAAGGTCCATTTTGACGTTCCGATTTCACGCTTTTTACGTACATAGCCAATTCGGCTGGTAGGAAACCCGCACCATAACACCTGTGCCATCAGCGAGGTGTTTTTTTCATTCATTTGAATCAGGGTATCAATGACCTGACGATCGATCATAAATGAGTCAAATCCGCCTTTTGGCATATTGGATAAAGCAAATTTACGCATCAGATAGGCATAAAGATTGGAAAAGAACTTTTGTCCCTCCGATTCTTCCCGTCCTTCTCTGACGGCCAGTATGACGGAATTGCCTTCTTCATATTCTTTAAGCATATCAAGAATCATTTCACTAGGCTCCTGTAAATCTGCCGCTTTTCTGACCGCTATATCGCCGGTACAGACATTCAACCCCGCTAACAAAGCAGAATGCTCACCAAAATTACGAGAAAGTTTATAGATCTTGATATGTTCATCGATACTGGCAAGATGATTCATCACTTCAAACGAGCGATCTTTAGAACCGTCGTCCACCATGACAATCTCATAACGATAACGATGCTGAATCGGATCCAGCACTTTTTCCTTTAAATCCGCATATAGTGGCAAAAGATTATCTTCATTATAATAAACCGGTACAATTATTGATATTTTTTTCATATTTATCACCAGTTATCAATCATATCATTTAATCCGAATTATTTAAAGGGTAAACTTGTAGAAATCCCTCATAAATGCTATTATTTAACCATTGGAGGAAGTTATGGAAAATCGTTTAGAGAAAAAACACTACTATTTTTTAATCTGTATATTTTTGTTTTACGGTCTTTGGGCAATGATTCAGCCTGTGAATGCCGGACCGGACGAGAGTATGCGTTATTCAATATGTCAATATATATTCAATCATGGGTCCTTGCCCCATGGAGCAGATCCAGAAATCATGAATTGGACATGGGGACAATCCTATGCATTCACCCCCATTTTAGCGTATATGCTGTGTGCAATTCCGATGAAAGTTGTTTCTTTATTCACTTCTAATGCACATTATCTTTGGCTGGGTGCCAGAATGATGAATGTCGTTTTAGCGGTTGGAACAATTTATCTGACTATAAAAATCGGGCGAATCCTTTTTAAAGAGGAACGATGGCAATGGCTGTTTATCCTATTTGTTGGTTGTCTGCCCCAGTTTGCTTTTATCTTTACCTATGTCAATAATGACGGATTGGCTTTATTCAGCTGTTCACTTATCGTTTATGCCTGGTTAAGCGGCTTCAAGGATCAGTGGTCCTATCGAAGCTGTACTTTATTGGCTGTCGGTTTGGCTGTCTGTGCACTGTCCTACTATAATGCTTATGGCTTTATTTTAGTTAGTATCTTTATTTTTATTGGTTCGATGATTCATTTTCATCCAAAGCAATGGTTTAAACCGTTAATGATCAAGGGTCTCTATATTTCCGCTCTTGCTTTGCTTTTAGCGGGTTGGTGGTTTATTCGCAACTATCTTTTATATGATGGAGATTTTATCGGCATGAGCACCAGCAATTATTATGCAGAATTATATGCTGTTGATCAATTTAAGCCCTCACTCATCGCTTCGCCCAGCAACCTAAACATGTCACTATGGGAAATGCTGATATCAAAGCAATGGCTGCTGATCTTTTTAACTTCATTCATTGCCCGTTTTGGCGGTATGATGATTTTTCCGCCATTGTGGTTCTATCCTATTTGGGGAATGGTCATTATTGTGGGAGTAATCGGGTGCTTCTATAAGATCAAAGAAATCTTATTTTCCAAAGAATTTATGAAAGGCTTGTTTAACTGGGGAATGCTCATTGCTTTAATCATCCCGAATCTCTTAAACCTTTACTATTCCTATTTCAATGATTTTCAGCCGCAGGGACGCTACAGTATGCCAATGATTATTCCGTTAGCTTACTTTATTGTATTGGGGACACAATATTTACTAGAACGTTTCAAATGGAAAAAGCACTATGTTATAATAATGAGTAGTACGTGTATCTTTACACTGATGTACAGTTTATTTTTCATCATCATTCCATATTACTACTAGGGGGAGAAAATAATATGCTAGATTTTAACCGTCCGCCATATGTCGGAAAAGAATTGGATTATATCAAGGAAGCCGTCGATCTGCATAAGATCTGCGGTGACGGAAAATTCACTCAGCTTTGCAGTGAGTGGATGAAAAAACGTTTTAATATCAATAATGTCTTATTAACCACTTCATGCACACATGCTTTGGAAATGGCTGCGATTCTTTGTGACATTCAGATAGGTGACGAAGTCATCATGCCTTCTTATACGTTTGTTTCGACTGCCGATGCATTTGTATTAAGAGGGGCTAAAATTGTATTTGTGGATATTCGTCCGGATACGATGAATATCGATGAAACAAAGATCGAAGCTGCCATTACCGATAAAACAAAAGCTATTGTGCCGGTTCATTATGCAGGGGTCAGCTGTGAAATGGATGCCATTATGGCGATTGCCAAAAAACACCATCTCTTAGTAGTCGAAGATGCTGCTCAGGGAGTAACCGCTTATTATAAAGGAAAAGCATTAGGAACGATCGGTGATTTTGGCTGCTATAGCTTCCATGAAACGAAAAACTACAGCATGGGTGAAGGCGGAGCTATTCTTTTTAATGATGATCAGTATAAAGAAAAAGCTGAGATCAGCCGTGAAAAGGGAACAAACCGTTCAAAGTTCTTCCGTGGGCAAGTAGATAAATATACTTGGGTTGACTACGGGTCATCCTATTTGCCAAGCGATTTAAATGCCGCCTACCTTTGGGCGCAGTTAGAAGCGGCTGACACGATCAATAACCATCGTTTAAGATCTTGGCAGAAATACTATGATGGCTTAGCCGCGCTAGCAGAAGCCGGACATATCGAGCTTCCATATGTTCCTAGTGAATGCACACATAATGCCCATATGTTTTATATCAAAACCAAAGATCTTGCACAGCGAAGTGCATTAATAAATCACTTAAAAGAAAACGGAATCCAAGCCGTGTTCCATTATGTGCCATTACATAGCTCTCCGGCAGGTCAAAAATTCGGCTATTTCCACGGGACTGATGAATACACCACAAAAGAAAGCGAACGTTTATTACGACTGCCGCTTTTCTATAATATTACCGATGATGAAATCAGCAGTGTCATCAACGCAATCAAGGATTTCTATCAATAACATGAAACATATCGTCATCATAGGGGCAAATGATTTCCAGCTGCCCCTAATTTTAGAAGCTAAGAAACAAGGCTGCATCACCCACGTCTTTGCGTGGGAATGCGGGGATGTCGGAGAAAAGCAAGCTGATTACTTTTATCCGATCAGTATTGTAGAAATTGATCAGATTTACGAAGTCTGTCTGAAAATAAAACCGGATGCGATTTGTTCGATTGCTTCCGATCTTGCGGCTGTCACCGTCAATGAACTGGCAAGAAGATTGTCTCTGCCTTGCAATGACATGGAATGTGTCAAAAATACAACTAATAAATACGCCATGCGTCAAGCATTAAAAAAAGCCGGCCTTCCAACCCCTTCTTTTAAAGTCGTTGCTGCCAAGGAGGAAACCATTGATTTTCCTTTCCCGGTGATTGTCAAGCCGACCGACCGTTCTGGCAGCCGCGGAATATTCAAAGTAGAAAGTCCTGATCAACTATCTGAGTGCATCATGCAGGCAATGGACTACAGCTTTGAAAAAAAGGCGATTATTGAAGAATATATCGATGGACCGGAATACAGTGTGGAAGCTTTTGCTTACCAAGGCGAATATCATTTTTTAGCCTTTACTAAAAAGTATACGACCGGTGCCCCGCACTTCATTGAAACTGCTCATTTACAGCCAAGTGATCTTGATGAAAAAACACAACAGATGATCTCTTCACAGCTGTTAGCGGCATTTAAAGCGCTGAACATTCAAAACAGTGCCATTCACGGAGAGTTTCGTTTAACGAATGATGGAATGCGAATCATTGAAATCGGGGCGCGTATGGGCGGCGACTGTATCGGCAGTCACTTGGTGCAGATTTCCACCGGTTATAACTTTGTCCGTTATGTGTTGGACATCGCTTTGGGCATTCAGCCAAAAATACAGAAAATACAAGAACCTAAAGTCGCCTTGATTCATTTTATATTCGGTGATAAAGACATAAAATTACTTGATGATATCAAAAAAACGAATCCGCAGTGGATCGATAAAATATATCTTGATGAACATCCCAGCCTAAAGATTGTTGACAGCGGCAGCCGTCATGGTTACTTTATTTTAAAATGTGATCAAAAAGATCAGTTAAAAGGAATCCTTACACATGAAAACAAAACCGAAATTTAAAAACATTATTATATTGCAGCTCGTGATTATTATCTATTCTTTATCCAGTGTCTGCGCTAAATTTGCTTCCAATGAAACTTTTCTCTCTCCTAAGTTCATTTTATTCTATGGAATTGAAATTCTTATTTTAGGTATTTATGCGATTCTTTGGCAGCAGGTCATCAAACATTTTGATCTCTCGATTGCTTACGCCAACCGAGCAGCCGGACTGCTTTGGTCAGTGATCTTTGCTTTATTTATTTTTAAGGAAAACATTACATTAATGAATATTATCGGAATCGGTGTTGCCATTTGCGGCATCATTCTAGTCAATCTTGATGAACAAACATCATCTGATACTGATCATTAGCGTCATTGTCGCTAGTATATCTCAAATTTTCCTTAAAAAAAGCACTTATCGTCACTATGATTCATTAATAAAAGAATATTTAAATCCTTATGTCATTTTCGGCTATAGTTTAATGATTATTTCTACGATCTTAACGATAGTCGCCTTTTCCGGACTTCATTATAAAGAAGGACCGATCATTGAATCCATCGGTTATTTTATTGTCATGATTTTAAGTTATTTCTTTTTAAATGAGAAAATAACAAAACGCAAACTATTAGGCAATATCATTATTGTCATCGGGATTATTATTTTCTACTTATAGATGACTATTCTTTACAAGAAATCCAAGCGTTCCTTGGATTTTTATTATTCAGGATTCAAAATAGATGGTATAATAGAAATACGGTGGGGATAAAATGAAAATACTACATACACTTATGAAACAATATTCTAAACTTATTTACTTAATCGCAGTCATTATTGGGGTGATTGCAGTCTCCGGCTTCTTTCTTAATAAGCAGGACCTCGTTAACTGCGAGGCAAAGATAATTGTGGAAAGAATGCTCAAAGATTCAGATTTTAAAAATGCGGTCGGTGATGTTAACAATTCAGTTGTAGACATTAATCTTAATCCGCCTGATACATTATCGCGCTATTATCCGTTGTCCTATACTACTTTTAGGTATATTGACCAGCAATACGGGCGTATCGAAATATATAAAAATAAAGTGGCGGCAGAATTAAGAATAAAATATTTAGAATCACTTCTGACATACAGCTCAGAAATCTATACGACTGAGTCCTATGGTGATTACGTTGCTAGTGACATCGCTTATAAATATCAATACAACACCATTCAAATTGATAATGTTGTATTGATTACTTCCACAAAGGATACTAATAGTGAGCAGTTAACAGTAACAACAAAAGCCTTAAAAAAAGCAATGAAAGGATTACGTTTTACTCAGGAAAACAGCATCAATGCTACAGAGTATGACCAGCTTTTTGCAGCTTTAGATTTAGAAGCAGAGAATTTTATAGCCGAGCATGAATCAAAGCTTAGAAACGAATATATCACTTCCGTCAATAATGAGTTTACAATCCTTGAAAATGAACCGACACAGCGCCATTACAACATGGCAAAAAGCCATGTAGAGAAAATGAATGTGCCCCAATATTTAAAAGAATATGAGGAATGGTCGCAGCGTCTGATCGCATTAGAACCGCTGGTGCAGGAGTATGAATCTCAACAAAAACTATTGATTGAAAATCGCTATGGCAGTGGTGTTTATAAAGCCGGAACGGATATTCCTGCCGGAGAATACATTGTTTTCTATGACTTTGGCAGCAGTTTTAATGTCAAATCAGGACCGAAGGATTACAGCCAAACCCTCAATAAAGAGACACTGTATACGAATCGAACATTGGTAATCAGTGTAAAGGAAGGGGAATATATTCATTACACCGGTTCAGATTATTTTTATTCTATTGATGCCAATCCTCCTGTAACGCTAACGACGAATGGTATATTCAAGGTCGGACTTCATCTGCCTGCCGGAGAGTATCAGATCATTCCTAAAAACAGCACTAATTATTCTAATCAGGTGAACGTTTTTAAAGACAGTTATTATCGTGATTCTCCGATTGAAGAACGCTATAAAAATACATTAGATGATCCTATTACTTTAGAAGAGGGACAATATGTACAGCTTAAAAATTGCCAGTTAAAAAGAATAGATGAATAAAAAAGCCAAGCCTCAATGAACCAACCCCTGTCAAGTAGACATGGGAAATAAATAA
>JAQENU010000018.1:9109-25715 GCA_027676805.1 Coprobacillaceae bacterium UN01-12pH3A | reverse complement strand
AGTTTTTTTATTTTTTATATTGGCTCGAATTAATGTTTATTTTGTTAGGTTTTACTTTTCAATGGATAATGCGTTTTAAATATTATTTTATGTTTTCACAATTAATTATTGCTGACCAGATAATTTCTGTTGAAATAAAGAAAAAAAAGTTAATAATTTTTTTCTTTTTTGTTTTATATATACTTTTATTTATAATCCAGTTTCTTATTATCGGTATAGATGGTATTGATAAATTTTTATTTATTTGGCAGATTTAATTTTATTTATTAAATAGATCAAAAAAAGGAGGATGATGAAAATATGAATTTTAAGTCGCATCATAATGATTTATCATGATATCTATTATAATTCCGTGTTACAATCGAGAAAGCTCAATCGAACCTGCGGTTAGAAGTGTTCTAGATCAAACGATTAAAGATATAGAAGTAATTGTTGTAGATGATTGTTCAACGGATAATACGATATCAACACTAAATTCTATTAATGATAGTCGCTTAGCTATCGTTAAGTTAACACAAAATAAAGGGGCCTGCTATGCTAGAAATATTGGTATAAAAATGGCAAAAGGAGAATATATTGCGTTTCATGATAGCGATGATATATGGCTTGCAAATAAATTAGAAATTAATCTTAAATGTATTAAGGAAATGGAGGTTGATGTTGTTTTTTCTGCTTACATGCGAATTTTCAGTAATGGAAAAGAGCAAAAAATACCTTCTTATAATTTAAACTTATATGAAAATAAGACATTACAATTATTATATGACAATGCGATCTCTACCCCTACTTTATTTGGTAAAGCTAATGTTTTTAAGAATATTATGTTTGATGAAAGCATGCCCAAATTTCAAGATTGGGAAATTGGTATCAGAATATCACAAAAGTATCAAATATATTATATAGATGAAGTATTAATGATTGCATATGTACAGGAAAATGGAATAACAAGAAATGTAGAAAAATCTATAGTAGGCTTACAAAAAATTTATAAGAAAAATTCTCAATTATTTAATTCCAATAAACTATTATTGGCTAAATACTATAGTTTGATGGGGGATTTTCAATCTATTGCTGGAATAAGTGGGAAAAAGAGTTATAAAAATTCAATGCTTATTAAAATGGATATAAAGGTATTGATTAAATATATTTTGAGTATATTTAATTTATATGTATATTATCAAAAAATTAAATTTAAATTTAGATAAATAATAATAAAGGAGAAAATAGTTATGAAATTATATGATTTAATCAAAAACGGGGACGAATATATCTCATTAGTTGGTCTAGGATATGTTGGAATGCCAATTGCAGTTGAATTTGCAAAAAAAGGCGTAAAAGTAATTGGTTTTGATATTAACGAACATCGAATTCATGAATATAAAAATGGGATTGATAGTACCAAAGAAGTTGGGGATGAAGCATTAAAAAATACATCGGTATATTTTACGAATGATGAGATAGATCTAAAGAAAGCATTATTCCATATTGTTGCAGTACCTACTCCTATCAACCAGGATAAAACTCCAGACTTATCTCCGGTCATTAATGCGAGTAGAACAGTGGGAAGAAATTTACGTAAAGGATCAATTGTTGTATATGAGTCAACAGTTTATCCCGGTGTAACTGAAGATATATGTGGCAAAATCCTTGAAGAGGAATCTGGTTTACGTTGCGGCATTGATTTTAAGATAGGCTATTCTCCTGAACGAATTAATCCAGGAGATAAAATTCACAGATTGGAAACAATCACTAAAATTGTATCTGGTATGGATGCTGAAAGTTTAGAGACAATATCTAAAGTGTATGAGCTAGTAATTGAAGCAGGAGTACATAGAGTATCATCTCTAAAAGTAGCAGAAGCAGCAAAAGTGGTTGAAAATAGTCAGAGGGATATAAATATTGCATTTATGAATGAATTAGCTATGGTATTTGACAAAATGGGGATTGATACAAACGAAGTCATTGAAGCTATGAATACAAAATGGAATGCTTTAAACTTTAAACCGGGATTAGTGGGTGGTCATTGCATAGGGGTTGATCCTTATTATTTTACATACGAAGCAGAAAAACTAGGCTATCATTCACAGATCATTTTATCTGGTAGAAAAATTAATGATAGCATGGGAGAATTTGTTGCAGATGCGCTTATTAAGCAGTTAATACTTTCTGGGAAAACACCTATCAACTCAAAAGTCATTATATTGGGTATAACTTTTAAAGAAAATTGCCCAGATATTAGAAATAGTAAAGTAACTGATATTATAAAACGTTTAAATGATTATGGTATTTTTCCCAATGTTGTTGACCCATTGGCTGATCCAGTTCTTACAAAACAAGCCTATAATGTTGAATTATCTGATATTAAAAATATTCATAATGCCGACGCTATCCTTTTTGCTGTTGGACATGATCAATTTAAATCACTCTCATTAAATGATATTAATTCATTCTATAAAGTCATGCCAAATGACCAAAAAATTATAATTGACGTAAAAGGATTACTGCCTTTATCAGAAGTGAAAGAAGCAGGGTATCGAATTTGGAGATTATAATATATTTTATCTTTGATTTAGGCGAGGAATTATATGAAAGAATTAAATAAAAATTATATATTGCATTTTGTACCATATGAAAAATTTACTGAGTCAATTATTCATTTTTTCAACTCAAATTATAATCTAGATAAACATTTTTTTATTATCTGGGGTGATAAAAATATATTTTATGGTGATTTACAGTCTTTATTATTATTTAATAATGTAAAAGAATTCTCACAAATAAATAATTCTGATATAAATACTTTAATAAAAAAATGTGAAAAAATAGTTTTACATCAGTTTACCTTTACAAGACTTTTATATATAAAAAAAAGATTTAAAAGAGATGTGTATGTTCTATTTTGGGGAGGCGATATGGAACAATATAAAAAAGATAATATTAAGACATTAAAAAGAAAAACAGCGTATCACTTATCTCGCTGCTTATTAAAAAATACAATTGCATTAAATTTAATTGATGAAGACTATGAAATTTTAAAAAATATTTTTAAAATTGATTTCAAAGATCATTACGTTGCAAGGTATTTAAATGATAAGTTTCATAATCAGGTTGTCAATCTTCCTTATGAGCACAATGAGTTCACGACTAATATTTTAATAGGGAATAGCGCCTCAAGAACAAATAATCATAAAGAAATTATTGATATGCTAGCTAAATATGCACATGAAAGTGCTAAATTTTATATTCCTCTTTCGTATGGAGATGAAGATTATGGTAATGAAATTGAATTATATGCAAAAGCAAAATTAGGTGCAAAAGCAATTATAATTAGAGATTTTATGAGTCCAGAGGAGTATAATATATTTTTAAATTCAATAGATATTGGTGTCTTTAATTATTATCGTCAACAAGGCTTAGGAAATATTCAAAGACTATTAACGATGAGAAAAAAAGTGTTTTTAAATAAGAGATCAGGAATGTTCAATTTTCTAAGTAATTTAGGAATAGAATTATTTGATATACAAGCAATTAATGAATCAACTTTTATAGAATTTTCAAATTATTGTGTTGAAAGTCTTGAACGTAACAGAGAGCTTATGATTGAACATTTATCATCAGAAGTAATCAAAAGTGAGTGGGATAGATGCTTAAGCATCAATTAATTATGGCTATAAAAGAATTCAAAAAATTGTATGAGTAATTCTTAATTAATATAAAATTTCTCAACCATATATAAGAAAGGATATTTAAATATGTTAAAGGAAAATAAAATAGTGAATTCTTTAATATGGAAATTTTTGGAACGCTTTGGAACAGTTGGAATTCAGTTTGTGATACAAATTTTTTTAGCGAGATTATTGGCACCAAATGACTATGGGTCTATAGCTTTAATTACTGTGTTTATTACTGTTTCAAATGTATTTGTTCAAAATGGATTTAATACTGCTCTTATTCAAAGCAAAGATATTAAAGAAGAGGATTACTCATCAGTTTTTTGGATCAGTCTAGCTATTGCTGGAGTTTGTTATTTATCGCTTTTTATTTTAGCACCATTGATTGCTTCTTTTTATGAAATTTATGAGTTGAAAAATATATTGAGAGTTTTAGGAGTTACATTATTTTTTGGATCTTATAATTCTATTCAAGTAGCAAAGATCAGTAGAGAGTTTAAATTCAAAAACCTATTTTATAGTAGTCTGTTGGGGATTATAACTTCTGGTATAGTAGGAATTTATTTAGCTTTTAAAGGTTTTGGTATATGGACTTTAGTAGTACAACAATTATTAAATCAAATGATTGTATCGGCTGTTTTATATTTTGAAGTCAAATGGAAATTGCAGTTTACAGTTAACTTTAAGAGAGTAAAAGCCCTTTTTTCTTTTGGCTCAAAATTACTTATATCTTCTTTAATTGATGTTTTATATAACAATTTATATAACTTGGTAATTGGAAAACTGTTTAATTCTACAATGTTAGGGTACTATAATCGTGCAGATCAATTTCCAAATTTAATTGTTTCAAATGTAAATGGATCAATTCAAAGTGTTATTTTACCTGCACTTTCTGAACATCAAGATGACCCTAAACGTGTAAAAGAATTAGTTCGTAAAGCAATGTCTTTAAGTTCCTTCACAGTTTTTCCAGCAATGTTTGGGATGGCTGCTTGTGCAGAACCAATAGTAAAATTACTGCTTACAGATAAATGGCTACCAATAGTTCCAATGCTACAATTACTTTGCTTTTCTTACGCATTATGGCCTATTCACACTGCTAATTTACAGGCTATTAATGCTATGGGAAGAAGTGATATTTTTCTTAAACTTGAAGTTATAAAAAAAATTATTGGAATTATAGCCTTAATTATAAGTTTTCCATTTGGAATAATGGCTATGGTTGCAATGAAAATGATAACAGGAATTGTCAGTACTTTTATAAATTCTTTTCCCAATCGAAAATTATTATTATATGGTTACTTTGAACAGATTAAGGATATTCTTCCATCTTTAATTTGCTCATTCGTAATGTTTATAAGTATATTAGTATTTAATTATTATATGACTGCCATTATATCATCTACGTTTTTATTATTAGTACTTGATATTCTTTTAGGTATATTTAGTTATTTGTTTTTAGCAATTTTAACTAAGAATAAAAATTTAAAATTTATTTTAAGACAGTTCAAAAAAGGAGATAGTATATGAAATTAGGTATAATGCAGCCTTATTTTCTACCATATATTGGATATTGGCAATTAATGAATCATGTAGATAAATATATTATTTATGATGATGTCAATTATATCAAAGGTGGTTGGATAAATAGAAATAGAATTTTAAGTAATGGGACAGGAATATATTTTAATATTCCATTATTAGATGCTAGCCCCAATAAGTTAATTAAAGATATTAAAGTGAATTTTAATGAAAAATCAGAAAATAAAGCCTTAAAAGCTATAAAAGGATGTTACAGTAAAGCTCCTTTTTTTAATGAAGTATACCCATTATTATGCAAAATAATACAATGCAAAGAAAAGAACCTAGCGTTATTTTTAAAAAATTCTATTCAATTAATAGCTGAATATTTGCAAATAAAAACAGAGTTTTTATTATCTTCTGAATTAGAAAAGAATAGCTCTTTAAGGGGGCAAGATAAGGTAATACATATCTGTAAAATCCTTGGTGCTTCAGAATACTATAATGCTTATGGTGGGCAAAACCTTTATTCATATCAAGATTTTCAAAATAATGATATAAAGTTAAAATTTATTAAAACAAGTGATATTGAATATCCTCAACTTAAAAATGAATTTGTCCCTTATTTATCTATTATAGATGTTTTAATGTTTAATTCAAAAGCGAGTTGTATAGAATTTTTAAATCAATTTGAGGTGATAGATAATCATGACTAACTCAAAACCAATAGGTGGCTATTTTGAAATTAGTGGACTTTATAGACAACCATATTATAAAAACTGTCTATCTTTTAATAATGCTCGTAATTGCTTAAGATATTTAATAAAAAAAAGAAAAATTCAAACTATTTATGTGCCAAAATACTTATGTAGCAGTGTGTTTACCGCAGTGAAAAAAGAAAATTGTATTTTAAGGACATATAATATAGATTCAAATTTTACTCCTCTAATAAGCTCTATTAAAAAAGATGAGTATATTTATATAGTAAATTATTATGGACAATTAGATAATTACTATATAGAAGAATTATCAAAAAATTACCGTCATTTGATTGTAGATAATGCTCAAGCTTTTTTTCAAAAACCCGTTTCGAATATAGATACTATTTACACTTGTAGAAAATTTTTTGGAGTTCCAGATGGTGCTTACTTATTTACAGATTTAAAATGCAATTGCAATTTTGAATATGAATCTACTTATGATCACTGCAGACATATAATAGGACGATTAGAAAAAAATGCAGAAGAATTTTATTTAGATTATCAAAATAGTGAAAAAAGATTTGAAAATTCTCAAATTAAATTAATGTCTAAATTTTCAGAAACAATTTTAGGAGCTATTGACTATGATACTTGTATACAAAAAAGAAATAGTAATTTCTTATACTTAAATGCTGAACTTAGAGATATAAATTTGATTTCCCCTCATTTTAACAATGGGCCTTTTTGTTATCCATTTGCAGTTGAAAATGGAGATTATATTAGAAAAGAGCTGATAAAGCATAAGATCTTTGTGCCTGTTCTTTGGCCTAATATTATAAACGATGAAAGTGTTAAACATCTTGCACTGAATATTTTACCATTACCATGCGATCATCGCTATGATACTGAACAAATGATAAGAATAATTAAAATTATTAAGGAGATAAAATAATGAAAAAAATTGTGATTTTTGGATCATCAGGAAATGTTGGATCTTATTTAACTAAATATTGTAATGAGTATTTTGATAAAAATGAGTATCAAATTATTGCTAGTGGTAGGAAAGATACAAACGTTTTTGATAGTTTAAACATTCAGTATATAAATGTAGATATAACAAGAATGGAAGATTTTGAAAAATTACCAAAAGAAGATGTGTATGCTGTAATGTTATTAGCAGCTAAAATACCATCATATATGGACGAATATAATGGTAGAGAATATATTGAATCTAACATTATGGGCGCGTTTAATGTTTTAGAATATTGCAGAAAAAATAATGTAGACCGAATTCTTTATACAACAACGGTTTTTGATATTTCACTCTCGGCTCATGATGGACTAGTACTTAAACCTGATACCCCTAAAAATTTCAGCTATAAGGGCGACCATGCGCTTTATGTTATTTCAAAAAATACGGCAATTGAATTAATTGAGCATTACCATCAAGAATATGGATTAAAAAAATTTATATTCAGATTACCAACAATTTATAATTATAGTCCTTATCATTATTATTATCCAAATGGAATCAAAACAAAAAGACCATTATATCAAATGATAGAAAAAGCTATGAACGGAGAGGACATTGAGCTGTGGGGAAACCCAAATTATTCTAAGGATATGGTGCATGTTTACGATTTTAGTCAAATGTTATGTAAAGCTATTGAAGTTGATAGAAATGAAGGCTTTTATAATATTGGGACAGGAATTCCGGTTACGCTTAAAGAGCAAATCGAAACAATTATAGAGGTTTTTTCACCTAAAGATAAAAAGTCAAAAATTATATATAGACCTGAAAAAGATAGCACGGGTGGATTTCTTATGGATGTAGAGAACGCTAAAGAAGAATTAGGATATAGCCCTAAATATGGGTGCCGTGAGCTATTTCTAGATTATAAAAAAGAAATGGAAGAGCATATATTCGATTCTATTAGAAGAAAGTAAAAAGAGGTAAGCTTATGGAAAAGAATATTTTAGTTACAAAATCATCAATGCCTGAATTAAATGAATACGTTGAAGAAATCAAAGATATATGGGAAACTCATTGGTTAACAAATATGGGATCAAAACATCAAAGGCTTCAATCAGAGTTGAAAGATTATTTAAATGTTCAAAATATTGAATTATTAACAAATGGGCATATGGCACTTGAATTATCAATGCAGGCTATGAAGTTAAAAGGAGAAGTTATTACTACTCCTTTTACTTTTGCTTCAACAACCCATGCTATAGTCAGAAATGGATTAACTCCTGTTTTTTGTGATATTAATCCAACCGATTTTACTATAGATACGACTAAAATAGAAGCATTAATAACAGATAAAACAACGGCTATTGTACCAGTTCATGTATATGGTAATGTATGTAATGTTGATGAGATTGAAAAAATAGCAAAGAAACATAATTTAAAAGTAATATATGATGCTGCTCATACATTTGGTGTAAAGTATAATGATAGGGGTATTGGTTCCTATGGAGATGCTTCTTGTTTCAGCTTTCACGCTACGAAAGTGTTCAATACGATAGAGGGTGGTGCTGTTTGCTTCAATAATCAAGAGTTTGGTCAGGAAATATATCGTCTTAAAAACTTTGGAATTAAGGATCAAGAAACAGTTGATGGCATAGGGGCAAATGCTAAAATGAATGAATTTTGTGCTGCGATGGGGCTATGTAACTTAAAACACGTTGATCGAGAAATAGAGAAAAGACAAAAAGTGGTAAATAGATATAGGTATAATCTAAGTAAAATAGATGGCATTCAACTTAATCCAGTTCAAGATAATGTTATATCCAATTATGCATATTTCCCAATAATTATTGATGAAGACAATTTTGGTGTTAATAGAGATGTTATATTTGAAAATTTGAAGCAATATCATATTACTGCTCGAAAATATTTTTACCCTATTACTAATACATTTGATTGTTATAATGGAACTTATAATGCAGATAATACGCCAATTGCACTAGATATTAGCAAACGTGTATTAACATTACCATTATATGCCGATTTAGAAATAAGTGAAGTTGACAGAATTTGTAATATTATTAGAAGTTTTAAAAAGTAAAATCTTCTATTTGAAGTTATTAGAATAATAATTTTATAATGTAAGCAACGAAAAATATTTTGGTAAAAAAACTTTTCTGATAATATCTTCGTTGATTCAAAATTTGATCTAATAAAATTAGATGTTATATAAATATTTATACTCAATATTCTTATAATGAATTAATACTAATTTGATATTTATAAAGTTGTATTTATTACAACAAGAAAATGAAAAAGGTTCCAAACATCATAAGCAATTATTGCTCAATGAAACTAGGAACCTTTTATTTTTATGTTAATTTTTACTAAATATAGCAGATTTTTCTTCATATGTAATCGTTGCAGTGCAATTACCCACTGTATTTGTATTAAAACTATCTAGGTAATAATTATTGCCACTTAGTTCTTTTGAATTATTTTTATAATTTGCAAAAACAGTTAACCCAGAAACATCTAATTTTTCTCCTTGTTTATAAATAGTTTTCTTTGGTGGAATAACTAGTATTGATAATAATTCATTATTGATATCTGTTTTATTTTAATTAGATTGCTATTATTTTGTACATAGCCTATGTATATACGATTATTAAATGAGAAAAGAGTAAAGTTATTCCCTGCGATGTCAAGGTTAGTATTTTCTTGTATAAATATATCATCATCATAATAGTATATTTTAGTATTTTCATCACCAGTTAGAGAAGAAACTGATATATATAAATTTCCCTGAGAAGTTATTAGCTTTGGATTATAACACTCTAATTTTGAGAAATTACCAATTGTCCAAATATTTCCATCAAAAGCATTAATTTTTAAATCATTCCCACCAGTACAAACATATAGCTCATTATCTAATATTGCTAAGTCATATGATGAACCACTTATTAAAGTATTTGTTATATCTTTAAATTGATTCTCTTTCTCATATTTATATGTATGAATAATATTTTGATTTGCTTCTTGTACAGTTACATAAATAGTATTTTCTACATGTGCTATTTTTGGTTGACCACCAATATTATCAAAATATACTCCAAGATTTATAATTTGATTATCTGTCAGTTTAGCTAAGTTTGACTGGGAGTTTTATATATACAAGATATAGTTCATCGTCTACTATTTGTACATCAAAATCATTTTCACAGTTTTCAATTACAGTAATGTTTTCCCAGCTATTTTTAGTAGTATTTAATTTTTTAATAACCAAATTTGATGATATAGAAGTTATTGCAGTGTATATTAAATAGTATCCATCACTATTATATAATAGTTTTATATGAGAAATATCGCCACTCTCCTTAAATTATCGACCCATGATAACCATTCATTATTTTTATATTGGTATAAAGAAATGGTATTATTCTCATAAGATACAATGTATAGGGTATTATCGTTAGATATAATAGCGATATTTTTACTATCATAAATATCATTATTAGCATTTTTAAACTGAATATCCTGCCACAAGTCTATTTGTGAACTCGTTGGGATAGATATATCTAATGTCATCTGATCACTACTACTGTTTGAAACATTGAAAATTTTGATTCCTGAATTTGTCCCATCAGTAAATGTTAAAGCACCATCTTCTAATGTTTTATTCAAATCTGTAAAACCGATTTCTTTTCGTCCCGACTCTTCAGATAAAAAGGCTTGTTGAATACAAACGGTTTCTGAACTATTATAACCATTTTGTCCTGGCTGTGGACGAAATATATAAATACCCGGGCTACCATACTGATTAATTAAATTCTCAACCGTTGTATCAATACGATACACGATTATTCCCAAGCATCCAATTTTTGAATCCAATGTATCATTATTGTTCCAATCACTTTTCTTTCTAAATTCGACAAAGAAAAACTCATTATCGTTAGCAGGAGATTTTAATATATATGCTTGATTACCATCTTTTTTATCTTGACTATCTAAAACAAGTGTTTGGCTGGAAGTGATTGTCTGAATATCTAACCAGTTACTAAAGTAGCTTCTTAAGTATGCTAAATACATCGAAGATTGCCCCATAATGTCCCAAGAAGATACTGGCTGAGATTGGTTATTAGCATATAGATCCTGATATCCTAATGTATGTAAAAACTCATGAGCAACTAATCCGGCTTTTTCAGGTAAAACTTCTTCAATTAAACGGGTTATATTTAAAAAATTACAAGTTCTAATTTGCTTATTAGACCACACATCATTCCCGTCATAAAGCTTTTATGAGGATATGTGACTACCGTTATATATATAAGTTCATCTCGATTTTCTTTTTTGTTAAAAAATTCTCGCCCAACCTCAGAATTATCACTACTAAAATGGGCAAATAAAACTATATTAGCAAAGTTTTGTTAATAATCACCAGTTGTTTTTGCTTCTGCAGTTGCGCTATTTAGATTAAATGCAGATAGTATTAATATAAACACGATTGTAATTTTTTTAATCATATTTATTACTTTCCTTTTACACTAATTTCTCATATATATAATAGGTATTAAATAAGTAAAATACCATATGTTAGTCATTTGAATTATATATAGTATATTTATTATCATTCAAACGTAATTTGTTTATTTCTTATTCTTATAAAATAACACCATATCTATAAATCTGTTTATATAATTGCCTATATTAAATATAAGTTTATATAAGTAAATTTGTATTTTACTTGTATTTAGATACTTTGTCAAATAAATTACATGTGATTCTTTAATCAAATTACTGTGCCATTTCCATTTTGTATAATTTTCAATTTTTGCACCTTGATCTTCGTGCACTATAGTACAGGCCTTATCTATTACGCATATAAGTTTAGCTTTTTTTAATTGAGCCCCTAGTATAATTTCCTCTCCATATAAAAATACATCCTCATCAAATCCCCCAATCTTATTGTAAGCCTCACTTGTAATGCCAAAAAAGCAACCAGATACTGCTTCTGTTGAAACAAATCTGTTTGAATAGTTTATAGCTGAAAAATAGTTGCTTTTTCCAAGCATTTTTTGAATTTTATAGGAAATCAGTGTACAGTTTGCTAATGATTGAGCATATGTAGGTAATCTCCATCCACAATTACTTTGTATATTACCTTGCATATTATAAGTGATAGGAGCAACTAAAGGGTATAGTTCTAGATCTTGAAATAATAACTTCATAATGTTTTCTTTAATTTTAATATCTGGGTTAGAAATTATAATATTTTTTATTGGGAAATTTTCCTGTGCGTAAATTACGCCACTATTATTTCCTGCATTATATCCACAATTTTTGTTATTTTTTATTAAGTGAATTTTTTTATTAATTATTTTTTCAAAGTAATAGATTGAGTGATCTGAAGATGCATTATCAACAATAATAATTATGTCTAAACACTTAAAATTTTTTATTTGGTTTACGTATCGTAGGGTTTCTTCATAATTATTATAATTTAAAATAATTATGCAATTCACGATTGTTCCTCCATATCTTTTAATATTAAATTAAGTATATTATTTATCTGAATATTGTACTGTTCCCATGTAAGATTTTTTATAATTGAGCCAATTTCTAAACTCATTGTTTTAATTTTTTCTTTATTGTTCAAGAAGTATTCTATTCGTTTTATTAAATCATCAGTTTGAAATGGATTAACAACAAAACCATTCTTATAATTTTGAATAAAATCTGATATTCCTGTATTTTTTGTACATATTATAGGTAAGTTATATGCAGCTGATTCTAATAAAGCTAAAGAAAATCCATCATATATAGAAGCTGATATTGCTACATCAGAAATTTTTAAATACTCGTTTATTTTATCATGATGAATCAAACCTACAAAAACAACATTCTTATTACTAACTTTAGAAGAGAAATTGTCAATATCTTCCCCTATGAGAAGTAATTTGAAATCGTCTCTGTGAAGATTTTCAAATGCATTTAATAAGTAATGAACACCTTTAGCATGAGTTAATCGCCCAATATAAATGAAGGTAACTTGATCGTGATTTTTTTCAACATAATTAACTTTTTTAAAATTTGTTCCATATGTACATCGATATATTTTATCTTTTTTAACTCCATATTTTAAGATAGAATTATCTGCTACTGATGATGCCGATATATAATAATCTGCATTTTTTAATTCGTAATGATAGTATTTAATATATTGTGAACTATATAAAGCCATAGAATAGTTATAACTTTTTCTTATATTTGGATTTAGTGATATATCAGTATTTACAATTGAAACTATTTCCTCTGCATAAAGAGATGTATAATCCATAACTACCTTTATATTTGATTTTCTTTTTTTTAATTCTTTAATTAATCCATAACTCCAACTATCAAAGCCTATTACTAAATCCACATTTTCTTTTATTAAATCTTTTGCAACTTTTTTTCCCATTTTTTTTGTTAAATAAAAATGGAGTAATGTAGTTAGCTTATTTGTTTTGTCTATACGCGATAACAACATAAAGAATAATCCAGTAAAAGTATTATACGTTTTGACAAAAGGGGTAATTTTATCATTATTGTGCCCTTTCATTCGTTTAATATTTCCTTTACCTAATACTAATTCTAATAATCGATATAGAAGTTTATTTTCGTTATAATATACACTTGTGTAATATTTATAAAGCATTTTTGCTTCAATTAATGCTTCTGCTGTTTTGAAAGAATGTTGCTGCATTGGATGAAAAACAACAATTTTTTTATCCACCTTTAAAATAACCTCACTTTCTATAATATAATTTAAAATACACTTACATTATTTTATTAAATTAGCAATATCTTTCTTATGATACGTATGAAATACTAATATTAATAGAGAATAACTAACTATCCCAATAATTATTTGAAGTAATGTCGTCGTAAATATTGCAGGCAAATTATATGTTGAATATAAAATAAATACATACATAATAATAGAATAAATCAAAAATTTAATAGATAAAAAAAATATTTTAATATAATTTATATATTTTTTCATATATACAAACTGTATTATAAATGCAATTAGCTCAGCCGCAATTGTACCTAATATAGCACCATAAACTCCTAAAGTTGGAATTAATATCCAGTTTATGACTAAGTTACAAACACCTGAAACTAAATATGAAATTGTTAGAATATTTGTTTTATCTGTGGCTATAAAATATTGATTAGATGAAATACTTGTCATTGAAATGAAAATTATAATTAATGACAACCATTTCATTATTCCACTGACTGGCTCAAACCCAGATCCAAAAAACCAGGGTACCATTGAATCAGAAATTCCAACTATACCAAATGTTAAAGGTATTGCTAAAGCAAGAGAAATATAAATAGATATATTTATGTATTTAGCAATTTCATTTTTATTTTTAAATGAATAGGCTACTCGAGGCATTAAAACAGTTGATATAGTTGTAATAATTGTCAAAGGTATTTTAATTATCTTTTCCGCCTGATCATAGAATCCAACATAACTAGCATTAGTAGTAATATACTCAATCATGACCTTGTCAATTTGTAAATATAAAATCCCTGCAATCTGTGGTAATAAGACTTTAATAGTTGGTATTAAATGTTTAAAAATATTTAACTCACTTAATTTGATTGCTGAAATATTTTTTTTAATTATAGGTAGAACTACAATAGAACCCAGTATTTGACAAAAACCATTAAAAAAAAGATAAAGTCCTAAATCACTTTCTTGTTTAATAAATATAAATATACAGGCAAGATTAATAATTTTAACTAAAATATTTCTAAAAGATGAAATTTTAAAGTCTTCAACTCCAGTAAAATACCAAGTGAAATCCAAAAAAGTAGAAAATAGCCATATTGATTGAATGAGTAAATAAGATCTATATTGAGATTGTAAAGCCAAAAACATATATAAAGAAAAAGTAATAATAAAACATAGTATTCTCAATAAAGATAACTCCCAAAATGTTTTTGAACGATTCTGGTCATTATTTCTGACATATGCTATCTCTCTAGCAGAATAACTTGTTAATCCTATTAGTCCTAAAGTACTAAATATTGTAGAGATTGACAATACATAACTACTAATCCCTATATTTTCAGCTAATAGTACTCTAGAAAGATAAGGGGTAGTAATTAGTGGCACTAGTACCGTCAATAATTGGTAACTACAGTTATATAAATAATTCTTAATAATTTTCATTGAATTTTCCTCATATATTTTTTTATTAGTTGTTTAATTAAAATTTCTATTATTTTTAATTTTCCACTAAAATTTCTAAATTCCCAAATACCACAAGTTGTATAAATTTTATCAATTTTATTGTAGTATTTTATTGATCTTGAAAATCTTAATAATTCTTTAAAATAACTATCATCTAAAGATAATGCATTAGATACGTGATAAATCGAGGAATCAATAACGTAATTAGATTTTCCTTTTAACTTCATAGCAATGGAATATTCAACAGCATACAAATGCCATGATTTATTATTTTCATCAAAGTGTTGTTGTTTAAAATCATTATTTTTAATAATAAATAAACATTCATCTACAGTTTGACATTCTGTCAAATTAGTTACTTTATACTTTGAACATTCTTGTTCTGGTATACGATCTGTTATAGAGGATAGAGTGTGAGAAATTAAACCTTCATTTCTACCAGCAACACCTATAACTCCAAATTCTTTTATTTTTTCGCATTGATCATAAATATTTTTTAATTCATATTCATTCCTAAATAAAATATCCTGATGAAGAATCATAATGTATTTTCCATCAGCCTGAGAGCAACCATAATTCAATGCTTTACATGCTGAATCATACTGATTGTTGGTATTATCAACAAGAATAAGTTGATACATACAATCTTTCTGTTTAGATAAAGAAGCAATTAAAAGATCATTTAATTTTTTTTTATTATTGTAAACACATACAATATTTAATTGTATCATTTAATGATCACCAGCTTTATTAAATCTTTTGTATAATAAAAAGATACAATAGAATGGTATTAGTGCCCATGTTGTAAGTCTTAACAATTGAAGAATATCTGCTCTTATTAAAATGAAAAAATAATAAAATACAGTTAAAAGAGATATAGCATATAAAGGATTTTTATCTTTTACAATTTTCATAAAATAGTCAATTGATGCCCATATGAATCCAAAAACTATCATTATCAATAAAGAAAACCATCCAAAATTATAATATGATTCAGCAATAAATGAAGAACCGATAAGACCATAATCTTGGACATAAGGGGAAAATACTGATTCTACGTTTTTTTCATTAAGTGGATAGTCCCCTGTTAATGTATTTGGTAATATATACATAATTGAAGCTAAATAAGTCTTACCATACAAATGGCTCTCCTGACTTGGACAAAAATTTAATACTGTTGCATTTGTCTCAAAAATCGTACCCGTTTCAGTTAATGCTTGTTCGACTATTGATGATACATAATTAGACAAACTATAATTCTTTTTTACTACAGAACGTTGATTTGAAATGGTTACAAATATAAAACTAACAATACACAAAACCCCTAATAATTTAAAAATATCTTTATAAGATATTTTAGTTTTAAAATAGGAAAATAAAAAATAAATTAAAATAAAAGCTAAGCAAAAAATAAACATACGACTACCAGTTTTTAAATACAATATACCAAATACAATTGAAATAAGATACGCACTTTTTTTGTATTTAAAAA
>JAQENU010000018.1:0-9099 GCA_027676805.1 Coprobacillaceae bacterium UN01-12pH3A | reverse complement strand
TATTTAAAAACAAATAATCCAAATAAAGCAGGTTCAAAAAAGCCTGATATAAAATTTAAAATTCTAAATAATAAAGTTCGTTCTAATGTTCCTGCGTTTAAAACTCTTTCTGCATAACCAATCTGGTTACTTAAATTAATCTCACTAATTAATATATATAATTTTGCTAGTCCACAAATAATAATTGTAATAATAATTAACTTACGTAAAAATTCTTTTTCCTTATAGGAAATTGTTTTAACTTCAATTTGTGAGTGATTGTAAAATACAGCGCTTATTATATAACTAATAGAAGCTATATTTATACAATACAATTGAAGATAGCTTGTATGAATTAAAATATTCATGCTAAATTTTCCAGATGTTATAAAATTATTTGCTGTAAAACCAAAAAAATATAGAAAATGATAGCCAAAATAAAAAAAGTAAGTAGTAAAGATAAACAATAGAAAAAATGAAATCTTTTTATTTATTTTATATATATAATATAATGCAAAAACATATTGTAAGCAGCTCATTAAAAAAATAGTATTAAAGTTTAAACTTATATTTAGAATATTATTTAAAGAACAGATATGTAAAACTATTTCTAATATCAATAAAATAATAGAATAAATAACAACTTTATTCAGATTATAATTCTTAATTTTATTTAAGTAATTTACCATTATGTCTTCCTTTCATAAATTCTTCATATAGGGAGGATACCTTTATCTCTTTTGCCATACTGTTTTATTTACAATATCATAATAGCTTTGAATAATCTTGATTACTTTAACTGATACATTTGTATCTGTATAATCTTCCGCCATTACAACTTCCTCTTTATTTTTATACATACTTACAGCTAATTCTAATGATTGTTCGATGGTTTTTGAGGTAATCCCACCTATGACAACCGTACCTTTATCTAATACTTCTGGTCTTTCAGTGCTTGTTCGAATTAGGACACCAGGGAAATTTAAAATTGCACTTTCTTCTGATAATGTTCCGCTATCACTTAATACACAATATGCATTTTTTTGAAGTTTATTATAATCCATGAATCCAAATGGTTTCATATTTTGTACTAAAGGATGAAAATCAAATTTTCTTTTTTCGATAAATTTCATACTCCTTGGATGCGTACTGTAAATTACAGGTATCTGGTATTTTTCAGCAATTGCGTTGATAGAGTTCATTAAAGATGTAAAGTGCTCTTCGTTATCAATGTTTTCTTCTCTATGAGCTGAGACTAGAATATATTTTTGTGGATTTAAATTTAAATCTCTTAATACCGTACTTGCTTCTATTTCTAACTCATGGTCTCTTAAAACTTCCCTCATTGGCGAACCAGTAACAAAAATAGTTTTTCCATCAATACCTTCATTCAGCAAATATCTTCTTGAGTGTTCGGTATAGGGTAGATTAATATCTGAAATATGATCAACTATTTTACGATTAATCATTTCTGAGACATTCCAATCCCAACATCGATTACCAGCTTCCATATGAAAAATAGGACATTTTAATCTTTTCGCACTAATTGCCGCTAATGCACTATTTGTGTCTCCCAGACATAGCAAAGCATCTGGTTGTTCTTTTGCGATCACTTCATAGCTTTTGGCGATGATATTTCCCATTGTTTCACCTAGATTTTCTCCAACACTATTAAGATAATAATTGGGTTCTCTTAAACCTAGGTCTTCAAAAAATATTTGATTAAGTCTATAATCCCAATTCTGTCCTGTATGAACTAATATGTGATCAAAATATTTATCTGCGCACTTGATGACTGCTGATAAACGAATAATTTCTGGTCTCGTCCCAATAATTGTCATTAATTTCAGTTTTTTCACTATTATACCTCCTCAAAGTAAGTATCTGGTTTGTCTGAATCAAAAACTTCGCTTGCCCACATCACTGTAACCATATCAGTATCTCCTATATTTTCTATACTATGGGTGTAGCCTACTGGGATATCTATAACTTCCAGTTTATCTCCAGATACTTTATACTCAAATATTTCCTCATCACCAATTTTTCTGAAACGTATAACTCCTGTTCCACTTACAACTAGAAATTTTTCATTCTTAGTGTGGTGCCAATGGTTTCCTTTTGTAATTCCTGGGTTAGATATATTAATTGATATTTGACCATTCTCTTTTGTACGAAGAAACTCTGTAAATGATCCTCTATTATCTATATTCATTTTTAATGGGTAATTGAATTCACTTTTTGGTAGATATGATAAATAGGTTGAATATAGTTTTTTTGTTAACTCATCCGCTTGATTAACTAGTAATAAATTTTCTCTACTGTGTTTAATAGATTGTAGAATTTGGAAAATCTGACCGAGGGAAGTTTCATAAATAGGATGTACTGTATAATAATTTCCACATTGATATGGGTGGCCTTCCATACAAGAGATAATTTCATTCACAACATCATCAATATAACAAAGTGGTAACACAATATTCGGATCGCTAATTTCTATATCCAAATGATGTGCTATATTATAGCACCATGTGGCAATAACACTATTATAATTAGGTTTACACCATTTACCAAAAAGATTAGCAAACCGATAGATATAAACTGGGTTGCCATTATGTTTAGAAAACTTTAAAAGATAATCTTCGCCTTCTTTCTTACTTTTTGCATAATCGTTATTTTCCCCTACCTGAATTGAAGAAGAAACAATAATTGGGCATTGATTATGATGTTTCTCTAAATAAGTACATAATATTTTAATAAAATCTTTATTTCCCACATAAAAATCTTTAGTATTTTTTGGCCGATTAATACCAGCTAAATTAATGATAAAATCACATTCTTTAATAAATAAATCTAAATCATTTAAAGAATTATTTAAATCAAACAAAAAAAGTTTTTCAACAAAAATATTTTTTGTAGTATCTTTTTGTTCTTTAATATTTTTGAGTGTTTCTGTAATATTTTTTCCTATAAATCCATTAGAACCTGTTATTAATATCTTCATTTCTAATCCTCTCATATAACTCTATATATTTATCAAAAAGTAAATATCGATCTACTTTTTGATTTATAGATGTAAAATTAAATTTATATTTGTTATTAAGAACATCCTTTATATATTTTAAGAATTGATCATAATTTTCAGCAACTAATCCTGTAGTATTAAATATTGTTTCTGGACTACCTCCTACATTTGTTGTAATTACTGGTGTTCCACATGCTTGCGCTTCTAAATTGACTGTTGGATAGTTATCTTCACGTGTTGGATTAACAAACACATCTGCTTTAGAATAAAGTTCAACAAGTTCATCTATATTGTTCGTTTTATCAATAGTTATAATATCTGATGGAATAAAAGTTTTATCCTTCTTATCTACACCGACTAAAACAATAGCTATTTCTAATGGTAAATCTGATCTAAGTTTAATAAACCAATCAAGCCCTTTCCTCTCCCCAAATCCATTAGCCACGCCTAAAATAATTTTATTATAATTAGAATAATTACTAATCGAATTATTATCATATTTGTTTTGTTTAAATTTATTGATATCAATTCCATTGTTGATTACCAAAGTTCTATACGTTTTCAAATATGAGATTTTAACAAGTGAAGCTAACCATTTTGATGGGGTTACAAGAGTCAGATTAGGGACTTGATTAAATAAATGTTTTTTAAGTATGTAATTACTGTGGCTATTATTTAATAAATAGCTTTGAGGATATTTATTCTTATATTGACAATTTTGACATTCATTATTTATCCATTTATAACATTTCGAATACGTAAAATAGGTGCAATGTCCTGTAAAACTCCAGCAATCATGCAATGTCCAAATAATTTGAATATTAGGATTTTTTTTAAAGTAATTAAATAATAAGCGAATATTAACATAGTATCCATGGAGATTATGGAGATGTATAATATCAGGATTTATATCTTCAATTTTTTGAATAAATTTTTTGGTGGCCTTTTTGCTTGCAAACCCATGTCTATCAAAAACTCTACTAAAAAAAACATGAGAAAATAAATCTAATTTATTACCAATTTTTATGGTATTATAACTCTCAGGTGCATTTCCTCTTCCATAGGCTATGTAACATTTATGACCTTTTTTTTCAGCTAAATCATATAAATCAGTGCATATTCTTCCAGTACTGCCACTCCCACAGACCGAATTAATAAATAATATTTTAGACATTATCTATTATCCCACTTTTCTAATTCATCAATAATGAAAGGTACAGTTCGTAGTTTCTCTTTAAGCTCTTCTAAGTTCATTAATTTTGTATTATGAGAATTAAATTGTTTCAAATTCGATTTTTTGTATCCGCTTGAAAAATACTTGTCATAGTTTAAACCACGTTTATCAGCCGGGACCCTATAAAATCCCCCCATATCTAAAGCATTCGCACATTCCTCATCTGTCAATAGCGTTTCATACATTTTTTCACCATGTCGAATACCAATGATTTTAATTTCATTCTCTACATGAAATAATTCTTTAATAGCTTGCGCTAAAACTCCTATTGTGCAAGCAGGAGCCTTTTGCACTAAGATATCTCCACTTTCTCCATTTTCAAAAGCAAATAGGACAAGTTCAACAGCTTCTTCTAGTGTCATGACAAAACGTGTCATTGTGGGTTCTGTAACAGTTAGAGGTTTTCCTTCTTTGATTTGATTAATAAAAAGGGGAATAACGCTTCCTCTTGAGGCTAGTACATTTCCATATCGAGTACACATAATAGTTGTTTGTTCGGGTTTAACTATTCTTGATT
Organism: Coprobacillaceae bacterium UN01-12pH3A; assembly: GCA_027676805.1. Lineage (GTDB taxonomy): Bacteria > Bacillota_I > Bacilli_A > Erysipelotrichales > Coprobacillaceae > Beduini. The sequence continues at coordinate 4,347 of JAQENU010000018.1, read as the reverse complement.
TTGAAACAACAACTTTTTCCATCATTGCCTTACTAGTTCCCATAGCATTTACTGGATATGCTGCTTTATCTGTACTAAGACAAATTACTTTCTTCACGCCACATTCTATCGCAGCAGTTAATACATTATCTGTTCCTAATACATTAGTTTTTACAGCTTCCACTGGAAAAAATTCACATGATGGGACTTGTTTTAAAGCTGCCGCATGAAAAATATAATCAACTTCATGCATAGCATCTTTTAGTGATTGTATGCTTCGAACATTGCCCAAATAAAACTTAAGTTTATTACTTTCTACAGGAAATTGGTTTTGATAATAATGTCTCATGTCATCTTGTTTTAATTCATCTCTTGAAAAAATTCTAATTTCTTTAATGTCAGTTTTTAGAAAACGTTCTAAAACTGCATTTCCAAAAGATCCAGTTCCACCCGTAATTAACAATATTTTATTTTTAAATATACTCATTATTTACTTCCTCCATATGTATAATGTATTTATAAGCGTTTTTATGATCGAACAATTCTAATATGTTGCTTTCTCTAGTATCATGGACATCTTTATTTTCATAACATTTTAAGATTTGATTTGCTAAAGCTTCACTATCATTACTATTAACAACATAACAATTATTACTTTTGTCAAGTAATTTTGCAAACTTGGATTGATCATCAATACAAGCAATAATCGTATTTCTACAATACAAACAATTTGCCGTTTTACTAGGTAAAGCTGTGTAAATTCCACCGGCTACTAATGGAATTAAATTTATATCTGCCATCGAATATATATTTATGGCAGATTTAGAATTTTGCATAGGAAGAAAAAAAATATTATTTAATTGATTTTCTTCTGCATACTTTACAATTGCCTGTTTCTCAACACCATCCCCAATAATATAGAACTTAATATATTGGTAGTTTTTCAGTAAAGCCGCTGCCTTAATAACGATCCATATATTTTGCATTCGCCCAACATTGCCAGCATATACAACATTATATTTATTAATATCTACGTTGTTTTTTTGTATAAATTCATTATTCGTTTTAGTTATCAAAGAGTTATAACTTCCCCAGTTATAAATAACAGTAATTTTCTCACTAGGAACTTTATCATTTATTAGAGTTTGCTTCATATCCTCAGAGATTGTTATAATCGAATCTGATTGTTTATATGCTTTTCTCTGCAGCAGTATAAGGATTTTATATATAATTGATCTCTTTGATAAAACTGGTAAGAGAAGTAAATTATTAGGAAAAATATCTTGAACATTATACACTATTGGCGCTTTTAAATACCTAGATATATGCTTAATTTGATAATAAGCATTATTGCAACTTTGTAAAAAAACAATATCTACATCTCGATATTCTTTATAATATTTTCTACATTGCCTAGCATAATTTACTTCAGCAATATATCTATTAATGAAACTTGTTTTATTAATATCAGAATTTTTAACAATTAATCGCGTATAATTCTTATTATTAGAGAATTTTAGATCTACCGATGAATGTTTAGTAGATCTTTCAACTGTTATGATTTGGTGTCCATGAGTTAAACCCTCAAGAATAATATCGTTTATTAGATGAATTGATGGACCACTTTCTTCTAGGCTCATACTTAAAATCATCATAATTTTCATACAATCTCTCCCGGAATACTAAATAGTTTTTCTACACAATACTGAGTTGCATTTCCTCCATAATTGATGTGTTTATTGCAAAATTGTTTCGATAATTCACACTGTATTTTATAGTTCATTGTCAGAATAAGATTTAGAACATCTTCTTCTTTTTTTATAATTCCATTTGGAAATTCATTTTCCATGTCTATATAAAAAGGACGGTTTCTACTATAGTTATCCCAATCATATCCAAAACAGATCATCGGTTTTCCTAGTATTGAAAAATCGTATTGTATACATGAATAATCAGAAATTAATATATCTGCAACTTTTAGTAAATCATTTACTTCTGGATAATCTGTTGCAGATCTTACAAAATCATTGAAATTAACATTCATAAGTTTAGTGGTATAAACATGGGTTCTTAATAAAACGACAAATTTATTTCCTAACTCATTTTCCCATTTTTCCCAAGTAATGGGGGGAGCCAATTGATAACTGTCACCTCCATCTTCACTATCTCTCCAAGTAGGAGCATATAGTATTACTTTTTTATCATCTGGGATATTCAATTTTTTTCTTATACAATTGAGTTCTTCTACATCATTTATATATAAAGAATCATTACGTGGAAGACCAGTTGGTATCATATTTTGATCATTACAATTGAAAGCTCTTTTCATTATATCCTTTTCAAATTCCCCTGAATAACATACATAATTTACATAACTCCAATCGTAATCATTACGAATTCCCAAATCATTTCCAACTACGCTTAAGGAAATTCCATGCCATGTATTTAAATATATTGTCTCTTTCTTTTTAAATTTAAGACCTCTTTCAATATTGACACTGGTTATCCAATATTTTGCCCTTAAAGCATATATAAAATATGATAAAGTGTCTGTTTTTACTTTCTTCCCTTGTGGGATAGAGATATTATCGGGATTATCAAATACCCAAATGAAGTTTAAATTTTTAAATTTATTGTTTGCAAGTAAATATTCATAAATAACTTTCGGACTGTCATTATATTTTCTTCCATGTGCGCTAAATAAAACTAAGTTATCATCAATTTTAATAAATATTCCAATAAAACGAAATACCCTACTCATAATTATTTTATATAGAGAAAGTATTAATTCGTTATGTTTCAAAATATATTCTAATTTATTTTTCATATTTCAAATCTCCAAATATTTTTGTAATTATATTTATTTTTCCAATTAAAGTTTTTATTATAAGATTGAAAAAAGAAGTATAGAAAACATACACTCCTTCAACTTCCATTTTTTCTTTTACTATTTTATATGTACATAAATACTCTGCATTTTGTGGCAAGAATATTCCTTCTGCTTCTAAATCAACATATTCTTTGATCTGCTCTGTTAACTTTTCTATGGTAATCGAACTTCTTTGGTTCCTTATAGTTGGAAAAATATGAAATTTTTTTACTGCCTTAATTAATTTTGTTAGATTTCCGGGACTATTATCCCCATAAACCATTGGCGGTCTTACAACGCATATCTTAAAACCATTATCTTCTAGCTCATTTAACTTTAATTCTGCCTCATACTTGCTTTTCCCATAATAGGTATTCGGTTTTGGTTTTGTATCTAAATTAATTACACCTTGATTTATTCCATAAACACTCATACTGCTCATAAAGATAAATTGTGTAACCCCGGCTACCTTTGCTTTTTTTGCTAGTTCAATTACTAAATCTCGATTCACTTTATAATATAGTGCTTCATTTTCTTTTACTTCTTTTATATGAGCAATTCCAGCTACATGAAATACCACATCATATGGAGTGAAGTCATAGTTCTTCCAGCTTTCATCTCTCACATCTAATTCCACGACTTCATACTCTTCAGGATACACTTCTAAATAGTTTTTAAAGTTTGTTCCTATATAACTGTCTTTCCCTGTAATCAGTATCCTTTTCATAAGGGTCTTTCCTCCTTATGCAACTCGCCTGTCCCTCCCTCGACAATCCCATCCGACTTCATTACTGATGTGATTGTTCCAAAGAAACACTTGCAGTCAAATAAAAAAGACATATGCTTCACATAGTCCCCATCTAATCCTGCTTTTACTTCGATCTCTAATTCATCTCGCCCATTGATCTGCGCCCAACCCGTTAATCCCGGTCTAATACTTGACGATCCATTCTTATCTCTTAAGGCATTCAAATCCGTCTGATTCGGTAAGCTCGGTCTCGGTCCTATCACTGCCATCTCCCCTTTGAGGATATTAAACAATTGCGGCAGTTCATCCAAGCTCGTCTTTCTCATAAACTTTCCGATCTTCGTAATATACTGATCCGGATTCTTTAACTGATGCGTTGGTACATCCTTCGGCGTATCCATTCGCATGCTTCTAAACTTATAAATCTTAAACAGCTTGTTATTTTTTCCTACTCGTTCCTGCTTAAACAATACAGGTCCCGGTGATGTATACTTGATAATCATAGCCGTTATAATAAATACCGGAGATAAGACCACGATGCCTAATCCACTCAATACGACATCGATTCCTCTCTTCATGAAATGTCGATACATCTTCTTCCCTCCAAAATAAAAGCAAGAAGCTAGTTCTTGCTGATGATTTCTAATCCTACCTTTGCGGTCGTCTCTTCATTAAATAAGTTCATCTGTATATAGGCCATTCGCTTATGGCGATCTATCTTTTGAATCATGCCTTCCTTGCCTTTCAAAGG